>NZ_FWZV01000001.1:0-591478 GCF_900177315.1 Pseudomonas sp. LAMO17WK12:I1 | reverse complement strand
AAATGTGGGAGGGGGCTTGCCCCCGATAGCGGTGAGTCAGTCAACCCAAGTATCACTGACCCACCCTCATCGGGGGCAAGCCCCCTCCCACATTTGGATCTCCATCCAGCAGGCAGACCTCAGCCTGCTTTTGCTCTGCTTTTGCTCTGCTTTTGATCCTAGGCGCCCCGTCAAACACGCTGGCCGAACGCAGGCTTGAATCCGTGGGTAACCCGGCAGGACGCCGGGTTAGCCGTCCTGGGCCAAGGATGGCCCATGACGGCGGCCCACGGATTCAAGCCTTCGTTCGGGCACACCGAGCCTAGGCGAGGTGCCGAGTGTTGGGGCAAGAGCCCTTTGGTTACTTTGGGGCTTTTCCAAAGTGACCCGCCGTAAGGGCGGAACCCTAAGCCGCCGTTACCGCAGCAACGGATATGTACTCGCTCAACTCCAACGACATGGTCGGCCCGAAGGCCGCCACGGGAGCAAGTCGAATCGTCGCACCGCCCCTCCGACATTTTTGAACAGCGTCAGGCGTTAGCCAGATTCGCCAGTTCAACCCCTGAAACGTAGCGCTCCAGATTCGCCAAGAACGTATCGGCAATCTCGTTGCGGCTATTGGTCGAAATCGCTGACGTGTGCGGCGACAACCGTACCCGTGGGTGGCTGTACAGCGGGTGCCCGTCCGGCAAGGGCTCCGGCTCGGTCACGTCGAGCGATGCCAGGCCGATCTGGCCGTTATCCAGGGCCTCCAGCAACGCCTCCTGATCGAGCAGGCCCCCACGGGCGATGTTGATCAGGTGCAGGCCCGGCCTGGCGCTGCCCAGCACATCGCGGTTGATGATATGCCGCGTGGCGTCGGTCAGTGGCGCTGCCACCACCAGGTGGTCGGCGCGGGCGAACAGGTCGTGGATGTCCTGGGCGGCGTCCACGCCGGCGCCGAGCGGTGCCTGGCTCTGACGCAGCGCGACCACCTTGATGCCCAGGCCCAGGGCTTTTTGTGCCAGGCTTTCACCAATCGCGCCAAAGCCAAGGATACCCAGGGTGGTGCCCTTGAGGGGGCGCAGGGCGGTGAAGTTCCATTGCGAGTCCTTCACCCAGATGTCCGGCAAATGCTTGGAGGCGGCAAAGATCGCTGCCAGGGCGAACTCGGCCAGGTTGTCGGCGGCGCTGCCTCGGGAGGTGGTCACCGGCGGGCCGTTGAACAGCCATTGCGGGTAGAAGTCGATGCCGGACGATACCAAATGCACCCATTGCGCGCCGTAGGGCCAGCCCGGTGGCGGGGTGTCCGGTGCGGTGTAGCCGCGCACGTTGATCGGGCGCAGCAGCAGGATATTCGCCTGGGGCGGCAGGTCGCTTGGCACGCCTGCCGGCACGCCGATCACCTGGGCTCCGGGGTGGATCGCAGTGAGGCGCGCGCGGATCACGTCGTTGTAGTCTTCGTCCAACTGGCTGGCGATAATCACCTGGGTCATGTGCGTTCCTTCTGGCGTTGGGCGAACACGGCTTTACCCACGCCCTGCAGCACCGCATCGTTCTGCGGGGTATGCACACGACTGCACAGCACATCGCGGTAGTGGCGTTGCAGCGGGCTATGACGTGACAGACCGGGGTTGCCGGAGGCCTCGATGGCCAGCTCCACCGCGCGAATAGCGTTGTGGGTGACCAGGTACTTCAACTGCGCGGCGTTGGCGGCCGGGGTGTGGCCGTCGGCGGCGGCGTCGAGCAGGCTGCGGTTGGCGAACAGCAGGGTGTCGATATGGCCGACGGTTTCCTGGAAACGCGGCAGTGTCGACAGCGCCGCGCCGAGATTGGATGGCTGGCGCTCTTCCAGCCAGTTCACCAGCCAGTCCCGCGCGGCCTGGGCCACGGCGTCATACACCGAGGACAGCAGCACCGACATCCACAGGAAACCCTCGGCATCCAGTTCCGGTTGCGGCGCGCTCCAGGGGCTGACGCTGACGGCGTGGTCCAGTGGCACCAGCACATTGTCGAGCACCACTTCATGGCTGCAGGTGGCGCGCATGCCGAGGTGGTCCCAGGTGTCGATGATGCTTACGCCGGGGCTGTCCTTGGGCACCAGCCAGGCGCCCACCAGCGGGTCGGCGTCATCGCTGCGCGCCCATACGCTGAACCAGCTCAGGCCATGGCTGCCGGTGGAGTAGATCTTGCGCCCGCTGATGCGCCAGCCCTCGGCAGTGCGCACGGCAGTCGTCGCCGGCAGCCCGCCACGGGCCGGGGTGCCGAGGTCGGGTTCGACGCGCAGGGCATTGATCAATGCACCTTCGCGCACCGCGTCCTCGGCCACTCGGGTACGCAGGTGGGGCGGCCAGGTCTTGCTGTCTTGCAGGCGCGTGTGTTGCAGGTATTGCATCACCAGGATCAGTGCGGTGGACGGTTCGCCCTTGGCAATCGCACTGATCGCCTTGCGCGCCTGGGGCAGGCTGGCACCACCGCCGCCGAGGGCCTTGGGCACGGTGAGGGCGACCAGGCCATGGTCGTGCAGCCGCTGGAAGTTGGCATGGGGGAAGGCGCCGCTCTCGTCATACAGGTGCGCGGTGCCGGCCAGCTCGGTGCTGAGGCGTTCGAGCAGGGCCTCGAAGTTGGCGACCTCCACGGAGCGTAGAGACGGTTGGGTCATGAGAATGTACTCGGTCAAAATGTGGGAGGGGCGCTGGGCCTAGATGGCGATGCGTACAGGCTGTTGGCCCAGCAAGCGCTCCACCACCTGCACCACCGGCTCGGCTTCGGTACGCACCAGCCAGTCCGGGCTGACGTCCACGAACGCCACCGTGCCGTCCTGGGCAATCACCACCACGGTCGGTTGCGGCAACTCCCAGGTTCCCGTACCGGTGGTTTCACCGATGTGATTGCCCTTGGCCAGGGCTGCATTGCGAGAGGCTTCGTCGAAGCTGTAGAGGATGCCCAGGCGGCGACCGAGTTGGTTGTCCGGGTCGCTGGCCACCCGCAATTGCAGGGCGTGGCGGCTCTTGATCTCAACCAGGCGTTCAGGCACTTGCGGGCTCACCGCGACCAGGGGCACGCCCAGTTCTCGCAGGCGTGGGTAGAGTTGGCGTTCGTAATAGGGCAGGGCGATATTGCACGCCGGGCAGCCGGCAAACCGGAAGAAGATCAGCACCGCCGGGCCGTCGGCCAGCAGCCGTTCGCGGGTCAGTTCGCCGCCTTCCACAGTGAGCAGGGTGAAGGGGGCCAGTTCATCGCCGAGCTGCACATAGTCGTCTACCCGTGCTTCATTCACCAGGCGCTGGCGCTGGTCGATATTGACCTGCAACGCCGCCGGCGCCCAGGTGGCTACACGCTCGGCGTGCAGCGCCGCCAACTGACGGTTGAGGGATTCGCTCATGCCAGCGCCTCCTGTTGCGTTTCGACCTCGGCAGTGACGCTGTAACGGTTGGCCGGCACGTCCAGGCCAAGGTTGTCGCGCAGGGTGTGCCCCGTGTATTCGCTACGGAACAGGCCACGCTGTTGCAGCACCGGCACCACCAGTTCGGTGAAGTACTGCAAGCCGTCCGGCAGCACCGAGTTGATGATGAAACCATCGCTGGCACCGCGTTCGAACCAGGTCTGGATCGCGTCGGCGACTTGCTCCGGGGTGCCGACAAAATCACGCTTGGGCCGCGAGAAGCGCAGCGCCACTTCGCGCAGGGTCAGGCCTTCGTCCCTGGCCAGTTGCTTGATGCGGTCGGAGCCGCCTTTCTGGCTGTTGGCGCCCAGGTCGCCGAGCTCCGGGAAGGGCGCGTCCAGCGGGTACTGGCTGAAGTCATGGTCGTTGAACGGGCGACCGAGGGCGACGATGGCATCTTCCACGGTGACCAGCTCCACGGCCTGCTGGTAGCGACTTTCCACTTCGGCCTCGTTGCGGCCGACAATCGGGCGGATGCCCGGCAGGATCGACAGGCTGTCGGCGTCGCGGCCAAAGCCTTTGGCGCGGCGTTTGAGGTCCTGGGTATAAGCCAGGCCTTCTTCGATGCTTTCCACATGCACGAAGATGGCTTCAGCGTTCTGCGCCGCAAAGTTACGCCCGTCTTCGGAGGTGCCCGCCTGGAAAATCACCGGCTGGCCCTGGCGCGAGCGCGCAATGTTCAGCGGGCCTTTGACCGAGAAAAACTCGCCTTTGTGGTTCAGCGCATGCAGCTTGCCCGGGGTAAAGAATTCACCGCTTTGCTTGTTGTAGGCAAAGGCGTCGTCTTCCCAGGAGTCCCACAGGCCCTTGACCGTGTTCAGGTGTTCCTTGGCGATGCGGTAGCGCACGGCATGGGGTGGGTGCTCGGCCTTGCCGAAGTTGTCGGCGGTGCCGCTGAGCCACGAGGTCACCACGTTCCAGCCGGCGCGACCGCCGCTGATATGGTCCAGGGACGCGAACTGGCGCGCCACCTGGTAGGGCTCGGTGTAGCTGACGGTCACGGTGGCCACCAGGCCGATATGCGTGGTCAACGCGGCCAGGGCCGAGAGGATGGTCAGCGGCTCGAAGCGGTTGAGGTAATGCGGGCTGGACTTGGCGTGAATGTGCAGGCTGTCGGCGATGAACACGAAGTCGAACTTGGCCGCTTCGGCGAGTTCGGTCTGCTGCTTGTAGAAGCCGAAATTCGTACTGGCATTCGGTTGCGCCTGGGGATGGCGCCATTCGCCCCAACCGTGGCCGACACCGTGGACCATGGCGCCCAGTTTCAAATGGCGGGGTTTCAATGGATGTGGCGTGCTCATGTTCTGCTCCTTCAGCGTGATGCTTGGTTGTTGGGGGCGCGCTTGGCGTTAAAGCTCGTGTCGAAGCCCTGGGACACGTCGATGTGCCGGGGCAGCAGGCCTTCTTGCTGGTAGGTGTCGGCGGTGGCCTGCAGGCCACTGATCACGCTGTCGTCAATCAGCACCGGGCTCAGGCGGGTTTCCTTGGCCACGGCCAGATGCACGGCCAGCGGCAGCCCGGTGATTTTGGCCTGGGCGGCGGCGTACTCGTCGGGGTGGGTATTGGCCCAGGCGTAGGCGCGGTCGACGCGGGCGACAAAGTCGTCCAGCTGCGTGCGCTTGTCGGCGATGGCCTGGCCGGTGGCGGCGAGGTACAGGTGGTTGCTCAACAGCGTGTTGCCGCTGGCCAGGATCCGCGCCTGGCTTTGTGAGGTGACCACGGTGGTGTAGGGGTCCCAGGTCGACCAGGCGTCGACGGTGCCGTTATCCAGCACCAGGCGCGACTCGCTGGGCAGCAGGAAAATGAACTGCACATCCTTAGTGGTCAGGCCGGCCGTGGCCAGGGCCTTGATCGCCAGGTAGTGGCCGATGGAGCCGCGGCCGGTGACGATTTTCTTGCCCTTGAGGTCGGCCACCGTCTTGATCGGCGAATCCTTGGCCACCAGCAGGGCGGTGGTGTTACGCCCTTCGGCGTGAATGATGCTGACCACCTTGAGCGAAGCGCCGGCGCCAAGGGCAAACACGTAGGGCGCATCGCCCAGGGCACCGATATCCACGGCACCGGCATTCAAGGCTTCGCCCAGGGGCGAGGCGGACGGGAATTCCGACCACTGGATTTCATAGGGCACGTTTTTCGTTTCGCCGGAGACTTCCAGCAGCGTCTTGATTGTCGATTTCTGATTGGCCACCCGCAGCGGTTGCAGGTCGGCGGCGTGGGCGCCGGTGGCCAGGCCAAGGGCCAGGGCGGTGCCCAGGAGCAGGCGTTTGAACGGAGTGAAAAAGACCATGGGATGCAGGCTCCAGGCAGATCGAAAAAGGGTTCGGCTACCTCCGCCTGGAGAAGGGGTCGGTGAGGAGTTCACGTTATGCCCATAAAAACCTGCTGTGAAAGTCTTTTTGGTTATATGTTAATTATGAAAAATATTAAGATAATTTGTTGTCTAATATGCGTTTTATGTATTTTTAAGGTGCGTAATTGCGGCTGGGGTGCCTGGGTTTCCAAAGGGACGGTGCCAATCGCTCTCAGCGCAGGTTTGCATAGTGCGAAGTTGTCTAGGCCACTGTCATTCTTCACAGGTGTCCAGGCGTTGCGCCGGGCAGAAAATGACAGTACGCAGCCAAGTCAGCTGTGAGTAAACGATGGGGGTATTTTTACCCTCTCAGCGAACCAGTGAGGATTCGTCATGTTCAAATTATTGGCAACCACATGCGTCATGTTCAGCCTGTTGCTCGGCGCCCAGTTCAGCGTGGCCTCGCAAATGGAGGCGGGTGTCCACGCCATGCAGTCTCAGTTGAGCGGTAGCTCGGGGACGGTTTCTTGCACCGACACAGAAGAAAGAAAGTAACGCAGTACCCCCGCCCCATCAGCCTGGGGTAGCGCCTGCTCCCGCAATGGGGGCAGGCGTGCCTGGGGTCAAATGACGTAAAACCCATGGGTCCCATCGCGGGCCAGTTGCTCCACCAGACCGAACTCCCAATCCAGATAAGCCTGCATGGCTTCCCTGGGGTTGTCGGTGCCTTCGTACGGCCGGCGGTAGCGGTCGATACGCGGCGAGGCCAAGTGGGTTTCGCCTTCTTCCAGTGGCAGTTGCGCGTTGATCCAGGCGGCGGTGCCGTCTTGCAGCAGGAACACTTGTTTGCCGGTGATCGCTTCGACTTCGGCCACCGCCAGGCGCGCCAGTTGGCTGCTGCCGCAGGTCAGCACATAACGCTGGGCGGCGGGTACCTTGGCCAGGGCCTCGGGCAGTTGCGCACGCAACGCCCACCAGGCGCCGGGGATATGGCGCTTGACGTAGTTGGCGCTGGCGGTGAAGTCCAGCACCACGGTGTCGCCATGGGCGAGCCATTCGGCGAGGGTATGCGGGCTGATCAGTTCGGCCTGGGGCGGCGCGGGCACCGGGGCGACCCAGGCGCCTTTCGCGCTGAAATGCGCTGCCTGCAGGTCATCCAGCACATGCACCTCCCAGCCCAGTTGGGCCAGCCAGGACGCGGACATATTCGCCCGCACGCCATCGTCGTCCGCCAGTACCAGGCGTGCCCCGCGCACGCTGGCGACATGGTCGGTTTCCTGTACCAGCTGGCCGCCCGGTGTGGAGCGTGCGCCGGGCAGGTGGCCGGCTTCGAATTCTTCCGGGGTGCGCACATCGAACAGGTAGGTGGTGCGCGCAGCGTCTTGCTGCCAGGCTTGCAGGTCGGCCAGGGTGGCACGACCGACCCGGGCCTTGTCGGCGACGCGGCGGGCATCGACGGCGGCGATCTGGCGATGTTCTTCCGAGGTCGGGGCAAAGCGCCGCGACTGGCCGTGGGCGAGTGTCTGCCCGGCGAGGGTCCAGCCGATGGTGCCGTTGCGCAGCGCAGACACCGGGTTGGCCACGCCGGCATTGATCAGCGACTGGGTACCGATAATGCTGCGGGTACGCCCGGCGCAGTTGACGATGATGCGGGTGGCCGGGTCGGGCGCCAGTTCGCGCGCGCGCAACACCAACTCGGCACCGGGCACGCTGATGCCGGTGGGGATGCTCATGGTTTGGTATTCGTCGAAACGGCGGGCGTCGAGCACCACCACATCGGCCTGGCTGTCGAGCAGCGCCTGCACTTCTTCAGCGGCGAGGGACGGCGTGTGGCGCTCGCTTTCCACCAGCTCGCCAAAGGCCTTGCTCGGCACGTTCACATCGATAAACAGCTCGCCACCGGCCCGGCGCCAACCGTCCAGGCCACCTTCCAGCAGGCTGACCTGGGTGTAGCCCAGCGCAACCAGGCGTTCGGCGGCACGGGCGGCCAGGCCTTCACCGTTGTCGTAGACGGTGACCTGGGTATCGCGGCGTGGAATGCGCGAATACACCTCCAGTTCCAGCTTGGACAGCGGGATATTCGCCGCGAACAGCGGGTGGGATTCGGCAAACGGCGCTTCTTCGCGCACGTCCACCAGGGCGACTTCTTCACGGTCCAACAGTGCCTGGCGAATCCGGGCAAAGCTACGGGTCGATACGGTGGTCATAGGGCAGGGCTCTTTTCTTTGGACAAATCCCAGATATTCGGGAGGAAGGCGTTGGAATAACCGGAGATAAACAGTTTCTCGCTGCCGTCGGGCTGGTACACCGCACGGCGCACCGCGCCGATATTGGCGCCGTACACATGAATGCTGATCGACACCTGGTCGCTGTGGGCATTGCTCACCTGGTGGATGTCGCCGACCTTGGGAGACACCGCTTCGACCTGGCCCGGCACCAGTTGAATCGGCTGGCCTTCGGCGACCAGGCTGCCGTCGGGTGCGCGTTGGAAGCCTTGGGAGAACTCTGCGCCGCGCAGCATGCCGATCAGCCCCCACACCCGATGGTCGTGGATCGGCGTGCTTTGCCCCGGCCCCCAGACAAAGCTGACGATGCTGAAACGCTGGCGCGAATCGGCATGCAGCAGGAACTGCTGGTAGCGCTCGGGGTCGGGTTGGGCAAATTCATCGGGGAGCCAGTCGTCATGGCTGACCAATTGCGCCAGCAGCTTGCCGCCACGGTGTAACAGGTCGCCTTCCCGTGGATTGCCGTCGATCAATTCCGCCAGGGCGCCTATGAAGGCTCTGAGTCTCTCGGGGTGTCGGGCCTGGGTCATGGCACTTCCATCGTGTGGTCGCAGGGATGGGGTTATCTAAGCATAATGTTTATAGTTAATATGCTATTTTTTAATGATTAGCTTATAGCTGAAGGTAATTTAGAACCGGTCTGAATAGCGTTAGACGTTATCGATTGCAGCACGGGCTATTCACGCCACGTTCCTGCAACTATGCTTCACACACATCTTAATGACTGTTCTCTATGTGCGGCCCAAATGAAAATTGACGATATCGATGCCTTTGTCGAAGTGATTCGTTGCCAGTCCATCAGCCATGCCGCCGAGTCTTTGCAATTGACCCAGCCGGCCATTACCCGCCGCGTGCAGAACTTCGAGCAGGCGCTGGGCGTGGAGCTGTTCGACCGCAACACCAAGCCCCTCAAGCCGACATTGATCGGCACCCGCGTCTATGAGCAGTGCCGGTTGATCCTGCGCGAGATGGATGCCCTGCGCGAGCTGGTGGCCACCGACGCACCGCCCACCGGCCTGCTGCGCCTGGGGGTGCCGCAGACCATCGGCGACGTGGTGCTGCTGGACGCGCTCAAGCACCTGCGCAGCGAATACCCCGACTTGCGTGCCCAGGTCGCCACCGGCTGGGGCAGCCAGTTGGTGGGCAAGATCGAACGCGGCGAACTGGACGCGGCGGCGGCGCTGTTCCCGGCAGGCAAGATCTTCCCGGACAACATCGTCGGCGAGTCCATCGGCAAGATGGAACTGGTGGTGGTCTGCGCCAAGGCCCAACTGCCGAAGAAACCCTGCAAGCTGGCCGATGTGTACCAGAACGGCTGGGTCCTCAACCCGGACGGCTGCGGTTTCCGCGCCGGCTTGCAGCGCACCTTGTCCGATCAGGGCCTGGCCCTGCGGGTCAACCTGGAGACCTTCGGCACCGAACTGCAACTGGGCCTGGTGGCCGACGGCCTGGGCTTGGGCCTGGTGCCACGGCCGTTGCTGGAACGCAGTGCGCACCGTGAGCAGCTGGCGGTGATGCCGCTCAAGGATTTCAAGCCGGTGATGGACCTGTGGCTGATCTACCCGCACTTCCTGGGCAACCTGCAGGGGCCGGTGGATGCGTTTGGCAAGCGGGTGGCGGCGTCGTTGCACAAAGTCCGCGACGCCGCGTAACCCTGTGGGAGGGGGCTTGCCCCCGATGACGGCCTCTGGGCCGACCATTTTTTTGGATTGGACCGGGTACATATCCGTTGCTGCGGTAACGGCGGCTTAGGGTTCCGCCCTGACGGCGGCTCACTTTGGAAAAGCCCCAAAGTAAGCAAAGGGCTCTTGCCCCACCACTCGGCACCTCGCCTAGGCTCGGTGTGCCCGGAATCCGACAGTGATTTGGGGGGCCGCCGCCACGCGCCATCCATGGCGCGGGGCGGCTAAACCGGCATCCCTGCCGGTTTACCCCCCCCAAATCACTGTCGGATTCCGGCCAGCGTGGTTAACGGGGCGCCTGAGATCAAGATCAAGATCAAGATCAAAAGCAAGATCAAGGGCGGCTCGCTTCGCATCGGTGTTAGCGTTGCGGGAGATACTCATGGCCATCGGGGGCAAGCCCCTCTTATCAAACTTAAAATAACTGAATGATTTTAGAGGGTTAAAATTTCACCCTGAAGTCTTGAGTCTTGCCTGAAGAATTTCAGGCGACCGCATTCTTGTGGCAAGCCCGCTCGCCACAGTTTGCTGCGCGACAGCGCTGCGTCGAAGAGGTCGTGGGATCTACCACATTTGCCCTGAATTATTGGTAAGGGTTATATGAAAAAAAATAATAATTAGCTTAGATTAAAATGTGCTTTTTATTATTTTTGGCCATCCCCTAGGCTTGCCTGGAAGTCCTTAAGGCCATCCAGGAAGTTTTGCCATGAGCAGCGTCACCTCGATCACCAATCTCACCAGCAATGTTCGCCAGCGCGTTACCCCGCAAGAGTGGGAGGTGCGCGTCAAACTGGCCGCCGCTTATCGCCTGGCTGCCTTGTACAAGTGGACCGACCACATCTATACCCATTTCTCCGCCCGCGTGCCGGGGCCGGAGGAGCATTTCCTGATCAACGCCTTCGGGTTGTTGTTCGATGAAATCAGCGCATCCAACCTGGTCAAGGTCGACCTCGACGGCACTATCGTCGATGACCCTACCGGCCTGGGCATCAACTACGCCGGCTATGTGATCCACAGCGCGATCCACGGCGCACGCCATGACCTGCAGGCGGTGCTGCACACCCACACCCGCGACGGCATTGCGGTGTCGGCGCAGAAGGACGGCCTGCTGCCAATCTCCCAGCACTCCATTGGTTTTTCCGGGCGCGTGGCGTACCACGGGTATGAAGGCGTGGCCCTCGACCTGGACGAACGCGAGCGGCTGGTGGCGGACCTGGGCGACAAAAGCGTGATGATCCTGCGCAACCATGGCTTGTTGACCGCCGGCGTCAGTGTTGAACATGCGTTTGCGCAGCTGCAACAGTTGGAGCGCGCGTGCAATATCCAGGTGGCGGCGCAGGCGGCGGGGAATGCGGAGTTGATCTTCCCGCCGGCCGAAGTGGTGGCGAAAGTCGAACAACAGGCCAAGGTGTTTGCCAGTGGCGAAGGACCGGGGGTGGCGCGGCATTGGAATGCGCTGATTCGGCAGTTGGAGCGGACTGATACCGACTACAAGAACTGATTTCGAACCAGGTGAAAATCAAAATGTAGGAGAGGGGTTGCCCCCTCCCACATGGGTTTTGTGGTGTTCTTGCTCACGCGACCTGTTTGGCCTGCTCGCGTTCAGCAATCAACTGCCGGGTGAGGGGGATCAACCGCTTGCCATAGTCGATCGCATCATTGAGCGGATCAAACCCACGGATCAGGAAGGTGGTGATGCCGAGGTCGTAATAATCGACCAATGCCTCTGCCACCTGTTCGGCGGTCCCCACCAACGAGGTGGAATTCCCCTGCGCCCCCAGCAACCCGGCAATCCCCGTCCACAAACGCTTGTCCAGCCGCGAGCCCTGCGCCGCCGCCGCCAGCAACCGGCGCGAGCCTTCATTCGGCGGTTCACGCCGCACAAAGCCATTCTTTTCGGCCAGCTCGGTGGCCTGTTGCAGGATGCTGTCGGCACGGGCCCACGCCTGTTCTTCGGTCGCGGCGAGGATCGGCCGCAGCGATAGGCTGAAGCGAATCGTGCGCCCATGCCTGGCCGCTTCGGCGCGCACCTGGGTCACGATCTCGCGGACCTGCTCATAGGTTTCGCCCCACAGCGCGTACACATCGGCATGCTTGCCCGCCACTTCAATCGCGGCCTTGGACGATCCGCCAAAGTACAGCGGGATATGCGGCTGCTGCGGCGACTTCACCGCGGAGTGGGCGCCTTCGACCTGGTAGTAGGTGCCGGCAAAGTCGAAGGGCTGATCGCTGGTCCATTCCTGGCGGACCACGCTCAGGTATTCATCGGTGCGCGCATAGCGTTCGTCCTTGCCGATATGGCTGCCATCGGCGCGCAGTTCGCGGTCGTCGCCGCCGGTGATGATATGCACGGCGGTGCGCCCGCCATTGAACACATCAAGGGTGGCGAACTGGCGGGCGGCCAGGGTCGGTTGGGCGAAGCCCGGACGGTGGGCGATCAGGAACTGCAGTTTCTTCGTCACGCTGGCGGCATGGGCGGCGATCAGCGTGCTGTCCGGGCTGTTGGAATGGAACGCCACCAGCGCGCGGTCGAAGCCGGCGTCTTCGTGGGCGCGGGCCACGGTTTCCACGTAGTCCGGTTGCAGGGTAGGGCCGCTGCGTGGGTGGATCTCGGAAGCGTGGTGACCGCCGATATAGCCGATGAATTCAATGCTCATGGTCTGTCCTTGTCGAGTAGGGGTGAATACCTCCGCCGGGCAGGGGGTCGGTCATGCTCGTCCACGGTAGGGGCCGCGACAGCCGCTGTAAAATGCCGTTTGGTTCTAACCTAATTATTAAAATATAGAATCATATTTAGGTGTTATAATCAGTAAAATGCATTTTTAGCGCGTTGCTGACCCTAGATAACGTTGTGTTTTTGCCGGGCCTGAGGTCTGATGAGCGCCGAAAATGGCACGTCGAAGGTTAAGCAGTGATGCGGGCAGAACTTGCGCAATATGGCGGCATTACCGTCATGATTCCGGCCGCACTGGTGATTGCTGTCTGGTTAAGGTATTCCACGCCGTGGGCATTGCGGGCCTGGATAATAACGCTGGGTATTACTTATTCGATCGTGGCGGCCAGCAAGTTGCTGTTTAAAGGTTGGGGCTTATCCTTCCAGCACTTGGATATTGCTGTAATAAGTGGCCATGCCATGAACACCTGTTTGATGGTCACGGTGGCAACGAGTTTGTTGGCCCGCCAGTTCAACCAGGCCTGGCGTTGGCCGGCGGCGCTGGCGGGGTTAGTGATAAGTATCGGGTTCAGTGCTTATTGTGTCGCGCCTTATATACATCCGCTGAATGAAGCCCTGGCCGGTGCCGCACTGGGTGCGACAGCGGCCAGTGTGTTCCTGTGGCGTATTGATGCCGCGCCCATCAAGGTATCCCCCGTGTTCATCGGCGGCGGGCTGGTGTTTTTGCTGGTCTGTGGGCTGGTGCCCAAGTACAACGCGGAGTGGCTGCTCAACCGCGTCGCAGTGACCCTCTCAGGTGCCGATCAGGCCCATCAGGAGCCTGCCTGGCGCCTGGAAACCGCGCACCGGAAGGCCGAGTAGGTCGCCAGGTCCAGCGCCAGGTTGCTTTCCACCATCAGCGCCAGCAAGGTCGTCTGCGCGTTGAAGCGCCGCGCATTGCCACGGCGCTGCGCGCGTTTCATCTGCTGGAACAGTGCATGGGTGATCTGCTGCGGGGAGCTGCCGCGCAACAGGTCCAGCCAATGGCCGATGACCCGGGTGTTGCGCTGGTACTGCGCGCCCTGCACCGGTTCGGCAAACCCCTCGAACATCCCCGTCAGCCTGCGCAACGCATAGCCGCGTCTCAAGCCCGCCCACAGGCTCATGGCCGCTCCTCGGTGCCGCAGATATTGGCCAGCAGTTCGGCCGTCTTGACCTGCATGAACTGGCTGTCGCCGCGACTTTCCACGCACAGGCACACCGACAATGGGTCACTGACCTGCAACTTGAAGCGCCAATCGGCGAACACCATGGAAAACCCGGCACCGGACGCGTCGCTGTCCAGTGAGTTATCGGCATACAACACCTGCAGGCGTTCGACGACATGGGATGAATCATGCACTTCCACTTGAATATTTCCCGAAGAAGGAAATAGGCCAATACGCTCTACCAATAACTTTGACGTGTTCATGGCCGTCCCCTGTCTGGTGCATTCAAATCGCACTTTATTATGGGACGGTACAAAAATACCGGAATGTTAGTTTTAGTCGGTTAATGCCGGGATTGTTATTTTTTGTCTTGCGCGATAGATGGTCTCGGTTTGTAGGCTGTGGTCATAATTACTCGGTCGTTAGTTGCAACTCATTAAATAAGGTCGTCCCTTTTGCCGAAGAATAAGTGTGCGGTGCGTGGGAGGTTGCCTTGTTCAAAAAGATATTGATTGTGTGCATCGGCAACATCTGCCGCAGTCCCACGGCGGAACACTTGCTGGGGGCCGCACTGACGTCCTCCGGAATCACGGTGAGTTCGGCGGGCTTGGCGGCGTTGCGTGACCATCCGCTGGAACCGACGGCCGGGCAAGTGCTGCAGGAGCATGGACATGTTCCCCGGGCACACAAGGCGCGGCAACTCAGCGTTGAAGCCGTGAGTGAGGCCGACCTGATCCTGGTGATGGAGCAACGGCACATCGACGGCGTGCTCGACCTCGCCCCCGAGGCGCGGGGCAAGGTGTTCCTGTTGGGCAAGTGGCAGCACGATCGCGAGATCACCGACCCCTATCGCCAGGGCAAGCCCGCCTTTGTGCAGGCCTATGCCTTGATCGAACAGGCCGCACAGGCCTGGGCCCAGCGCCTGGCGCGCTGACGCTCCCTCTTTAAACGATTGCAAGGACGAAGACGCGATTTATGTATTCACCCCAGAACGCTTCCCCTGAAAGCCCTCACCGTGACGAGATCGATGTGCTCGGCATGCTCGGCAACCTGATCGATCACAAATGGCTGATCGCCGGGATCACCGGCACCTGCATGCTGATCGGTGCCGCCTACGCGATTCTGGCGGCGCCGGTGTTCCAGGCGAATGCGTTGATCCAGGTGGAGCCGAAGAAGAACGACATGCTCGGTTTCTCCGACGTCAGTAGCCTGCTGGGCAAGGAATCGCCGGCGGTGACCGAGATCGAGCTGATCAAGTCGCGCACCATCATTGGCAAGACCGTCGATACCCTGGCGTTGGACATCACTGTCACGCCGCAGCATTTTCCGTTGATCGGTGGCTTCCTCGCGCGGCGTTATGCGCCTGAAAACAAGGGCGATATTGCGCCGCCGCTGTTCGGTTTCAGCCGCTGGTCGGCAGGGGGCGAGGCCCTGGCGCTGAGCCGCTTGAACCTGCCGACGGCGTTGCTCGGGACCACCCTGGTACTGGTGGCCGGCGAGGCCCAGGCCTACACGTTGTTTGATGAGGACGGCGTCGAGATCGCCGCAGGAAGCGTCGGCGTGCCGTTTGCCGCCGACGGCGTCGAGGTGCTGGTCAAGGAGCTGCGGGCCAATCCGGGCGCGCATTTCAAGATCGTGCGCAAGCCGCGCCTGGACGCGGTGGCCGACTACCAGGATCTGCTCACCGTGATCGAGCGCGGCAAGGAGTCGGGCATCATCAGCCTGTCCCTGGAGAGCACGCGCCCGGCCCTGGCGGTGCGGACGCTGAATGAAATCTCCAACCTGTATGTGAAGCAGAACGTCGACCGCACCTCGGCCGAGGCGGCGCAGAGCCTGTCGTTCCTCAATGACCAGTTGCCCCAGGTGCGTCGCGACCTGGAGAAGGCCGAGAACGCCTTGAACCGCTTCCAGACCCGCAGCAAATCCATCGACATCAGCCTCGAAGCCAAGGCCGTGCTCGACCAGGTGGTGGCCCTGGACACCGGCATCTCCGAACTCAAGCTGCAACAGGCCGAGATGGACCGCAAGTTCACCCCCCAGCACCCGGCTTATCGCGCCTTGATCGCCAAGCTGGCGGAACTCAATGCCAAGCAGGCGCAGATGACCAAGCGCGTCGAAGGCTTGCCCACGACCCAGCAGGAATTGCTCAGCCTGACCCGCGACGTGCAAGTGGGCACCGAGATCTACACCCAGTTGCTCAACCGCTCCCAGGAGCTCGACGTAATGCGCGCCGGCACCGTGGGCAACGTGCGTTTGATCGACAGTGCCGACGTCAACCTGGCCAAGCCTGTGGCGCCGCGCAAGGTCATCGTGGTGCTGCTGGCGATGCTGCTCGGCGGCATGCTCTCGGTGGGCATCGTGCTGGTGCGCAGCCTGCTCAACCGTGGCCTGGAAAGCCCGGATGAGATCGAGAAACTCGGCCTGCCGGTGTACGCCTCGATCCCCTTCAGCCTGTTGCAAAAGGCCGAGGAAACCAACGCCGCCAAGGGCCGCTCCGGCGCACCGTCGCTGCTGGCGGTCAATCACCCCCATGACCTGGTGATGGAAGCCATGCGCAGCCTGCGCACCAGCCTGCACTTCGCCATGCTCGAGGCCAGGAACAACCGCCTGATGATCACCGGCCCGAGCCCCGAGGTGGGCAAGACGTTTGTCTCGGCCAACCTGGCGGCGATTGTCGCGCAGTCGGGCCAGCGCGTGCTGCTGATCGATGCCGACATGCGCAAGGGCTACTTGCACAAGATGCTCGGCAAGGCGGTGGAGGCGGGGTTGTCCGACCTGCTCGCCAAGCGCTGTGATCTGCAGGAAGCGATTCACCCGACTGCCGTGGAGCGCTTCGACTTTATCGGTCGTGGGCAGATCCCGCCCAACCCATCGGAACTGCTGATGCACCCCAACTTCGCCGCGTTGCTGGCCGAAGTCAGCGAGCGTTATGACCTGGTGATCATCGACACGCCGCCCTTGCTGGCGGTGACCGATGCCGCGATTGTCGGACGCCAGGCCGGCACCAGCCTGATGGTCACCCGTTTTGGCGTGAACTCTGCGAAGGAGATCGAGTTGACCCTGCGCCGCTTCCATCAGAACGGCATCGAGCTCAAGGGTGCGATCTTCAATGGTGTGGAAAAACGCCGGTCCGCCAGCTACGGCTATGGCGACTACGGCTACTACAGCTACGCCTATCAGTCCGACAAGGCCTGACGACCATGAGCAAAGTGCTTGAAATGCCGCGCTCGTTGTCGCGACGGTTTCGCCTCAACGTGCTGAGCTACGGCTACACCCAACTGGTGACGCTGGCGGCGCAACTGGTGCTGGTGCCGTTCTTCCTGCACGCCTGGGGCACCGGGCGCTATGCCGATTGGCTGGTGCTCACCGGTATTCCGTCGATGCTCAGCCTGCTGGACCTGGGTGTGGCCCAGGCGTCGGCCACCAGCGCCACGCTGCGTGCGAGCCAGGGCGATGTGCCGGGGGCGCGGCGCAGTGTGCAGACCGCGCTGGCCTTTACCCTGGCGGTGGTCGCGCTGGTGCTGGTATTCGCCCTGACCTTGGGCCAGTGGCTCGACTGGGTATCACTGCTCGGGCTCAAGACCTTGACCGCCGAGCAGGCCGGCCTGGTGGTGCTGTTCATGTCCGGCTACCTGTGCACGCGCTTGCTGGGTGGGCCGATCGACGCCTGGTTTCGCACCATCGACAGAACCGTCGGCGGCGTCTTCATCATGGCCAACCGCAGGACCCTGGACATTGTGCTGTCCATCGTCGTGCTGCTGCTGGGTGGCTCCGAACTGCAATTGGCCCAGGGCATGTTTTTCAGCCAGGTGCTGTTCCTGGTGCTGGTGACCCTGTTTGTGCGGCGGATTTCACCCTGGCCGCTGCTGGGGCTGGGGTCGGCGTCCTGGGCCGAGTTCCGTGGTATCTGGAAACCGGCGCTGGGCAGCGCGGCGATCCCGCTGGCGCAGGCGATCACCCTGCAAGGCGGCCTGCAAGTGCTCAACCAGATCGCCGGCCCGGCGGTGGTGGTGGGTTACACCATGGCGCGCACCCTGATGCGCCTGATCATCCAGTTGGGCATCACCTGCAGCAACGCCCTGACCCCGGAGATCTCACGGCTGGCCGGGCGCGGCGAGTTCGAACAGGCACGACGCTTTACCCAGCGCGCCAGCTCCCTGGTACTGGGCCTGTGCCTGCTGGTGTATGCCGCCGGGATCTGGGCCGGGCCGCAGGTCATCCTGCTGTGGAGCCATGGCCTGGTGCAGGTCGATCGCCTGTCCTTGGCGCTGATCGGCTCCCATACGATTTTGAATGTGGCCTGGTTCATCCTCGCGGCGATGCTGATTTCCACCAATCGCCACACCCTCACCTCAGTGATCTATGCGCTGAGCAGCGTGGCAGCCTTGCTGCTGTGGCTGGCATGCAAGGAGCGCATCGATCCACTGCTGGGCGCGTCGCTGTTGCTGTCGCTGCCGGAACTGGTGGTGTTGGTGTACCTGCGGGTGATTCGCGTGGGGGAGGTCGGCCCATGATGCTGTCCCAGGCGCGCCTGACCCTCTACCTGCCGCTGACGTTCTTCGCCTTGCCCCTGGCGCTGAGCAACAACCTCTCGCAACCGGTGGCGTTGCTGCTGTTGCTGCCGTTCGTGATGTACGCGGCGCGTGGCTTTACCCGCGCGCTGCCATTGCTGGCGCTGGTGGTTGCGTCCAGTGTGTTGCAGGTATTGGTGAGCAGTGGGGCGAACATCTCGCTGTACCAGTTCCTGCGCTCCGGCATTCCGTTTTTCTATTTTGTGCTGCTGCTGGCCGGGTACCGCCATGTGCTGGCCCATGTGGAAACAATCGCCCGGGCCCATAGTGTCAACTACCGGCGCATCCTCGAACGCATCATCTACATCTTCGCCCTTGGCCAGTTGCTCCAGGTCAGCCTGTATGGCGTGGGCATCGACCTGACCAACGCCGCGTCCAAGTCCAGCGACGAAGTCGGGCGGATCATGTTGTTCCCCACCAGCTCGGCGGTGCTGCTGTTTTTCTATGCCTGTTGCCAGCGCAGGATCGGCCTGATGCTGATTCTCGCGGTCACGCTGCTGGCGGCCGGGTCCAAGACCATCCTCGCGGCGATGGCGGTGATGATCCTGTTGTCGGCGATTACCCAGCGCAAGCTCAAGTCGTTGGCGGTGCTGGTGGTGGCCATCGGCGCGCTGGGCACGCTGACGTTCTATGCCAGCCCCTTGGCGGTGTCGCGCTTTGCCACTTACCTGTTCGAGGAGAAGGGCGAGGACGTGACCCGTGCGTTCGAGATCGCCCATGCCAAGGAATCGTTTCTCGACAACCCGGCCACGGTGTTCCTGGGCAATGGCCTGGCCAAGCAATTGACCCCCGGCGTGCCCACCAATGACGAGCGCTGGTTCGAGAACTCCAAGTTCGATATCGAGAACGGCTACTGGGGCGTGACCGCCAAGCTGGGGGTGCTCGGCGTGGCGCTGTTTTGCCTGCTGTTCAGCGGTTTGCCGCGCAGCCCGGTATCCCTGGCCGTGGTGGCGATCCTGCTGATTTTCTCGTTCAAGACCAGCTACCAGTTCTTCACCACCTTCGATGGCAGCTACCTGCTGGTGTGGTCGATGTTCATCGGCCTGCTCAACAAGGCTGCGCCTGCCCGCCAGGCGGTTTACCCCAATTACTTACTGAAACAGGCTGGATCATGAACGCACCTGCTAGCCCCATCAGGGCCGGGATACTGACGTACCACTTCAGCGAAAACTTCGGCGCGGTGCTGCAAGCCTATGCCTTGCAGCGCTGGTTGCAGCAACAGGGCTTGCAGGTAAGCCTGATCAACTACCACCCGGCCTACGTGGAGGATGGCAGCGAGATCCGCCAGCTGTTCAACCCGCGCCAGCTCAAGGCCAACCTCAAGGCCCTGTACCTCAAGGCCCTGGCGTTGAAAACCCGGGTGCTGGGGCCGAATGCCCAGTCGCGCCAGTTCGAGGCGTTCAAGACGCGCTTCCTGAATATCCAGGCGCCGCGTTACGCCCACGCCCACCAGCTCCACCAGGCGGTGGCCGGCCAGCAGTTGCTGGTGGCCGGCAGCGACCAGATCTGGAACCCCTCGGGCCAGACCGGCCTCGACCCGGCGTACTTCCTGGCCTTCGACTGCGACAAGGCGATCCGGCGCATCTCCTACGCCGCGAGTTTCGGCAAGGAATACCTGGAGCCGCAGTACCATGCCGAAGCCGAGGGTCTGCTCAGGCAACTGTCGGCGATCAGTGTGCGCGAGGAGAGCGGGGTGAGCATCGTGCACCAGGTCTCGGGGCTGGCTGCCCAGTGCGTGCCGGACCCGACGCTGCTGCACCGCGACTATTCGGCGCTGCTCGCCACGTCCACCCAGACCCGCACCGGCCACGTGTTCTGCTATGCGCTGCGCACCGGCGTGGGCGTGCGCGAAGTGGCCCAGGCGCTGTCGCGGCAGGTGGCCGGGCCGATTGTCTCGCCGTACAACGCGCATCGGCGCTGGCGGCAGATCGGCGAGACCGTACAGGTGGGCCCGCAGGATTGGCTCAAGTTGCTCAAGGAGAGCGCCTACGTGGTGACCAACTCCTTCCACGCCACGGTGTTCGCGATCATTTTCGAGAAGCCGTTTATCGCCGTGGGGTTGCCGGGCAACAAGGCCTCGCTGAACGCCCGTGTGCGCAACCTGCTGGAGAAGCTGGAGCTGTCGCAACGCTTCCTGCCGGCAGACGATGCCGACCAGGTGCACGCCTTGATCGCGGCGCCCATCGACTGGGTGGCGGTGCGGGCCCGGCGCCAGGCCCTGCAACAGGTGGGCGAGCGCTACCTGTTGGAACAACTGGCGGCGCTGCGGCCATGAGCGACTTCGCGCAACTCAAGTACGTCGACACCCTGCCGCGCAGCAACAAGGCGCGCCGGCTGTTGTGGGGCATCGTCTACCAGCTGCTGTTTCGTCCCACGCCGCGCTGGATGCTGCACAACTGGCGGCGTTGGTTGCTGCGCTGCTTTGGCGCCAAGGTCGGCGTGGGCTGCCGCATCGCGCCCACGTGCAGCATCTGGGCACCGTGGAACCTGGAGATCGGCGACTACACCGCCATCGGCGATGGGGTCGATGTGTACGCCATGGCCAAAATCACCCTGGGCTCCAAAGTCACCATCAGCCAGCGCAGCTTCCTGTGCACCGGCAGCCACGACACCCGCAGCCTGCTGCGGCCCTTGGTGACTCGCGAGATCGTGATCAAGGACCACGTGTGGGTCGCCGCCGAGGCCTTTATCCACCCCGGTTGCGTGCTGGAGGAGGGCTGCGTGGTCGGCGCGCGCTCGGTGGTCACGGCCAGCCAGCCGGCCTGGATGATTTGCGTCGGTGCGCCGTGCCGCCCCCTCAAAACGAGAGACATCGCACTATGAAACAGGTGAAACCCATGATGGATAAGGCATGGAAGTTGATGTATTTCGTCAGCGAGTTCTTTCGCGACATGCTCACGTTTATTCGCCACAACGGTTACTCGCCGTTGGAAAGCCGCAACAAGAAGCTGTTCTACAAAATCCTCATCGAAACCCACACCGTGGAAAAGGGCCTGTCCCTCAAGGAACCCAAGCCGCTGTTCGGCAAGGACAAGATCAACGGCATCATCCATATGCTCAACGAATACGACCGCACGTATTCGGCGCTGCCGGTGGAGATGGCCCTCGGCGCGTTCCAGGGTTACCTCGAGCTGCACCGCACCCTCGGCATCAGCGACGACTTCGTGTTTTACCTGGATGCCTATGTGGAGCACCTCAAGCGCGACGGCACCGCCGGCAGCGGCGGCATCAAGCGTGCGGCGCCGTGGCTGGGCAATGGCGGGCTGGATGCCAAGGCGTTCCTTCAATCGCGCTCCAGTTGCCGCATGTTCCAGGCCGGCAAGATCGACAGTGGCCTGCTGACGTCCCTGGTGGAGCTGGCGCAGTCGTCACCCTCGCAATGCAACCGGCAGTCGTCGCGGGTGCATGTGTATCAGGACCGCGCGGTGATCGCGCAGCTGCTGGAGCTGCAAGGCGGCTCGCGCGGGTTTGCGCAGTCGGTGGACAACCTGTTTGTGGTCACGTCCGAAGTCACCGCCTGGGGCGGCGCGGGGCAGCGCAACCAGCTTTACGTCGACGGTGCGTTGTTTTCCATGGGCCTGCTGCTGGCCTGCCACGCCAATGGCCTGGGCGCGTGCCCGCTGAACCTGGCGATCCTCAATTCGGTGGAAAAGAAGATCCGTGGCATCGGCGCCATCCCGGCCAGCGAGCGGTTGATCATGATGATCGCCGTGGGGCTGCCCCTGGAAAGCCACTTCCGGGCCGCGCGTTCACCGCGCCGGCTCACCACAGAAGTCCTGCAGATGCACGGTGGCTGATATGAAGCGCGAAACCGTCAGTGTGATCATCCTCACCTACAACGAAAGCCTGCATATCGCCCGGGCCATCGAGTCGGTACGGGCCTTCAGCGACGAAGTGCTGGTGGTCGATTCGTTTTCCACCGACGACACCTGCGACATCGCCCGGCGCCATGGCGCGCTGGTGGTGCAGCACGCCTTCGTCAACCAGGCCAAGCAGTTCCAGTGGGCGCTGGATCACCTGCCGATTACCGGCAACTGGACGATGCGCCTGGACGCCGACGAAATCATCGAGGCCGACCTTGCCGCCGCGATCAATACCCGGCTGCCGACCCTGGCCCGGGACATCACCGGCATCAACTTCAAGCGCAAACATATCTTCATGGGGCGCTGGGTGCGCCATGGCGGCCGCTACCCGTTGAAGATGCTGCGGCTGTGGCGCACCGGCCAGGGGCGCATGGAGGACCGTTGGATGGACGAGCACATCTCGGTCGCCGAGGGCCGCACCATCACCCTCGACGGCGGGTTTGCCGACCATAACCTGCATGACTTGACCTTCTTCACCCACAAGCACAACCAGTACGCCACCCGCGAAGCGATTGAAGTGCTTAACGCGCGGCTGGGGCTGTTTGCGATACGCGATGAACTGCATGCCGGGCAGAGTTCGTTCCAGGCCAAGGCCAAGCGCCTGGTCAAGAACCGCGTGTACAACCGCGTGCCGTTCACCCTCAGTTCCACCGCGTATTTCCTGTGGCGCTACATCATCCAGCTGGGGTTTCTCGATGGCCGCAGCGGCCTGGTCTATCACCTGCTCCAGGGCTATTGGTACCGCTTTCTGGTGGGCGCCAAAGTGCTCGAACTGGAAACCGCGATTGCGCACTTAAACGATAAGGAAGCCATTGTCCGGGAACTCTCAAAGTTGACCGGCCATAACTTGAACCTGCCCACACCGAAGTAACTGAGCGTTTTCAACAAACACCCAAGTCTGGGTGTCGGCCTTCGCTCGCCTATCAATTGGGAGACAGACATGAATAAAGTCGCGCTTATTACCGGGATCACCGGTCAGGATGGCTCGTACCTGGCCGAGCTGCTGCTGGAAAAAGGCTATACCGTGCACGGCCTCAAGCGCCGTTCTTCGTCGTTCAATACCCAGCGCATCGATCATATTTACCAGGACCCCCAGGCCCTGCGTAAAAACCTGATCCTGCACTATGGCGACCTGGCGGATTCGTCGAACCTGACGCGTATCATCCAGCAGATCCAGCCCGATGAAATCTACAACCTCGGCGCCCAATCCCATGTGGCGGTGAGCTTTGATTCGCCGGAATACACCGCCGATGTGGATGCCCTCGGCACCTTGCGCATCCTCGAGGCGATCCGCCTGCTGGGCCTGGAAAAGAAGACCCGTTTCTACCAGGCCTCGACCTCCGAGCTGTACGGGCTGGTGCAGGAAACCCCGCAGAAGGAAACCACGCCGTTCTACCCGCGTTCGCCCTATGCGGTGGCCAAGCTGTACGCCTACTGGATCACCGTGAACTTCCGCGAAGCCTATGGGCTGTATGCGTGCAACGGCATCCTGTTCAACCACGAGTCGCCGCGTCGCGGTGAAACCTTCGTGACGCGCAAGATCACCCGCGCCCTGAGCAACATCGCCCTGGGCCTGGAACAGTGCCTGTACATGGGCAACATGGATGCACTGCGCGACTGGGGCCATGCCAAGGACTACGTGCGCATGCAGTGGATGATGCTGCAACAGGAACACCCCGAGGACTTTGTCATCGCAACCGGTGTGCAGTATTCGGTGCGCGACTTTATTCGCTGGTCGGCGGCGGAACTGGGGCTGCATCTGCGCTTTGTCGGCGAGGGCGTGGAAGAGGTGGCGGTGGTCGAGCGGATCGACGGCGACCTGGCGCCGGGCATCCTGGTGGGCGATGTGATTGTGCGCGTCGACCCGCGTTACTTCCGCCCGGCGGAAGTCGAGACGCTGTTGGGCGACCCGTCCAAGGCCAAGCGCCTGCTCGGCTGGGTGCCGGAAATCAGCGCCCAGGAAATGTGCGCGGAGATGGTCCGCGAAGACCTCAAGGTCGCCCAGCGCCACGCCTTGTTGCGCCTGCACGGGCATGACGCACCGATTGCCGTGGAGAACTGAGCATGGCACGTGACTTTGATGCGCGGATCTTCGTGGCCGGCCATCGCGGCATGGTCGGCTCGGCCATCGTGCGGCGCCTGTGGGCCTTGGGCTACACACAGTTGCTCACCGCCGGTCGTGACGAACTGGACCTGCTCGACCCGGCCGCGGTGCAGGCGTACTTCGCCCGGCACCGTGTGGACCAGGTGTACCTGGCGGCCGCCAAGGTCGGCGGGATTCACGCCAACGCAACGTACCCGGCCGATTTCATCTACCAGAACCTGATGATCCAGGCCAACGTGATCCACGCCGCCCACAGCCATGGCGTGGAGAAGCTGTTGTTCCTGGGCTCGTCCTGCATCTACCCGGTGCATGCCCCGCAACCGATGATCGAAGCGGTGTTGCTCGACGGCGCGCTGGAACCCACCAACGAACCCTACGCGGTGGCCAAGATCGCCGGGATCAAGCTGTGCGAAAGCTACAACCGCCAGCATGGCCGCGATTACCGCAGCGTGATGCCCACCAACCTGTACGGGCCGGGCGACAACTACCACCAGCAGAACAGCCATGTGATCGCCGCCTTGCTGCGGCGCTTCCATGAGGCGACCCAGCGCGGCGATGAGGAAGTGGTGATCTGGGGCAGTGGCAAGCCACGGCGCGAGTTCCTGCATGTGGATGACATGGCGGCGGCCAGCGTGCATGTGATGGAGCTCAGCCAGGAACGCTACCGCGAGCAGACCCAGCCGATGCGTTCGCATTTGAACGTCGGTACCGGGGTGGATTGCACCATCGCCGAACTGGCCCAGGCGCTGGTGCGGGTCACCGGCTTCAAGGGGCAGTTGCGCTTTGACGCGAGCAAGCCCGACGGAGCACCGCGCAAGCTGCTGGATGTGAGCCGGATCAATGCCCTCGGCTGGGAAGCCTATGTGCCGCTGGAAGAGGGCCTGCGCGACGCCTACAACGCTTACCTCGCGGCCCTCGAACAGCCTCGGGGCCACTGATGAAGATCCTCCTGTACGGCATCAACTACAGCCCGGAGCTCACCGGCATCGGCAAGTACAGCGGTGAACAGGCGCGCTGGCTGGCAGGCCAGGGCCATGAGGTGCGAGTGGTGACGGCGCCGCCGTATTACCCGCAGTGGCAGGTGGGCGAGGGCTATTCGCCGTGGCGCTTTCGCACCGAGCAGGACGACGGCGTGACGGTGATTCGCTGCCCGCTGTATGTGCCACGCCAGCCCACGGCGTTGACGCGCCTGCTGCACCTGATGAGCTTTTCCGCCAGTTCGTTTTTGGCGGTCATGGGGCACTGGCGCTGGAAACCGGACCTGGTGATCCTGGTGGTGCCCACGCTGTTTTGTGCGCCCCAGGCACTGTTGTTGGCCAAGCTGAGTGGCGCGCGCTCGGTGCTGCATATCCAGGATTACGAAGTGGACGCGATGTTCGGCCTCGGCATCGGTGGCGGCTCCCTTGTGCGGCGCCTGGCGTTTGGGCTTGAACGCTGGCTGTTGCGGCGCTTTGACCGGGTCTCGACGATTTCCAGCGGCATGCTCGACAAGGCCCGGGGCAAAGGCGTGAACGGCAAGCGCCTGCTGTTCTTTCCCAATTGGTCGGAGACCGCCCGCTTTCGCCAGGTGCCCCGCAGCCCCGGGCTGCTGCAGCGCCTGGGTGTGGCGCCGGGCCAAAGGGTGTTGTTGTACTCCGGCAATATCGGCGAGAAGCAGGGCCTGGAACTGATCCTCGACGCTGCCCAGGCCTATGCCGATCGCCCGGAGCTGGTGTTCCTGATCGTCGGCCAGGGCACCGGCAAGGCCCGCTTGCTCGAGCGTGTACAGCGCGATGGCCTGCGCAACGTGCTGTTTGCGCCGTTGCAGCCCTACGAGGATCTGCCGGTGCTGCTGGCCTCGGCCGACGTGCACCTGGTGATCCAGAAGCGCGGGGTGGCGGACGCGGTGCTGCCTTCCAAGCTGACCAATATCCTCGCGGTGGGCGGCCACGCCATCATCACCGCCGACCCCGGCACCACCCTCGGCCGCCTGTGCGAGGAACACCCGGGCATTGCGGTGCTGGCTGAACCGGAGTCCGTCGCCGCGCTGAACACCGGGATCGAGCGGGCACTGGCATTGCCTGCGCGCAATGAGGTGGCGCTGAACTACGCCAAGGAGTTCCTCGACAAGGAACGTATTCTGCAACGCTTTATGGCACAGGTCTGATGGGTATGTGGCTTGATTTACCGACCTTCAATACGGTCGTGGCATCGACGCCGCTGGTGGCGATCGACCTGGTGGTGAGAAACGCCCGTGGCGAGGTCCTGCTGGGCCTGCGCGTCAATCGGCCGGCCTATGGTTTCTGGTTCGTGCCCGGCGGGCGTATCCAGAAAAACGAACACCTCGACAACGCCTTCCGGCGCATCACCCGCGACGAACTGGGACACCCGTTCGAGCGCGCCGAGGCGCGGCTGATGGGGGTGTACGAGCACTTCTACGACGACAGCGTGTTCGCCAACGCCGGGGCCGGGCCGGACACCCATTACGTGGTGCTCGGCTATTGCCTGGACCTGGGCGAAGGCCAGACCCTGCAACCGCCCACGGAGCAACACCAGCATTACCGCTGGTGGTCCGAGGACGAACTGCGCATCAGCCCGCGGGTGCATGAACACACTCGCGCCTATTTCTGACTCTCTCTCCCGAGGACGCTCTCATGTTGTTACCGGTGATCATGGCAGGCGGTTCGGGGTCGCGCCTGTGGCCGCTTTCGCGGCAGCTGAACCCCAAGCAGTTCCTGCGCCTGACCGACGCGCACCTGTCGATGCTGCAGCAGACCATCACGCGGCTGGAAGGCGCCAACGTCGCGCTGCCGCAGTTGATCTGCAATGAGCAGCATCGCTTCCTGGTGGCCGAGCAATTGCGCCAGTTGGGCATGGAACAGGCCAGCATCCTGTTGGAACCGGTGGGGCGCAACACGGCGCCGGCCATCGCGCTGGCGGCGTGCAAGGCGCTGGCCGAGCACCAGGACCCGATCCTGCTGGTGCTGGCGGCGGACCATTTGATCGAAGACATCCCGGCGTTTCATGCCAGCCTGGAAGTGGCGCTGCCGCTGGCCCGCGACGGAAAGCTGGTGACCTTCGGGATCACGCCCACCTGCGCCCATACCGGCTACGGCTATATCGAACAAGGCGCGGCGGCGGGCGAGGGCGGTTATCGGGTCAAGCGCTTTGTGGAGAAGCCGGACGCCGCCACCGCTGCGGCGTACCTGGCCAGCGGCGGGTATTACTGGAACAGCGGCATGTTCATGTTCCGCGCCAGCCGGTACCTGGAGGAGCTGGAGCGCTTCCAGCCGGCGATCCTCGAGGCCTGTCGCGTGGCGCTGGAGGGCGGCAGCCAGGATCAACCCTTCACCCGCGTGCATGCCGCGACCTTTGCCGCGTGCCCGGACGATTCCATCGATTACGCGGTGATGGAAAACACCCATGACGCGGTGATGGTGCCGTTGCAGGCCGGCTGGAGTGATATCGGCTCGTGGTCGGCGTTGTGGGAGGCCAGCGAAAAAGATGCCAGCGGCAATGTGATACGCGGCGACGGGCTGAGCCTGGACACCCGTGACACCTACGTCCACGCCGACAGTCGGCTGGTGGCCACGGTGGGGGTGCAGGACCTGATCATTGTCGAGACCAAGGACGCGGTGCTGGTGGCCCACAAGGACCAGGTGCAGCAGGTCAAGGCCATCGTCGACCTGCTCAAGCAGGCCGGGCGCCATGAGCATCTCAACCACCGCGAGGTGTATCGGCCATGGGGCATGTACGACTCGGTGGACAACGGCCAGCGCTATCAGGTCAAGCGCATCACGGTGAAACCGGGGGCCAAGTTGTCGGTGCAGATGCACCACCATCGCGCCGAGCACTGGATCGTGGTCAGCGGTACGGCGCGGGTGACCAATGGCGAACAGACTTACCTGGTGTCGGAAAACCAGTCGACCTATATCCCCATCGGCCAGGTGCACGCCCTGGAAAACCCGGGGGTGATCCCGCTGGAGTTGATCGAAGTGCAGTCGGGCTCTTATCTGGGCGAAGACGATATTGTGCGCTTCGAAGACAAGTACGGCAGGGCCTGAGGTTTTCCGACAATTAATAACGTTTTTAATAACTTTACCGGGCGCAATGCATTGAAGGCCGGGGCTTGCCGGGAAAACGTTATTTTCAACTAAGTCGGCTGAATATTATCTGTCTGGTGTGCTGTTTAGTTGAATGGCACTATCGGTTTGCCTGCTCACTGATGATAAGGAGTCTGAAATGAGAAAATCACTGGCTATTTTGGTACTCAGTGTCTTGAGTACCTCGGCGATGGCCGACGAGTTGCCGTTGGGGCTTGATACCACAGTGGCCGGAACCGTTACGGTGGGGCAAACGTTGTTGGTCGGCACTGCCCTGGTTGCCGGTGTTGCCGCTGTTTCCAACAGCGGCGGCAGCTCCAATGGCGGCACCACCACGGGTACTACCGGCACCACCGGCACTACGGGTACCAGCAACTAGTCGTACACCTTCCGCTTTTAAGACCGCTTGGAATCCCCGCCCAAGTGGTCTTTTTTTCTTGTCGTCTATCGCGAGTGTCCTAGCACTATGATGCGTATTTTTTCTATTGCAGCCGTGGCCGCTGCATTATTGCAAGGCTGCATGTTTGCCCCGGGTCAATCTATGGACACGGCCGCCCTGACCGAAGAGGGCGGGCCTGAAAACAGTCGCGTGGATTTAATTCCGATCACCCCAAAGTTATTGGCCATGGACGCGGCAAGTCATGTGCCTTATTCCATTCCAGCAGAACTCTTGAGTTATAAACCCGGGCCGTATTTGATCGGCGCCAATGACGCGCTGTATATCACGGTGTGGGATCACCCTGAACTTACCGCGCCGTCCGGCCCGCAGCAGCAGATCGATGCCAACGGTCGCCTGGTCAGCCCCGAGGGCAACCTGTTTTATCCCTACGTCGGCGAGGTGGTTGCCAAGGGTCGCAGCATTGAAGCGCTGCGCAGCGAGATCACCGACAAGCTGCGCCAGTACATCGACAGCCCCCAGGTGGATGTCAGCGTGTTGCGCTTTGCCAGCCAGAAAGTGGTGATCAGCGGCGCGGTGCTCAAGGCCGGGCCGGTGCCCCTCACCACCATTGCCATGAACGTCAGCGAGGCCCTCGGCGCCGCCGGGATCGACCCGATCAACGCCGACCTGTCGAACCTCACCCTCACCCGTGGCGGCAAGCGCTACACCCTGGACCTCGACACGCTCAACCTTGAGCAGTCGCGCCTGAATGACATCTACCTCAAGGACGGCGACCAGCTGTACCTGGCCTACAACGACCGCAAGCGCATCTACGTGATGGGCGAGGTGATGCAACCCCGCGCGCTGAGTTTCAAGACCCGCAGCATGAACCTCTCCGACGTGCTGGGTTCAGTGGGCGGGGTCAACCAGAACACCTCCAACGCCGATGCCATCTACGTGATTCGCGGCGCGCAGAACATCGATGTGGAACCGGCCAAGGTGTTCCAGTTGCAAGCCGGCTCCCCCTCGGCCATGGCCCTGGCCACGCGTTTTGATGTGCAGCCCCAGGACGTGGTGTTTGTCGGCCCGGCGAATATCACGCGCTGGAACCGCTTTATCAGCCAACTGGTGCCGTCCGCGTCGATCATCGGCATTGGTGCATCCACCCAGAACAACCTGAGCGAAGCCAGCAGCCGATAGGGTGGTACCTGCGTGAACAGTTTGAAAATCGGTACGTACGCAGGGTTGGCGTGGCTGTTGGCTGGCTGCAATCCGCTGATGCAGGCCTCGCTGGATACCTTCAGGGCTGCCGTCGGCGGGCCGCCGCCGCTGGTGTTGAGCCAGGCCCAGGTGGATGCGGTGCCGTTCCCCCAGATCAAGGTCACCACGGTGTCCGGCGCAGGGGTAATGGCGCTGATCCGCCAGCGTGACGACCTGCAGTTCTGGGTGGCATCCGGCAAACAGGTGCTGCTGCTGCGCGACGGTCTGGTGGTGCGCACGGTGGGCCTGGGCACTGACCTGGATGGCACGCGCTGGCAAGGCCGGTCACCGTTCCAGCAAGGGTTGCATCGTGTCCCGGACGGCTATCGCAGCACGCGCCAGATCGACGTGGTCGACGGCTATCGCCTGGGCGTTACGGTCAACAGCCGCATGACGCGCCAGGGGCTGGAGAGCGTCGAGATTCTCGACAAATCCTATGCCTTGCTGCGGGTGGATGAAGACATCGAGGCCGCCGGCTTTCACGCGCGTAACCGTTACTGGGTCGACCCCGGCGACGGTTTTATCGTGCAGAGCGAGCAGCACCTGACGCCCGACCTGACGCTCACCATTACCCAACTGCAACCGACCCGCAAGGATGCCCCATGATGCTGCGAAAATTGGCCGCGCTGGTGCTGTTGTGCAGTGGCGCCAGTGTGACCCTGGCGGCGATGACCGTCAGCGGCGAGGTGCGCAATCCGGGGCCGATCCCCTTGGCGCCCGAGGCGCGCTTGCTGGATGTGATCACCGCGTCGCAACCGGATGCCCAGGGCTATTGGCTCGGTGCGGCCTGGCTGCGCCAACCCTTGCTGGCACAGCAGGCACGGCTCAAGGCCGGTGTGCTGTTTGACCTGCAAACCCTGCAGCGTGCGGCGTTGGCGGCCGGTCGCGAAGGTCGCGCGCATGCGGCGGCTCGGCTCTATCAACAGGTGCAGGCCTTGCCGGTGACCGGCCGCCAACAGGCGATGCTGGATCCGGTGGCGGTGGAAGTCGGCTTTGCGCCGAACCCGCTGGTCAGTGAGGGCGACCGCCTGGTTTATCCGCCGAGGCCGCACAGCGTGCGCGTGGTGGGGGCCGTCGCCGCAGCCTGCACGTTGGCATTCCAGCCGATGCAGCGGCCCCTCGATTACCTCCACGCCTGTCCGGCCCTGGCGGAAGCGGACCGCGATTACCTGTGGCTGATCCAGCCCGACGGCCATGTCACGCGCCTGGGTATCGCGGCATGGAATCGCGAGGAGGGCACGCCTCCCGCGCCGGGCAGCACGTTGCTGGTACCGATCCGCAGCGACGACCTGGACCCGCTCACCCCCGAACTCAATCAGCAACTGGCCGAGTTTCTTGCCACCCAACCCCTGGCCGAGGTCACGCCTTGAAATTATGTATTGCAGCCGTGCTGCTGGTGCCCTGTGGCGTCGCCCATGGCGATCCCCGTTACACCCAAAGCGATTTCGGCGGCGTCGGGCTGCTGCAAACCCCCACCGCCCGCATGGCGCCCGCCGGCGAACTCAGCGTGAATGCCAACCGCACCGAACCCTACAGCCGCTACAGTTTTTCGGCGCAACCCCTGGACTGGCTGGAGGGCACCTTTCGCTACACCGCGATCACCAACCGCCCCTATGGCGCCGAGTCCTTCAGCGGCGGCCAGAGCTATAAGGACAAGGCCGTCGACGCCAAAGTGCGCCTGTATCAGGAAAGCCACTGGCTGCCCGAGGTGGCGCTGGGGTTCATGGACCTGGGTGGCACCGGGTTGTTTTCCAGCGAGTACCTGGTGGCCAACAAGCGCTACGGTGACGTGGATTTCAGTGCCGGCATCGCCTGGGGGTACCTGGGCAGTCGCGGTGATTTCGGCAACCCGTTGGGCGCCTTGGATGATCGTTTCAACCAGCGGCCCACCGCCGAAGGGTCCGGCAGTTTTTCCAACGGCTACTTTCGCGGCCGGCCCGCGTTGTTCGGCGGGATTGCCTATCAGACGCCCTGGGCACCGCTGAGCCTCAAGCTGGAGTACGAGGGTAACGACTATCAGAACGAACCCCGCGACAACAACCAGCGCCAGGACTCGCCCATCAACCTTGGCCTGGTCTACAAGCTGGCCGACTCCATCGATGTGAGTGCCGCCTGGGAACGTGGCAACACCGCCATGTTCGGCATCACCCTGCACACCAATTTCGTCAGCCGCAAAGCCCCGGTAAAAACCTACGACCCACCGGCCCCCAAGCTGCCTGCCAGGGCCCCGACCACACCGATGGACCAGGTGGATTGGGCCGCCGTATCCCGGCGCCTGCACGATAATGCCGGCTACAACGTGCAGCGCATTACCCAGCGCGGGCCGGAATTGTTGGTGTACGGCGAACAGCAGCGCTACTTCTACAGCGCCAAGGCGGTGGGCCGCGCCAGTCGGATTCTCGATAACAGCGTGAATGACCAGATCGATTGGTTCACCCTGGTGAGCGAGCGCTACGCCATGCCGATCGAAGAAACCAGCGTGCCGCGCGAGACCTTTCGCGAGGTGGTCAACCACCGCGAGGACCTGCAGAACCTGCATCGCCAGGTCGAGGTCAATCGCGCCAGCAACCGCAGCCAGACAGTGCTGTACACCCAGCCACCCAAACCCTTCACCTATGGTGTGGGGCTGGGCTACAAGCAGAACGTCGGCGGGCCGGATGGCTTGCTCTACCAGGTGTCCGCCGACCTCGACGGCGAGTATCGTTTCACCCGCAATACCTGGTGGAGCGGCCTGCTCAGCGTCAACCTGCTGAACAACTACGACGGGTTTACCTACGATGCGCCCAGTGGCTTGCCCCGGGTGCGGACCGACCTGCGCCGGTACATGACCACCTCCGATGTGACCCTGCCGACCTTCCAGCTCAACCATGCGCAGCAGTTGGACCAGGACCTCTACGGCATGGTCTACGGTGGTTTGCTGGAGTCGATGTACGCCGGTGTCGGCAGTGAAGTGCTGTACCGCCCCATGGGCCAGCGCTGGGCGTTGGGAGCCGACCTGAACTACGTGCGCCAGCGCGGTTTCGAGCAGGATTTCAGCTTGCGCGATTACCGCACCGTCACCGGGCATATCACCGGCTATACCGATCTGCCCTTCAACATTCAGGGCGCCTTGAGTGTGGGGCGCTACCTGGCCAGGGACTGGGGCGCGACCCTGGACCTGTCGCGGGAATTCAACAATGGTGTGCGGATTGGCGCGTGGATCACCCGCACCACTGCATCCAGCGCAGAGTACGGCGAAGGCAGCTTCGACAAAGGCCTGTACCTGTCCATTCCGTTCGATGAGTTGATGAGCCTGTCGACGATGCGGCGCGCCAACCTGGTATGGGCACCGCTGACCCGCGATGGCGGCGCACGCTTGAACCGCGCCTACTCACTGCATTCGATGACCGATGGGCGCGACAGTGAGCTGTTCTACAAGAACATCGACAAGATCACTGAATAGACCCCGCTACCTCTTCGACGTAGCGCTGTCGCGCAGCAAACTGGGACCTTTGTGGTGAGCGGGCTTGGCGAAGTGTCGCACCGCCCGCGTTGGGGTGCGAAGCGCCCCTGATGAAGACGAATGCGGTGTATCAGGCACTCCTCTGGGCCTGGTTTTGGGGCTGCCGCGCAGCCCCTCCCACATTTGAACTGTATTGATTGTCGGCTATCAGTAGATGTCCTTGGACAGCAGCGTAAACGGCGTCTTCAGCAGAATCTTGATGTCCAGCCACAGCGACCAGGTGTTGATGTAGCGCAGGTCGATGTCGACGCGCTGTTGCATCTTTTCCAGGGTCTCGGTCTCGCCCCGGCAGCCATTGACCTGGGCCAGGCCGGTGATGCCGGGTTTGATCCGATGGCGGGCCATGTAGGCGCGGATTTTCCCCGAGTAGTAGTCGTTGTGTGCAATCGCATGGGGGCGTGGGCCGACCAGTGCCATGTGGCCTTGCAGCACGTTGAACAGCTGCGGCAATTCGTCGATGGAGGTGCGCCGGATAAACCGGCCGACCGGCGTAATGCGCGAATCGTTGCGACTGGCCTGGCGTACCTCATGGTCGTCATGCACACGCATGGAGCGGAATTTCCACACCTTGATCACCTCGCCATTCCAGCCGTGGCGGTCCTGCTTGAAGATCACCGGGCCGGGGGACGTCAGCTTGATCAGCAGGGCGACCAGCAGCAGCAGCGGGCTCAGCACGATGATTGCCAGAGCCGCCAGGCTCTTGTCCAGCAGCGACTTGCTCAGCGCCGCGGTGGGGCGGCTGGTCAGCGGGCTTTCGTTGAGGTAGATCGCCGGCAGTCCATCCACTTCGGCCACGCAATGGTTGAGCAGCAGCATGTTATTGAGGTCGGGCACCCAGATCACATCCACGCTGATCTCCAGCAGGTTGAGGTACAACGCCTCAATGTGGGTGGCGTCCTGCAATGAATGGGTGATGTAGAGCCGACGGATGCCGTGTTGCCGGATCAATTGGGGCAGTTGCGGCAGCTCGCCGAGGATCTGCGCTTGCGCATCCTCGGTCGCCTCGGCACGGCTGCCGACCAGACCCACCAGGGGCGAGCGTTTTTGCCGTGAGAGGGTCCTGGCCAGGTCCACCGCAAGCTTGCCAGTGCCCACGATCAATGATTTTTGGCGTTCGTGAAGTTGGCGGTGGTAATACCGGGACAGGCTGTGCAGCGGTATGTAACACAATGCCAATAACGGGTAACTGACCGCCGCCCAGAGTAATAAGGTTTCCACAGGGAACAGTGCGCTGGCATTACAGGCTACGCCCACGGCAAACAATATACCCATGGTTAACAGCCAGCCCATGAACAAGCGTCCAAGGCCCACGGCATAATCATCTTTCTTGCTGTAGACATCGCACAAGGTATACGCCGGGAGAGAGGCCAATATCGTAAAGGCGGCCAGGACGCGGTAGTAATACTCCAGTTGGCCAGTCTTCAAGATAACCAGCGTAAATAACAGTGCAACAACTAAGCTCGATGCGAGTGTCCATTGCCCCCAGAACGTCAAACCCCTGGGGGTCAGGTTGCGATGCATTCTAGTGTTATTAAGCATAGTTCTGCTCCCGGTGATGACCGCGCACGTGGTGGCAGGCGTTAAGGGTTAACGGTTAACTTTTATAAACGACAGGCACGCGCAGGCGCGTGCCCATTGATAGTAATGAACGGCAGGGGGCAGTGGCTGACGACTTATAACAAGGTCAAGAGGGTCTGGCGGAGTGAATGTTATAAAAGGGCAGGTAGAAGAGTTTTTAATAGGCAGGGTGAATTAAAAAGTCTGGGTTGTTTTTATTTTTGTTAACGGCGTGGCTGACTAAGCTCGAGCGGCTTTTTGATTTTTTGCGTCAGGCAATAACCACGGTTTCTTACCGCACGAAACAGGCGTTCACCGTCGTTGACCCGCTTGAACTTTTCCTGCAAACGACTCAGGCACATTTCCAATCCGCGATATAAATCGGGTTCACGACCTATATTACGGATCAACTCTTCTTTGCTGACCACGCGTTCTTCATGGTGCAGCATCTTTTTAATCAGCGCCGATTCAATAGTGGTCAATGAAATGCGCAGGCCGCCCTTGACCAGTGCGCGATCATGTTGGGTGAGCAGCCAGAAATCCTGTGGATACAGTGGCGTTCGTTCGGCGCTGATCTCTTGAGTACGCGTATGGTTATTCGGCGCGCTGTCAGGGGCCTTGGCGGTTGGCATTCTGGATTCTTGCCGCTTGGGGTTAAACGATTGTGAGGGCAAGTTAAGGGTGTGGGTAATAATGTAGGTATTAAAATGCGGAGTGATCTGTGGTTGGGAAAACGCCGGATTTGTATCGGCGGGGTCCGTGGTCGCGGGGGCGTTTACATCGTAATAGAAGAGCTCTGCGTTGGGCGTGAAGTCCTGCAGTGCGATAGACGCAAGTGTTGGAGCGAAGGCGTGTTTCTTGAAAGAACTCATAGGGTCCACCCATATCAGGAAGATGCAGTTGTTAAAGGCAGTCAGCGGGGGAGTAATAGCCGCCCTGAAAGTATTCGAACGGCAAGTTTTTAGCCAGCATGGCGCTGTCGGCAAACTCGACCTGATCGGCGATGAAGCAGACCCTGCAGGCACTGATCAGTTCCAGCATGTGATCGTAAAGCCGGTCGTACAGGTCCGAACGCGTGTTGAGGCTGAGCCTGAGGGCAGAATCCGGAAAGGGCATTTTTATATAGTCGTAGAGCTCGAGGTCGACCAGCAGGTCTGCCGGCTTTGTATCGAGTCTGTAGTTGTTGTAGGCCAACGTGATACCGCTATGGTCTTTCAACTTATACAACTGACGCACCATCGCCCGGCGTTCTACCGGACCGGGCAGGGCGTCCAGTGGGTTGTCGAGACTGAGGGTGAAGGGTTGTTTGTGGTCTTCCAATGCCCGCGCGGCTTGAATGATCGCCTTGAGGATGTCGTCGTTCATCAGGGCCGATTGACCCATGCGCAGAAGCGTATGACTCGTCGCCGGGCTGACTGCCTTAAGCGTTTTGCGCGGTGGGTGGATATGGCGCAAGGCCTCAGTGCAGGCACTTTCAAGTTGTTCGGGATCAACGCCATCCGCTACGCTGATTTCGCTGCCCCACCAGGCATGACCGCGATCAACGATGGCTTGCCTGATGATCTTGAAGTGCGGGGTATGTACAGGGGGCATTTTTTCACTATTCACGGCTCGGCCCCTCCTTAGTGGGTTGGAAATGGCTGGCGCAAATAAGACCCCGGCTGAGTTTATAACCATAACCGCGAATATTTTGGATGATGTTTTCACCGTAGTGCGCCTTGATTTTACTGCGCAAACGGCTGATGGATTTTTCCAGTGCGCGGGAGTCGTAGTACTTGGTATTAAGTCCCATGACACGGGCGATCTCATTATGACTGAGCAGTCGGTTCTGAATAAGCGCTTCCAATACTTTCATTTCGACGAAGGATATTTCCAACTTTTTCCCGTCGCCATACAGGCACATGCGGTCCTGGTCGAGAATCAGGTCGCACTGATTGAGTCGAGCGCTTTCACTGAGAAAGGCATCAAACAGGTTCAACTTTTTTTCGGGTGAAGTTTCGATTACCTTGATGCAGTAATCGGCGCCAGCCAGGTAGTATTTTGTTTTGCTCAGGGTCGACGCAAAGGTGATCACGACGAATATCGTGCAGTCGGGGTTTTCAGTTCGCGCTTTTTTTATTATGTCCAGGCTCATATTGCTGGCGGAGGGTGTATCAATTTCTATAATGATGGCACGGTAATGTACGTGGCTTTCCTGGGTGTCAATTAGTTGTCCGTAGCAACGTGTATCGACTTTTAAATTATTCGCTACAGTGCGAACTAAAAGCGCCCGAAAGTCCTCTGATTTCGATTGAGTCCGTGCAATAGCGAGGACGTTGGAAAAATGCATCACCTACTCCCTTTTCCGGCATGCAAGGCCGTCAGTTCAATCGCTGCTAGCGTTTAGATACTAATCGAATTGATTCCGCTAAAACGTGACAAATTTTAACATTCACCACTTGGTTTTTACGAGCGCAGGGGGGATTAGGGGAATATTTCACGGCAGGTTGTACCGACTTACACATATGCTAGTGCAAACTCTTAATGCTCGATAAGTATTTTAGTTCCAACGATTTTTTTTGACGGGTGCAGGTTTAAGCGTTGACCTTCTCAGGCAAAAAAACGCCTGCAGAGCGCCCCGAAGGTTGGCGGCCGTCCCCTCGGATGGGCTCAACGGCGCAACTGCACTTCGGCCTCGATGCACGCCACCAGAAACTCCATGACCACCTTCACGGACGGCGAGCGGCGCATGTCGGGGTACACCGTGAGCCAGATATCACGCAAAGGGCCTTCGACCGCAGTGGGCAGCCTGACCAGCAACGGGTCGTGATCGCCCACCAGGGTCGGCAGCACCACCGCGCCGACCTGGGCCCTGGCCGCCATTTGCTGGGTGGCCAGGTCGCTTGCGGCAAACGCGATCTCACGGCCGGCGCGCAGTTGGTGCATCCAGGCTTGCTGGGGCAGGTGGTCACGGCTGCTGTCGTAGGCGATGAAAGTCCACTGCGCAGCCGGCAATTGCTGGAACGTCGGCGGGCCATACAGCCCGAAGCGCACCACCCCGACTTTCCTGCGTACCAGGGCTTCCTCATCGGGACGCACCGTGCGCAGGGCAATATCCGCTTCACCTTTGTCCAGCGCGGCCAGTTGGGTCGACGGCATCAGCACCAGGTTCAACTGCGGGTATTGGGCGCGCAGCCGCGCTATATGGGGCGCAATGCAATAGTGGGCGATAGACGGCGGGCAACTGACCCGCACCGTGCCGGCCATTTCGATCGACGCGACCCGCGACAGGCGCATCACCTGGGTCGCCATGTCGTCCATGCCCGCCGCCAACTCCGCCAATGCCAGGCCTTGCGCGGTCAGCGGGCGGCTGCGCGGCAGGCGGTCCACCAGTTTGACGCCGAGGGCTTTTTCCAGCGCATCGACGCGGCGCCCGACGGTGGCGTGCTCCACCTGCAACTCGCGGGCGGCCGCCGACAACGACTGGCTACGTGCCAATACCGTGAAGTAATACAGGTCCTGCCAATCGAACATCGGGTTATTTCCGCACGGAGGTTGGGAAGCTTTGGGGAATTTTCCTACTGAGAGCGTCCTTTTACCATGGCCGCTTCCCAGTGCACACGGAGTTGTCCCCGATGAAAGCCATTACCTTGCAAACCTACGGCGGCCCTGAAGTCGTCCAATTGCGCCATGACGTCCCCAAACCCCAGGTGTTGGCCGGGCATGTGCTGGTCAAGGTGGCGTGCGCCGGGATCAACTTCATGGATATCCATACCCGGCAGGGCAAATATGCGCAGTCGTCGACCTATCCGGTGCGCCTGCCCTGCACCTTGGGTATGGAGGGCGCCGGCGTGGTGGTGGAAGTCGGCGCAGGCGTCAGCCATTTGGCCGTCGGCGACCGGGTGGCGTGGTGCATCGCCTGGGGCGCCTTCGCCGAGTACGCCCTGGTGCCCGCGGCCAAGGTGGCGCAGATTCCCGGTGCCATCGCCTTCGATCAAGCGGCTGCGGCGATGTTTCAAGGCTGTACCGCCCACTACTTGATCGAGGATGTCGCCAGGTTGCAGGCCGGCAGTACCTGCCTGGTCCACGCTGCGTGCGGCAGCATCGGCCAGTTGCTGGTGCAGATGGCCAGGCGCTCAGGGGCTACGGTGTTCGCCACCGGCAGCACCGCTGAACGCTGTGCCATTGCCCACGAGCGCGGGGCCCACCAGGCCTGGGTCTATGACGGCGGCCGATTTGCCGAGCGGGTGTTGGAGGCCACGTGCGGGCAGGGAGTGGATGTGGTCTTCGATTCGCTCGGCAAAAGCACCCTGCGTGACAGCTTCCGCGCCTGCCGCACGCGCGGCCTGATCGTGAACTATGGCAATGTCTCGGGTTCGTTGACCGACCTCGACCCGATGGAACTGGGGGAGGCGGGCTCGCTGTTTTTGACGCGCCCCCGGCTGGCCGACCATATGGCTGACGGCGCGAGCGTACAACGGCGCGCCAACGCGGTATTTGCGGCGATGCTCGAAGGTACGTTGACGGTGGCTATCGAAGGGCATTACACGCTGGAAACGCTGCATCAGGTACATGAGCGCATCGAAGCGCGGCAACAGATCGGCAAGGCTGTGGTGTGGGTGGACCGCGACCTGCATTAATCGAAGGCGAAAAAAAACCGGCTGATCAGGCCGGTTTGGGGTGCCCCGCGAACAGTGCGGGATTAAGCGTGGTTGTCCAGCAGGCGATCGGCACCGCCTTCAACAATACCGCGTTGCTGCAAACGATCGGCACCGCCTTCGGCCAGGCCACGTTCCTGCAAGCGATCAGCGCCACCTTCGGCAACGCGGTTGCCTTGCAGGCGATCGGCACCATCTTCGGCGACGCGGTTGCCTTGCAGGCGGTCGGCGCCATCTTCGGCGACGCGGTTGCCTTGCAGGCGATCAGCGCCACCTTCAACAATACCGCGTTGCTGCAAGCGATCAGCACCACCTTCGGCAACACGACGTTCCAGCAAGCGATCCGAGCCACCTTCGGCAACACGACGTTCCAGCAGGCGATCCGAGCCACCTTCAGCAACACGGCTTTCGATCAGGCGAGCCGCGCCGCCTTCAGCAACAACAGGGTGGGCAAATGCGTTTGCAGCGAGTACCGAGAAAGCGAGGCTAAGCAAGATTTGGCGTTTCATGAGGGTGTGCTCCGAGTGTTTTAGTTGGGTGTTGCCTGGTATGGGTTTGATGTTACGCGTTGCATTTTTTAAGAGAACTTCATTGGGATGATGGTGACTATCGATGCCAGCGATGGCCCGTTTCAAAGGGCCAACGCCGAGCCGGTCACGGCATCTGTGGCCGTTCCTGGGGGCGCAGGTCGAACACCAGCACCTCGGCATCCTGGCCCTGGCTCAGGCGGATTTGCCGCTCATCGCGCACTCGGGCACCGTCGCCTTCCTGCAAGCGCTGGCCGTTGATGTCCACGCTGCCCCGAGCCACATGGATGTACACGTGACGATCCGGCGGCAGGTCGAGGGTCGCGGCTTCGTCGCCGTTGAACAGCCCGGCGTACACCCGGGCGTCCTGGCGCACGGTCAGGGAGCCGTCGCTGCCGTCCGGCGAGATGATCAGTTGCAGGCGCCCTTGTTTCTGCGCTGCGCTGAAGTGCTCCTGTTGATAGCGCGGCTCGGCGCCGGCCACGGCGGGTACGATCCAGATTTGCAGGAAGTGCACGCCACGGGTCTGGCTGTGGTTGAACTCGCTGTGGGCCACGCCGCTGCCGGCGCTCATCAGTTGCACATCGCCGGGGCGAATCACCGAGCCGGTGCCCAGGGTGTCCTTGTGTTCCAGGGCGCCTTCAAGCACATAGGAGAAAATCTCCATGTCGCGGTGCGGGTGCTGGCCGAAGCCTTTGCCGGCCGCGACGCGGTCGTCGTTGATCACCAGCAGGTCGGAAAAACCCTGTTCATCGGGGTTCCAATAGTTGGCGAACGAGAAGGTGTGGAACGACTTCAACCAACCGTGATTGGCGGCGCCGCGTTCGGAAGCTTTGCGAAGGGTCAGCATGGTCTTGTCCTCAAGTGAGCGCGGGCTGCGAGATGCAGGGCGCTTGCGTTGAGAAGAAGGTTACTGGCAACCTGAAAATTCATTAAGAAGCTGAAATTTGAATAACTGTCTCCTTGAGATTGACAGTAAAAGCCATGCCATAATGCCTTTCGCTTTCTTCCCCTCGATGGATGCTTCCCGTATGAAAACCGTGGCCATGGCGCTGTTCCCGGACTTCCTCCTGCTTGACATGGCCGGGCCGCTCGAAGTGTTTTCCATTGCCAACCGCTACCTGCCGGCGGCCGAGCATTACCAGATCCTCACCCTGGGTACCGAGCCCGGTCCGTTGCGCGCCTCCAATGGGGTGCTGGTCCAGTCCGACCTGCTGCTGGACCAGGCCCAGGCGGCTTATGACCTGCTGCTGGTGCCCGGCGGCCCGGGTGCCTATAACGAATGCCATCCGGCGCTGCTGCCCTGGCTCAAGGCGGCGGCGCCACGGGCGCGGCGCTTCGGCTCGATCTGCACCGGCGCCTTTGTGCTGGGCCACGCCGGGCTGCTCGACGAACGCCGCGTGACCACCCACTGGCACTACACCGAGCGCCTGATCAAGGCCTTCCCCAAGGCCATCGTCGAGACGGATCGCATCTACCTGCAGGACGGGCGGTTGATTACCTCGGGCGGGGTCACCGCCGGTATCGACCTGGCGCTGTCGATCGTCGCCCAGGACCATGGCAAGCAAGTGGCGGTGGATGTGGCCAAGGTGCTGCTGGTGGTGATGAAGCGCCAGGGCGGCCAGGCCCAGTTCAGCCCGATGACAGCGTCCGTGGCGCCCCAGGAAACCGCGATCACCCGGGTGCAGAACCATGTGCTCGCCCATCTGGACCAGCCCTTCACCATCGAGTCCATGGCCGAACTGGCCGGCATGAGCCCGCGCCACTTTGCCCGGCTGTTCGCCAAGGACGTGCAGATGACGCCCATGGCCTTCCTGCAGGGCGCGCGCATCGACCGCGCCCGGCAACTGCTGGAAACCACCGACCTGCCGCTCAAGACCGTGGCGTTCCACGCAGGCTTCGGCAGCGTGCGGCACATGCGCTTTCTATTCAGTGAAAAACTCGGCCTCAACCCGACCCAATATCGCCAGCAGTTCAGTTAACGACAGGATGTCCGTCTCGCGCACCCGATTGTCCGTATCGCTCCCTGTGCCAGCATTGCCCTGTCACGGGTAGCTGGCAAGATAAGGTCGAGCCCATGGAAAAGGATGCGCGGAAGCCCAAGATCGGGCCTTTCAGCGCGATTGCAGACATGAATATGCCTCAGGCGATTGACGCGGATAGTACGGTGCGCTTCGGTGACTATGCCTTTCATCGGCAGCAGCGGCTGGTGAGCAAGGCGGGTTGGCCGGTGCCGTTGGGCGGGCGGGCTTTGGATATTCTGGCGGTGCTGCTGGAGTCGCCAGGGCAATTTATCAGCAAGGCCACCCTGATCGAGCGGGTCTGGCCGTGCAGCGTGGTGGAAGAGAACAACCTGCGGGTGCACATCGCCGCACTGCGCCGTGCCCTTGACGGGCAACGCTTGATTATCAACGACCCCCAGCGCGGTTACTGCTTCGCCGCCCCCGTGCGGGTCGCGGCTGCCGCGGTGCTGCCCCGGCATAACCTTGCCCCCCGGCTCAGCCCGCTGATCGGTCGCGATGAACTGCTGGGCGTGCTGGTGCGGCGGGTGTCCGGGCAGCGCCTGATGACCCTCACCGGGTGCGCCGGCGTGGGCAAGAGCACCTTGGCCCTGGCCCTGGCCGAGCGCGTGTTGCCGCGCTACCGCGACGGTGTGTGGTGGGTCGACCTGGCCACGGTGGAGGCGCCGCTGATGATGCTGCGCCACCTGGCCACGATCCTGCACCTGGAACCCGGCGGCAGTGTCACGCAGTTGTGCCGCCAACTGGTCTCCCGGCAATTGCTGCTGGTACTCGACGGCGCCGACCTGCTGCTCGGAGCCTGTCGACATCTTTTACGGACGCTGCGCGAAAATGCGCCCCAGGTCAGCGTGCTGGTCAGCAGTCGCGAAGCGTTGCAGGCCCCAGGCGAATGGGTGCTGCGCGTGCCCCCGCTGGGCGTGCCGGCGCCGTCGGCGCTGGGCAGTGTTGAACAGGCGATGGCGTTCCCCGCCGTGCAACTGTTCGTCGCCCGGGCGTGTGCCGGCCAACAGGGCTTTGTGTTGCGCCGACAGGACCTGGCGCCGTTGCGGGACATCTGCCGGCGCCTCGACGGTATTCCCCTGGCCCTTGAACTGGCGGCGGCCCAAGTGGATGCGCTGGGCGTGCGCGGTCTACAGGCGCAGTTGCACAGTGGATTGCAGGTACTGACCCGGGGCCGCCGCACAGCGGTGGAGCGCCACCAATCCCTGACCGCCGCCCTGGACTGGACCTACGAGCGCCTGAGCCTGCCGGAGCGCTGGCTGTTCCTGCAACTGAGCCTGTTCAAGATGGCCGTGACCTTGCCCACCCTGGGTAAGCTGGTGGCCGGCACCGAGCTGGAACACGCCGATTTGTCGTACCTGCTCGGGCGGCTGGTCGGCACCTCGCTGCTGAGCCTCGAACCCGGTCCGGGTTATCCGCGCTATCGTCTGCTCAACAGCACGCGCAGCTATGGCCTGGCACTCCTGCGCAACCCGCAGCAGGTGGCGCGTTTGCAGCAGGGCTATGGGCATTACCTGGGAGCGTTCTCAGGCCGGCCGTTTGTCCTGCAACTCGTCGAGCAGGCGGCGTACGCGGACTAGGTCCTGGGTGGCGAAGCCTTCGCTGAATCGCGCGTAGACCGAACCCAGCAGGTCGCGGGCGGCCTGCACACGACCCTGCTGTTGCCACCGCCGCGCCAAGGAGTCCGCACAGCGCAGCTCCCAGGCCAGCGCGCCTTGCTGGTGTGCCAACTCCAGGGCTTCGAGCAGCAGCGCCTCAGCCCCTTGGGGATCGGGCATGGCCTCGGCGCGCACGCGCAGGATTTCCGGGCTGCACCAGCCGGCCGCACCGCTCCGGGCGCGTTCGAACAAGGCTTCATCCACGGCTCGGGCGTTGAAGGTCACCAGGATGTCTGCGACCAGCCCCAATCCCTGCATATCGGCGATCTGCGCCGTGCCTTCGTAGCATTGCGCCCAGGTGTGGAACAACTGCACCGAATGCTTTTGCGCCTGTTGCAGGAGGAGGTCCAAGCGGTCGCGGGCCGCGAGGGTGTCGCCGTTGCAGTGGGCGATGACCACCCCGGCCAGGGCCAGGGTGTAGCAAATCGACGTGCCGTGGTTGATCTGCAACGCCAGCTCCAGCGCCTGGCTGGCGGTGCGCCACGCACGTTCGGGAAAACCGCGCAGCCACAGGATGCGCGCGAGGATGGTCAACGAGGCCACGCTCTGGTCGTACTGCACGCCAAAGCCGTGGGTAAACCGGTTGAGATGGCCGCTCTGGGCCATGCGCTGGATCACCTGTTCGGCATTCTGCTGCGCCAGTACCTGATTGCCGGCGAAGTGCTGCGCCAGCACCCTCAGGCGTTGGGCGCTGAGGGCCAGCAACGGTTCGGCCTGCGGCCCCAACCGGTCGAAATGCAGGCTTTGTTCCAGGGCCTCGCGGTAGTTGCCGCCACACAGGCTGACCGCCATTTGCCCCGACACCGCGCGCAGTTGGCCAACCAGGTTGCTGTCGGCTTCGGCCAGGCGCCGTGCATGGGCAAAGGCTTCGATGGTCTGCGGCGTACCGCCCTGGGTGTGGTAGGAAAAACTGCCGAAGGCCAACTGCAAGGCCATGTTCAAGTGCGGGCTCGGCGTGCTCGATTGCCCCAGCCGCGCCAGGGCCTTGCCCACGTACAGTCCGTGTTCGCGCAGCAGCGACAGCTCCTGCCACAACGGCATGGCGCTGACGGTGAGACGAATACCCAGCAGGTGCACGCCCTGGTCGCCCAGGCCCCAGTCGAGGGCGGCACGAATGTCTTCGCGCAGCGGCGCATAGCGGTCGATCCAGGTTTGGGTGGCGGTCTGTTCCCAATCGTCCTGCGCCTGGTTCATCAGCACCAGGCAGCGCTTGGCGTGGTGTTCACGGGTGGCGTCGAGTTCATTGGCGACGCTGAGTTTTTCCAGGGCATAGGTGCGGGTGATGTCCAGCAGACGGTAGACCACCTCGTCATCCCCGGCTTCCACCGTGAGCAGGGATTTCGCCACCAGCTGGGTGATCGAACCCAGCACCTCGGCCGGTGCAACCTGTTGCCCGGCGATCACCGCCGCCGCACTGGCCAGGCTGAAACCACCTCGGAACACCGCCAGTCGACGCAGGCAGATTTGCTCGCAGCCGGTGAGCAATTCGAAGCTCCAGTCCAGGGTGGCACGCAGGGTTTGATGGCGGGGCAGGGCGCTGCGTCGGCCACGGGTGAGCAGGCGGAAGTTGTCTTCCATCTGCACCAGCAGGCCGGGCAAGCCGAAGCGCTCGATCTGCGCGGCCACCAACTCGATTGCCAGGGGGATGCCGTCCAGGCGTTGGCAGATATCAATGGCCAGGGGCAGTTCGGCTTCGCTCAGTTCGAAGCTGTCCTGATGGGACATGGCCCGCTCGATCAGCAGTTGCAGGGCCGGATAACCCAGGGCCTGGGCGCGGTTACCGGTGGCGGGCGGGCAGGCCAGGGGTTCCAGGCGCTGCACCGACTCGCCCTCGGCGCGCAAGGCCTCGCGGCTGGTGGCGAGGATGTGCAATTGGGGCGCGTGGCGCAGCAGGGCCTCGCTGATCAGCGCGATGTCGTCCAGCAGGTGTTCGCAGTTGTCGATCACCAGCAGCAACTGGTGCTCCTGCAGGCGGCGCGCAAACACGGGCAACGGTTCATGCTCGGTGTGGGTGAGGTCGAGGAGCGCGGCGAGATTGGGCAGGATCATCGACGGCGCGCTGAGGGGCGCCAGGTCCAGCAGGCGAATACCGTCGCGGTAATGTCCGATCAACAATTCCGCCACGCGCAAGGCAACGGTGGTCTTGCCGATGCCGCCGGCGCCGGTCAGGGTGATAAAGCGTTTCTCGGGCAGCTGCTGTACCAGGCTGTCGATCAGGGCCTGGCGGCCAAGCATGCGCGTGCGTCGCAGCGGCAGGTTGTGGCTCGGGCGTTGGGGGGCGCCTTCGGTCGGTAGGCTCATCGGCTCGATGCTCAGTGGCGCCACAAAACTGTAGCCGCGCTGGGCCACCGTAACGATATAGCGCTGCCCGGCCTGGCCATCGCCCAGGGCCTTGCGCAGCGCCGCCATGTGCACCCGCAGGTTGCCGTCTTCCACCACGCTCTTGGGCCAGACCCGGGCGATCAGTTCCTGCTTGCTCACCACTGTGCCGGCCTGCTCCAGCAGGATCAGCAGGATGTCCACGGCCCGCCGTCCCAAGCGCAATGGGCGACCAGCCTCCAGCACCAGGCGCTGGCGCGGGTGGACACGGTAAGGACCGAAATGCACGGCCTGGTCGCGTGGGTCACTCATGGGTGGCCATGCTCTGGGAAAAGTAAGCGGCCAGCATATTCCAAGTGCGTGCCGACCACTAGGCAGCGATCTCCCGAGGCTTGTGACGCAGTTGGTGATTTCGCCAGGTCATCGGGTTGACGCCCTCGCTGCGCGTGAACATATGGCAGAAATGCGCCTGGTCGCAAAAGCCGCACTCCAGGCTGATTTGCGTGAGGCTCAAGGAGGAACCGGTGATCAACTCCTTGGCCCGCTGGATGCGTTGCTGGCGTATCCATTCCTGGGGCGACAGCCCGGTGGTGCACTTGAACGCGCGGGAAAAATGGCTGCGCGACAGGGCGCAGGCCTGGGCCAGGTCGGCAATCGCCAGGCTTTCACCGAGGTTGGCGAGGATCAATTGCTTGGCGATTCGTTCGCGCCGGGGGCACAGGCCGCCGGTGGCGGATAAGCGAGGAGCACAATACGCAGGTCGGGCCATGACGGATATCCGCAGTCGATGGGAGCGTTCCCGGTGAATGGATGCAGTGTAGACCGGCTCATTTTTGGCGCCCCGCCGGCTGGCTGGCGAGTTAATCGTTGTTAATTTCGCCAGGTTCGGTCGCGGAAAAGACAGCACAGGCATGCAATCCAGGCAGTGTCCTGTCTGCTTAGCTGGGAGCCTGCTAACCGTTTGGATACCGCCATGAACCGCAATGACCTGCGCCGCGTCGACATGAACCTGTTGGTGATTTTCGAAGCGCTGATGTTCGAGAAGAACCTGACCCGGGTCGCCGAAAAGCTCTTCATGGGCCAACCGGCGGTGAGTGCGGCATTGGGCCGGCTGCGAGATTTGTTCGACGACCCGTTGTTGCTGCGCAACGGCCGGGGCATGGAGCCCACGCCACGCGCCGTGGCGATACTCAAGGAGCTGCAACCGGCCATGGACACCATTTCAGGCGCAGTCAGCCGCGCCAAGGATTTCGACCCTTCCACCAGCTGTGCGGTGTTCCGCATCGGCCTGTCCGACGACGCCGAGTTCGGCCTGTTCCCGCCGTTGCTCAGCCAACTGCGCGAAGAAGCCCCGGGCATTATCGTGGTGGTACGCCGCGCCAATTACCTGCTGATGTCCGCATTGCTGGCCAGTGGCGAGATCTCGGTGGGCGTGAGCTACACCACTGAACTGCCGGCGAATGCCAAGCGCAGGAAACTGCGGGACATTCCCTGCAAGGTGCTGCGCGGGGATGACGGCGTCGAACCGCTGACCCTCGACGACTATTGCGCACGGCCCCATGCGATGGTGTCGTTCTCGGGGGACTTGAGCGGCAATATCGACCTGGACCTGGCCCGTATCGGCCGTGCCCGGCGGGTGGTGCTGGCGGTACCGCAGTTCAGTGGCTTGCGGGCGCTGCTGGCTGGTACGCAGATTATTGCCACGGTGCCCGACTATGCGGCGTGTGCGTTGACCGAGGGCACGGCGCTGCGGGCAGAGGATCCGCCGTTTGCGATCGACGCGGCGGAGTTGTCGATGGTGTGGAGTGGTGTGCATGACAATGACCCGGCGGAGCGGTGGTTGAGGGGCAGGATTGCGCAGCATATGGCGGGAGGGGGATGAGCTTGGCGGCTTCTGGGCCTCCCCCGGTTTGATCTGCATACCCCCCAACCCCGACTACCGGCTCTTGTAAGAAATTTCCCAGAGGAGTACAAATGTACTCCATGACGACCCTGACCCCCCGCCGCACCGCCATCCTGACCTTCATCCGCGACCGTATCGCGCAGCAAGGCCAACCCCCCAGCCTCGCCGAGATCGCCGAGGCGTTCGGCTTTGCCTCCCGCAGCGTCGCACGCAAGCACGTCGTGGCCCTGGCCGAAGCCGGTTTCATCGAGGTCAACCCCAACCAGGCGCGCGGCATTCGTTTGCTCAACCAGCCCCCGCGCCCGGAGTGGCTGGATGTCCCGGTGCTCGGCCGAGTGGCGGCCGGCCGGCCCATCGGCGCGGATGCCGACGTGCACAGCCGCCTGCAACTCGACCCCGCCACTTTCGCGAAAACCCCGGATTATCTGTTGCGGGTGCAAGGCGACTCGATGATCGAGGACGGCATCCTCGACGGCGACCTGGTGGGCGTGCGCCGCAGTGCCGAAGCGGTGAACGGGCAGATTGTGGTGGCGCGCCTGGACGGTGAAGTCACCATCAAGCGTTTCGAGCGCAGTGGCGAGCGTGTGCGTCTGCTGCCGCGTAACCCCGCATACGAACCTATCGTGGTCGGCCCCGACCAGGACCTGGCCATCGAAGGGGTGTTCTGCGGCCTGGTGAGGCAAGGCTGATGGGCGCCGTGGTTGCACTGGATACGCTGTTCAATGGCGGCCGCGTCTGGAAAGGCCGGCCTGTCGCGCCTCCGGCCAGCGTGCAGCCTACGGGGCTGGCGGCGCTGGATGCGGTGCTGCCCACGGGCGGCTGGCCGGAGTCGGCCTTGAGCGAAATCCTGATGGCCAGGGACGGTATCGGCGAACTGCAACTGGTGCTGCCGACCCTGGCGCGATTATCGGCGGCGGGGGAGCGCATTGTGCTGGTGGCGCCGCCCTACACCCCGTACCCCCACGCGTGGCAGAACGCCGGGGTGGATTTGCGCCAGCTGTCGGTGGTCCAGGCCGAGGCGCGCGATGTGCTGTGGGCGGTGGAACAATGCCTGCGCTCCGGCAGTTGCGGCGCGGTGCTGTGCTGGCCGCACAAGGCGGATGACCGCGCCTTGCGTCGCTTGCAGGTGGCTGCGGAAACCGGGCAGACCCTGGCGTTTGCCTGGCGCGCCTTGAGTGAAGCGATCAACCCTTCGCCCGCCGCCCTGCGCCTGGCCGTCGAGGCCAAACCTGCCCGGGTGCGGGTGCTCAAGTGCCGGGGTGGCTTGGCTCATCCGGCGCCGATTGCACTGGCGGGGCACTGAGGTTGCCATGCGCTGGGTGTGTATTGTCTTCCCGCAATTGGCGCTGGACGGGGTGCAGCGCCTGCACCCCGAGCCCGACCAACCCCTGGCGCTGCTGGCCGGCACGCCGCAGCGGCGCGTGCTGCAAACTGTCAATGACGCCGCCCGCGCATTGGGCCTGCGCCCGGGGCAATCGCTGACGGCCGCCCATGCCCTGGCCAAGACCTTTGCCTGTGCCGAATACGACCCCGTGGAGATCGAGCGCTGGCAGCAGTTCCTCGCCGCCTGGGCCTACCGCTTCAGCTCCCAGGTCAGTGTGTATTACCCGCGTGCCTTGCTGTTCGAGATCGAATCGAGCCTGGGCCTGTTCGGGCCCTGGCCTCGGTTCGAGGCACGCCTGCGCCAGGAACTGAGCGAGCTGGGCTTTCGTCACCGTATCGTCGCCGCCCCCAACCCGGCGGCGGCGCGGGTGCTGGCCAATCTCTACGATGGCCTGGCCGTGGCCGATGAGGATGCGTTGCTCCAGGCCCTGGCGCCACTGCCCATCGACCGCGCCGGCCTCGACCCGCAAGCGGCCACCGCGTTGTCGCGCATGGGCCTGCGTACCCTGGCCCAGGTGCAGGCGTTGCCCCGGCACACCCTGGCGCGGCGCTTTGACGCCAGCCTGCTCAAGCACCTCGATGTCTTGACCGGACAACGGCCGTTGGCCCTGGCGTTCTATCAGCCGCCGGACCAGTTCGATGTGCGCATCGAGCTGAATTTCGATGTGCAATCCCACCAGGCCTTGTTATTCCCCCTGCGCCGTCTGACCGGCGACCTCTCGGCGTTCCTCTGCGGCCGGGACAGTGGCGTGCAGCGTTTCGACCTGCACCTGGAACATGCCGATGCACCGGACAGTGTGATCAAGGTCGGCCTGCTGAGCGCCGAGCGTGAGCCGGCGATGCTGTTCGAACTGGCCCGTGGGCGCCTGGAGCACGTGCAAGTCACCTCGCCGGTGCGTGGTTTTCGCCTGGTGGCCCAGGACCTGCCGGTGTTCGTGCCGCAACGCCAGGACCTGTTCGACGATCGCCCGCAACAGACCCTGCCGTGGGAACAATTGCGCGAACGCCTGCGTGCACGCCTGGGGGATGAGGCGGTGCAAGGCCTGCGCTTCCATGCCGACCATCGCCCCGAATGCGCCTGGCAAATGGCGGCGGATAAAAGCCCGTGCGCCACCTTGAGCAAGGTGCGGCGTCCCGGCTGGTTGCTTGACGAACCGACCTTGCTGGCCGAGCAGGGCGTGCAGATCCTCATGGGCCCGGAGCGCATCGAATCCGGCTGGTGGGACGGTGCTGATATTCGCCGCGACTACTACCTGATCCAGACCCGCGCCGGCCAGCAAGGCTGGGCCTATCGCTGCGTGGGGCAAAGCGATGGGCTGTGGCTGCAGGGCTGGTTCGCATGAGTTATGCCGAGCTGCACTGCCTGTCCAACTTCAGCTTCCAACGCGGTGCCTCCAGCGCCCTGGAGTTGTTCGAGCGGGCCAAGCGCCAGGGCTACAGCGCCCTGGCGATCACCGATGAATGCACCTTATCGGGCATCGTGCGGGCCTGGCAGGCGGCGAAGGCGGTGGGCTTGCCGCTGATTATCGGCAGCGAAGTGCGCATCGAAAACGGCCCGAAACTGGTGCTGCTGGTACAGGACCTCAGCGGCTACCAGCACCTGTGCCGCTTGATCACCGTGGCCCGACGCCGGGCTGAAAAAGGTCGCTACCGCCTGCTGCTGGAAGACTTCGAGCAGCCGTTGCCCGGCCTGCTGGCGCTGTGGGTCGCCGAAGACAGCGACACCCAGGCCTCGATCCACTGGCTGCGCCGTACCTTCGCCGAACGCCTGTGGCTGGCGGTGCACCTGCACTGCGGCCAGGACGATGCGCGGCATCTGGAGCAACGCCTGCACCTGGCCGCCAGCCTGCAGATTCCGGCGGTGGCCTGCGGCGATGTGCATATGCATGCCCGTGGCCGCCGCGCCCTGCAAGACACCATGACCGCGATCCGTCATCACGTGCCGGTGGCCGACGCCGGCACGCGCCTGCACCCCAATGGCGAGCGGCATCTGCGCAGCCTCGACGCCCTGGCCATGCTGTACCCGCAAGCGCTGCTCGACGAAACCCTGGCCATCACCCAGCGTTGCAGCTTCGACCTTAGCCAGTTGCGCTACCACTACCCGCGCGAATTGGTGCCCGAGGGTCATGATGCCGAATCCTGGTTGCGCGCCGTCACCGATGAAGGCATCGCCCGGCGCTGGCCCCACGGGGTCGACGCCAAGACGTTGCAGCAGATCCATCACGAGCTGACACTGATCAGCAAACTGGGTTACGAAAGCTACTTCCTCACGGTGCACGACATCGTGCGCTTCGCCCGCAGCCGGTCGATCCTGTGCCAGGGCCGGGGTTCGGCAGCCAACTCGGCGGTGTGTTTTGCCCTGGGCATCACCGAGATCGACCCGAGCCTGACGAGTACGTTGTTCGAGCGCTTCCTGTCAGAGGAGCGCAACGAGCCGCCGGACATCGACGTCGACTTCGAGCACGAACGTCGCGAAGAAGTGCTGCAGTACGTGTTCCAGCGCTATGGCCGTACCCGCGCGGCGCTGACGGCGGTGGTCAGCAGTTACCACGCCGCCGGCGCAGTGCGCGATGTGGCCAAGGCCCTCGGCTTGCCGCCGGACCAGATCAACGCGCTGGCCGAATGCTGCGGGCGCTGGAGTGACGATGCGCCGCCCCTGGAACGCCTGCGCGAAGGCGGCTTCGACCCGGACAGCCCGATCCTGCGCCGTGTGCTGACGCTCACCCAGCAACTGATCGGTTTTCCCCGGCACCTGTCCCAGCACCCCGGGGGCTTCGTGATTTCCGAATACCCGCTGGATACCCTGGTGCCGGTGGAAAACGCCGCCATGGCTGAGCGCACCATCATCCAGTGGGACAAGGATGACCTCGATGCGGTCGGCCTGCTCAAGGTGGATATTCTCGCCCTGGGCATGCTCAGCGCGATCCGTCGCTGTTTCGATCTGCTGCGCCGCCATCGTGGCCGTGACCTGTCGCTAGCGACGATCCCCCAGGAAGACCAGGCCACCTACGCGATGATCAGCAAGGCCGACACCATTGGCGTGTTCCAGATCGAGTCGCGGGCGCAGATGTCGATGTTGCCCAGGTTGCGGCCGCAAACATTCTACGACCTGGTGATCGAGGTGGCCATTGTGCGCCCCGGGCCGATCCAGGGTGGTATGGTGCATCCGTACCTGCGCCGACGGAACAAGGAAGAACCCACGACTTACCCGTCGCCGGAGTTGGAAACCGTGTTGGCGCGCACCCTGGGCATCCCGCTGTTCCAGGAACAGGTGATGCAGATCGCCATGGTCGCCGCCGACTACAGCCCCGGCGAGGCCGACCAGTTGCGCCGTTCCATGGCCGCCTGGAAACGCCACGGTGGCCTGGAGCCGCATCAAGCACGGCTGCGCACCGGCATGTTGAAAAACGGCTACACCGAGGCTTTTGCCGCGCAGATCTTCGAACAGATCAAGGGCTTCGGCAGCTATGGTTTCCCCGAGTCCCACGCCGCCAGTTTTGCCTTGCTGACCTACGCCAGTTGCTGGCTCAAGTGCCATGAACCGGCGGCCTTCGCCTGTGCGTTGATCAACAGCTGGCCCATGGGGTTCTACAGCCCGGACCAGATCCTGCAGGATGCGCGGCGCCATCGCTTGCAGATCCGCCCGGTGGATGTGCAGGCCAGCGACTGGGATTGCAGCCTGGAACCCATCGATGGCCAGCAGCCGGCGATTCGCATGGGGTTGCGCATGATCTCGGGGTTTCGCGAAGAGGATGGGCGGCGTATCGAAGCCGCACGTCAGCGCCGGGCGTTCAGGGATATTGCCGATCTGGACGCCCGCGCCGGGCTGGATGCGCGCACCCAGGCATTGTTGGCGGATGCCGGGGCCTTGCGTGCCCTGGCCGGCAACCGGCATACGGCGCGCTGGGCCGTGGCAGGGGTGCATAAGCAGCTTGGCTTGTTCGCCGGCCTGCCCAGCCCCGATGAGGCGCGGGTGGAACTGCCGAAACCGACGGTGGGTGAGGATCTGCACGCCGACTACGCCCTGCTTGGCACCACCCTTGGCCCGCACCCATTGGCGCTGCTGCGCGCCGAGCTGCGTAAACGGCGTTGCCGCAGCTCGAATGAACTGCAGGCGGTGGAGCATGGGCGCACTGTCAGCGTCGCCGGGCTGGTCACCGGTCGCCAGCGCCCCGGCACGGCCAGTGGCGTGACCTTTGTCACCCTCGAAGATGAATTCGGTAACCTCAACGTGGTGGTCTGGCGCGACCTGGCCGAACACCAGCGCCAGGCCCTGGTGGGGTCGCGGTTGCTCAAGGTGGACGGGCGTTGGGAGGCGGTGGGCGAGGTGCGGCACCTGATCGCCGGGCGCCTGACCGACCTGACGCCGCTGCTGGACGGCATCACGGTGCGCAGCCGGGATTTTCACTGAGGCGGGTAGCGCTGGCGGTGATTAGCCCCTAATTTATAGAAAATGAAACCATCGCCCCTTGATACGCTCCAAATTTTGCGACCGTCCTTTCTCTGCGCAGAGCCGAACGATGCAATTCTTATCCGACCCCCACGGCTGTGAAGGTTGGGCCGGCGAAATGGCCCAGCGCATTCGCGCATTTGACTGGTCAACCACCGACCTGGGACCCCTTGATCGCTGGTCCACCAGCCTCGCCTGTACCGTGCAGATGATGCTGGCATCCCCCGTGCCCATGGTGATGCTCTGGGGGCCGGCGGGGTACATGATCTACAACGACAGCTATTCGGTGTTTGCCGGTGGCCGCCATCCTTATTTGCTCGGCACGCCGGTGGAGCTGGGCTGGCCGGAAGTCGCCGACTTCAACCGCCATGTGGTGGACACCTGCCTGGCCGGCGGCACCTTGTCGTTCAACAACAAAGACCTGGTGCTGCTGCGCAACGGCCAGCCGGAAACGGTGTGGCTGGACCTCTATTACAGCCCTGTCGCCGGAGATAACCAGCAACCGGCCGGCGTGCTGGCGATTGTGGTGGAGACCACCGCCCACGTGCATTCCGAACGCGTGCGCCAGGAACTGACCCATAACCTGGAGCAACGGGTGGCCGCCGAAGTCCAGGCGCGTTCCGCCGCCGAAGACCAACTGCGCCAGTCGCAAAAGCTCGAAGCCATTGGTGGCCTGACCGGTGGCGTGGCCCATGACTTCAATAACCTGTTGCAAGTGATCGCCGGCAACCTGCACCTGCTGGCTCGCCATGAACCGGAGAATGCCCAGGTGCAGCGGCGGGTCACGGCGGCCATTGCCGCGGTGGAGCGGGGCGCCAAACTGTCCTCGCAACTGCTTGCCTTTGCCCGGCGCCAACCGTTGTCACCGGCCGTGTACAACCCGCAGCGCATCTACGCCGGGCTGGGCGAACTGCTGCAACGTGCGTTGGGTGAAACCATCCATATCGACGTGCAGCTGCCCCAGGATTCCTGGTGCATCAACGTCGATCGCAACCAGTTGGAAAATGCGCTGCTCAACCTGGCGATCAACGCCCGCGACGCCATGAAAGGCGAAGGCGTGATTCGCATCACCGGTGAAAACATCATCCTCAACCCCAAGGATTGCCGTGGCAAAAGCATCAAGCCAGGCGAGTATGTGCGCCTGGCCGTCACCGACATTGGCGTGGGCATGCCGGCGGCGATCCTGTCGCGGGTGTTCGAGCCGTTTTTCACCACCAAGCGCGATGGTCACGGCACCGGCCTTGGCTTGAGCATGGTGTTTGGTTTTGTCCGCCAGAGCGGTGGGCATGTGGACGTGTGGAGCGAGGAGGGCAAGGGCACCGTGGTGCAAATGTACTTTCCGCGCAGCCTGGGCGAAGAAGTCCAGGAGACTCACCCAGAACCCGTGTCCCACGACATGGGCCAGGAGACCATCCTGGTGGTGGAGGACAACGAGGATGTGCGGGTGACCGTGGTGGACCTGCTCGAACAGGCAGGCTACACGGTGTTGACCGCCGAAGACGGCGACCGCGCGATGCAAGCCTTGCAGGACGGCGTGCGGCCCGACCTGATCTTCACCGATGTGGTGATGCCCGGCCGTATCAAAAGCACCGACCTGGCCGAGTGGGCCCGCGTCCAGACGCCGCCGGTGGCGGTGCTGTTCACCTCGGGGCACACCCGCGACATCCTCTCCAGCAATCACCTGCTCAGCGCTGACATTCACTTGCTGAGCAAACCCTACAGCCCCGAGGCCCTGACGCAACGGCTGCGCAGCGTGCTCACCGCCAGACAAGGTTGTTCATGACGTCACAACGCACCATGCCTCCGATCACTGCCCAGCACCTTGGATTCGTAAAGGTGCGCGGCGCCCGCGAACACAACCTGAAGAACGTCGACGTGGACATTCCCCGGGATGCCCTGGTGGTGTTTACCGGCGTCTCCGGCTCGGGCAAATCGTCCCTGGCGTTTTCCACGGTGTATGCCGAGGCCCAGCGCCGCTATTTTGAATCGGTGGCGCCCTATGCACGGCGCCTGATCGATCAGGTCGGCGTGCCCGATGTGGACAGCATCGAAGGCCTGCCGCCCGCCGTGGCGTTGCAGCAGCAGCGCGGCACGCCGAGTGCGCGTTCCTCAGTGGGCAGTGTGACCACCCTCTCGAGCCTGATCCGCATGCTGTATTCGCGTGCCGGCAGCTACCCGCCGGGACAGGCGATGTTGTATGCCGAGGACTTCTCGCCGAACCTGCCCCAGGGCGCGTGCCCGCAATGCCATGGCCTGGGCCGTGTGTATGAAGTGACCGAGGCGCTGATGGTGCCCGATCCGTCCCTGACCATCCGCCAGCGCGCGGTGGCGTCCTGGCCCCTGGCGTGGCAGGGCCAGAACCTGCGCGACATTCTCGTGACCCTGGGCTATGACGTGGATGTTCCCTGGCGCGACCTGCCGAAAAAGCAGCGCGACTGGATCCTGTTCACCGAAGAAACCCCCACCGTACCGGTGTATGCCGGTTTCACCCCGGCGCAAACCCGCGATGCACTGAAACGCAAGCTGGAGCCAAGCTACCAGGGCACGTTCAGCGGCGCGCGGCGCTACATTTTGCACACCTTCACCCACACCCAAAGCGCGCTGATGAAGAAGCGCGTGTCGCAGTTCATGCAGGGCAGCGCCTGCCCGTTGTGCGAGGGCAAGCGGCTGACCCGGGCGGCGCTGTCGGTGAAGTTTGCCGGGGTGGACATTGGCGAGTTGTCGCAACTGTCATTGACGCAATTGGCCACGTTGTTGCGGCCGGTGGCGGCGGGGCAGGACAAGATGAAGCTGTCGGTGGAAAAACGCCTGGCGGCCCAGCGCATCGCCGAGGATCTGCTGGAGCGGGTCAGTACCTTGATCGAATTGGGGTTGGGCTATCTGTCCCTGGAGCGCAGCACGCCGACCCTGTCGTCCGGGGAGTTGCAGCGCCTGCGCTTGGCCACGCAATTGGGTTCGCAATTGTTCGGGGTGATCTATGTGCTGGATGAACCTTCGGCAGGCCTGCACCCGGCGGATGGCGAAGCGTTGTTCACCGCGCTCGAACGCTTGAAAGCGGCGGGCAATTCGTTGTTTGTGGTGGAGCATGACCTGGAAACCATGCGCCGCGCCGACTGGTTGATCGATGTGGGCCCGGCCGCCGGCGAGCATGGCGGGCACGTGCTGTACAGCGGGCCACCGGCCGGTCTGGCGGACGTTGAGGCGTCGCAGACCCGGGCCTATCTGTTCGCCGACAAGCGCCCTGGGAACCCGGCGCGCCGTGAACCCAGCGGCTGGCTGAGCCTGGAAGGCGTGACGCGCAATAACCTCAAGGACCTGAGCGTGGATGTCCCGTTGGGCTGCTTTACGGCGGTCACCGGTATTTCCGGCTCGGGCAAGTCCAGCCTGGTCAGCCAGGCGCTGCTGGAACTGGTGGGCAGCGGCCTCGGCAGCCGGGTGGAAAACGACGAAGAGCCGAGCCTGGAAGACGACGCCCCGCAAATCAGCGGCGGGCGCATCAGTGCCGGCCTGGAGCACATCCGCCGCCTGGTGCAGGTGGACCAGAAACCCATCGGCCGCACCCCGCGTTCCAACCTGGCGACCTACACCGGTTTGTTCGACAACGTGCGCAAGTTGTTCGCCGCCACGCCAGCGGCGAAGAAGCGCGATTACGACGCCGGGCAGTTCTCCTTCAACGTCGCCAAGGGCCGTTGCCCGAACTGCGAAGGCGAGGGCTTTGTCAGCGTCGAATTGCTGTTCATGCCCAGCGTCTACGCACCGTGCCCGACCTGCCACGGCGCGCGCTACAACCCTGAAACCCTGGCCGTCAAATGGCAAGGCCTGAGCATCGCCCAGGTGCTGGGGCTGACCGTGGAACAAGCGGTGGAGGTGTTCGCCGAACAACCTGGGATACTGCGTTCACTGCACGTGCTGCGGGATATCGGCCTGGGTTACCTGCGCCTTGGGCAGCCGGCGACGGAACTGTCCGGCGGCGAAGCGCAACGCATCAAACTGGCCACCGAGCTGCAACGCAATGCCCGTGGCGCGACCTTGTATGTGCTGGACGAACCCACCACCGGGCTGCATCCGCGGGATGTCGACCGCCTGCTCAGCCAGCTCAATCAACTGGTGGATGGGGGGCATACGGTGGTCGTGGTGGAACATGAAATGCGCGTGGTGGCCCAGAGTGACTGGGTGATCGACATCGGACCGGGAGCCGGGGACCTGGGCGGCAAGGTGGTTGCCAGTGGGACGCCGCAGAAGGTGGCCAAAAACAAAACCAGCCGCACCGCGCCATTCCTGGCCCGAGAGCTGCTCTGACTAGCGATGTTGTCCAAATGTGGGAGGGGGCTTGCTCCCGATGAGGGAGTGTCAGTCGCTAATAATTTGACTGAGCCACCGCCATCGGGGGCAAGCCCCCTCCCACATTTTGCTCAGCGTTAGGTCAGGTTGATCTGTGCCCTGGCCTGCTTCACCACATTCTCAACCGTAAACCCGAACTGCTCCTGCAACTTCGCCAACGGCGCCGACGCGCCGAAGCTGTTCATCACCACCTTGGCGCCGGTCTGGCCGACATAGCGGTCCCAGCCCAGTGGCCCGGCCTGTTCCACCACTACCCGGGCCTTCACTGCCGGCGGCAACACGCTGTCGCGGTAGGCCTGGTCCTGGTCTTCGAACAGTTCCCAGCTGGGCATTGATACCACCTGCGCGGCAATCCCTTCGCCTTTCAACTGCTCATACGCCGCGACCGCCAGGCTGACTTCACTGCCGCTCGCCAGCAGAATCACCTGAGGATCATCCGCCTTCGCCAGCACATAGGCGCCCTTGGCCGCCCCCGATGCCGCCGCGTACTGGGTACGATCCAGCGTCGGCAGGGGCTGGCGGGACAGCACCACGCAACTTGGCCGGTGGGTCTGCGCCAGCGCGACCTTCCACACTTCCAGGGTTTCATTCGCGTCGCCGGGGCGCAGGGTCAGCAGCCCCGGCGTGGCGCGCAGTTGGGTCAGGTGTTCGATGGGCTGGTGGGTCGGCCCATCTTCGCCCACGCCAATCGAGTCATGGGTAAACACGAACACCACCGGCAGCTCCATGATCGCGGCCAGGCGGATCGGCGGCTTCATGTAGTCGCTGAACACCAGGAATGTCGAGGTGTACGGCCGCAGGTAGGACAACGCCATGCCGTTGGCAATCGCGCCCATGGCGTGTTCGCGGATGCCGAAGTGCAGGTTGCGCCCGCTGTAGTCGTCGGCGCTGAAACGCCCGGCACCGTCGAAGGTGAGGTTGGTCTTGGTCGAGGGCGACAGGTCCGCCGAGCCGCCGAGCAGCCACGGGATCTGCCGGGCAAAGGCATTCAGTACTTCGCCACCGGCGGCACGGCTGGCCACGCCCTTGGCGTCGGGGTCGAAACCGGGCAGGTCATCCTGCCAATGCTCCGGCATTTCGCCGGCACGCATGCGGCGCAGCTCTTCGGCCAGTTGCGGCTCGTGCTGCTGCAGCTGCGCCAGGCTATGCTGCCAGGCGTCATATAACGGCTGGCTGCGCTCCAGCAGGGCGTCACGCAACACCGTGCGGGCCTCGTCGGGGACCAGGAAGCTGGAATCCTGCGGCCAGCCATACGCAGCCTTGGTCAGGCGGATCTCTTCATCGCCCAAGGGCTCGCCATGGGCGGCGGCGGTGTTGTGTTTGTGTGGCGAACCGTAGCCGATCACGCTGTCGACCACGATCAGGGTCGGCGCGCCGGTGTTGCCCTTGAAGGTGTTGAGCGCCTCGCTCAAGGCCTGCAAATCATTCGCGTCGGTGACGTGCACGGTGTGCCAGCCATAGGCCTGGAAGCGCTTGATCACGTCTTCGCTGAAGGCCAGCTCGGTATGGCCTTCGATGCTGATGGTGTTGTTGTCGTAGATCCAGCACAGGTTATCCAGCTTCAAGTGCCCGGCCATGGACGCGGCTTCACTGCTGATACCCTCCATCATGTCGCCGTCGCCGCACAGGGTGTAGACGTTGTAGTCGAACAGCACCTGGTCGTCGCGGTTGAAACGCTTGCCCAGCCAACGCTCGGCCATGGCCATGCCGACACTGTTGGCGCAGCCCTGGCCCAGCGGCCCGGTGGTGGTTTCCACGCCGGTGGTCATGCGGTACTCGGGGTGGCCGGGGGTCTTGGAACTCATCTGCCGGAACTGCTTGATATCGTCCAGGCTGATCGCCGGTTGCCCCGAACGTTTGCCGTGGGCATCGATCTCGACCACACCGGCCAGGTGCAGCAGCGAATACAGCAGCATCGACGCATGCCCCACCGACAACACAAAGCGGTCACGGTTGGGCCAGTCGGGATGCTCGGGGTGGTAACGCAGGAAGCGGCTCCACAGCGTATACCCCACCGGTGCCAGGCCCATGGGCGTGCCGGGGTGGCCGGAGTTGGCCTTCTGCACGGCGTCCATGGCCAGGGTGCGCAGGGTGTTGATGCATTGGGTGTCGACAGCGGTGGCAGCATGAGTCATGAAACCGTTCTCCCTCGGGTGGCGATTTACAGTGGAGGGCGGGGTGTGGCAAAGGTTTGATCCCATTGCCCGCGCCGCGACGAACGGGGATGGATTGACCCTGAACATGACAAGACCGGCTGGAATGGGCTAGCTTCAAGGGGGTAAGCCATTGATCAACTTGCGGAGGTACGCCATGCCAGTGAAACACGACCTGTATCAGGATTTGGGGTTGAGCAAGGAAGCCGTTCACGAACGCAGGGCGAACGACAAACGCCTGGACTCGCTGTTCACTCAATACGATGCGGCCGATGGGGAGGTGCTGAAGGCGGAATCGGCCAAGGCCAGCGATGAGGAGGTGGAGAAGCTGAAGAAGAAACGCCTGTTGGTCAAAGACGAGATTGTGGGGCGATTGGGTTAAGCGCAACACTGCGCCTGCCATAGCGGGCGCAGATTTTTTCAGAATTGCCTGAAAGACATCTCTGCGCCGCCTGCCTATGATCCCGCTCGCCCTTCCGGCTCTGGGGACTGTTGCGGCGCAAGGATTGCGCCGGTGAGCCGGGTGGGCACTTTCCGTTTCTACACCAGCAGTGCCCGAGTGCATTCATCTATGGAGCGCTGCTGCGTCTCGCCATACACCTTCAATTCATCGACAGTCGTGCGCCCCAGGGCCTTCTCGAATTCGGCCTGGTTCGAATTGGCTGCGTAGTGACTCTGCGCCCCATCCCCCAGGTTCGACTGGAAAATCCCCGCCGCACTCACTGGCAGGAAATCCTCATACACCAAGGGTTCGACAGCCACATGGCCGGCGGCGACCAGTGCCTCCAGTGTGCGCGGTTGATCGGCCTGGCCGCGTGCCGCCAGGCCTTTCTCCGTGGCGAAGTAGCGGAAGTAGGCCAGATCCTGCTCACGCATCTGCCCGTGGTTATCCGGGAAGGCCTGGAAGTGCTGCTCCATCAACTGCATGTAACGCGCGGCATTGCCCTCGTTGGGGAAGGCGCCCAGTTCGTCGCGCGCGGCATTCAGCAGTTGGTCGTACAGCGCGCGGCCCTTGGGCGTCAGCGCCACGCCACGCTGTTCGATTTCGCCGAAACGCGCGCTGTGGCTGCCCTGGGCATCGGTGAAGGCGATGGGTTCGTCGAGGGCCTTGAAGCTGGTCTGGCGCAGCAGGATCGGGCACTGGCGGCGGGGCGGGCCTTCGATCACGGCCTTGGGGGTGATGCCCTTGCCGGGCATGGCGGCCTGGACCTGGTCGATGTCCAGGGTGCGCGGGGTCAGGTGGTTGATGTGCGGGCCCTTGAAGGCCACCACGTCGGCGATCAGGCGGTGCTGGTCGCTGAGTTGCTGGTACTGCGCGGCGGTCACGGTCGCGGTGTGGTGCCAGCGGAAGGTTTCCAGGGCCTGGCGCACAAACTCATCGGCATCCGCAGCGTTGAGGCCACCGTCCTTCTCCGCTTGTTCGATCAGCGCCAGGGCGCGGGGAGTGAAGATCGAGCGCTTGGCCAGGGCGGTTTCGGCAAACCTGCGCAGCTCGGGGTTTTCGATCAGCTCCAGGCGTAGCAGCGAGGTAAACACGCGAAACGGGCTGGTCTGCAGCGCGCTTTCGTGCACGGCGCGGAACGCCGTGGAATGCACCGGCACGCCGGCGGGGGTCAGGTCGTAGTAACCCACCGGCTGCATGCCCATCACCGCGAACAGGCGGCCGATGGTCGCCAGTTCCGCCGCGGTGCCGAGGCGGATGGCGCCATGGCGTTCCATGTCCAGGCGCTGGATCTCACCGGTGCGTTGCAGCTGTTGCGCCAGGTCCGGTTCGCTGGCGAGTACGCGGGCGTTGGTGGCGGCGACCAGCTCCATCAGTGCGCCATACAGCGGAACTTCATCTCGGTACATGTCGGACATGGCCTTGGAAAAGCCCTTGCGGATCTCGTCGGGGCTGACATGTGCGGTGCTGTGCATAGAAAAATTCCTGATCACGATGCTGATGGGAGCGGCCGATACCTGGATTTTGTTGGGCTGTGGGCGGGCGTGCAAACGAAGAATCCTCTGGACTTCATTCTGCAAATGAATGAAATGACGTGAATATGACAAAAAACGGCGGCAGGGAAATTTCATTTTCCAGGCCCTTTTCTAAAGAAAGCTTCACGAGGTCCGCCCTGGCCGGCATGAAAGAATCGTCACGTTTGCAGAGCCGACAGTGGGTTTGCACGCCAAACACGATAAAAAAACATTCAGGGGCCGCAGTTAATGAAAATTTCTACACTGGCGCTGTCGATCACCGCCGCCGTTCTTGCACAACAGGCTTACGCTGATGACTTCGGGCTCGGCTCGCTGGGTACGGGCAATGGCCACAGCGGCTTTCTCGAAGACAGCCATGCGTCCGTCAGTTCGCGGACCATGTACTACAGCGCAGATAACCGCTCGGGCACCAACAACGACTTGCGCGAAGCTGCTACCGCACTGCGTTTCGACTACAAATCCGGCTTCACCCAAGGCACCGTTGGCCTGGGTTTCGACGTGATGGCCTTCGGCGCCCTGCGCCTGGACGGCGGCGATGGTCACACTGCGGGCCCGGGCCTGGCGGGTAATGGCAACAGCTTCTTCCCAACCAAAAACAACGGCACCGAGCCGGCCGACTCCTTCGGTCGCGCGGCCGGCAACGTGAAGTTCCGCATTTCCCAGACCGAGTTGCATGTCGGTGGTGGCCTGGCGCCGGTGTTGCCGATCCTGGTCTCCAACGACAGCCGCGTGGCGCCGCAAACCTTTGACGGCGGCATCCTCACCTCCAACGATATTCCCAACGTCACCTTCACCGGCGGCGAGCTGAACCGCGCCGAAGGCCGTGCCTCCAGCAACTCCACGGGCTTGAGCGTGGCCGGCGGTACGCGCGACAGCGACAGCTTCAAGTTCGGTGGGGTGGACTACAAGCCGTTTGGTTCGTCCGACAACGCCATCGCAAAAAACCTGACGTTGCAGTACTACTACGCCCAGTTGCAGGACTTCTACAAACAGAACTACGTCGGCCTGGTCCACGTGCTGCCCCTGGGCAACGACCAGTCGTTCAAGACCGACCTGCGTTACTTCGACAGCAGCAGCGACGGCAAGAATGGCGAGAGTGGCTACCAGTTCAACAACAACGGCGGCTACGCCAAGCACGCCAACGAAGTGGACAACAAAACCTACAGTGCCGCGTTCACCTACCAACTGGGCGGCAGCAGCCTGATGCTCGGCCACATTGGCGTGGGTGACGATGGTGGTTTTGTGTGGGTCAACCAGGGCAGCCTTGCCGATCCCCACGCCCAAGGTGCCGGCGGCAGCGACTTCTACCTGTTCACCGATGCGGTGGTGGGCCAGTTCTCCCGAGCGGGCGAGCAGGTCAACTTCGGGCAGTATGCGTATGACTTCAAGGCCTACGTGCCGGGCCTGAAAGCGTCCGTGGCCTACCTGGACGGTACGGATATCAAGTCGAAGGTCGCCGGTGGCCCTGACCAGAAAGAAAACGAAACCGACTTCCGCCTGGACTACGTGGTGCAGGCCGGTCCTCTGAAAGGCTTCGGTACCACCTTGCGTACCGGCACCTATCACGGCAAAAACACCGGCACCGCCGACCAGGACCAGACCCGCCTGATCTTCAACTACACCTACGCCATCTTCTAAGTCTTCATGTGCACCCGGGCGTCATTGGGCTCTACACTGCTCCTCACCTGGTAGGCGATGGAGGACCCGATGACGGCCACACCCGACACCCGAATACTGGACACGATCGAAGGCCAACGCCTGGCGACGCCGGATGCCGAGCGTTGGCGCGAGTGGGGCCCCTACCTGAGCGAACGCCAATGGGGCACGGTGCGCGAAGACTACAGCGCCGACGGCGATGCCTGGGCTTACTTCCCCCATGAACATGCACGCAGCCGCGCCTACCGCTGGGGCGAGGATGGCCTGGCCGGGTTCAGCGACAAGGCGCAACACTGGTGCCTGGGCCTGGCCCTGTGGAACGAGCGCGACGCGATCCTCAAGGAGCGCCTGTTCGGCCTGAATAACGCCGAGGGCAACCACGGTGAAGACGTCAAGGAGTTGTACTTTTTCGTCGACGGTGTGCCCAGTCATGCCTATATGCGCATGCTCTACAAATACCCCCATGCGGCCTTTCCCTACGCCGACCTGATTGCCGAGAACGCCCGGCGTGGGCTGGGCGATGCCGAGTACGAGATCCTCGATACCGGCGTGTTCGAAGACAACCATTACTGCGACGTCAGCGTCGAATACGCCAAGCACCAGCCCGACGATATTTTCATGCGCGTCACCGTGCACAACCGTTCGCAGCAGCCGACGCGCCTGCAGGTGCTGCCGCAGCTGTGGGCGCGCAATGACTGGAGCTGGACCTCGGATGCGCCCAAGCCACAGTTGAGGCTGGACGGCGAACACGTGCTGGCCCGTCATCATGCACTGCCCGATCTGCGTCTCAGCGCCTGGGGGCAGGCGGGCGTGGAATGGCTGTTCTGTGAAAACGAGAGCAACTTCCCGCGACTGGGCGGGCAACCGGCGCCGGGGCCGTTCAAGGACGGGATCAACGATTATGTGGTTGAAGGGCTGGACGCTGCGATTCGCCGCGACACCGGTACCAAGGTGGCCGCACGCTTTATCCTTGAGCTGGCGGGCCTGCAAAGCAAAAGCCTTTACCTGCGCCTTGCACCCGTGGACGCGCCCGAGGTCAACGCGCGCAAACTGTTTGAACAGCGGCGCCAGGAGGCCGATGACTTCTACGCCGCCTTGCAGCAAGGCATTACCGATGACGACGCACGCAATGTGCAGCGCCAGGCCCTGGCCGGCTTGCTGTGGTCCAAGCAGCTCTACTATTTCGATGTGAACCAGTGGCTCGACGGCGACCCGGCCCAGCCCGCGCCACCGCCCGAGCGCCTGCATATCCGCAATACCCATTGGCGGCACCTGTCCAACTTCGACATCCTGTCCATGCCCGACACCTGGGAATACCCGTGGTACGCCTCCTGGGACCAGGGCTTCCAGGCGGTGGCGTTTGCCCTGATCGATCCGGGGTATGCCAAGCAACAGCTGTTGTTGCTGGTGAAGGACCGCTTCATGCACCCCAACGGCCAACTGCCCGCCTATGAATGGCGCTTCGACGACGCCAACCCACCGGTGCATGCCTGGGCCAGCTGGCGCGTGTACCAGCAGGACAAGGCGCTGACCGGTGTGGGCGATCTGGATTTCCTCGAGCGGATCTTCCACAAGCTGCTGCTGAATTTTTCCTGGTGGGTCAACCGCAAGGACGCCGAGGGTCGCAACCTGTTCCAGGGCGGCTTCCTGGGGCTGGACAATATCGCCTTGTTCGACCGCTCGGCCGCGTTGCCGCCGGGGTATCAGCTCGATCAGGCCGACGGCACCGCCTGGGTGGCGGCGTATGCGCTGGACTTGATGCGTATCGGCCTGGAGTTGGCCAAGCGCAATGTCGTGTACGTCGATATTGCGGTAAAGTTTTTCGAGCACTTCCTGTACATCGCCGGCGCCATCAACCGCGTCGATGACAGCGCCGAAGGCCTGTGGGACGAACAGGACCTGTTCTTCTACGACGTACTGCACCGTCCCGACGGCCAGAACGAGCCGGTGCGCCTGCGCTCCATTGTCGGCCTGATGCCGTTGTTTGCCGTGCTGGTGCTGGAGCAGCGCGAACACGAAGGGCTGGAGGGGTTGCGTGAACGGCTGTTGGGGTTCATGCACCACCGGCCGGACCTGGCCAAACTGGTGTCGCGCTGGAACGAACCGGGGCAGGGCAATCGCCTGTTGCTGGCGCTGTTGCGTGGCGAGCGCACCAAGGATTTGCTGCGGCGCATGCTCGATGACGACGAATTCCTCTCGGCCTTTGGCGTGCGCTCCCTGTCCAAGGCGTTTGCCGAGCAGCCATTGGCGCTGAAGATGAATGGCGACACCCTGTGCGCCCGTTACCAGCCGGGTGAATCCGACTCGCGCCTGTACGGCGGCAATTCCAACTGGCGCGGGCCCTTGTGGATGCCGGTGAACTACATGCTGATCGAATCGCTGCGGGAATTTCACCGCTACTACGCGGACAACTTCTCGGTGGAATACCCCACGGGCAGCGGGTATCTGGCATCCCTGGAGGACGTGGCCGACAGCCTCAGCCAGCGCTTGACCCGCCTGTTTCTGCGGGATGAAAACGGTTCACGACCGTCGATGGCGGGGTATGCGCAGTTGGAGGCGGACCCGGCCAGTCGTGACCTGGTGTTGTTCCATGAATATTTCCATGGCGAGACGGGGCGGGGGTTGGGGGCTTCGCACCAGACCGGATGGAGTGCGTTGGTGGCGTTGCTGCTACAGCCCAGGATCTGAATACCACCGTAGACCAAATGTGGGAGGGGCTTGCCCCCTCCCACAGAGATTCAGGGTTGCCCGTGAATCAGGAAGGGAACAGTTCGCTCAGCTTCATGGCCAGCATCATGTCGCCTTCGGTGCGCAGCTTGCCTCCCATGAAGGCCTGCATGCCGTCGGTCTCGCCGCTGACGATGCCTTTCATAGTGTCGCCGTCCATGACCAGGGTCACTTGGGCGTCAGGGTTTTCGCCTTCCAGCAGTTCGCAGGTGTTGTTCTTGACCACCAGCGAGAAGTTCTGGGTGTCGTCGATACGGAAACCGAACACCAGGTCCAGGCCGTCGGCGGCGGCTGGGTTGAATTTGGCTTTCATTGCTTCTACGGCTTTAGCTACGTCAGTCATGGTTTCGATCCTTTTATGGTGAGTCCAGTGACCTTGGGGTCACGGTTGGCCGCACTTCATCGGAAGGTGATGAGTTGCGGCGCCTTCAACAGTTGCAAGTGGGTGTGACTGTTGAAGGAAGCCAGTGCCACCTCGCGACCGCGGAATTTCAGCTGGTTGAGCGAGGTGTTAACAATTTGCCAGTTCAGTTCGAAGGCCTGGGCGGCAGGCATCCGGGTAATCAGGTGGAGCAGGGCGGTGATGGTGCCGCCGGAGGTGAACACCGCGATCTTCTGCGTGTTGTCCGCCGCTTCCAGAATGCGTTGCAGGCCACCCTGGACGCGCTCCACGAAGCCCAGCCAGCTTTCCAGTCCCGGCGGGTCATAGGTGCCGGCCAGCCAGCGCTCGATGATCAGGGCGAAGATGCGCTGGAACTCGCTGCGGTTTTGCGCGGCGTTGCGCAGGATGTCCAGGGCGTCGGGTTCGCTGCCGAGCAGGTCGGGGAGCAGGGCGCGGATGATTGCGTCGGCGTCGAATTCGTTGAAGGCGCTGTCGGTTTCCAATGCTGGCACGGGCAGGCCGAGGGTGCTGTATTGATCGAAGGCGGCAGCGGCCGTGTGCTGCTGGCGGCGCAGGTCGCCGGCGATGCAGCGGTCGAACACCAGGCCCATATCCGCCAGGTGGCGGCCGAGCACTTGCGCTTGTTCCACGCCGACGGGCGACAGCACGTCATAGTCGTCTGCACCGAAGGAGGCCTGGCCATGTCGAATCAAATAGATGCTGCCCACGTCCGTTTTCCCGGTACGTTGAAAGTCTGGCGAGGTTATGAGGATGCCAGGGTGCTGTCAATGAAAAAACATACGCTTGTTTTAAAAGCTCGTTGGAGCGCGTTCCTGCTGGCGGTTTGAGCACTGGCCGCCCGGCGATCCCGTCGGTATGCTTGGGCAATCCGCGCCTGGCGCCGTGCATTGTTAAGGAGACACATGGATTTTTTGGCTGAATACGCGAGCTTTCTGGCGAAGACCGTCACCCTGGTGGTCGCTATTCTGGTGGTCTTGATCAGCTTCGCGGCACTGCGCAGCAAAGGGCGTCGCAAAGCCGCCGGCCAACTGCAGGTCAGCAAGCTCAATGACTTCTATAAGGGCCTGCGTGAGCGCCTGGAGTCGAGCCTGCTCGACAAGGAGCAGCTCAAGGCCCTGCGCAAGTCCGAAAGCAAAGCCGAAAAGAAGAACGGCAAGAAGAAGCCCGAGGCCAAGCCACGGGTGTTCGTGCTGGATTTCGACGGTGACATCAAGGCCTCGGCCACCGAGAGCCTGCGCCATGAAATCACCGCGCTGCTGAGCCTGGCCACGCCCAAGGACGAAGTGGTGCTGCGCCTGGAAAGCGGCGGCGGCATGGTGCACAGCTACGGCCTGGCGTCATCGCAACTGGCGCGTATCCGCCAGGCGGGCGTGCCGTTGACCGTGTGCATCGACAAGGTCGCGGCCAGCGGCGGCTACATGATGGCGTGTATCGGTGAGAAGATCATCAGCGCACCGTTTGCCATCCTCGGCTCCATTGGCGTGGTGGCGCAGTTACCCAACGTCAACCGCCTGCTGAAAAAGCACGACATCGACTTTGAAGTACTGACCGCCGGCGAGTACAAGCGCACCCTCACGGTGTTTGGCGAAAACACCGAGAAAGGCCGCGAGAAGTTCCAGGAAGACCTGGACATCACCCATCAGTTGTTCAAGAACTTCGTCTCGCGTTATCGCCCCCAGCTGGCGATTGATGACGTAGCGACCGGAGAGGTGTGGCTGGGTGTGGCCGCGCTGGATAAGCAACTGGTCGACGAACTGCAAACCAGCGACGAATACCTGGCCACCAAGGCCAAGACCGCCGAAGTGTTCCACCTGCACTATGCCGAGCGTAAAAGCCTGCAGGAACGGGTGGGCCTGGCGGCCAGCGGCTCGGTAGACCGGGTGCTGCTGACCTGGTGGAGCCGCCTGACCCAGCAACGCTTCTGGTAAGCCCCTTTGAGGTATAGGTAATACCTGTGGGAGGGGGCTTGCCCCCGATGGCGGTGGGTCAGTCACAGTTGCATTTACTGACACACCCTCATAGGAGCATAGGTATCTACACAACGTTGGCTCAGCGCTGAACGCCTGGCAGATAGGGCTGTTGTGGCGAGCGGGCTTGTCGAATCGTCGCAGTTACTGTGTTCCTCCTTAACTGACTGGTATTAGGGCAAGCCCTCTCCCACATTAGTTCGGTGTGGGTATCGGCTTGCGCATCAGCCTCCCCACCACCAGCGCTCCGAGCAATCCCAGCACCCCCGCCACCCACAATACGTAACTGAATCCACCCACAAACGCCTGTCGCGCCAGCGGTTGCACCACCGCCTGTGCCGGCTCGGGCAACAAGCCCATTGCCGCCGGCATGTCCCCGGCCACCACCCGTGAAGCAATCCCCGCCGCCTGCGCCTGCCATTGCGTGTCGATACGTGCGCGCAATATGTGCTCGCTGTGGCTGCTCAGCAGTGCGCCATACACGCCAATCGCCAACATGATCGCGCTGAACCGCATGGTGGTGCTCATGCCCGACGCCATCCCTGCACGGTCCCGTGGCACGCAGGCCATGATGTTTTTTTGCGTATCACCATTGAGCAAACCCGCACCGGCACCGGTGACGGCAATCGCCAGGGCGAAGGGCAGGTAACCGCCGATATTCACCGCCCAGGCACTTAGCAGGTTGCCGCAGCCCACCAGGGTCAACCCGGCCGCCATCATCGTTGCCGGTGCGAAGCGCCCCGCCAGCCGCGCGCCGATCCGGGGGCAGACCAGCATGGTCAGGGCGAACGGCAGCATGCCCAGGCCCGAGGCAATCGCGGAGAAGTCCAGGCCGTTCTGCAGATAGAACGGCAGCAGCGTCATCATCACTTGGGCGCAGCCGGCGTAGGCAAACATCCCGAGCAAGGCGCCGATAAAACGCGGGTGGTGAAACAGTTGCAGGTCCACCATGGGCCGCTGCTGCACACGTTCGACCCCTACAAATACACCCAGCAACACCGCACCGCCGATCAGGCGTGCATAGGTCAGCGGGTTATCCCAGCCGATACGGTTGGCCTCGATCAGGCCCCAGATCAGGCACAACAGGCTCGCGCTGAAGGCCAGGCTGCCCCACGGGTCGAGGCGGGCGGATTGGCTATCGCGGGATTCCGGAATCGCGTGCAGCACCAGGCTCATCAGCGCCAGGCCCACGGGCAGGTTGAGGTAGAAAATCCAGCGCCAGCCCAGGTACTCGGTGATCACGCCGCCCAGGGTCGGCGCGGCCGTCATCGCCACGCCCATGCAGGCGCCCCAGAACGCCCAGGCCTTGGCCCGCTCGACTTCATCGTGGAAGGTATGGCCAATGGAGGCCAGGGCTGACGTGAGCAATAACGCTGCGCCGACGCCCTTGACCGCGCGGGCGATGTCCAGCCACAACGCACTCGGCGCCGCCCCGCAGCCAAGGGAGGCGAGGATAAAAATACTCAGGCCCCAGACCAGGGATTTCTTGCGTCCGAACCGATCGGCCAGGCTCCCGGCCGGCAGGAGCAAGGCGGCAAATGCCAGCATATAGGCGCTGACCACCCACTCGATATCGGCAAAGTTCGCCCCCAGGTCGCGAGCGATGCTCGGCAGGGTCACGGCGACGATATTGGTGTCGAGCACGATCAGCGAGCAGACACCGGACGCGGTGAGCAACGTCAGGCGTGGGCTGACCCGGCTCATGATTGGATTACCTTGCAGGCAATAGGTGGAATGCAGTTGACGGACATCACAAGGGCTCTGCAGTGTTGAGGTGCTTCGAGCTTATCCCTGGCCACTGCTGGTATTGTTAGCCGCTGTGGAGCACTTCATTACCTTTGAGCTAATCCTGTTATGGATATCCGCCATTTTCGCTACTTCCTCGCCGTGGCCCGGCAGCGCAACTTCACCCGTGCCGCCGAGCAATTGGGCATTGCGCCACCGACCCTGAGCCGGCAGATCCAGGACATGGAAACCAGCCTGGGCACGCGCTTGTTTATCCGCCGGCAACGCGAAGTCAGCCTCACCGAAGCCGGCGCCGCCTTGCTGGTCGAGGCCGAAGCCACCGTGCGCCAGTTTGAATTCGCCCAGCACCATGCCCAGCGTGCCGGGCGTGGCGAGATCGGCCATATCGAATTGGGTTACGTGGCTTCGGCGCTGTACGCCGGGCTGTTGCAGCGGCAGATGCGTGCGTTCGGCCAGGCATTTCCCGACGTCAGCGTGACGGTGCGCGAATGCGCCATGGCCACGCTGCCGAGTGCGGTGGCGGACGGGCGCTATGACATCGGCTACATCCGCTCGCCGATGACCTTGCCCGAGGGAGTAGAGGCGGTGCGTCTGGACGGCGAAGGTTTTGTCCTGGCGCTGCCCCAGGATTCCTGGCTGCTGGGGCTCGCGGCCATTGGCTGCGAACACCTGCAAAACGAGACATTTATCCTGCCGGAGCAAATCAGCGGCACCCTGCATGTCGCCGCGCAAGGCGGTTATGCCCCGCGCCTGGGGCCACAGCCGGGCGGGCTGGTCGCGGTGGTGGCGCTGGTGTCGATGGGGCAGGGCGTGGCGGTGGTGCCCGCGTCAATGGTCGGGCATGTGCAGTTGCCGGGCGTGGTGTATCGCAGCATTCAGGGCTGCGACGCGTCCTCGTGGCTGTCGCTGATTCACCGGCGCTTCGAGAAAGCGCCGGCGGTGGCGCGGTATATCCAGCAGGTCAAGCACTCAGGCGCGGCTGCACCGAATCCGCCAGGCGCGTAAGGATCAGGCAGCACGACACCGCCCCTGCATCCAGCACGCCCAGTGAGCGCTCGCCCAGGCGACTGGCGCGGCCGATCTTCGCCACCAGGTCCTTGGTGGAGTCGCGTCCCTGGGAGGCGGCGGTTTTCATTGCCTCCAGTGCATCACTGAAGGACGCCCCCGAGGTGTGCGCGCGCTCGAAGGCTTCCACCGCCGGGATCAATGTGTCCATCAGGCACTTGTCGCCCACGCCCGCTTCGGTGATGTCCTGCAACGAGGTCAGGCCGCCGCGCAACAGGTGGGCGAAGGTGGCTGCGTCGATGTCGTCACGGCCGCGCACTTCGTCGGCCATGCCGATAAACAGGCTGCCATACAACGGCCCCATGGAGCCGCCGATGCCTTCCATCAGGCTCAGGGTCAGCTCATCCAGGGCTTCGGCGAGGGTCAGTTGGCGACCTTCGATCGTGCGCCCGCAATGGGCGAAGCCCTTGGCCATGTTGATGCCATGGTCGCCGTCGCCAATCGCGCCGTCGACTTCGCTGAGGTATTCACGGTTGGCCACGATCACACTGACCAGGTCGGTGACGATGGCGCTGCCGTGGTGGCTGGAAAAATGCTGGCTCATGGTTCAGTCCGCCTGGGTCATGCCGATGGAGCGGCAGGGTTGGTCGATCAGGGTTTTCAGCTCCGCGTCGAGGCCGAGCAGGGTCAGGGTCACGCCCATCATTTCCAGGGAGGTGAAGTAGTTGCCGACGTAGCAGCGGTGAATCTTCAGGCCCTTGGCGTTGAGTTGGCGTTCCACCTCGGCATAGAAAATATACAGCTCCATCACCGGCGTGGCGCCAAGACCGGAGACCAGCACCACCACGCTGTCATCCTGGCTGAAGTCGCGGTCGGCGAGGATCGGCGCGAGCATGCGCTCGGCCATGGCGGCGGCGGACTCAATGGGGATGACCTCAATGCCCGGTTCGCCGTGATGGCCGATGCCCAGTTCCATCTGGCCGTCGGGGATCTGGAAGTTGGGCTTGCCCACGGCGGCAATGGTGCAGGGCGTGAGGCCGATGCCAATCGAGCGGCAGTGGTCGACGGTTTTCTGCGCGACGCGAATCACGCCGTCGAGGTCGTAGTGCTGGGCGGCGGCGGCACCGCCGATCTTCCACATGAAGATTTCCCCGGCCACGCCGCGACGCTTGGCGATCTCGGTCTTGGGCGCGGAGGCCACGTCGTCGTTGGCGACCACGGTGCGGATGCGCATGTCTTTGCTGGCGGCCATTTTCATCGCCAGCTTCACGTTCATATTGTCACCGGCATAGTTGCCGTACAGGCAGGCCACGCCGGCGCCATGGTCGGCGGCGCGGAAGGCGTCGAAAAAGCTCTTGGCGGTGGGCGAGGAGAAAATCTCACCGACGGCCACCGCGTCGACCAGGCCGGGGCCGACATAGCCGAGAAAGGCCGGCTCATGGCCGGAGCCGCCCCCCGTGACAATGCCGACACGCCCTGGCCCGGAAGGCCTGGCCTTGACGATCACCCGTGGGTTGCTTTCGTACTGGCGCAGTTCGGGGTGCGCGACCAGGATGCCGCGCAGCATGTCCTCGACCACGTGGTCCGGATCGTTGATGACTCGATTCATAACGCGGGTTCCTGTTTTTATGGGTTCACCGCTATCCAACTGTGGGGGGAGGGCTTGCCGCCTCCCACATTTGGACCTGTCGGGTGCTTAGGGCTCTAGTACAACCTTGAGCGACTTGTCGCCACGTTCCATCACCGCAAACGCTTCCTTGAAGTCCGCCAGGGCGAACTTGTGGGTCACCACATCGCGCATATCGATCTTGCGGTTGCCGATAAAGTCGATGGCCCGCGGGTACATGTACGGCCCCAGGTGCGAGCCGAGGATGTCCAGCTCCTTGCGGTCGCCGATGATCGACCAGTCCACCGTGGCTTCGTCGTTGAACACGCTGAACTCCACGAAGCGCCCCAGCTTGCGCAGCATCGCCAGGCCCTGGTTCACCGCCTTGTGGTGCCCGGTGGCCTCGATATAGATGTCGCAGCCATAGCCGTCGGTGATCGCGCGGATGTTGGCCAGTACGTCCACTTCGGCCGGGTTCCACACTTCGTCGGCGCCCATGCGCAGGGCGAGGGCGGCGCGTTCGGGTTTCATGTCGAGCACGATGAGTTTTTTCGGGTTGCGCAGGCGCACGGCGCCGATGATGCCCAGGCCCAGGGTGCCGGCGCCGGCCACCACCACGACGTCGTCATGGTCGACGTTGGCGCGTTCCGCCGCATGCAGTGAGCAGGCCAGGGGTTCGATCAGGATCGCTTCGTCGGGGGCGATGGATTCCGGCACTTTGTGAATGATGCCTTCCTTGGTGAAGATCATGTACTGGGCCATGGCACCCTGCACATTGTTCTGGAAGCCATAGAGGTCGTGTTTCTGGCACATCCAGTACTGGCCGTGGTTGCAGAAGCGGCAGCCCCAGCACGGCACGATCTGCTCCGAGATCACCCGGTCACCGACCTTCACGCCGCGCTTTTCCGCGCCTGGGCCCAGGGCCACCACGCGACACACGAATTCATGGCCGGGGATCATCGGCGGCTTGACGTAGCGCGGTTGCTCGGCATCGCCCCAGAACGACGGCGCGCCGCGATAGGTCTTGATGTCGCCCATGCAAATGCCGCACAACTCGACCTTGGTGAGGATTTCATCGGGGCCGGGCGTGGGCACGTCGACGGTTTCCAGGCGATAGTCTTCCGGGCCATGGCAAACCACGGCCTGCATGGTTTTCGGGATGACCGGCGAGAGTTGTTCGGGTGTGCGTTCGGTGACAGTGGACATGACAAAACCTCACGACAGATAAATGAATTACTGAATGCTGTAGCCGCCGTCGATCACCAGGTTGGCGCCGGTGATCATCTGCGCGGCATCGCTGAGCAGGTACAACGCCAGCCCGGCGATTTCCTCCGGCTGGGCAAAGCGGCCCGCCGGGATCTGCAATTTGGCCCGTTCGCCGACTTCACCGGCCCAGGCCTTCTTGCCCAGCGCGGTCTCGACGATGGTGGGGGAGATGGCGTTGACGTTGATGTGCGGCGCCCATTCCATGGCCAGCACCTTGGTCATGCCGACGATGGCCGCCTTGCTGGCGCAGTAGGCGACGTGGCGGTCGAGGCCGATCACCGCGGCCTGGGACGCGAGGTTGACGATGCGTCCGCTGCCCTGGGCGAGCATGTGCCGCGCGCAGGCCTGGGCCACGAAAAAGCTGGCCTTGAGGTTGATGTCCAGGGTGGTGTCCCAGGCGCTTTCGCTGACATCGACGGCCTTGTCCAGCAGGGCCACGCCGGCGCTGTTGATCAGGTAGTCCAGGCGTTGGAAGTGTGCGAAGACCTGGTCGATGGTGTGTTGCACCTGGTTGATCCGGCTGAGGTCGACGGCAATGCCCAGATGCCCGGCACCCAGGCTTGCTGCCACTTCAACCACCGCCGGGTCGCGGTCGAGCAACGCTACGCGGGCGCCGCGCTCCACCAGCAGGCTGGCGCAGGCCAGGCCGATACCGGCGGCGCCGCCGGTGATCACCGCGCAACGGCCGTTGAGGTCGAAGGCTTGGTTCCAGAATCCAGACATTTACATGACTCCATTTTCGAAAACAGTGAAGATCTCATGTGGGAGGGGGCTTGCCCCCGATGACGGTGGGTCAGATCACCTGATCTATCACTGGTACACCGCCACCGGGAGCAAGCCCCCTCCCACACTTGCCTGTATTTCAAGCCAATAACTACTTACCGCCACTGACCTGTTTGTACAGTGCATCGGCGTTGGCGTTAGTCACGGGCACCCACGGCAGGATGTAGGTCTTGGCCGTGCCATCGCCCCATTTCACGTCCTTGGCATAGCGCTCCCAGATCACCGACTGCGGTTTGTAGTCCTTGCCGGCGAGTGCGCGCAACGCCACGTCCAGTGCGCCCTGGGACTGGGCCTGGGCATCCTGGAGGAAGGTGGTGACTTCGTCTTTTTTTGCTGCCTGGATCGCGTCCGGCATGCCGTCGATGGACGTGACGGGCACATCCTTGGAGGTCAGGCCGTGGGATTTGAGGGCCTGCACGGCACCGAGGGCCATGTCGTCGTTCTGCGCGATCACGCCGTTGATGCCTTTGGGGTGGGCGTTCAGCCAGTCTTCGGTCAGCGCGAGGGCCTGGGCGCGGTCCCAGTTGGCGGTCTTCTTCTCGATGATCTTGATGCCAGGGTGCTTGCCCAGCACTTCCAGCTCGCCTTTCTCGCGGTCGATCTGCGCCGACTGGCCAATCGGGCCCTGGATGATCACCACGTTGCCCTTGCCGTTGAGCTTGTCGACCATGGCCTGGGCCTGCAGGCGGCCGCCTTCCACATCATCGTTACCGACGTAGGGCACCGAGGCGTCGGCGACCTTGGTGTTGGAGGCGATAACCACCACGTCGTTGCTCATGGCTTGCTTGACCGTGCCGACGCCGGCCTTGGTGTCGATCGGCACGAACAGGATTGCGTCGTAGCGCTGGGTCACCATGTTTTCGATCTGATTGTTCTGGGTCAGGGCGTCGTAGTTGCCGTCGAACACGGTCAACTGCACGGTGCCGTCCTTGACCGCCGGGTGCTCCTTGAGCTCGCGGACCCAGTTCTGCATGAACTGGCCCTTGAGGCCGTAGACGGCCGCGCCGACCTTGTAGGTCTTGCCATCGGCGGCCATTGCGATACTGCCGGCGAGCAGGGAGAGAGCCGCCGCGGCGGCCAGGGTGGTACCAAGTTTCATGGGGGGAACTCCGGTTATTGTTGTAGTGGTCGTTCTCTAGCGTTTTTTCTTGCGCCACACGTCGATCAGTACTGCAAACACGATGATCAGGCCCTTGGCGACCTGCTGGTAATAGGAGGACACGCCGAGCAGGTTCAGGCCGTTGTTGATCACGCCGATCAACAACGCGCCGAACAGCGTGCCGACAATGCTGCCGGTGCCGCCCGACAGGCTGGTGCCGCCGATCACCACGGCGGCTATCGCGTCCAGCTCATAGGAAACCCCGGCCTGGGGCAGGGCGGAGGTGGTACGTGCCGACAACACCACGCCGGCCAACCCGGCGAGCAGGCCGGACACCACGTACACCGAAAACATCACCTTGCGCACGCCGATCCCGGAGGTGCGCGCGCTTTTTTCATTGCCGCCCACCGCGTACACGTAGCGGCCGTAGGTGGTGTAGCGCAGCACCATCCAGAAGATCAGCGCGACCACCGCAAAGATGATGATCGGCACGCCAATCGGGCCGATCTTGCCGATGCCCAGGGCCAGGTAGGCGTCGGGCAGGTCGGTGATCGGGCTGCCGTCGTTGAGGATGAAGGTCATGCCGCGGGCAATGCTGAGCATGCCGAGGGTGGCCACGAACGGTGGGATCGACAGGTTGGCGACCATAAAGCCGTTGACCACGCCGAGCATCGCCCCGGCAAACATCCCCGCGCTCACCGCCGCCAGCAGCCCGTAGCCCTGGGTCGCGACCATGGCGCTGCACAATCCGGCAAAGGCCAGGATCGAGCCGACGGAGAGGTCGATGCCCTTGGTCAGGATCACGTAGGTCATGCCCACCGCGAGGATGCCGTTGATGGAGGTCTGGCGCAGGATGTCCATCCAGTTGCGCCAGGTCATGAAGTACTCGCTGGAAAACGCCATCACCACGCACAGCAGGATAAACACCAGCGGCAGGCCGAAGCGGTCGAGGGACAGGCGCAGGCGGTTGCGCGGTGCGGTGGTGATAGGGGCGGCAATGGTTTTGGCGTTCATGAGGCAAGACTCAACAGGGCTTCCTGGGAAAGGGCGGTGTCGGTGCTGATGGTCACCAGGCGACCGCCCTTGAAGACGGCGATGCGGTCACTCAGGTGCAACAGTTCCGGGGCTTCCGACGACACCACGATGGCGGCGCCACCGGCGCGCACGAATTGATCCAGCAGGTGGTAGATCTCCTGCTTGGCGCCCTCATCGATACCCCGGGTCGGCTCATCGCACAGCAGGCACACCGGTTCGGTCGACAGGCATTTGGCAAGCACCACTTTCTGTTGGTTGCCGCCGCTCATGGACGCCACCGGCAGTTCCAGTGAGGTGGTTTTGATCTGCAGGCGCTTGACCATGTCCTGGGCCAGTTGGGTTTCCTTGCGTGCGTTGATCAGCGACCAGCTCGACAGGCGCTTGTAGGCCGACAGCGCAATGTTGGAAAGAATGCTGCCGGTCAGCACCAGGCCGCTGTCCTTGCGGTCTTCGGTGACCAGCGACATGCCGGCATTGATGGTCGCCTTGGGCAGGCCGACGGGCATGGGCTTGCCTTGCAGAGTGACGCTGCCGGAGTCGGCCACGGTCAGGCCATAGATGCAGTTGAGGAATTCACTGCGCCCCGAGCCCATCAGGCCGTAGATGCCGAGGATTTCACCCTGGCGCAGTTGCAGGCTGATGTCGTGGAACTCGCCGGCGCGGCTGAGGTTGTCGATTTGCAGGCAGGTGTCGGCGGCGCATTCGCGGCCGACCTTGTGGTCGATGCGGGTCAGTTCCTGGCCAACGATGCCGCGCACCAGGTGGTCGCGGTCGATATCGGCCATGCGTCCGCTTTCCACAAAGGCGCCGTCGCGGAAGATGCTGTAGTCATCAGCGATCTGCGCCAGTTCGCTCAAGCGGTGCGATACATAGACGATGCCGGCGCCCCGCGCGGTGAGGCGGCGAATCGCCTTGAACAGGGTTTCGGCTTCGCGCTCGCCAATGGCCGACGTTGGCTCGTCCATGATCATCACCTGGCAGTCATGGCTGAACGCCTTGGCGATTTCCACCAGCTGGATCTGCGCCACGCTCAGTCGGTGCATGGGGCTGCTGGCGTCCACCTCGAATTCCAGGCTTTCCAGCAGCTCGCGGGTGCGGCGGTTCAAGGCCTTGTTGTCGACGATGCAGCCGGCGCGGCGCGGTTCGCGGCCCAGCCAGATGTTTTCGGCGACGGTCATGTAGGGGATCGGTTCCAGTTCCTGGGTGATCATCGCGATCCCCGCCGCGAGGGCTTCGCTGGGGCGATTGAACTGTACGGCGGTGCCGTTGAGCAGAATGCTGCCGGCATCGCGCGAGGTGATGCCCATCAGGATGCTCAGGAAAGTCGACTTGCCTGCGCCATTGCCGCCGCACAGGGCGTGGACGCTGCCGGCCCGCAGAGAGAGGCGCCCGTCACGCAGGGCAGGGATCCCGGCGTAAGCCTTGGCGACGTGTTCAGCCTGGAGCAGTAATGGCGTGGCCATCGGCGTGTCCTCGTGCTGTGAATTCTTATTAGGTCGCACAGTCATGTTTCGCTGTGATCATATGTGTATCAAATGAAATTCTGATCAGTCAATCTCTTTCATGTAAATGCTGCGATTCTGATCTTTTTCGCCAATTACCCTTTTTTAGAGCGCTTTGACTGGCAGGTCAGTTAAATCCCGCTTGACAGAAGAGGGGTAACGCCTGCGAAATGAATGAGAGAAATTTCATTGAGTGATCAATTGATCAGTCGTAAGCACCCTCACGGCAGCGGAGCCAGACATCATGAACACACCTTTCCCGGTGGCTATCGGATGCGATGAAGCGGGTTTTGAGCTCAAGGAGCTGTTAAAGCGCCATATCGAGGCGCTGGGCTATCCGGTGACCGACTTCGGCACCCATTCCACCGCGCCGGTGTTGTACCCGGACATCGCCCTGGCCGTGGCCACCGCCATCAACGCCGGGCAGCAGCGCCTGGGCGTGCTGGTGTGCGGCACGGGGATCGGCATGGCGATCTCGGCCAACAAGGTGCTCGGGATTCGTGCGGCCCAGGCCCATGACACGTACTCGGCAGAGCGGGCGCGCAAGAGCAACGATGCGCAGATCCTGTCGATCGGCGCGCGGGTGATCGGCGCCGAACTGGCGAAAAGCATCGTCAAGTCGTTCCTGGAGTCGGAGTTCGAGGCGGCCCGTTCCGGGGCCAAGGTCGAGCGCATCAATGCGATTGAGCGCGATGGGCATCAATAGTGGACGTAGCAGGGCAAGAGTCGGGAGAATGCGCCTTTGACGCCGAAACGGAAGCCCGTCCCCATGAGTGACAGTACCCAGCGCATGGCCAGCGATATTGATCAGATGACCGAAGTGGCGATGCTCTATTACCTCGAGAACGTCACTCAGGAAGCCATCGCCAAGCGCTTCGACCTGTCCCGGGCAAAAGTCAGCCGATTGCTCAAGCGCGCGCGGGATGAGGGCATTGTCGAGGTGCGCGTCTTGCAGCATCCGGCGATGAACAACGAGCTGGAACAGGCCTTGGTGGCGCGCTTCAAGCTGGATCGCGCGTTGATCGCGGTGGACCACAGCGACCCCGATACCCAACGCTCGGCCGTCGCCAGCCTGGTGGCCAACTACCTGAACAAGACCTTGAGCGACGGCATGATCGTCGCCGTGGGCATGGGCCGCAACGTCGGCGCCGTGGCCGATAACGTGTTCCTGCCGGTGACGCGCAACTGCACATTTGTCTGCGCCATTGGCGGTTCGCTCAAGGCCGGCGAATACATGAACCCCGATCACATCTGCCGGCGCCTGGCCCTGCGCTTTGGCGGCGAGAGTGAAAGCCTGTACGCCCCGGCCCTGGTGGCCAACCCGGAGTTGCGCGGGGTGTTGATCAACAATGACACGGTGCGCTCCACCCTCGACCGTGCGCGGCGGGCTGACATGGCGCTGATCGGCATCGGCGACATGAGCGAGAACAGCAATATGGTCCGTATGGGCTGGTTCTCGCCCCAGGAAATCGCCCAGGCACGCTTGTCCGGCACCGTGGGCGACATGATGGGCTATGACTTCATCGACATCCACGGCCAGCCGGCGGTCAACGCGATCCAGGGGCGAGTGATCGGGTTGACGGTGCAGGAGTTGTTCCGCATCCCGGACGTGGTGGCGATTGCCAGTGAGAACACCAAGGCGGCGGCGACGTTGGGGGCGTTGCGGTCGGGGGTGATCAATACCCTGGCGACGACGGTGACGAATGCCCACACCATCCTGGCGCTGGACGATGCAACCCGTAAAACCTGACACGCCCTCATCGGGGCATGGGTATCTACACAACGTTGGCTCAACGCCGGACGCCCGGCAGACAGGGCTGTTGTGGTGAGCGGGCTTGTCGAATCGTCGCACCGCCCGCGCTGGGCTGCGAAGCAGCCCCAGTAAAGAAGAACGCGGTGTATCAGGCACTCTGTAGAGGCTGGTTTTGGGGCTGCTTCGCAGCCCAGCGCGGGGCAAGCCCGCTCACCACAGAGATTTGGCAAGATCTTAAAAGTTGTGTAGATACTCATGCTCATCGGGGGCAAGCCCCTTCCCACATGATTTTGTGTGGGGCTCGAAGACAGGTTTTGTAATAGTTTTGCGTTGCAGGAAATTTGTATTTCGCCTGTAGGATTCAAGTCCTTTTGTTATTTCAGGACCTGCATGAACATCCTCTCGGAGCCTCCCAGTCGTCTTTCCCCAAGACATCCGCCGCCGCTGTTCCCGCTGAAACACCCCGTATCCCGACTGCCAGCCGTGTCCCGGTCCACCGACCGCGCCTTGCCGTGCCCGGCATTCTGAAACCTGTAGAGAGACTGATATAAATGGAATGGTTAGCGGATCCAACGGCCTGGCTCGGCCTGTTGACCTTGATTGTGCTGGAACTGGTGCTGGGCATCGACAACCTGGTGTTTATTGCGATCCTGGCGGACAAGCTGCCGCCGGAGCAGCGCGACCGTGCGCGCTTGATCGGTTTGTCCCTGGCGCTGCTGATGCGCCTGGGCCTGCTGGCGAGTATTTCCTGGTTGGTGACCCTGACCCAGCCGCTGTTCGAGGTGTTCGACAAGAGCTTCTCCGGCCGTGACCTGATCATGCTGTTCGGCGGTGTGTTCCTGTTGTTCAAGGCCACCATGGAATTGCATGAACGCCTGGAAGGCCATGTGGCCCAGCGCACCGGCAACGTGGCATACGCCATGTTCTGGCCGATTGTGGCGCAGATCGTGGTGCTCGACGCGGTGTTCTCCCTGGATGCGGTGATCACGGCCGTGGGCATGGTGGATGAGTTGGCGGTGATGATGATCGCGGTGATCATTTCCATCGGCCTGATGATCGTCGCGAGCAAGCCGCTCACACGCTTCGTCAACGCCCACCCGACGGTGATCATGCTGTGCCTGGGCTTCCTGATGATGATCGGTTTCGCCCTGACCGCCGAAGGCCTGGGTTTCCATATTCCCAAGGGCTACCTGTACGCGGCGATTGGTTTCTCGATCCTGATCGAGGTGTTCAACCAGATTGCCCGCGCGCGTCGCAAGAAGTCGGCCCAGGGCGTGTTGCCGGTGCGTGAGCGCACGGCCCATGCGGTGATGCGCTTGCTCGGCGGTCGCAGCCTGGCGGTGGAGGAGGTGGGGGAAGAGGTGGCTGACCTGCTGGGCGAGACGGATGCCGCCCAGGGGCCGCTGTTCGACCGACGCGAGCGGGTGATGATCAGCGGTGTGCTGCAACTGGCCGAGCGGCCGATTCGCAGCTTGATGACGCCGCGGGCCAACGTCGACTTTATCGACCTGGCGGACGACCCCGACACGATTCGCCTGAAGCTGATGCACTCGTCCTATTCGCGCCTGCCGTTGATCCGCAATGGCGCGGTGGATGAGCCGCTGGGCTTTGTGCACAAGAAGGAATTGCTCAAGGAATACCTGGCCGGCAATGAGCCGAACCTGGAGCACCTCGCACGCCGGGCGATCAACCTGCTGGAGAGCTTTTCGATCCTCAACGCCCTGGAGCAGATGCGCCAGGAATCCACCCATATCGCCTTCGTGATCAACGAGTTCGGTGACTTCATGGGCGTATTGAGCATGACCGACATTCTTGAATCCATTGCCGGTGAGTTGCCGGATGCCAGTGAGATCGAAGGGCCGGATATTGTCGAGGAGGGCGCGGGCTTCCGTGCCAATGGCGCCCTGAATCTCACCCAGATTCGTCAGCGTACCGGCTTCAAGGCCGTCGCGACCGAGGATTACCAGACCCTGGCCGGCCTGGTGATGAGCCTGCTCGACCGCCTGCCGGTGGTGGGTGATAGCCTGGAGCATGAGGGCTGGCGCCTGACGGTGGCGGCGGTAGAGGAGCGGCGGGTGACGCAGGTGTTATTGCAGCCTTGCGGCGTGCATAACGCCTGAAGGTGTCCTCCACAAACTGCGTTTGCTGCTCCTCGGGTCCGAAACCCTTGAATGTTTCCATCAAGGTGCCGTTCTGGAAGATCAGCAGCGTCGGGGTGCCTGTAACCTGCGGGTGCCTCGGCGTTTTCGCGCAATCGAGCACCAGGCTCACTACTGATCGGTACTGGGCGGCAATCTGCTCAAACAGCGGCCCGGCTACCCCGCAGGCCGGGCAGTGAGCTGAGATGAACAGCATGAATACCGGGCGCGAACTGCTCAGCACGCGCCGGTAGTCGTCGGTAGTGGCAATGGTCGCAGTGGCAATCCCCATGATGATCTCCCTTTGGGCCTTGCAGGGTTTTTGCCAACGCTAAGCCCGGGGACCGTTACCGTCTACTGTCAACCTTCACAGGTCTGCCTCACGCTCCACACGTTCCCGGGCCTTGCGCGCCTGGTTTGCGCACTTGCGGTATTCCTCATTGTCCCGGGAGGCCTTGGCCCGGCGATAGTCGTGGTGGTTCTGGCTGGTGTAGTTGGTGTCGAAGGCTTCCTTGAGCCTGCGCAGTTCTTCCTTGCAGTCGCGGCGGTCGTTGCTGGCCGACGCGTTGCCGGCTGCCAGCAAGGTGAGCACCACCAGGGTAAGACATGACTTCATCAGGGCAGGGTCCTTGTCGGCAGGGATGTGCCAAGGCTAGTCCAGCGTGGGGATTTTTCCACGCTGCACGCGCACTGCAACGGTGCGCGGTAACGCTGTTGCAGTGCGTCCGCCGGGACCTGTCACCGCCATATGGGGCCCTGGGTAGCAAAGAGATTGCAGATGCTGGCGTAGCGCCTTGTCTCCCCAAAATATTTATCTATCTGATTTAACAAGCCTTTATTGCAGGCATGTTTTTCTTTGAGGGCGTGTGGCACACTTTCTGCTGTCTATTCCGTTGTTACATACTAAGTTCCGGTATAGCGGAATACACAACTCCTGGAGTGCTTGTCATGCATCACCGACCTTCCGTGTTCAAAGCGTGTGTTTTTCTCTTCGCCGCATCGGCTTCCCTCGCAGGCATCGTGCAGGCGGCGGACAGCAAGCTCGATGATGTGCTCAAGCGTGGGCACCTGATCGTGGGTACAGGCAGTACCAATGCGCCGTGGCACTTCCAGGGAGCGGATGGCAAGTTGCAGGGGTTTGATATCGACATCGGCCGCATTGTGGCCAAGGGCTTGTTCAACGACCCGAGCAAGGTCGAGTTTGTGGTGCAGTCGTCCGACGCACGCATTCCCAACCTGCTGACCGACAAGGTCGACATGAGCTGCCAGTTCATCACCGTCACCGCCAGCCGTGCCCAGCAAGTGGCGTTCACGCTGCCGTACTACCGCGAAGGCGTGGGCCTGCTGCTGCCGAACAACAGCAAGTACAAGGAAATCGAAGACCTGCAGGCGGCGGGCGATGGCGTCACCGTCGCGGTGCTGCAGAACGTGTATGCCGAAGAGCTGGTGCACCAGGCGCTGCCCAAGGCCAAGGTCGACCAGTACGACAGCGTCGACCTGATGTACCAGGCGGTGAACTCCGGTCGCGCCGATGCCGCCGCCACCGACCAGTCCTCGGTCAAGTACCTGATGGTGCAGAACCCCGGCCGCTACCGCAGCCCGGCCTACGCCTGGAGCCCGCAGACCTACGCGTGCGCGGTCAAGCGTGGCGACCAGGACTGGCTGAACTTCGTCAACACCGCGCTGCATGAGGCCATGACCGGTGTGGAATTCCCCACCTACAAGGCGTCGTTCAAGCAGTGGTTCGGTGTGGACCTGCCGGAACCTGCCATCGGCTTTCCCGTCGAGTTCAAGTGATTCGTGAAAACCGGGGCGCCGCCAACGGCGCCCCCATCAGGTACTGCTGACCATGAACTATCAGTTGAACTTTGCCGCCGTGTGGCGCGATTTCGACACCTTGCTGGCGGGGCTCGGCCTGGGCCTGCAACTGGCATTGCTGTCGATCGCCATCGGTTGCGTGATCGGCCTGTTGATGGCGTTTGCCATGCTGTCCAGACACCGTGCGTTGCGAATCCTGGCCTCGGTGTATGTGACGGTGATCCGCAATACGCCGATCCTGGTGCTGATCCTGTTGATCTACTTTGCGTTGCCCAGCCTGGGTATCCGCCTGGACAAGATCCCGTCGTTCATCATCACCCTGTCGCTGTACGCCGGTGCCTACCTGACCGAAGTGTTCCGCGCCGGGCTGTTGAATATTCCCAAGGGCTTGCGCGAAGCCGGACTGGCCATCGGCCTCGGCGAATGGCGGATCCGTGCGTATATCACCGTACCGGTGATGCTGCGCAACGTACTGCCCGCGCTGTCGAACAACTTTATCTCGCTGTTCAAGGACACCTCGCTGGCCGCCGCCATCGCAGTGCCCGAGCTGACCTATTACGCCCGCAAGATCAACGTCGAAAGCTACCGGGTGATTGAAACCTGGCTGGTCACGACCGCGCTCTACGTGGCGGCCTGTTACCTCATTGCCATGCTGCTCCGTTACCTGGAGCAGCGTCTGGCGATCCGTCGTTAAGGAGGGTGTCCATGTACGAGTCCCCCAGCTGGCTGCATGAGTTGTGGATCGCCCGGGATACGCTCTGGGCGGGGTTTCAGGCCAGTGTCGCGGTGTCGGCGCTGGCGATTATCTTTGGCACGCTGATCGGTATCGTCGCCGGGTTGATCCTGACCTACGGCAAATTCTGGATGCGCGCACCGTTTCGCCTGTATGTCGACCTGATCCGTGGCACGCCGGTGTTTGTGCTGGTGTTGGCGTGTTTCTACATGCTGCCGGCGCTTGGCTGGAAAATCACCGCGTTCCAGGCCGGCGCCGTCGGGCTCACGCTGTTCTGCGGCTCCCACGTCTCGGAAATCGTGCGCGGTGCACTGCAAGCCATTCCCCGTGGGCAACTGGAAGCGGGCAAGGCGATTGGCCTGACGTTCCAGCAGTCCCTGGCCTACGTGCTGCTGCCCCAGGCGCTGCGGCAGATCCTGCCGACCTGGGTCAATTCCTCGACGGAAATCGTCAAGGCCTCGACCTTGCTCTCGGTGATCGGCGTGGCCGAATTGCTGCTGAGTACCCAGCAGGTGATCGCGCGTACCTTCATGACCCTGGAGTTCTACCTGTTCGCCGGGTTTCTGTTCTTTGTCATCAACTACGCCATCGAGTTATTCGGGCGCTACATTGAAAAGCGGGTGGCCTTGCCATGAACCAACCTCAAACAACCGAGCCGCTGCTGGACATCCGCGGCCTGCGTAAACAATACGGCGAGGTCGAAGTGCTCAAGGGCGTCGACCTGTCCATGGCGCGCGGCAACGTGGTGACGTTGATCGGCTCCAGCGGCTCGGGCAAGACTACCTTGCTGCGTTGCGTCAACCTGCTGGAAGAATTCCAGGGCGGGCAGATCACCCTGGATGGCGAGTCCATCGGCTACAGCGACATCGGCGGCAAGCGCGTGCGTCACCCCGAACGCGTGATCGCCCAGCACCGGGCGATGACCGGCATGGCGTTCCAGCAGTTCAACCTGTTTCCCCATCTGAGCGCATTGCAGAACGTCACCCTCGGCCTGTTGAAAGTTAAGAAAATGCCTAAGGACGAGGCGGTGGCACTCGCGGAAAAATGGTTGGACCGTGTAGGACTTTTGCAGCGCCGCGATCACTTCCCCGGCCAGCTGTCCGGCGGCCAGCAACAGCGTGTGGCGATAGCCCGTGCCATTGCCATGAACCCGAGCCTGATGCTCTTCGACGAAGTCACGTCGGCCCTCGACCCGGAACTGGTGGGCGAGGTGCTCAGTGTGATCAAGGGCCTGGCGGAAGAGGGCATGACCATGTTGCTGGTCACCCACGAAATGCGCTTTGCCTATGAAGTCTCGGACAAGATCGTCTTCATGAACCAGGGCCGGATTGAAGAGCAGGGCTCGTCGAAGGACATCTTCGAGCGGCCGCAATCGCCGCGCCTGGCGGAATTTCTCAAGAACATTCGTTTTTAATCAGGAGCATCGTTTTATGAGCATCACTCGTTACGGAGCCGGCAGTACGGCCGGCGGTGGCCAGCCGCGTCCCTTCGCCCGCGCGGTGGAAGCGGACGGTTGGCTGTACGTCTCGGGCCAAGTGCCTGCGGTGGACGGCGAAATCATCACCGGCGGGATCATCGAGCAAACCCGGCAGACCCTGCGCAACGTGGTGGCGATCCTCGAAGAAGCCGGCTACGAGTTGAAAGACGTGGTGCGGGTCGGCGTGTGGCTGGAAGACCCGCGGGACTTCTGGAGTTTCAACAAGGTCTTCGGCGAATACTTCACCCCGGAACACGCGCCGGCGCGCGCCTGTGTGCAGGCCAACATGATGGTGGACTGCAAGGTCGAGATTGATTGCGTGGCCTACAAGAAAAAGGGCTAAATTGCCCCACTCTTAAGCCCACTGCAAATCCAATGTGGGAGGGGGCTTGCCCCCGATGGCGGTGAGTCAGTCACAAATGCATGTGCTGACACTCCCTCATCGGGGGCAAGCCCCCTCCCACAGGAGAATTGTGTCGTACCCAACAACTTCGACCGGACCGATATCGCCATGACCGAAGACACCATCAAACGCCGCGCCAAAGGCCTGGACCGTGCATTCGATATCCTCGATTTTCTCAAGGAAATCGGCCAGCCCCTGCGCCCGAATGATATTGCCAGTGGCATCGGCAGCCCCAAATCCACGGTCTACGAATTGGTCGCCTCCTTGTTGGAGCGGCGCATCCTCGAAACCGTGGGCAAGGACGGTCACGTCTACCTCGGCCGTCAGTTGTATTTCCTCGGCCAGGCCCACTTGCGTCATTTCGACCTGACCCGCGAGGCCGACCACGCCTTGCAGGAGATCGTCAGCCAAACCCACGAAACCGCGCAGATGTGCCTGCTCAACGGGCGCAAATACACGGTGGCGCTGATGCGCGAAGGCGAGCGGCATTTCCGCATTTCCTCGGACATCGGTGAAGACGCGCCGATCCCATGGACCGCCTCCGGGCGCCTGTTGCTGGGGCACTTGAGCGACCAGCAGATCATCGAACTGATCGACCACGACGACTTTATCCTGCCGGACGGCCAGCGCCTGCCGCTGGAGACCTTCCTCGCGCAAATCCGCCAGGCCACCCTCGATGGGTTCTTTTCCTTCGACAGTGTGGCCGACACCTTTACCCACTGCTTTGCCGCCCCGGTCCGGGACGCGCAGGGCGTCAGCATTGCGACGCTGTGCATCGTCGCCCCTCGGGCCGATGCGAGCAAAAACTACAACGACTATCGCCGGGTGTTGATCGACAGCGCCAACAACCTGGCCCGTCGCATCAACGAATAGGAGTTTTCCATGTCAGCCATCAATGCCGTTGAAAAGGGCGCCGCCGCCGTCGGTGCCCACCTGGTCCGTGACGTCAGCCTGCCCGCCCTGGTGCTGCACCGCGACGCCCTGGAACACAACATTCGCTGGATGCAGGATTTCGTCAGCAACAGCGGCGCGGAACTGGCGCCCCACGGCAAGACCAGCATGATGCCGGCATTGTTCCAGCGCCAGCTTGCCGCGGGCGCCTGGGGCATCACCCTGGCCAACGCGGTGCAGACCCGCGCCGCCTATGCCGGTGGCGTGCGCCGGGTGCTGATGGCCAACCAGTTGGTGGGCGCACCGAACATGGCGTTGATCGCCGACCTGCTGGCCGACAAGGATTTTGACTTCCACTGCATGGTCGACCACCCGGACAACGTCGCCGACCTGGGCCTGTTCTTCGCCGCCCGTGGCCTGCGCCTGAACGTGATGATCGAATACGGCGTGGTCGGCGGCCGTTGCGGTTGTCGCAGCGAGCAGGAAGTGCGCGACCTGGCCAAGGCGATCAAGGCCCAGCCGGCCCTGGCCCTCACCGGTATCGAAGGCTACGAAGGGGTGATCCACGGCGAGCACGCCATCAATGGCATCCGCGACTTCGCCGCGAGCCTGGTGCGCCTGGCCGTGGACCTGCAAAACAATGGGGCCTTCGACCTGCCCAAGCCCATTATCACGGCGTCTGGGTCGGCCTGGTACGACCTGATCGCCGAGTCCTTCGAAACCCAAAACGCCGCCGGCCGTTTCCTCAGCGTATTGCGCCCCGGCAGCTACGTGGCCCACGACCATGGCATCTACAAAGAGGCGCAATGCTGCGTGCTCGACCGCCGCGGCGACCTCCAGGAAGGCCTGCGCCCGGCCCTGGAAGTCTGGGCCCATGTGCAATCGTTGCCTGAGCCGGGCTTTGCGGTGATCGCCCTGGGCAAGCGCGACGTGGCCTACGACGCCGGTTTACCGGTGCCGCTTAAACGCTATCGCGCCGGGATCCTGCCGGCGGAAGGCGATGATGTGAGCGCCTGCACCGTCACCGCCGTGATGGACCAGCACGCCTTCATGACCGTTGCGGCAGGTGTCGAGCTGCGCATCGGCGACATCATTTCCTTCGGCACCTCGCACCCTTGCCTGACCTTCGACAAGTGGCAGGTCGGCTGCCTGGTGGATGAGCAGTTGCGGGTGATCGAGTCCCTGGAAACCCGTTTCTGAGTGTAAAGCCATGACCACCACCCACCCCCGCATCGCCCTGATCGGCGAATGCATGATCGAATTGCAACACCGCGCCGACGGCAGCCTGCAACAGAGCTTCGGCGGCGACACCCTGAACGCGGCGGTGTACCTGCGCCGTGAGCTGGGGGATATCGGCACGGTGGACTATGTCACCGCCTTGGGCGATGACAGCTTCAGCGACGCCATGTGTGCGCACTGGGCCGAAGAAGGCTTGGGCCTGGAGCGGGTCCAGCGCCTGCCCGGGCGTTTGCCCGGCTTGTACTGCATCCAGACCGATGCCAACGGCGAGCGCAAATTCCTCTACTGGCGCAACGAAGCGGCCGTGCGCGACTGCTTTACCACGCCGGCGGCTGCGCCGATCCTGGCGGCATTGCCGGACTACAAAGTGGTGTATTTCAGCGGCATTACCCTGGCGGTGCTGGGTGAAGTCGGGCGCCAGCGCCTGCTCGAAGTGCTGATCGAAACCCGCCGACGTGGCGGCGCAGTGGTGTTTGACAACAACTACCGGCCACGGCTCTGGGCCACGGTGGACGTTGCCCGCGAGGCTTATCGCAGCGTACTGGCCGAGGTGGATATCGCCTTGCTGACCGAGGATGACGAACGCGCGTTGTTTGGTTATGCCGACAGCGAACAGGTATTCGCGGCGTACCCGGCGATTGCGGAAGTGGTGCTCAAGCGCGGTGCGGATGCGTGTTTGATCCGTTGCGACGGTGAGCGCCTTGCCGTGCCGGCGCTGAAGGTGGAGAAGGTGGTGGACACTACGGCGGCGGGGGATTCGTTCAGTGCGGCGTACCTGGCCAGTCGGCTCAAGGGCGGTTCGCCCCAGGAGGCTGCTTTGGCCGGGCATCGATTGGCGAGCCGGGTTATCCAGGTGCCGGGGGCGCTGATCCCCAGGGAGTAGATGAATGGCCGCCTGCGGCGGATCGGGAGCAAACCCCTGTGGGAGGGGGCTTGCCCCCGATAGCGGTCTTAAGCCAAAGCCTCAATCCCGGTAAAACACCTGCACCAGGTGATACCCGAACTTGCTCTTGATCGGCCCGTGCACCACCTTCACCGGTTTCTTGAAGATCACCGCATCGATCACCCCGACCATCTGCCCCGGCCGCACTTCACCCAAGTCGCCGCCGCGCTTGCCGGACGGGCACGTGGAGTACTTCTTGGCCAGCACATCAAAGGCTTCGCCCTTGGCAATGCGCTGCTTGAGCTGTTCGGCTTCTTCGCTGGTTTTCACCAGGATATGGCGGGCTTGGGCTTTCATCGGTCTCTACCAGGTGTGCGACGGCGCGCGATTATGCCTGAACTGAATCATCGACGCTGATCATGCTGCGGATTTTGGTCGCCAGCAGGTCGATGGAAAACGGCTTGGCGACCATGTCCATGCCGTCCTCCAGGAAGCCCTGGCGTTCGGCGGCTTTCTCCGCGTAGCCGGTCATGAACAGCACCTTGAGCCCCGGCCGATGCTGGCGGGCGATCTCCGCCAGTTGGCGGCCGTTCATGCCGGGCAGGCCGACGTCTGTCACCAGCAGGTCCACGCGCAAGTCCGACTCCAGCAACGGCAGCGCCGCACGCGCATCCGCCGCCTGGTGCGCGGTATAACCCAGCTCGTCGAGCACATTGACCACCAGCATGCGCACCGCCGGGTCATCCTCGACCACCACCACCGCTTCGCCGGCAAGGGCCAGCGGGACTTCGCCCGGATGGGCGGGCTGGCTGCTTTCCAGGGAGGTGCCGTGCAGGCGCGGCAGGTACAGGCGCACGCAAGTGCCCTGGCCCGGTTCGCTCTGGATGGTCACGTGGCCACCGGACTGCTGGGCAAACCCATAGATCATCGACAGCCCCAGGCCAGTGCCCTGGCCGATGGGCTTGGTGGTGAAGAACGGGTCGAACGCCTTGGCGAGAATCTTCGGTGCCATGCCGCTGCCGTTGTCACACACGCCGAGCATCACATAGTCGCCGGCCCTGACCGGTTCGAGGGTGGTGATATCGGTGCCGTCCAGGTAGCTGTTGGCGGTTTCGATCAGCAGTTCGCCGCCATCGGGCATGGCGTCGCGTGCGTTGATTACCAGGTTGAGCAGGGCGTTTTCCAGTTGGCTGGCGTCGGTGTTGACCGGCCAGATGTCGCGGCCCAGTTGCACCTTGAGCGTGATATGCGCGCCCTTGGTGCGCTGGAACAGCTCCTCCAGGGACGCTACCAACTGGTTCGGATCCAGCGGGCGAAGGTCCAGCGACTGGCGCCGTGAAAACGCCAGCAGACGGTGGGTGAGGGCGGCCGCGCGATGGGCCGAGGACACGGCGGCGTCGGTAAAGCGGCCGATCTCGTCGCTGCGCCCGGCGGCGATGTAGCGCTGCATCAGGTCCAGGCTGCCGATGATGCCGGTGAGCATATTATTGAAGTCGTGGGCGATACCGCCGGTGAGCTGGCCCACCGCTTCCATCTTCTGCGCATGGCGCAGGGCATCTTCGGCGCGCTCGCGCTCGAACATCTCGTTTTGCAGGCGTTCGTTGGCTTCGGCCAGCGCCTGGGTGCGCTGGGCCACGCGCTCCTCGAGGTTCTCGTTGAGGTGGCGCAGGGCTTCTTCGGTGAGTTTGCGTTCGGTTTCATCGATGACAAAGATGTAGAAACCGTTCACCGAGCCGTCATTGCTGAAGCGTGGCAGGTATTTCATCAACGCATGGCGCGGGCGGCCATCGCGATGGGGGGTGACGGTCATGAAACTGCAGGCCTTGCCCCTGAGCGCAGCGGCGATCTTGTCCTCGCGCCCGGCGTACACATCGTCGCCGAGCACTTCGCGGATGGTCTTGCCGTACAGCTCCTGGGGCGTCAGGCCGTACCAGTCGAGGTAGGCACTGTTGTTCAGGCGAAAACGCTGCTCGTGGTCGACGTAGCCGATCAGCACCGGCATGGCGTTGATGATCAACTGCAGTTCGGTCTGGCTCTGGCGCAGGGCCTGCTCGGTATTTTTGCGCTCGGTGAGGTCCAGTGCCGCGCCGAGGAAGCGCGCGGGGCGGCCTTGATGATCCTTGTAGCAACGCCCCCGGGCGAACACCCAGCGCACCTGGCCGTCGGCCTGTTGCAGGCGATATTCCTCGGCGTATTCAGTGCCGTAGGTGATGCAATGCTTGATGCTGCGCGCCACCATGCCGCGGTCTTCGGGATGTACGCCTTGCAGGTAGTCGCTGATCGGCAACCGGCTGGCGTCGCTTGGATCAACCCCGTGCAGGTAGGCGAAGTGCGCGTCGGCGATAAAGCGGTCTTCGCCAATGTCCCAGTCCCAGGTGCCCACCGCATCGGTGGCGGCCAGGGCCAGTTGCAGGCGTTGTTCGGTGTTGTGCTGGGCCTTGCGCCGTTCGTTGGTTTCGATGGCCGTGACCAGGATGCCGGCCACATTGGCGCTTTCATCGCGGATCGGGCTGTAGGTCAGGTCCAGCCAGATTTCGGTGTCGCGATTGTTGCGTTGCAGGACAAAACGCTGCTCGCTGAAGGTGCGCACCTGGCCGGTCAGCACGGCGTCGTAGATCGGCGCAGTGAAGCTTTCGAGTTCCGGCCAGGTCTGGTGCGCCGGCTGGCCCATGGCGTCCGGGTGTTTATTGCCCGCCAGCAGGGCGAAGCCGTCGTTGTAGAGTTGGGTGAGTTCGCTGCCCCACAGCAGGAGCATCGGCATCGGAGAGTGGATGACGATGTCCACGGCTGTGCGCAGGCTTTGCGGCCAATCATTGGCCTCACCGAGGGGGCTGTGCGCCCAGTCCAGCCGCGCAATCAATGCAGCGGCTTCGCTGCCGGTGGTTGTTCCCTTCATAAAAAGCCCTGAGCGTAACGCTTTGAAAAATGACAACACCCATTATCCCGTGGGACACCGATGGGTGACTACCCTCGAAAAATAGCATGCATTGAGGGTTTGTCTTCAAATGAGTGCGGCAGGGCTGAAACCTTTCATCTTTCCGCCAGTTCGGGGCGGTCGCGAAATTGCTCCAGGGCCTGCGGGTTGGCCAGTGCGTCGGTATTCTTCACCGGCTCGCCGTGCACCACGTTGCGCACCGCCAGTTCGACGATCTTGCCGCTGATGGTGCGGGGGATATCGCTGACGGCGAGGATCTTCGCCGGCACATGGCGCGGCGTGGTGTTGGCGCGGATCACCTGGCGGATCTGCTGCGCCAGGGCCTCATCCAGTTCGATGCCGTCATCCAGGCGCACAAACAGCACCACCCGCACATCGTCCTGCCAGCGTTGGCCGATGGCCAGGCTTTCCAGCACCTGCGGGACTTTTTCCACCTGGCGATAAATCTCCGCGGTGCCGATGCGCACGCCGCCGGGGTTGAGCACTGCGTCGGAGCGGCCGTGAATCAGCAGGCTGCCGTTGGGGCGTTGCTCGGCGTAGTCGCCCTGGGCCCACACGCCGGGAAACTGGCTGAAATACGAGGCGCGCAGCTTCTTCTGGTGCGGGTCGTTCCACAAGCCGATGGGCATCGCCGGGAAGTGCCGGGTGCACACCAGCTCGCCTTTTTCCCCGACCAACGGTTGGCCCTGGTCGTCCCACACCTCGATGGCCATGGCCAGGCTCTTGCACTGCATTTCTCCGCGCCGCACCGGCAACACCGGATTGCCGATCACAAAGCAGGAGACGATATCGGTGCCGCCGGACATCGAGGACAGGCACAACTCGGCCTTGATCTCGCGGTACACGTAGTCGTAGCTCTGGGGCGACAAGGGCGAGCCGGTCGAAATCAGGCCCTTGAGGCTGCCCAGGTCGTGGCTCAGGCGCGGTTGCAGCCCGGCCTTTTCCAGGGTGGCGAGGAACTTGGGGCTGGTGCCGAACACGCTGATCTTTTCCGCGTCGATCAGGTCGATCAAGCGTTCCGGGCCGGGGTGAAACGGCGAGCCGTCATACAGCACCGCCGTGGCCCCGATCGCCAGCACCGAGACCAGCCAGTTCCACATCATCCAGCCGCAGGTGGTGTAGTAGAACAGGCAATCCTCGCGGGAGATATCCGCGTGCAGGCCGTGTTCCTTGAGGTGGGTGAGCAGCACGCCGCCGGTGCCATGGATGATGCATTTGGGCACGCCGGTGGTGCCGCTGGAGTAGAGGATGTACAGCGGATGGTCGAACGGCACTGCGACGAACACAGGCTCGCCGCCGGGTTGGTAGAAGTCGTTCCACAGGGCGACGCGGGCCTGGGTCTGATAGTCCTCGACGCAGGCCTGGGGCCGTACATACGGGACGATGATCAATTGTTCCAGGGACGGCAGGCGTTCGAGGATTTCATTGAGCTTGACGCTTTGGTCGATGGTTTTACCGGCGTAGCGGTAGCCGGCGCAGGTGATCAGCACCTTGGGCTCGATCTGGCCGAAGCGGTCGATGACGCCTTGGGTGCCGAAGTCTGGCGAGGAGCATGACCAGATCGCGCCGAGGCTGGTGGTGGCCAGCATGCCGACCAGGGTTTGCCAGGTGTTGGGCATGCAGGCGGCGACCCGGTCACCGCGGCCGACACCGGCCGCCCGCAGGCTGTCCTGCAGGCCGGCGACGTGGGCGGCCAGTTCGGCGTAGGTCAGTTGTTCGCGCTGGCCGTCTTCGCTGATCGCGACCACCGCCGGGTGATCGTCGCGGCGGCGCAACAGGTGTTCGGCAAAATTCAGGGTCGCGCCGGGAAACCACTGGGCGCTGGGCATCTCGACGTCTTCGATCAGCACTGCACTGGGCGGGCTGCGAAACTGCACATCGAAGAACGTGACGATCGCCTGCCAGAAGTCCGGGCGCTGGTCGATGCTCCACTGGTGCAGGGCCGGATAGTCGCTGAGCTGCACGCCGTGGCGATCATTGATAAAGCGCCGGAACTGGTCCATTCGCGTGGTGCGGATGCGTTCGGGGGAAGGTTGCCAGAGGATTTCGGACATCAGCACGGTCTCTTGTTCTTATGCAGGTTTTCCAAACTATAGCGTTCTAATGTGTCTGGCCTTATTGGGCCAGCCAGCCGCCATCAATGTTCCACGCCGCCCCCCGCACCTGGGCACCGGCCTCGCTGCACAAGAACAGCACCAGCTCTCCCAGCTGCGACGGCGTCACGAACTCCAGGGACGGCTGTTTCTCCGCCAGCAGATCATGTTGCGCCTGCTGCGGATCGACGCCGTTGGCCACGCGATCATCAATCTGCTTCTGCACCAGCGGCGTCAGCACCCAGCCGGGGCAGATCGCGTTGCAGGTCACGTTGCTGGTGGCGGTCTCCAGGCCCACCACCTTGGTCAAGCCGATCACGCCGTGCTTGGCTGCCACATAAGCGGCCTTGCCCACCGAGCCGACCTGGCCGTGCACCGAGGCGATGTTGACGATACGCCCCCAGCCCTTGGCCTTCATGCCCGGCAGGCTCAAGCGCGTGCTGTGGAACACCGAGGACAGGTTGATCGCGATGATCGCGTCCCAGCGTTCCACCGGGAAGTCCTCCACCGCCGCCACATGCTGGATGCCGGCGTTGTTCACCAGGATGTCGACACCGCCGAACTCACGCTCGGCGTAGGTCAGCATGTCGGCAATCTGCGCCGGGTCGCTGACGTCCGCCGGGTGATGGCCGACCTTGCCGCCAAACGCCTGCACCTGGGCGACCACCGCGCTGGCGTCGCCGAAGCCGTTGAGGATCAGGTTGGCACCGGCCTTGGCCAGGCTCAGGGCGATACCCAGGCCGATGCCGCTGGTGGAACCGGTGACCAGGGCGGTCTTGCCGTTCAATCTCGTCATGAAAACCTCACACAATGCCGGTGGCGTAGAAAGTACCGATCACCACGAACACCGCGAGGGTCTTGATGATCGTGATGCCGAAAATGTCCTTGTAGGCTTCGCGGTGGGTCAGGCCGGTCACCGCCAGCAGGGTGATCACCGCGCCGTTGTGGGGCAGGGTGTCCATGCCGCCGCTGGCCATGGCCGCGACCCGGTGCAGCACTTCAAGGGGAATATTGGCCGCATGGGCCGCCGCAATAAAGCTCTCGGACATGGCCGCCAGGGCGATGCTCATGCCACCGGACGCGGATCCGGTGATACCGGCCAGCAGGGTCACGGTAATCGCTTCGTTGACCAGCGGGTTGGGGATGCCCTTGAGCCAGTCCGCCAGCACCAGGAAGCCCGGCAGCGAAGCGATCACCGCGCCGAAACCATATTCGGAAGCGGTGTTCATCGCCGCCAGCAATGCGCCGCTGACCGCGCTCTTGCTGCCGTCGGCGAGCTTACTTTTGATCGCCGACCAGCCGAATACCAGCACCATGATGATGCCCACCAGCAACGCCGCCTGCACCGCCCAGATCGCAGTGAGCTTGGCGATTTCAGTGGTCACCGGCGCGCTCATGCCCGGCAGGCTGAGGCTGTGGGTCTTGCCATACCACTGTGGGATCCAGTGGGTGAACAGCAGGTTCATCACGCCCACCAGGATCAGCGGCGACAGCGCGATCCACGGGTTGGGCAGCGTGAGGTTTTCGGCGGTTTCCGGCTCGTTGCGCAGCTCGGTGCCGTAGCCTTCACCGGCGCGCTGGGCCTTGTTGCGCTGGCGCGCCAGGTAGAGCATGCCGGCGCAGAACACGAAAATCGTGCCGATCAGCCCCAGCCACGGCGCCGCCCAGGCGGTGGTGTTGAAGAAGGTGCTGGGGATGATGTTCTGGATCTGCGGCGTGCCGGGCAGGGCGTCCATGGTGAACGAGAACGCACCGAGGGCGATGGTCGCCGGGATCAGGCGCTTGGGGATATTGCTCTGGCGGAACATCTCCGCCGCAAACGGGTACACCGCAAACACCACCACAAACAGCGACACGCCACCATAGGTGAGCAGGGCGCAGACCAGCACGATCACCAGCATCGCCTGGCGCGTGCCGAGCAAACGGATCGCCGCCGCCACGATAGAGCGCGAGAAACCCGACAGCTCGATCAGCTTGCCGAACACCGCACCGAGCAGGAATACCGGGAAATACAGTTTGATAAAGCCGACCATTTTCTCCATGAACACCCCGGTAAAGGCAGGGGCGACGGCGGACGGGTCGGTGAGCAGCACGGCGCCGAGGGCGGCGATGGGGGCAAACAGGATAACGCTATAGCCACGGTAGGCAGCCAGCATCAGCAACGCGAGCGCTGCCAGGGCAATGATCACACTCATGGTGTGTCTCCATCGGATTGTTATTGTTGTGGGTGAAGCAGTGGGGAGGGCTATAGCGAGATGTGTGCCATATTTTCAAGTTATTGAAATATATGGATATTTTTTAATTTCTTTCGAGTGTTTTTGAATGCTGTCTCTATTTGGAGACAAATGAAGATCAAATGTGGGAGGGGGCTTGCCCCCGATAGCGGTGCATCAGCCAGCATATGTGTTGACTGACCTAATGCTATCGGGGGCAAGCCCCCTCCCACAGGGAATGTCTTTGTATGGAGAATTTGGTCTCTATTTTGAGACTAGGCGATACCCAGTGCCACCATCTTCTTGTACAACGTCGATCGCCCCAGCCCCAATCGCTTGGCCGCCTCCACCACATTCCCGTCACACGCCTCGAGCGCCGCCGCAATCACCTGCCGATCAAACCGCTCCCGCGCCGCCGCAAACGTCTCACCTTCAGCCGTGTCCACCGCGCCGCGCGTCACCGGGCTGAACGTGCCAATCGCCGCACGAATGTCCCCAGCGTTCAACACCAGGTCATCGCTCAGCAACGCCGCGCGCTCCAGCACGTTGCGCAGTTCGCGGATGTTCCCCGGCCACGCATGCTGTGCCAACAGCGCCAGGGCCTCGCGGTCCAGTTCATGCTGGCTGCGCAGTTCCTCGAGGATCGCTTCGCTCAGCGCCGGAATGTCCTCCAGCCGCTCACGCAGCGGCGGCACCTGGATCGGCAATACGTTCAGGCGGTAATACAGGTCCGCACGGAACTCACCGCGCTTGATCGCCGCTTCCAGGTCCATGGAGGTGGCCGCGATCACCCGCACATCGCTGTGCAGCATTTCGTTGGAACCCACCGGTTCGAATTCCTTTTCCTGCAACACCCGCAGCAGCTTGCTTTGCAGCGGCAGCGGCATATCGCCGATTTCATCGAGGAACAGCGTGCCGCCCTGGGCAATCTGGAACTTGCCCGGACGGCCCTTGCGATCTGCACCGGTAAAGGCGCCCGGCGCGGTGCCGAAGAACTCGGCTTCCAGCAGGTCATGGGGAATCGCCGCGCTGTTGATGCTGACAAACGCCTTGTGCGCCCGCGGTGAGGCGCCGTGGATCGCCTGGGCGAGCAATTCCTTGCCGGTGCCGGTCTCGCCCAGCAGCAGCACCGGCGATTCGGCGCTTGCGCTGCGCCGGGCACGGCGTTTGACTTCCAGGCTGGCGGCGCTGGTGCCGATAAAGTGCGCGAAGTTGTACTTGCTCTGGCGTGAGCGCAGCAACGAGCGGGTGGAGGCCAGTTCCTGCTGCATGCTCAGGTAGCGCTCGATCAGCGGCGACAGGTTGCGCAGCTCATCGAACAAGGCAAAACCAATCGCACCGATCACTGCACCGGCATCGTTGTGGATCGGCAGGCGCATCACCACCAAAGGGCCTTTGGGGGTGTCCTGGATGTCCAGCAGAATCGGCCGGTCGGTGCGCACCACCTGGCGCAACAGGCTGTTGGAAATCACCTGCTCGCACGGCTGGCCGATGGCTTCATCGGCACTCTTGAGGCCGAAGCGCTTGGCGTAGCGCTCGTTCATCCAGACGATATTGGCGTCGCGGTCGACAATCACCGTGCCTTCGCTGGACTGCTCGATGATCTCGAACAGCGACTGGATCGCCAGGCCGCGAACCTGTTGGTAGTCCGTCAGGCTGGTACTCATGACGACAGCCCGCCGGCCGCCGCCAGGAGTTCCTTGGTATACGGGTGCTGCGGCGCTTCGAAAACGTCATGGCTCGGCCCGCGCTCGACCACCTTGCCGTCCTTGATCACGATCATGTCATGGGCCATGGCGCGCACCACGGCGAGGTCATGGCTGATAAACAGGTAGGTCAGGCCGTACTTTTCCTGCAATTCACGCAGCAACGCTACGACCTGCTTCTGTACGGTGCGGTCGAGGGCTGAGGTAGGTTCGTCCAACAGCATCAACGCCGGCTTGAGCACCAGCGCGCGGGCGATGGCGATGCGTTGGCGCTGGCCGCCGGAGAATTCATGGGGGAAGCGATGGCGACTGGCGGGGTCGAGGCCCACGTCCTTGAGCACCTGGATCACTTGCGCATCGCGGTCGGCCAGGCTGCACGGCGCATGCACCTCCAGGCCTTCGCTGATGATCTGCTGCACCGACATGCGCGGGCTGAGGCTGCCGTAGGGGTCTTGGAAGACCACTTGCATCTGCTTGCGCCACGGGCGCATCTGCTTGTGGTTGAGCGGGTCGAGGGCCTCGCCCTGGAAGCGGATGCTGCCGGTGGAATCCAGCAGGCGCAGGATCGCCTGGCCGAGGGTGGACTTGCCCGAACCGGACTCGCCGACAATCCCCAGGGTCTTGCCGCGCTGCACGCTGAGGCTGATGCCATCCACCGCGCGCAGGTAGGTCTTGCGCCGGAACAGACCGCCGCCCAGGGGGAATTGCACGCTCAGGTCGTGCACGTCCAGCACGGTCTCCCGTGGCTCGCTGCACAGCACATCGCCGGACGGCTCGGCGTCCAGCAGCAGGCGGCTGTAGGGGTGTTGGGGGGCCGTGAACAAGGTCTCGCAGTCAGCCTGCTCGACAATCTCGCCGGCACGCATCACGCACACCCGCTGGGCAATGCTGCGCACCAGGTTGAGGTCATGGCTGATCAGCAGCAGCGACATGCCCAGGCGGTGTTGCAGGGACTTGAGCAGCAGCAGGATCTTGCGCTGCACGGTCACGTCAAGGGCGGTGGTGGGCTCGTCGGCGATCAACAGCTCCGGCTCACAGGCCAGGGCCATGGCGATCATCACCCGTTGGCGCTGGCCCCCGGAGAGTTGGTGCGGATAGGCCTTGAGGCGTTCCTGTGGTTTCTGGATGCCCACCAACTGCAGCAACTCGAGGATGCGCGCCTGCGCCGCCTTGCCGCCCAGGCCCTTGTGCAGCAGCAAGGTTTCGCCGATCTGTTTTTCGATGCTGTGCAGCGGGTTGAGGGAGGTCATCGGCTCCTGGAAGATCATCGCAATGCGGTTGCCGCGCAGTTTCTGCAAGGTCGATGCCGAGGCGCCGACCAGTTCCTGGCCGCGATATTTCACGGAGCCACGGGTGTCGGTGCCGGCTTCGGGCAACAGTTGCAAGATTGAGTGCGCCGTCACCGACTTGCCGGAGCCGGACTCACCCACCAGCGCCAGGCACTCGCCGGGACGGACGTCCAGGCTCAGGTTGCGTACCACGGTCTGGCCGCTGAAGGCGACGCTGAGGTCGCGGATTTCGATCAGGTTCATACGCAGTCACTCATGAACGTGGGTCGAAGGCATCACGTAATGCCTCGCCGATAAAGACCAGCAGCGACAGGATCAGCGCCAAGGTGAAAAACGCCGTCAGGCCCAGCCACGGCGCTTGCAGGTTCTGCTTGCCCTGGGCAATCAGCTCGCCCAATGACGCACTGCCCGCAGGCATGCCGAAACCGAGGAAGTCCAAGGCGCTCAGGGTGGAAATCGCCCCGGTGAGGATGAACGGCAGGTAGCTCAAGGTGGCGGTCATGGCGTTGGGCAGGATGTGCCGGCGAATGATCTTGCCGTCGCCCAGGCCCAGGGCCCGTGCGGCCTTGACGTACTCCAGGTTGCGCCCGCGCAGGAACTCGGCGCGCACCACATCCACCAGGGCCAGCCAGGAAAACAGCGCCATGATCCCCAGCAACCACCAGAAGTTCGGCTCGACAAACCCCGACAGGATGATCAGCAGGTACAGCACCGGCAGCCCGGACCACACTTCAAGAATGCGTTGGCCGAGCAAGTCCACCCAGCCACCGTAATAGCCTTGCAAGGCCCCGGCGGCGATGCCGATGGTGGCGCTGATCGCGGTGAGTGCCAGGGCAAACAGAATCGACACCCGCGCGCCGAAGATCACCCGCGCCAATACATCCCGCGACTGGTCATCGGTACCCAGCCAGTTCACCGTCGAGGGCGGGCTGGGGGCCGGGCGGGTCAGTTCGTAGTTGGGCGTGTCGTCGCTGAACGGGACCGGCGGGAACAGCATCCAGCCGCCGTCCTGCTTGATCAGCTTTTGCACGTAGTCACTGCGGTAATCGGCCTGGAACGGCAGTTGTCCGCCGAACTGCTGCTCGGTGTAGCGCTTGAATGCCGGGAAATACAGCTCGTGCTTGTAGCTGAGCACCAAGGGCTTGTCGTTGGCGATCAACTCGCCGCCCAGGGTCAGGATAAACAGCCCGATAAACAGCCACAGCGACCACCAGCCACGACGGTTTTTCTTGAAGCGTTCGAAACGTCGACGGGCCACGGGAGACAGGTTAAGCATCAGGCGTTCCTCGCGGCGAAGTCGATACGCGGGTCCACCAGGGTGTAGCAGAGGTCGCCGATCAGTTTTATCAGCAGGCCGAACAAGGTGAAGATAAACAGCGAGCCAAACACCACCGGGTAGTCCCGGGACACGGCCGCTTCGTAGCTCATGCGGCCGAGGCCATCGAGGGAGAAAATCACCTCGATCAACAGCGAACCGGCAAAGAACACGCTGATGAACGCCTGGGGAATCCCCGAGATCACCAGCAGCATGGCGTTGCGAAACACATGGCCGTACAGCACCCGCCGTTCGCTCAGGCCCTTGGCGCGGGCGGTCACTACGTACTGGCGCGTGATTTCATTGAGGAACGAGTTTTTGGTCAGGATGGTCAGGGTGGCGAACCCGCCGATCACCAGTGCGCTGACGGGCAACACCAGGTGCCAGAAGTAGTCGGCGATCTTGCCCACGGTGCTCAGCTCGGCGAAGTTTTCCGAGACCAGCCCGCGCACCGGGAACCAGTTCAATGACGTGCCTCCGGCGAACACCACGATCAGGAACATCGCGAACAGGAACGCCGGCATCGCGTAGCCAATCACGATGGCGGTGCTGCTCCACACATCAAAGCTGCTGCCATGGCGCACCGCCTTGCGAATGCCCAGGGGGATCGACACCAGGTAGGTGATCAGCGTGGCCCACAGGCCGAGGGAAATGGTCACCGGCATTTTTTCCAGGATCAGGTCGATCACGGTGGCGCCGCGAAAGAAGCTGTTGCCGAAATCCAGCTGGGCGTAGCTCTTGAGCATCAGCCACAGGCGTTCCGGCGCGGGCTTGTCGAAGCCGTATTGTTTTTCGATGTCCTTGATCAGTTTCGGGTCCAGCCCGCGGCTGGCACGGGAGCCGCTGCTGACACCGTCGCCGGATGAGCCGCCGACCGCGCCGCCGCCGATGCCCTGCAAGTGGGCGATGGCTTGTTCCACCGGTCCGCCGGGGGCGGCCTGGACGATCACGAAGTTGACCAGCAGGATGATCACCAGCGTCGGGATGATCAGCAGCAGGCGCCGCACGATATAGGCAAACATCAGCGAGCTCCCGCGCGTTTTTTCAACTCGGTATTCATTTGTTCATTGGTCAGCGGGGTAGGGCTGATTTCCCACCAGGTTTCCAGGGCTTCATCATTCCTGGCCTCGATGGCCGGGCGGCCGAAGCGGTTCCACCACGCGGCGGAGGTGCCGGGCGGGTAGTAATTGGGGATCCACAGGTAATTCCATTGCAGCACCCGGTCCAAGGCATGGGCATAGGTAAGCATCTGCGCCTGGGTGTCGGCCTTGACCAGGCCCTTGATCAGGCTGTCGACGGCCGGGTCCTTGAGCACCATGTAGTTGTTGGCGCCCGGATCGAATGCGGCGGTCGAGCCGAAGTAGTTGTACAGCTCCATGCCGGGCGAGGTGGTGACCGGGAAGCCGGTGACGATCATGTCGTAGTCGCGGGCCATCAGGCGGTTGACGTATTGCGAAGAATCGATGCGGCGGATGTTCAAGGTAATGCCGATCTGTGCGAGGTTGCGTTTGTACGGCAACAGCAGGCGTTCCAGCCCGTTCTGGGCATTGAGGAAGGTGAACTCCAGCGGCTCGCCCTCGGCGTTGACCAGTTTGTCGCCGTCTGGCTTCCAGCCGGCTTCTTCCAGCAGCGCCAGGGCTTGCAGCTGTTTGTCGCGGATCATGCCGCTGCCATCGGTGACCGGGGCCTTGAACACCTGGGTGAATACCTCGTCGGGAATCTGCCCGCGCAAGGGTTCCAGAATCGCCAGTTCTTCCGGGGTGGGCAGCTGGGTGGCGGCCAACGGGCTGTTGGAGAAGTAGCTTTGCTGGCGGATGTACAGGTTGCGCATCATCTGCCGGTTGGCCCATTCGAAGTCCCACAGCATCGCCAGGGCCTGGCGCACGCGACGGTCCTTGAACATCGGTTTTTGCACGTTGAACACATAACCCTGGGCCGGTTGCGGCATGTCCTTGGCCAGGTGCGCACGTTGCAGGCGGCCATCGTCCAGGGCCGGGCCGTTGTAGCCGATGGAATAGCCGGTGGCGGAAAACTCACGGTTGAAGTCGTAGGCGCCACCGCGCAGTACCTGGCGGGCCACTTCGGTGTCACCGAAGTACTCCAGGCTCAGGTGATCGAAGTTGTACAGGCCGCGGCTGACGGGCAGGTCCTTGCCCCACCAGTCGGGGTCGCGGGTAAAGGTGATGGTGCTGCCCGAGTCGATCTTGCCGACCTTGTACGGGCCGCTGCCCAGTGGGGCTTCGTAGCCACCGCCGTTGGCGAAGTCGCGGGTTTTCCACCAGTGCTCGGGAAACACCGGCAGGGTGGCGACATCCAGGGGCAGGGTGCGGTTTTCATTGCTGGAGAAATCAAAACGGACCTGGCGCGGGCCTTCGACTTCGACGTGCTTGACGTCGGCGAACAGCGTGCGAAAGCGCAGGCTGCCTTGGGTCATCAGCAGGTTGAAGCTGTAGCGCACGTCTTCGGCGGTGATCGGCTTGCCATCGGCAAAGCGCGCCTTGGGGTTGAGGAAGAAGCGCAGGGACAGGCCGTCCTCCGCGCGTTCCATCTTCTCGGCCACCAGGCCATACACCGTATAGGGCTCATCCAGGGAACGCAGGGCCAGGGGCGCATACAACCAGCCGTCGACCTGGGAGACGCCGATGCCTTTGTCGATATACGGCAGCACATGGTCGAAACGCCCGATCTCCAGCGCCGAGCGCCGCAGGCTGCCGCCCTTGGGGGCGTTGGGGTTGGCGTAGTCGAAATGGCTGAAACCGGCGGGATACTTGGCCGGTTCGCCGTACACGGTCATGGACGGTTGGGGCGCCGCGATCACGGCGCTGCTGGCCAGCAGCAGGGCCAGGGAGGTACTGAACAGTCTGGAAAAAGCCAATCGCATTGTCAGCCTTGAACGCCGGGTGAAGAAGAATAAGGATTTGTACGCTAACGGCATCAGCGTCGCCAGTCGTCACATGCACAACGGCCCACCAAGAGGCGGGCCGTTGTTTCAAGCAGCAGCGCGGACGGGATCAGTCCTGGCGGCTGGTGACTTCCAGCAGGTGGTAGCCGAACTGGGTTTTTACCGGGCCTTGCACGGTGTTGACCGGGGCGCTGAAGACGACGGTGTCGAATTCCTTGACCATCTGGCCTGGACCGAACGAACCCAAGTCACCGCCCTGGCGGCTGGATGGGCAGCTGGAGTTGGCTTTGGCGACTTCTGCGAAATCGGCGCCGCCTTCGATTTGGGCCTTGAGTTCGTTGCACTTGTCTTCAGTGGCAACGAGGATGTGACGGGCGGTGGCTTTGGCCATGGGGATTAACTCCTTGAGTAAAAACGGTGAGCGTACCGGATTCAGGCGGTTATTTCCTGGCAAAGTTCCGCTGGGGTTCAGGTTGGGGCGTTGGGCTTGGGTATTGGCGTGATGGAGTGAGACCCAGAGCAGGCTGGTATCTACCTGATGCATAGAGATCACATGTGGGAGGGGCGGTGCGACGATTCGACTTGCTCCCGATGGCGGCCTGATGGCCGACCAGGATTTGGGATCAGACCGAGTACATATCCGTTGCTGCGGTAACGGCCACCTAGGGTTCCGCCCTTACGGCGGCTCACTTTGGAAAAGCCCCAAAGTAAGCAAAGGGCTCTTGCCCCAACACTCGGCACCTCGCCTAGGCTCGGTGTGCCCTCACTCCGGCTTGACTCCGTGGGCCGCCGTCATGGGCCATCCCTGGCCCAGGACGGCTAACCCGGCGTCCTGCCGGGTTACCCACGGATTCAAGCCTGCGTTCGGCCAGCGTGTTTGACGGGGCGCCTGAGATCAAGAGCAACAGCAACAGCAACAGCAGTGTTACGTCTGACGTTGCTGGAGTTATCTGATGTCAGGTCGAATAAGCCTCCATCAATTCAAGACGATATAGTCGTTCTGCTGAATGATCGGCCGATGGGCGCCTTGCATCAGGTGAAGGTAGCGGCCGTCCACCAGGTCGATGGGCAGGCAGTCGTCGATATCCATCACGCCGTCGGTGTGGGCCTGGGACCAGTGGCGCAGCATTTGTTGCTTGCCCTTGCTGGCCGCCTCCCGTTTGTTGCGGGCGACCACCAGCAGGTAGTGGTGGGCCTCGCCAAAGCTATTGGTTTCATAACCGCCAAGGTTGATGAAGTACAGGTGATGGGCGTCGGCAGCGGGGGCCAGGTGGCTGAGTTCGACTTTCCAGCCGTCGACGCCGTCCACCGCCATCCACGAATCGATATGCACGCCCTTTGGGCTGCCAAACCAGCCCTCGCGCAGTTGCGGGTAGGTGCCTTCCAGGGTGTCTGCTACGGCGAACACCACATCGTGCACTTCAATCCTTGCCCGTGGGTGCTTGCCCCCTAGCATCACGACAAACAGCATTGCAGGTCCTTACTGGCGACTTGGCAAAGGGCAACCATACTTCGATTGAACCCTTTTGTCCGGTCAATGCCACACTGTTAATTCGCGAACTCATCAGGAGGTTGTCATGCGCACCATTGATCTGGCGGGTGTTCCCGTCCCTGTCATCGGCCAGGGAACCTGGCGCATGGGCGAAGACCCGGACCGGCGCCGCGCTGAAGTCGCGGCATTGCAACTGGGGATCGACGAGGGCATGACCCTCATCGACACCGCCGAGATGTATGGCGAGGGTGGCGCCGAGGAAGTCGTCGGCGAAGCCATCAGCGGCAGGCGTGACCAAGTGTTCCTGGTGAGCAAGGTCTACCCGCACAACGCCAGCCAAAAAGGCGTGCCCCGTGCCTGTGAAGCCAGCCTCCGGCGCCTGGGCACGGACTACATTGATCTGTATCTGCTGCATTGGCGTGGCCAGTACCCCCTTGAAGAAACTGTCGAAGCGTTCGAGCGCCTGCGTGAGGCCGGCAAGATCGGCCGCTGGGGCGTCTCGAATTTCGATGTGGCCGACCTGCAGGAGCTCGCATCCCCGGCCTGCGCGACCAACCAGGTGCTGTACAACATCGAAGAGCGCGGGATCGAATTCGACCTGTTGCCCTGGTGGCAACAACACCATTTGCCGCTGATGGCGTACTGCCCGATTGCCCAGGGTGGGGCGTTGCTGTCCAGCCAGACCCTCAAGCAGATCGCCCGCCGCCACGAGGTCACGCCTGCCCAGGTTGCCTTGGCCTGGGTGCTGCGCCAGGACGGTGTGATCGCCATTCCCAAGGCGGTCACCCCGGAGCATGTACGGCTCAATGCGGCCGCCGCCAAGGTGGTGCTCGATGAGCACGACCTGGATGCCATCGACCGGGTGTTCGGCGCACCCAAGCGCAAGCATCCCTTGGCGATGGTGTAGTTGCCTGGCAGAAACGGTGCCGTCCCTGGCTCCCGTTCCTGCTCAGGTCCGACTTAGCCCGCTACCGGGTTGCGCCAGTCATCCGATCCGGATGTGCCCGACACTTCGTGGGTCCACACGATCTTGCGATAGGTGAAGTACACATCCTCCAGGTGAGTGAAGTGGGCATTGTCCGGGTCCTGGCAATTGGGCATGCGGGACTGGATGTCCACGAGCGTCGCGCCCTCCAGTTCTATCGTGAAGTAGTGCTCCTGGGTGCCGGCCGATGATGTGCGGAACCACTCCAGTCGGCATTTGACCTCTTCACCGCTGGTCAATGCGCTGAACAGCAAGGGCGATGACTTATCGAAGACCTTGCTGATCATCAGCGGCTTATGGACCCTCTGGCCCGTCGGCTGACCCGACTGCGGATCGCGGGGGATGATTACTTGATGAGCAAAGGCCTGGACCAGAATCTGGTCTTCATGACCTTCCTGATAAATGTTGCCTACCGAGTCCTGGGTAAATGTGCCTGCCGTAATCAAACCTTGTTTGACACCGGTGATGGAAAGATACGCGGGTGTTGGCATGACGGGTTTCCTTGTCTGATTGATGAAGTAGTTCCAACGGTTAATCGTGCCGGTTGGGAATGTGGTTATTACAAGAAGCGTGCCGGAAAGTGCGGGAACCAATACGGACTTGGCATGCTGTGGATATAGGCGTTTGGTTTAAACGGGTATTATGGTTTTTTTGGCTGTTTTACGGAAAGTGTTTGCGCATAAGTGCGCATTTAGTTGCTCATATTGCTACGTCTCTTAGTAGTTGGTTTTCCGCTGGGGTTAGGTGAACTACATCTCTGTAGCTGCGCAAAAGTCTGCATATGCCTTGGTTTACGGGGTGTGTAGGAAATGTCTTAAGTGTGAGCCTGTTGCTTGCTGGATGTTATTGTCGTGGCTAAGGTTTACGAACTTCGCGGCGAATCAAGCGAAGGGTTCATGGCGATCTGGTGTGAAAGTTAAATGCACTTAGTTTGTCTCTCGTGCCTTGGATAGTCGAGTGCGCTCCTAAATGGTCCATTCAGAAAAACTCTGCGCTTATTACCTCGAGCTTGCCCGGCAGCCCTGTTTGCCAGCGAACTTTGCCGGCAGTGATATGCGCTATTCAAATGAATATGAAACCCTGGAGTCCGAACTGGCAAAGATGCAGTCCATGCATGGCGCCGGCCAGCCGGACTGGCAAAAGCTCCTGGAAATCAGCGAATGCCTGTTGCGTGAGCAGTCCAAGGATCTGCGCGTGGCCGTCTGGCTGACCTGGGCGCTGTACCACCGCGAGTCCTTTGCCGGACTGCTGGCTGGCCTCGGGTTGCTGCGCCATCTGTGTGAGCACCATTGGTCGGCGGTATACCCTGGAAAGCTGCGCACCCGCGGCGCGGCGTTCGGCTGGCTGGTCCTGCGCCTTGAGACACTGCTTGTCCAAGACCTGTCGGTTCAGGACCAGCAACCCCTATTCCAGTCCATGCTTGAACACCTCACGCGCCTTGATGAACTCTGGACTGCACATTTGGGAGGCGACACGCCGCTGTTGCTGCCGATTCGCAAACAATTGGAGCAGTGGTTGGCGCTTGCTGTGCAAGGCCATCCCCCTGTCGCCGGGTTGAACGCCGCCGTTGCGCAAGTGCAACCCGCTGCTACGCCATCCTCAACGGCCAAACCGACGGTAAACAACGAAAAAGACGCGCATGAATTGCTGTATGCCTTGCAGGAACAAGCTCGTCCGTTGTGTGCCTGGTGGTTACGCCAGGACGCCGCCGACCTACGGGCCTTGCACCTGAGTCGAACGCTGGCCTGGCTGTCAATCGTCCGCTATCCGGATGCCAACGGTGAGCGAGTCACCGCGTTGTGCGGGCCTGCCCCCGACAGACTCAAGTACTACCAGCAACGTTTTGCCCAAGGCCATCACGCCGAGCTGCTGCCTGAACTTGAGGCCGGCCTCTCAGGTGCGATGTTCTGGTTCGACGGGCTGTACATGCTCTGGCAATGCCTGGAAGCCCAGCAGGCGGAACTGGCCATGAGCGAGTTGGAAGTGAGTTTCGCCCTGCTGTTGCAACGATTGCCGGACTTGCCGGCGTTTCGCTTTCAAGGGGGCGTTCCTTTTGCCGACGACGCCACTCGCGACTGGATCGCACTGCATGTCTCCCATTACCTGCAAACCCCTGAGGCGCCCCGCGTGGGGGGCGATGCCGAGCCCTGGGAGATCGCCTTGCAGGATGTGCTACCGCGGCTGCGCAAGGATGGGCTCAAAGCCGCGGTACATGAGCTCAATCAAGGCCTCCATGCCGCTCGCAGCGATCGCGCCCGCTTTTATTGGCGGTTGGCCCTGGCGCGCTTGTGTGCACACGCTGGCAAACATGAACTGGCGAAGATCCAGCTCGAACAACTGGACTTCGAGCTGCAGCGCTCGGGCCTGGAGCGCTGGGAGCCGGAGCTGGCGTTTCAAGTGACACGCCTCTTGCACCGCTGCTGCGACCTGCTGCCACAAAACCATGCCGTGCGCGAGCGCAAGGAAGACACCCACCGCAGGCTGTGCCTCTTCGATCTGGAAGCGGTACTTGAATAGGCTTACGAGCCGCTTGAAAAGGAGATTTACCATGGCCAAAGAAGGTTCGGTAGCACCCAAGGAACGCATCAATATCACCTTCAAACCCGCCGTCGGCGGTGTGCGGGAAGAAGTCGAGCTTCCGTTGAAACTCCTCGTGCTGGGGGACTTCACCCAGCGTGAGGACCTGCGCAAGCTTGAAGATCGCAAGCCCATCGCCCTCAACCAGAACACCCTCGATGAGGTGTTGGCCAAACAGGCGCTGAGCCTGACGCTGAATGTCCCCAATCGGCTCCAGGACGGCGCCGAGGTCGAAGACCTGGCCATCCAGTTACGAATCAATTCGATGAGGGATTTCAACCCGGCGAACCTGGTGGAGCAGATCCCCGAGTTGCACAAGCTGATGGCCCTGCGTGAGGCGCTCATGGCGCTCAAGGGACCACTGGGCAACACGCCGAGCTTTCGCAAAGCCATCGAACAGGCCCTGGCCGACGACGAATCCCGTGCCCGAGTATTGGCGGAGCTGGGCCTGAGCGGCCGGACCGCCTGACATTCTTCAGTAAAAGGACACTGGCGCCATGACGACTCAACACACCTCGATACCCGTACTCATCACTGACGAGCACAGCATTCTCGACAACATCATCGCCCAGACTCTGTTGAGTGCGGATGATGAGGCCTACGGCATAGCCAGGCGTGGCGTCTCGGCATTTATCGAAGAGCTGATCAAGCCGCAGAACAGCGGGGAACCGGTCAAGAAACACCTGGTTGACCGGATGATTGCGGAGATTGACGAGAAGCTCGGTCGGCAAATGGATGAGATTCTGCACCACCCGCGCTTCCAGGCCCTGGAATCCTCATGGAAAGGCCTGCAGTTGTTGGTCGAGCGCACCAACTTTAGGGAAAACATCAAGATCGAACTGCTGAATGTCTCTCGGCAAGACCTGCTGGATGACTTCGAAGACTCACCCGAGGTGACCCAGTCCGGGCTCTATAAGCACGTCTACAGTGCGGAGTACGGTCAGTTCGGCGGTCAACCTGTGGGCGCAATCATCGCTGACTTCTTTCTTTCCCCCAGCGCCCCCGATGTGAAGCTGATGCAATACGCTTCCAAGGTCGCCTGCATGGCCCATGCACCGTTTATCGCGGCCGCCGGGCCGACTTTTTTCGGCTTGGAAAGCTTCACCGATCTGCCTGACTTGAAGGATCTCAGGGATCACTTCGAAGGTCCGCAGTTCGCCAAATGGCATAGCTTTCGCCAGAGCGAAGATGCCCGTTATATCGGGCTGACGGTGCCGCGATTCCTGCTGCGCACGCCTTACGATCCCCTTGAATGTCCGGTCAAGACCTTCGCCTACCGGGAAACCGTGGTGAACAGCCACGAGCACTACCTTTGGGGTAATACCGCCTACGCCTTTGCCACACGATTGACCGACAGTTTTGCGCGGTTTCGTTGGTGCCCGAACATTATCGGTCCGCAAAGCGGCGGCGCAGTGGAGGACTTACCCTTGCATCACTTCCACAGCATGGGCGAAATCGAAACCAAGATTCCCACTGAAGTGCTGGTATCCGACCGTCGCGAATACGAACTGGCGCAAGAGGGTTTCATTGCCTTGACGATGCGCAAGGGCAGTGACAATGCCGCGTTTTTCTCCGCCAGCTCGGTGCAACAGCCAAAGCGTTTCGGCATCAGTGCCGAGGGCAAGGAGGCCGAGCTGAATTACCGCCTGGGCACCCAGTTGCCCTACATGATGGTGGTCAACCGCCTGGCCCATTACCTCAAGGTCCTGCAACGGGAGCAACTGGGCTCGTGGAAGGAACGTACCGACCTGGAGCTGGAGCTCAACAAGTGGATTCGCCAGTACGTGGCCGACCAGGAAAACCCCAGTGCCGAAGTGCGTGGGCGGCGGCCATTGCGGGCGGCACGTATCGTTGTCAGTGATGTCGAGGGCGAGCCTGGCTGGTACCGCGTCAACCTGAGTGTGCGACCGCACTTCAAATACATGGGGGCGGATTTCACCCTGTCCCTGGTTGGCAAGCTCGACAAAGAATGAGCAGGGGCCAAGGGATGACGCGTAACCAAAACCTCTTCGAGCGACTTGAAAGTCCGGCCGCAAAATCATCATGTGCCGTGACGTCCGTCGCAGCTCATCTGGGAAAGATGCTCAGCATCCGCGCTGGCAGCGTGCAGACACTGGAGGATTACGGTATGCCGGATCTCAATGACATGAGCCAGAGTCTGCATGAGTCATTGAGCCAGTCGCGCTTGTTGATCGAGCGGTTTATCCGGGCCTATGAGCCCCGCTTGAAGGATACGCACGTGAGGGCGTTGCCTTGTGGTGACGATCCTCTGGCGCTGGCGTTTGCCATTGACGCCACGCTCTGCGTCGACGGGGTGACGCAGCCCGTGGTGTTCACCGCGCGCCTGCAGGATGCTGGACAGGTTGAGGTCTTGCCTGATGTCCTTTAACCACTATTACCAGAGCGAACTCAGTGCGTTGCGACAGCTCGGGCGGCGCTTTTCCGAGCGCAATCCTGCTCTCGCGCCCTTTTTAGGGGAGGCCGGTCAGGATCCGGATGTGGAGCGGCTGCTGGAAGGCTTTGCTTTCCTCACCGGTCGCCTGCGCCAGAAGCTGGATGACGAGTTGCCTGAGCTGACTCATTCCTTGATGCACCTGCTGTGGCCCAACTACATGCGGCCCCTACCTGCGTTCAGTATCCTGCAGTTCGAGCCGTTGAAACATGCGGGGCCCGGTGTGATGGTCGCACGGGATACACCGGTCGAAAGCGCTGCGGTCGATGGTGACCGCTGTCGTTTTCGAACCTGCTACGCCACCTGCATCTTGCCGCTGCAACTGAGCGCGCTGGAGTACTGCGTCCAGGGAGAGCAGGCGTTGCTGAGCCTGCGCCTGGACATGGGCGGCGAAGGCAATTTCAGCGAATGTGCGTTCGATCAATTGCGCCTGCATTTGTCGGGAGACCGCTACATCAGTCAAGCGTTGTACCTGAGCCTGTTGCGCGAGGTTGAGGGTATCGAGTTGCTGCCATTGGGCGGTGATGGGCTTGCGGTCAGCGGGGCTGATGGCCAGCCCCTGCTGTTGCGATTGGGTGGCGATCAGGTCAGTCCGGTGGGGTTCGCGGAGGAGCATGCGCTGATGCCTTATCCGCAGAATACCTTTCGTGGATACCGCCATCTGCAGGAGTATTTCGCCTTTCCTGAAAAGTACCTGTTCGTCGATGTGCTTGGCCTGGATGCGTTGCAGCGGTTGCCCCAGGACGTACTCAAGCAAATCTGCAGCGTCAGGCTGTGCTTCAAGTTACGCACCCGGTGCCAGGCAACCGGATACCCCACGATGGACAACGTGAGGCTGTACTGCACGCCCATCGTCAACCTGTTCAAACATGATGCGGTGCCGATTCGCCTGGACGGCAAGCAGGACGAATACCTGTTGATTCCTGGGGAATATGCGCGCGCAAACGCCTGTGTATTTTCCGTCGACAAGGTCACGGGCTGGCGCCCCGGCGGGCTGGGGTATCAGGCGTACGTACCGTTTGAATCCTTTGAGCACGACGGCGTTATCGATGCATCGGCAGCGCCCACCAGCTACAGCATTCGTCAGCGTGCTTCGGCGCATCATGCCGGGCTCGATACCTGGCTGGGGTTCGGAAGCGGGCGGGGGCATACCCAGGAAACGCTGTCGATCGAGCTGACATGCACCAATCACAACCTGCCTCGGCAATTGCAGGCAGGGGAAATCAATCAGCCCTGTGAGCAGACACCGGAGGGCTTGTCATTTCGCAATATCTGCGCACCGACTGCGAGTTTCGCACCGCCCCTGGACCAGGACTTTCTCTGGCGACTTATCAGCAACATGTCGCTCAACTATTTGTCACTGAGCGACATCAATGTCTTGAAGGTGGTCCTCGAAACCTATGACGTGCCGCGTTACCACGATCTGCAAGCGAAAAAGGTCAGCCAGAGAAGGCTGGGGGCCTTGCGATCCATCAGCCATACGGCCGTCGACCGCTTGCACCGGGGCATGCCGCTTCGAGGGGTGCGGGTCGACCTGAGCATTGATTCCCAAGGTTTCCTGGGGGCGGGCGAAGCGTTTTTGTTCGCCTCGGTGCTCAACGAGTTCTTCGCGCTTTATGCCAGCCTTAATGCCTACCACGAGCTGCGTGTCATCAGCACACAAGGAGATGTGTACCTATGGCCACCTCAGATGGGGCAGCAGCCCCTGCTTTGAAGCAACTGTGCCGTGCCATCCGTGAATATTCGCTGTTCCAGGCGATTTCGCAGGTGATCAAGCGCCTGCGCGATGCCCATCCGCTACTGGATGACAACGCACTCTATGAGCGGCTGGAGTTTCAGGCCAACCCGGGTCTTGGTTTTCCCGGTCACGATATTGACCGGTTGGAGTTTTTTGTTGAACACGATCAATTGCGTGCGCGTCTTCGCCTCAATGTCCTGGGCCTCTGCGGCGCAGGTTCACCCTTGCCGGCCTTTTACGGTGAGCAGGCGAGTGCCGATGGAGCGGGCGGCCACGCGACTCGAGACTTCCTGGACCTGTTTCACCATCGTCTGCAACGGCTGATGCTGCCGATCTGGCGCAAATACCGCTACCAGGCGTGTTTCCAGGCGCAGGCGCGTGATGCTTTTTCCGAGCAGATGTTTGCGTTGATCGGGTTGAGGGGCCAGCGCATCCGTACCGCCGCGCAGTTGGACTGCAAGCGACTGTTGCCCTACCTGGGGTTGCTTGGCCTGCGGGCGCACTCGGCGGCGGTGATCGAAACAGTGCTGCGTTACTACTTCGGGCATGAGCGCATGTTTATAGAGCAATGGGTGGAACGCACGGTTGCCATTGCTCCCCCGCAGTTGAACCAGCTTGGCTGTGCCAACAGCCTGTTGGGCTTCGACCAGGTACTGGGAAGCCGGATCACCGACTGCAACGGTAAGTTCCGGGTGCATATACAGGATCTGGATTGGCAGCGCTTCCATGGTTTCTTGCCGACGGGGTCGGAGTATCCACTGCTGTGTTCGTTGGTGCGACTGGCTGCACGAGACCCGCTGGAGCATGACCTGCGGCTGGTGCTGGCCAAGGAGGCGCTCAGGCCGTTGCACGTGGGTGAACACAATGTCTGCAGGCTGGGGTGGACCACTTGGCTGGCACACGAGTGCGCCGATGGTGCGGTCATCGTGGCCAGCAATGCTCACTAGGGACTAATGACCATGATGAATGTAGACCTGCAACAGCTGATCCTGACATTGACGCCCGCAGTCCGTCAGGACCTGGAGCGCTCGGCCGAACGTTGCGTGACGCGAGGTGGCAGGGAGGTCCTGGTGGAAGACCTGCTACTGACCCAGCTGGAACGTCCCAGGGGGCTCTTGATACGAGCCTTGGCCGACGCCGGGATCGAGGCGCAGACGCTGCAAGCAACGCTGCAGCCCAAGGGGCAGGCAAGTGCCACGCGTAATCCGGTGTTCGCCCCGGCCCTCGTGCAGTGGTTGCAACAGGCGTTGATGGTTGCCCATCTGGAGTTGCGCCAGAGCGTCGTGGACCACGGTGCACTGTTACTGGCGTTGTTGCGTCACCCGCTGCAGCACGCGGGTACCGGCTATCACGCGTTGTTGAGCGGTTTGGATGCACAGCGTATACACGGGTTTGTGCTGGACCAGGGGCCTGACGTCTGCCCGGCAGCAGGCGGCGAGTCACTGCTGGCGCGCTTTACCCATGATCTGACACACCAGGCCCATGAAGGGCGTATCGACCCGGTGCTGTGTCGTGAGGGTGAGATCCGCCAACTGATCGACATCCTTATGCGGCGGCGCAAGAACAATCCGATCCTTGTCGGCGAGGCCGGGGTGGGCAAGACCGCAGTTGTCGAAGGCCTTGCCCTGCGCATCGCCAGCTCGCAGGTGCCGGAGCCACTCAAGGGTGTGCGTGTGCTGACCCTGGACATGGCACTGCTGCAAGCCGGTGCCAGCATCAAGGGCGAGTTCGAGCGGCGTCTCAAAGGCGTGATCGACGAAGTGAATGCCGCGCCGACACCGGTGATTCTGTTTATCGACGAGGCGCATACCCTGGTGGGGGCGGGTGCCCAGGCGGGTGCCGGCGATGCCGCCAACCTGCTCAAGCCGGCCCTGGCCCGCGGTGAGTTGCGTACCCTCGCTGCCACCACGTGGTCCGAATACAAGAAATACTTTGAAAAAGACCCTGCCTTGGCGCGGCGTTTCCAGCCTGTGCTGGTTGGCGAGCCCAGCGTTGAACAGGCGACTTCGATCCTGCGCGGGCTGGTCCCGGCCTACGAATCCAGCCATGGCGTGCATATACGTGACGATGCCGTCGTCGCGGCGGCGCAGATGAGCGCCCGCTACCTGGCAGGGCGTCAGTTGCCCGATAAGGCCGTGGATGTGCTGGACACCGCCTGCGCACGTGCGCGAATCAACCAGATAATGGTGCCCGAGGCATTGGAGCGCCTGTGTACCGAGCACGCTGAAGGCTCGCGGCAGCGCGACTCGCTGAATCGAGACAGGGACGCCGGATTGCCAATGGATGAGCCGGCTGCACAAGCATTGGGCCTGCGATTGGCGGCTGTCGAGAGTGAGCGTCAACTTCAGGAGCAGCGCTGGCTGGAACAGCGCGCGTTGGCGGAGCCGTTGCGTGTATGCCCGCGACTGGTGGCACAGGTCATCAGCGCCTGGACCGGCATTCCGGTTGAACAACTGTCCCTTGAGCACAGTGCATCGGTGCTGGGGGTTGCCGATGCGCTGCGGTCGCGCATTCTCGGCCAGGAACCTGCCATACAGGCGCTCGACCGCAACCTGCGCGCGGTGGCTGCCGGACTGAACAAGGCCGATGCGCCGGTCGGTGTGTTTCTGTTGGTAGGCCCAAGTGGTGTGGGCAAGACCGAAACGGCCTTGGCCCTGGGTGATTTGCTGTATGGCGGCGAGCGTTTTGTCACCACCCTCAACATGTCGGAGTTTCAGGAAAAACACGCCCTGTCTCGGCTGATTGGCGCACCTCCCGGTTATGTCGGCTATGGAGAGGGCGGAGTGCTGACGGAAGCCGTGCGCCGGCGCCCCTATTCGGTGGTGCTGCTCGACGAAGTCGAAAAGGCCGACCCGGAGGTGTTGAACCTGTTCTATCAGATCTTCGACAAGGGGCTGGTCAACGATGGCGAAGGCCGGGAAATCGATTTTCGCAATACGCTGATCCTGATGACTTCCAACCTGGGCAGCGATTGCATTATCGACTTATGTGCAGGCGGCCGACGACCTGGCACACAGGTGCTGCAGGACGCAATTCACCCTCTGCTGCGCGACTATTTCAAACCGGCACTGCTCGCCCGGATGCGAGTCGTACCCTATTACCCGTTGATGGGCGCTGTGTTGCATGACCTGGCAAGACTCAAGCTCGACCGTCTTGGGCGAAGGTTGCAGTCACGCAAGCTGGCCTTGAGCTATACGGCCGAACTGGTCACGCATATGGCTGAGCGGTGCGTCCATAGCGACAGCGGAGCGCGGTACATCGACCAATGGATCGAGATCCACCTGTTGCCGCAGATGGTCGATCGACTGCTTGGGGCGGTGGCGATGGGTGAGCCGCTGTCGCGGGCCCACGCCTGCCTGGATGGTGACGGGCTGCCGATCTGTGAGTTCAGCCAATGATGAACGATGTGCTGGCCCCTTTACCCCAGCCCCTGGCCTACGCCGAGACGTTGCTGGCCTGGTTCACCCGAATGGGCATCGAGGGTGACGAGACAACGTTGCCAGGCCTGTGTGTTGCAGCGGCTGCGCAACTGAGTGAATGCGAACTCGGCCAGTTATATTGGCGGGACGAGGACACGGGTCGGCTGGACTTGATTGCCCAGTATTTTCCTGGCGCATTGCCCCTCGGCGAGGGTGCTTGCGGCGCAGACTTTCAGCATCAGCAACTGTTGCGTCACGTGCTCGGCCATCCCAGTATCCTGAGCGTGGATAACCTGGACGACAGTGTGTACGAAAGCGGTTTTCTACCCGCGACAGCTACGCCCTGGCACTCGTTGATATGCCTGCCGCTGTTCGCTCGCCACAAGGCCGTTGCCGGTCTATTGCTGTGCGCCAGCCAGCGGCCGAAACTGCTCCAGGACTACGGACCCTCGTTAAGCCAACTGGCAAGCTTCGCCTTGAGTCAGCTGGCGCTGTTGCGACGTGTGCGTCCGCCGCACAACGGCTCCCAGGCCAGGCCTTGTCTACCCTCGGCGCGTATGACGTATGGGCTGATCGGCAACAGCGCAGCCATGGAAGAAACCTACCGGCTGATCGGCAAGGTGCTGAATGCGCCCTGCACGGTGCTGCTGCGCGGGGAGACCGGAACCGGCAAGGAGGTGGTGGCACGGGCCATCCATGCTGCCGGGCCGCGCAGTAGCAAAGCCTTTGTGGTGCAGAACTGTGCGGCCTTTCCCGAGGGGCTGCTGGAGAGCGAGCTATTCGGTTATCGCAGGGGCGCCTTTACAGGCGCCGAACGTAACCATGCGGGGCTATTTGACGCCGCCGATGGCGGCACGTTGCTCCTCGACGAAATCGGCGATATGCCGCTGTCACTCCAGGCCAAGCTGCTGCGGGTGTTGCAGGAAGGCGAGGTTCGCCCGTTGGGAGCCGATGCGGCCCATAAGGTCGATGTGCGAATTATCGCAGCGACCCATCGTGATCTGGCTGCAATGGTGGCGGAGGGCAGTTTTCGCGAGGACCTGTACTACCGACTGGCGCAGTTCCCGATCGAATTGCCGGCCTTGCGCGAGCGCGACGCAGATGTGCTGCTGTTGGCGCGACAGTTCGCACAATCGGCCTGCGCGGCACTGGGGCTCTCGCCGGTGGAATGGTCTGCTGCGGCCTTGGATCAACTCTCGTGCCACCCTTTTCCCGGGAATGTCCGTGAACTCAAATGCCTGGTCGAGCGCGCGGTACTGCTGTGTGACGACGCAGTGGTGCTGCCTGAACACCTGGGCCTGGCGTCCGGGCCGACCACTATTGCCGTCGGCGCGACGTTGCGCCAGCGCCTGGAACGGGTTGAACGGGTATTCCTGATCGACTGCCTGCACAAGAACCGTGGCAACCGGACCCGTACGGCACGCGAGTTGGGGCTAGCACGCCGCACCCTGCTTTACCGCCTTGCACGCTTGAACATCCCTGGCGGCGATGTCCGAGGGGGACGCTGAATGGTGCACGTATGGCTTCCACTCTTCGCCGCCAGCCTTACTTTCATTGGAGATACCTGATGCCACTTCGTACTTGGAAATCCTTGGGGCTTGTCCTGTGCTTGTTGAGCGGCTGCAACGCCAATTACGTTTTTGATGACGCTGACTACCGTCCGCTGGGTGACCCCCAGGCGACACGTCGCAGCGATTGAACAGCGGAGCCTTGTCATGCAACTAGTGTTTGAGGTGTGCAATACCGGAAGCGGTGAGCCTGCATCCTGTAAGACATTCGACGGCGTCGGCGGCGTGATCGGCCGCGGGATCGGCTGTGACTGGGTCATCCCGGACGCGAGTCGCTTGCTCTCCAGTCATCATGGCCTGGTCAGTTACCGGGATGGCCAGTATTTTTTCACCGACATCAGCAGCAATGGCATTGGCGTGTCGGGCAGCGCGGAGCGCTTGTGCAAAGGGCAGGCACGACTGATCAGCGAGGGTGATGTCTACCAACTGGGGCCAGTGGATATCCGTGCACGACTTGTGGCGCCCGGGAGACAAAATGGCCGGCAGGTGTTTTTCGGCAACGATACGATTCCGGATGACGCGTTTTTGGTGCTTGACCCCTTGCGAGCACTCGATAGCGAGCAGGTGCATGGCAGCTCACCCGGGGATCCGGAGGCGCTGAAACTCTCGGCTGCGAGGGCGGCCTGCGCACTGTCCCACTGCCCCCTGGAACGGGATCACCTGATCGTGCCGAGATGGGCCGAGCCAGTAACGGAAGAGGCCTCGACTCAACCCGCCCAGGTGACTGCAGCCAGTCGTGCTCCATTCTGGTCGCAGTTCGCGGACGCGATGGGCGTGCCCCTGGATACGCTTGATACCCAGGCATGCGAAGCCCTGGCGATCAAGGTGGCTGGTCTGTTCAGGCAAACCATCGAAGGGCTGCAGCAGAGTCTGCGTACTCGCGATGAGCTGAACGGCGAGTTGAACCTCGGTTGGACCGTGCCTGCCATTAAGAGTCACAACCCCTTGAAGGATTGCACCGATACCCCGTCTGCCCTGGCCTCACTGTTGGGCCTCGGTGAGCCGGGCCCGCTGCCTGCAGAGGTAGCGGTCGCCCAGGCATTCCGGGAAATGCAAATCCACCAGCTGGCCTTGGTCGTGGCTTGCCGTGCTGCAATACGTGGCGCTGTGGAGGCATTTGCACCAAGCCATCTGTTGCTGTGCTTCGAGCGCCAGGACATGCCGGCCAGGTTCTCTACCGATGGAGCCCACTGGCGGGCCTACCAGCGCCATTACCGACACCTTATCGACGAGCAACCCTTGGGCGAGCAGCTGTTGCGTAACCAATTTTCCAAAGCCTACGCGGAGCAGGTGCGCCTGGTCGCCACGCTGCATGCGCCTTATCCGGGATGACTGTCATGTATCGAGCTGCCGTTCTGTCAATGCTGCTTGTACTCGGCCTGCTGACCGGGTGTGCCAGCGTGTCACCGTATTCAACCCTGACCAAGCTGGACCTGGCGTTGAGCGCCAGCGACGGCGTCAACCGCGACCTTCACGGTCGCCCGTCTCCCATCGTGGTGCGCCTGCTGGAGCTGCGGCACGCGGTGGCGTTCGAAAACGCTGATTTCTTCACCCTCTATAGCCGCGCAGAGCAGGCGCTGCCCAAGGACTGGGTCAACAGCGAGGAGTTGGAGCTGCGCCCCGGTGAGCGGCTGGCGCTGAAGCTCAGTGTCGAACCACAGAGTCGTTATGTCGGGGTGGTGGCTGCCTATCGGGACCTGCCCCATGTGCAATGGCGGCTTGTGCTGCCCGTCGCCCGGCAGCGCCTGACGCGTGTCGAGCTGATGCTCGACGAGTCCGGGGTTCGCGTCGTTACCCCTCAAGCCCGGAGGTCGGAGGATAGACATGCAGGTTCATAAAGTCGTGTGGCAGGAGGGCATGCTGCTGCGCCCCCAACACTTGCAGCACAACGACCGTTACTACCACCAGCAACTCAACCGTACCCGTTTGCTGGGCATTGATGGTTGGGGGTTCCTGACCCTTGATGTCGATATGCAGTACCTCAATCTGGGGAAGCTGGTCGTCAACCAGGCCAGCGGTGTATTTCCCGATGGCAGCTTGTTCGAGCTGAGCAGCGTGATGGAGCCACTGGCGTTGCAGGTTCCTGCCCACACCAGTGGGCAAGCCATTTACCTGGCGTTGCCGTTGGCCATCGGCAATCAGGTGGAAGTGCGCCAGCAGGAGCACAGTGATGTGCTGGCGCGCTACGTAAGCTGCGAAGCGGAGATCACTGATTCAAACGCTGGCTTTGATTCCCGTTGCCGGATCAACTGCGCACGCCCGGACCTGCGATTGCTGTTAGGGGAGCAAACCAGTGACACGTTGCAGGTGAAACTCCAGGTTGCCCGGGTGCTGGATTCGACCCGCGAGGGCGGCGTGCGGCTGGACGCGGATTTCGTACCGGCGTTTATCTATGTGCAGGGCTCAGGCTATGTCGCGTCATGTATCAAGGAAGTGCTGAGTCTGCTGGGCACCCGAGGCGATGCGATTGCCGCGAGGATCCGGGGAGGTGGCGGGGCGGAGGGGGCCCAGGTCGGCGATTTCCTGATGCTGCAACTGATCAATCGAACCGAGCTGGTGTTGCGTCACTTCCTGAGTCAGAGCCAGGTACGTCCGGAGGTGTTGTACAGGCAGTTGTTGACGATCCTCGGCGAGTTGTCGACGTTCGCCACCGACAACAAACGCGCGCAACTGGAGACTCATTACCAGCATGGTGAGCAGGGGGCGAGTTTTCGTGGGTTGATGGAAGGCATTCGCACCGTGCTGTCGTTGGTGCTGGAACAACACGCCACTGAGCTCCCGTTGGAGCCGCGACAGTATGGTGTGCTGGTCTGTCCGGTGAGTGATCTCAAACTGCTGGGTAGCGCAACATTCATTCTGGCGGCAACTGCCCAATGCGATTCGGAGGAGCTGCGCCACCGCCTTCCGGCGCACTTGAAAATCGGCTCCGTGGAACGCATCCGCGAGCTCGTCAATCTGCATCTGGCCGGCATCAAGGTCAAGCCACTGCCGGTGGCGCCCCGACAGATCCCGTTCCATGCCGGCAAGACCTATTTCATGCTCGAACTCAGTGCCCGTGATATCACGCAGCTGGAACAATCGGGCGGTTTTGCCTTCCACGCCAGTGGCGAGTTTGCCGAACTCAAACTCAATTTCTGGGCCATCAGGAACTGAATGCCATGACAATGGACAGCGAATACCCGCAGGACGAAAAAACTATCCTGCTTGACCTCGATGGTCGCGCGCCCGCAGGGGCGCCGGTGACGGACTTCCCATCGCCACCGCGCTTCGAACGGTTGGAAGACCGGATGATCTACACCGCCAGCCTGCAAGGGGCACAGAGTTTCAAGATCGGGCCCAACATCCTGGTGGCCGCCGCCTGGGAACTCCTGTCGCAGGTCGTTCGACTCAAGCGCAGTTCCGGCCGGGAAAGCTTGCAGGCCCTCAATGACCGGTTGTCGTCGGGGATCACGGCGTTTGAAGCGTATGCCTTGCACCAGGGTGCAGAGGACAGGCAGGTCATGTCGGCGCGCTATGTACTGTGCAGCGTTATTGACGAAGCCGTGGTCACTACCCCGTGGGGCAGTCGCAGTGACTGGTCGAAATCCAGCCTGTTGAGCCGCTTTCACAACGAAACCTTCGGTGGCGAAAAATTCTTCCAACTGCTGGAGCGTTTATCCCGCGACCCCGTCAAGCACCTGGCAATGCTGGAGTTGATGTACCTGTGCCTGTCGCTGGGGTTTGAAGGTAAATACCGCGTCATGGAGCGGGGCGGGCCGCAGTTGGAAGCGGTACGCGATGGCTTGTATCGACAGATCCGGCATGTGCGCGGTGAGCGCCCGCCGATGCCTGTACCCGCTGCCGCAGCACAGGCACCGGGTGCCGGGGTGCACATCTTTTCCCCTGCCGGGGTCGTCGTCTTCACGCTCGCCTGTTTGCTGGCCATGTACCTGGGTTTTGCCTGGGCATTGGGCAATGAACGCATGGCGGTGCTGCAACCTTTTCAATCTTTGGCGTCGGATCAGACACGGTCGCCGTTGTAACGCTGGGAGCAATGAATGAACGCATTCTTCAAGGGCGTGGGCACGGCGCTGCGCAAGACTTGGGTCTGGAGCCTGTTTGTGGTGTTCGCCAGCGCGTTGCTGGTGTGGTTTTTCGGGCCATTGCTGGCGGTGGACGACCACCGTTTCTGGCAGGGCGCTCCAGCTCGTCTGTTGACCATAAGCGGGTTATTCCTGCTGTGGGGGTTAGCGATGGTCATGGTCGACTCACGCCGTACCGCACGATTGAATCGGCGCCAGCACCAGGAGCGCCACCAACGCAAGGGGTTGATTGACGAAGAGCGGAGGCAGGTGCGGGGGCGTTTCAAGGAGGCGTTGCACACACTGAAAACCTCCCGTCGTTATGGCGAGCGCAATGAGCGTTGGCGCAACGACTTGCCGTGGTATCTGTTGCTTGGCCAGCAGGGCAGCGGCAGAACCCGTCTGCTGGCCGCCTGCGGATCGCAGTTCCCACTTGATCGGGAGGAAGCGATGGCACCGGGCGCAACCCAATATTTTGATTGGTATCTCGCCGACGAAGCTGTCCTTGTCGAGAGCGCAGGGCGCTACCTGGCCCAACCTGACAGTGCCGTGGATGGGGCCGGTTGGGCGACGTTTCTGGAGCAGCTCAGATTGCGGCGCAGGGCTCGCCCCCTCAATGGCGTGGTGGTGACGCTGGCGGTGGAGACGCTGCTTGGCAGCAATGATCGCGACCTGGACATGCATGCGCGCCACGTGCACACCCGGTTGCAGGACGTACAGCAGATGCTGCATGTGGATGTGCCGATCTATCTGGTATTGACCCAGGCTGACCGGTTGCCGGGCTTTGTCGAGTTCTTCGATGCGTCCCAGGGCGACGGCGCCGAAGCCCTGCTCGGAGAACCTGTGGCAACAGGTCCGGCCGGTACCGCGATCACCCAGGTTCGCGAAGCGTTTGAGGCGTTTCTGCAACGCCTTGGAGCAGAGCTGATTGCGCGTTTGCATCAGGAACGCAATATCGAACGTCGCGGGCTGATGCTCGATTTTCCTCGGCAGGCTGCGCAAATCGGTGAACGTTTGTGCCTGTTTGTGGAGTCTGCGTTCTCCTCTCATCGCTTTCAGCGTATTAACGGATTGCGTGGCTTTTACCTGACGAGTGCGCAGACTGCCGACAGGCGTTCCTACTTCGTCCAGGGCCTGTTCAAGCGGGTGATTTTTGCCGAGGCCAATCTCGCCGGGCTGCAGACTCCGGAACGACAGCGTATCCGTCGACACCAAGGGTTGCTGGCGTTGGCCGCCTCCCTGGTCATTGTCGCGGCGGGGTGGCTGTGGGCACACAGTTATTCGATCAATCACCAGCGGCTGGTGCAACTGGCGCAACTGCTCAAGCCACAGCCGCCCGCGTCACCCGGTCTGGACGATACCCTGGTGCTCCTGCGTCTGCTGGACGACCGCCTGGCTGCGACCCAAGTGTTTCCAGCGTTGGCGGAGGCCCGTGCGGTGGAGCGGGGCGGCTTGTATCAAGGGGAGGCGAGTCGGCCACTGTTGGTCAGTGCCTATGAAGACTTGCTGCACCAGCAGTTGTTGCCGCTGGTATCTACGATGCTTGAAGAACAGGTACGGGCCAGCCTTGGCGACCGCGAGGGGCTTTTGGACATCCTGCGGGCTTACCTGATGCTCAGTCTTCGCGAGCGTCGCGATAAGGTTTGGCTGGCGCAGCGCGTGGCCGTTCATTGGGCTGTGCGCTATGCCGGGGATGCTTCGGTGCAGAAACGATTGAATGCACATTTTGCACGGCTGCTTGAGCGCCCCTTCGCGATGCCCTTGAACGTTGAGCTGCTCGCCGAGGCCCGCCAGGAACTGCGCGGCGAGTCGTTGGCGGGCGTGGTCTATCGGGTGCTGCGTGACCAGGCGCGTGACCTTGAGCCCTTGCGCCTGGCCGAGGGGAGGGGGTTCGCAGCGGTCGAGCAGCCCATCCCCGGCTTCTATACCCGGCGGTATGTGCAGTACTTCGAAAGGCAGGGCTCTCGGCTGGTGAATGCCATTGTTCAGGACAACTGGGTACTTGGGGAGGACGCAGACCTCAGCAGCCTGGATTTGCGCCAGTTGATGCTGGAGCTCGAGCAACGTTATTTCAGTGAGTACGCCGACACCTGGAGCCAAGCCATTGGCCAGGTGCGCCTGCAGGAAAGTGACAGCCTGAGCCAGCATGCTGACGGGCTTGCCAGCCTGGCGTCTGCGCAGTCGCCGTTGGTGCAGCTGTTGCGACAGGTTCGGGAAAACACACGCCTGCTGTCGACCAACGATCCCCTTGAGGATTTCAGCCCGCCCTCCGGCGAGTTCGGGACCAGCGCTTCCAGCGTGCTGCCCAGCCAGCTGCATGGGCAGGCAAAGCCTGATTCTGCCCGGCGTGCACTGCAGCGTCGGTTCGAGCACCTGCATCAATTGCTGGACGCGGATCAGAATCCTGGAGCTGAACTGACGCAGGCGTTGCGGCTGCTCGATGAATGGCATCTGCAACTGGCGGCCCATAACCGCGAAGCTACCCCAGGGCAGGCGGCATTCATGATGGCCAGGCAACGAATGGAAGGGCAGCAGCCATTGCTGGGGAATCTGCGGGATGCTGCCGGGCGCCTGCCGTTGCCGGTCAAGGGGTGGTTTGAAGGCATTGCCGATGACAGTTGGCGGCTGCTGCTCGATGATGCGTATGTGTATATAAATCAGCGTTACCAAAGTGAGGTCTATGGCTTTTACGCCAAGGCGATCCAGCGTCGGTACCCATTCAACCCACGGTCCGAGAGTGATGTTGCCCTTGGCGATTTCCAGGACTTTTTCAAGCCGCGGGGTGGCATGGCGCGCTTTTATGAAAGCTACCTGCGGGCCTTTGTCAGTGCCGAGTCCGGTCGCTATCGTCTACGCGGCCTGGATGGCCGTAGCCTGGCGCTGTCGCGCTCATTGCTGGACCAGCTGACGAAGGCCCAGGTGATTCGCCAGGGGTTTTTTACCGAGGACCAGGGTGAGTGGGCGGTTCGCTTCACGCTGGCGCCCTATAGCCTGGACCAGGCGGTCAGCCGAGCGATCCTGAGCATTGGTGATCAACACCTTGAATACCGCCATGGCCCGATCGTGCCCATGGCTTTCCAGTGGCCAGGCGAGGCGGACGATGGCCGTAGCAGCCTGGTGCTGGAGCGGGGGGCGGAGCGGCCGCTGGGCATGGAAAAAAACGCTGGTCCCTGGTCGTTGTTCCGGTTTTTCGAGCTGATGCAAAGTGAGCCTGGGAGCGGCCGGGGTTCTCGGCTGCTCAAGGCTGAGCTCGCTGGCACGCATGCCACCTTCCTGCTCAACAGCCATCGCAACCCTGGTCCTTTTCAGATGGCGAACTGGCGCACCTTCCGTTTGCCGGAGCAACTGTGAGGCAGGTGCATGCCGATGGGTGCAGCGCCGGGCGAACGGCGCGAGGCAAGACGCGCGCGCGTAATGAGGATGCGTTCCTCGACTGCCCCCGGCGCGGTTGTTGGGCGGTAGCGGACGGAATGGGTGGGCATCTGGCTGGGGATGTGGCCAGCCACTGGGTCATCAGCAGCCTGGCTTCGTTGCCCGACCAGGGCAGCTTTGACGAACGGATCGATGCCATACGATGCTGCTTGCGACGGCTCGACCGTCAAATGGGGCAAGCCACCACGGAACAAGCTGCCGACGGCATCATGGGCAGCACCGTGGTTGCGTTGCTGCTGGAGGGTAATCGCGCAGCCTGCATCTGGGTCGGGGACAGCCGTTGCTATCTTTGGCGGGGACGACGTTTGTACCAACTGTCGCGGGACCATTCCCTGTGGCAGCAACTGATGGACAAGCAGCAATTGAGCCTGGAGCAGGCCCTGGCGCATCCGGATGCCAGGGCCTTGACCCGTGCCATCGGTGGGCGGCAGCCATTGAGCCTGGCGGTGCTGGAGTTCATTACCCAACCTGGGGATGTGTTTTTATTGTGCAGCGATGGTTTGTATCAGGGGCTCAGCCATGGCGAGTTGGGCAGCGCCCTGAGTGTGGGGCCGCCCCGCCAGGTAGTGGATCGGTTGTTTTCCGACGTGCTACGGGGGGCGGCCCAGGATGACCTGACGGCCGTGGTAGTCCAGCCATGAGCGAGGTCGCCGGCCCGCCGAAACTGCTTGCGGGACGCTATCAGCTGGATCGGTTATTGGGCAGCGGTGGCATGGGAGTGGTCTACCGAGCCCGGGATATGCTGCACGAGGCGTTCGGCGAGCCCGACGCGTGGGTGGCACTCAAGTTGTTGAGCGATACGCTTGCCGAATCTTCCGACGGCCATGTATTGCTGTACAGCGAGTTCGCCCTGACCCGGAGCCTGCGGCATGATCACGTGGTCAGAACGTACGCTTTCGAGGTCGATACTCCGCGTCAGGTGGCGTTCTTCACCATGGAACTGCTGCAGGGCAGGACCCTTGACCGCATCCTCTCGGAGTGCCCGGATGGATTGCCGTGGCGGGAGTTGCAACCCATCGCCCTGCAACTGTTGGATGCACTGGCTTATGCCCACAGGCGGGGCGTTCTCCATGGCGATGTGAAACCGGCCAATATCATGCTGGGCGAGCAGGGAGTGCGGCTGTTCGATTTCGGCCTGGGCCATGCCGAGGCGGAGCAGGCTGCGGGGCTGCCCACTTTGAGTCGCAGTCGCTTTAAGGCTTGGACGCCCGGGTATGCGGCGCCGGAACTGGTGGCCGGGGGGAACATCTCCGCCAGGGCCGACTTGTATGGCGCCGCCTGCGTAATCTATGAGCTCGCCCAGGGACGGCGCCCCGGCGAGCATCAGTCGGATCAGCCATTGTCCAGGCCTCGGCAATTACCTCGGCGGTGCTGGCCGGCATTGCGTTCTGCGCTGGCCCTGGACCCTGAGTGCCGAACCATTGCCGTCGAGGAGTTGGGCGAAGCGATGAATAGACGACGGCGCTACTGGTTTGTGTAGTGGGGGTGTCAATCAGCCAAATCATGCAGTTGGCAGTATTCGGTCCAACTCAAGCCGGCCATCTGGGCAACTTCCTTGTGTACTTCCAGGCGCCGCGCCTCGAAGTCAGCAGGGGATTGGCTGGTCAGCCTGAGGGTCAGCTCCCAGGCAAACAAACCCAGGCGTTCTGCTTCCGCCTCGAAGGCTTCATGCAGCCGTTCGGCGCGGTACTGTGCCAGGGTTTCACCCTTGGCCTGAGCGGCCAGTGGGTTCAGGGTGTTCAGTTCGGCAGCCACATCGGGATGTTCGTTCAGGAATCGATCCAGCGCGAGCTGGTGGTTATCGCCGGGAGGTGACAAGGGCGTGCTCCAAATCAGGTGGGACCAGGCCTCGGTTTCTGGCCCGGGGCAAGCCGTGTGTGCACAAGCAACACGGATAACGGGTATTGAAGCAGATTCCAGGACCGGTCCAGACCAGAAAATTAAACTATTGGAGATACCCGGCTTTGACTGTCACTCATTGCTGGAAATTCACCGATACCCATGGCAAAGGACTTTCGCTCCCGGTGCCAGGACGTGTAGCGTTAGCCCCGGTGCTTCCGACCCTGCTTTCCAAGGGCAGCGGGCGATGGGCAGAGGGATGGGTCATGGCGCAAACGCTGTTCAAACTTTTCTTTACCCAGCGCCTGGCCGCTTTGGCCAGTGCCGATTCGTTGCGAGCGATCCGCGAAGGGCTGCTGTGGATCTTGCCGTGCCTGCTGGTGTCTGCGGCCTTTCTGATCCTGTCCGAATGCGCTCGGGTGTTGGGCTGCAGCCCGCAGGTGGTGAGCTTCCTGGCGGGGTTGCACAATCAGATCAGTTCGGTGATCCCGTGTCTGGTGGCCGCCTCCATTGGCTACATGCTGGCGATCCAGCACCGCCTGCCGCAATTGCCGGTGGCGTTCCTTTGCCTGGCCCATGTGGTCTTGGCGACGTTTATCCTGCGGGAATATCCCCGGGCATCGGCCACCTTCCTGCTTTTTATTGCTATTGCCTCGCCGCTGCTGAATGTACCGGCCTTGGCCTGGCTGCACCGTTTTCGCTGGACGCGCCTGGTTAATGAAGACCTGGTGGGGTACAACCTGCGAGGCACGATCAATATGGTAGTGCCAGGGGCTATTACCGCCCTGGCGCTGGTGGCTGCGCTGTCCTTGTTGTTACAGATACCCTATGTGGCGCAGCTGCAGGGCCCCCAGGTGCTCGATGCGCTGGAGTCGCCCTACGGGAGCGGTTTGTTTGTCACCCTGATGAACTCGCTGTTGTGGTTTTTCGGGGTTCACGGCGTCTATGCCATGCAACCGCTGTTTGATGTGCTGGACCAGGCCGTGGTGCTCAACGGCGCCGCGTTGGCAGCGGGCGAGCCAATCAGGTATGTGCTGAACGGCGGCCTGTTGGGCAGCTTTGCCTTTATCGGTGGTTCGGGCGGTGCGTTGTGTTTGTTGATCGCAATCCTGCTGTTTTCCAAGAGCCAGTCCATGCGCCTGGTGGCCGTGGCGAGTTTGCCGCTCTCGCTGTTCAACGTCAGTGAAGTCCTGCTGTTCGGCCTGCCGATCATCCTCAACCCGCGTCTGTTCATTCCGTTTCTGCTGGTGCCTGCGTTGAACGCAATGGTGGCGCTTACCGTGGTGCAACTGGGCTGGGTATCCCCGGCGGTGGCCAGCGTCCCGTTTACCGCACCGGTGTTGCTCAATGCCTACCTGAGTACTCATGGCGACCTGGCGGCCGTCGCGCTGCAAGTGACGCTCCTGGGCCTGGGCACGCTGGTGTATGCACCCTATGTGCGCGCGATTCATCGCCAGGCTGCCGAAGGTGGCACGGTGTACCTCAAGTCCCTGGACATGACCTTCCGCGGCCTGGAAGAAAAAGGCCGGCTGCGCGAACTGGACCCGGTCCTGGCTTCCCACAAGGCGCTGGCGCGCCAGGCCAATGAACTGAATCGCATCCAGCAGATCAGCGATTATGAGTTCTACCTTGAATACCAGCCCCAGGTCTCGACCCGCACCGGGCTGTGTACTGGCTGCGAAGCGCTGATGCGCGCCCGCGATGCCCAGGGTACGGTGCATTCACCCTGGGAGTTCCTGCAATGGCTGGCCCAGGCGCGGTTGATGCCGGACGTGGATATGTGGGTGGCATCCCAGGCGATTCGCCAGTACCAGAAATGGCAGAAACTCGGCTTTACCCTGCCGATGACCATCAATATTTCCAGCGCCACCCTGACCGACGCCGCCCACGGCGAGCGCCTGGTGGAGATCCTCGCCCAGGCCCATGGCCAGGTATCGGTGGAGATCACCGAAGATGCGCTGGTCAGCGATATCCCTGCCACGCGCCAAAACATCCAGAAACTGCAGGGCATCGGCGCCAAGGTCTATATCGATGATTTCGGCACCGGGTTTTCGGCCTTGAGTTACCTGCACCAGTTCCCGGTGGACTTCATCAAGATCGATCGCAGTTTCGTGGTGGCGCAGCACGATCCCAAGGGCGCCCAGGTCCTGACCGGCATGCTGCGTTTCTGCGAAGCGCTGAACCTGGGCGTGGTGGTGGAGGGCGTGGAGACCGCCGAGCAGTTGGCCTTCTTGAACACCGGCGCCGAGCTGATTATCCAGGGCTGGTATTTCAGCAAGGCGTTGCCCGGAGATCAGTTGGAGGGCTTTGTGCGCCAGCGTGCGGCCATGGCGCAGGTCTAGTAGCCGCGCTGGGTCTGTTCGATCTCCTCGACCAAGCGATCGATACCCGCCAGGCGTGCACGGTTGTCGTGATCCCAGGGGTGAAAGCCGGGTTTGAAGTAGTGCAACCACGGCCTCAGCATGCGTGGGAAGACGCCCTTGGGGCCATAAAGAAATTTCAACATGCGCCAGAAGCCTTTGAGGTGCCCACCCGCCTTGCGGTCGGCAATCAACAGACGCACATGAAAATCCAGCACCACCAGCCAGAAAAACACCGTAGTTGTCAGCATGGTCCCGGTGCGCAGCAGGTAACGCTTGGGCCCGGGTTTGATCACCGTGTTCCACACATCAAAGGCCACGGCCTTGTGTTCGGTCTCTTCCAGGGCGTGCCAATACCACATCTGCTGGTAGCCCTTGAGCGAATCGCCAAAGCGCGACGGGTCACTCAGGAGGATTTCCGCGAGCATCGCCGTGTAGTGCTCAAGGGCAATGGTGATCGCCAGGTTGAACGACGGTGCGAAGTGTTTCTTCTGCAGATCGAGAATGAATTTAAGCCGACGGTCCAGGGTGTGCGCCGGAAGCCCGGCTGCTTGCATCAGGTCGTTATAGGCCACATGTTCGCGGCTGTGCATGGCCTCCTGGCCGATAAATCCCTGGATCTGTTTCTTTAGCGCCGGATCGTCGACGCGTTTGCGGTAGTGACGCACGCTGTCCATGAAAAACAGTTCGCCCTGGGGGAACAGCAGCGACAAGGCATTGAAGAAATGCGTGATGAACGGGCCCTGTTCGTGCCAGTCGGTGATGCGTTCGGCGGGCAGGGCAAAATGGAGGTCGCGGCGGATCGGCAACATGATTCGTGCTCCTGTTCAGAGACGGGGCTCGTCGTTGGTTTCAAACACTGGCCTGCGTTGCTTGGGGGCCATGCGCTTGCTGGCCAGCACCACCAGCGCTTGATAGGCCGCCGGCAGGCAACGGGCGAGCAGGTCGAGGAAATACGCGTCGCGGCCAATCAGCACGCGACGCTTGTTGTTGCGCACGCCTTGCAGGATCACCTTGGCGGCCTGGTCGGCATCGGTGATGAAGAGTTTTTCGAAGTCGGCGCGGGCCTGCTGTTCGCTGTGGATCAGGAAGCCGGTCATGTTCGCGTCGATGCGGCTGCTGCGGCAGATATCGGTGCGGATGCCGCCGGGGTGCACGCAGGTGGCCGAGACGCCGCAGCGTTGCAGGTCCAGCTCCTGGCGCAGGGCTTCGGTAAAGCCGCGCACGGCGAATTTGGTCGCGTTGTAACCGCTCATGCCGGGCTGGGCAAACAGGCCGAATACGCTGGACGTGTTGATCACATGGCCGTCGCCGCTGGCCTTGAGGTGCGGCAGGAACGCCTTGGTGCCGTGGACCACGCCCCAGAAGTTGATGCCGACGATCCATTCCAGATCGGCGTAGTCCACGCCCTCGACCGTACTCGACAGGGCCACGCCGGCATTGTTGAACACCAGGTTGACCTGGCCATGCTCGGCCACGCAGCGCGCCGCCCAAGCCTCCATGGCCTGGCGGTCGGACACATCCAGCACCTGGGTGGTAATCGTCACCGGCGCCAGGGTTGAGGTCTTGATCAGTGCCAGGGTCTGCTCCAGGCCCTGGGCGTTTTTGTCCGCCAGTGCCAGGTGGCAACCTTCGCGCGCGAGTGCCAGGGCCAATGCGCGGCCCATGCCGGATGCCGCGCCGGTAATCGCCGCCACGCGGCCGTTGAATGACTTCATGAGAGGCTGCCTTCTGCGGTGGAGTGGGGCGCCGTGGCCGGGCGGGTAGGAACAGTGAGGGGCAACAGGTCGACCGCATAGTCCTTGAGTGCGAACTGCCGGGTGACCCGCTTGAAGCGCCATGTCGAAGCGGGCCACAGGGTGGTGTTCTTGCCGGTACGTGGGTCCAGGTACCAGCTCTGGCAACCGCCGGTGTTCCAGATAGTGCGCTTGAGTTGGTCTTGCAATTGACGGTTGTAGGCCTGTTCCACCGTCGGTTTGACGTCCACCGTGGCGATGCGATGGCGCTGCATCTGCCTGAGCGCGTCGAGGATGTAGGTCACCTGCGCCTCGATCATCAGGATCATCGAGTTATGGCCCAGGCCGGTGTTGGGCCCGATGATCAGAAACAGGTTGGGATAGCCCGGCACCGTGGTGCCCTTATAGGCGTGTGCACCGTCGCGCCAGGTGTCCATCAGGTCCACACCGTCGCGACCGATGACGCAGTCCCGGGGCAGCGGGTCAGTGGCCTGGAAGCCGGTGCCGAAAATCAGGCAGTCGGCCGGGTGCTTGATACCGTCGGCGGTGATCACGCCGTCGGCTTCGATACGCAGGATTTTGTCGGTCACCACCTCGACATTGCTGCGCGACAGCGCCGGGTAGTAGTCATTGGAGATCAGCACACGCTTGCAGCCGATGGTGTAGTCCGGCGTCAGGGCCTTGCGCAGGGAAGGGCGCGGCACTTGTTTGCGAAGGTGGCGCAGGGCGACTTTCTGCACCATTTTCATCAGCCGCGGATGCAGCGCAAACCCCAGTACACGGCCTTCCAGTGCCCAGTAGAAGGCGCCACGCACCAGGCGCTGGGTAACAGGCAGGTGCTTGAACAGCCAGCGTTCGAACGCTGAAATCCCGCGATCCGGCTTGGGCATGATCCACGGTGGAGTGCGCTGGAACAGATCCAGATGGGCCACCTGCGGCGCAATCTGCGGCACGAACTGGATGGCACTGGCCCCTGTGCCGATCACCGCCACGCGCTTGCCCTTCAAGGCGTATGCGTGATCCCACTGCTGGGAGTGGAAGCGCTTGCCCTTGAAGGTGTCCAGCCCTGGAATCTCCGGCAGCGCCGGGCGTGCCAGGGCGCCCATGCCCGACACCAGCACCCGCGCACTGACGTGGCGGCCATCGCTGAAGCTCAACTGCCAGCGTTGTAGCTGTTCATCGAACACCGCGCGCTTGAGGCCCATGCCGAAACGCAGGTAGGGCGCCAATCCGAAGCCCACCGCGCAGTGTTCCAGGTAGGCGCGGATTTCCGCTTGCGGCGCGAACTGACGTGTCCAGTCCGGGTTGGGCGCAAAGGAAAACGAATACACATGGGACTGCACATCGCAGGCGCAACCTGGGTAATGGTTGTCCCGCCAGGTGCCGCCGAGGGTGTCGGCCTGCTCGGCGATAAAGAAGTCGGTGAACCCCGCTTCCTTGAGTTTGATGGCCATGCACAGGCCGGCAAAACCCGAACCGATGATGGCGATGTCGATGGAATCACTGTGGGCATTCATAGGCGGTCCTTCATGGGCATCGGATGGGCTCCTGTTTTTGTTGTGTCTTTTAGATAGAACACCATTGCAAAGAAAAATTGAATTAATTATTTTAAAAAAGATTTTAAATAATCTACCTGAAAATAGCGCCTACGCTAGGACCTTGTGCCTTATGTGCGACTTGTCCGACGGACGAGCGTGGTACGCACGCCGTTCAGGTCCAGGGTGTGGACGTTGGCCGAGGCCTTGATCAATTCCGGTCAGGTCGCCGGTCACAGGGAAGCTGAGGACGAGCTATGGCTGTGCAATGGGTGATTGCTGCAGGTGTGCTGGTGGGGGCGAGTGCGGTGCTATGGGGTTTCAGCGCCTGGATGACCCGGCGCATCGAAGCCGCCGTTCCGATCAACGGGCGCTTCGTGGAGGTGAATGGCGAGCGCTTTCATTATGTGGAAGAGGGCAAGGGCCCACCGCTGGTGATGATTCACGGGCTGATGGGCAGCAGTCGCAACCTGACCTATGCCTTGTCCGGCCAGCTGCGTGAGCACTTTCGGGTGATCACCCTCGACCGTCCCGGGTCGGGGTATTCCACGCGGCATAAAGGTACCGCTGCGGACTTGCCGGCCCAGGCGCGGCAAGTCGCGGCCTTCATCAACCAGCTTGGCCTGGACAAACCCCTGGTGCTCGGGCATTCCCTCGGCGGCGCGATTTCCCTGGCCCTGGCCCTCGATCATCCTCAGGCTGTATCGGGCCTGGTGTTGGTGGCACCGTTGACCCATCCCCAACCCAGGTTGCCGCTGGTGTTCTGGTCGCTGGCGGTGCGACCGGCCTGGTTGCGACGCTTTGTGGCCAATACCCTCACCGTGCCCATGGGCCTGTTGACTCGACGTTCGGTGGTCAAGGGCGTGTTTGCGCCGGACGCCGCTCCCGAGGACTTCGCCACCCGGGGCGGCGGCTTGCTGGGGATGCGCCCCGACAACTTTTACGCTGCCTCCAGCGAGATTGCGCTGGTCAACGACTGCCTGCCCGGGATGGTCAAGCGCTATCCCCAACTGACCCTGCCCATCGGCCTGATCTATGGCACGCGGGACAAGGTGCTGGACTTTCGCCGGCATGGCCAGGCCCTCGCCGATAAAGTGCCCGGCCTCAAGCTGCAAGTGGTGGAAGGGCGTGGCCACATGCTGCCGATCACCGCCACGGCGCGGGTGGTCGAGGCCGTGCTGCACGTGGCCAAGCGCGTGCGCCCGGTGGAAACGGCCACGGTCCTGCATCCGCCCTTTGCCTTGGCGAACAAATAATCGTGGCCCTCATTGTCGGGTCGAACGTCGCAAATGCCTGCCCTAGAGACCTGACCAAACAGCTGAAAAACAGACTGTCCAGTCACGTAAAAAAGGCCTCGAAAAAGTAGTTGACGACCTAACGATTCCGCGCTATTTATTTAAAAAAATATTTCAATATTTATTTTGAAATGATTTTTGAAATGCCTAAGAGCGAATAAAAATGAAAAAAACGTCTTTTATCGCATGGTTGATTTCCCGGAGCACCCAGCGCTCCCTGAACCTGTTTTCCGCCTGCCTGCCAAGGAGGCTGCCATGAACCGGACTCTGGCAGCGCCAAGCGTTTGGACCGACGGCAAGCGCCACCTGTGGTGGTTGGGCATCCTGCCATTGGCCACCCCTCTGTTGTCCGGCGCCCTCGCCATTGCCACTGGCATCCAGCAACTGTGGTGGGTCGGTGTACTGGTGATCTTTGGCCTGATCCCCCTGATCGACGGGCTGCTCGGCGAAGACATCAGCAACCCGCCCGAATCCGCCGTCAACCACCTGGAATCCCAACGCTACTACCGCTGGATCGTCTACACCGGCGTGCTGTTCGTCATCGCGTCGGTGGTGATTACCGGATGGCTGGCCGCCGGCGGCATCGACTGGATCATCCGGGGCGGCCTGCTGCACGCCACCGCCAACCTTGAACCTTCCAGCTGGTTGGCCCGCGCCGCCGGTTACATCACTGAGCGTGCGCAACTGCATGGCCAACCAAGCTGGTTTACTTACCTGGGCATGGCCATGTCGACCGGCGCCGCCACCGGCATCGCGATCAACACGGCCCATGAACTGGGGCACAAGCCTAATGCCCTGGAAGTGTTCCTCGCCAAGGTCACCCTGGCGCCCACCTTCTACGGGCACTTCTACACCGAGCACAACCGTGGCCATCACGTGCGCGTCGCCACGCCGGAAGACCCGGCCAGCTCGCGGCTGGGTGAAAGTTTCTGGGCCTTCCTGCCGCGCTCGGTGTGGTTCAGCGCACACTCGGCCTGGAACCTGGAGCGCGAGCGCCTGCGCAAACTCGGCCTGCCGGCCTGGCATTGGAAAAACGCTGTGCTCAGTGCCTGGATGTACAGCGTGGTGTTGTGGGGCGCGATGATTGCCTGGCTGGGGGCTGCGGTGATTCCGTTCCTGGTTATCCAGGGCATCTACGGCTTCTCGTTGCTGGAAGTGGTGAACTATGTGGAGCACTACGGGCTTAAACGCCAGAAGTTGCCCAACGGTCGTTATGAACGGTGTTCGCCTCGGCACTCCTGGAACAGTAATCGGATTGTCACCAATATCTTTCTGTTCCAACTGCAGCGGCACTCCGATCACCACGCCAACCCGACGCGCAGTTATCAGTCGTTGCGCCACTTCGATGAGTCGCCGCAACTGCCTTATGGTTACGCGAGCATGATTGTCTGGGCCTATGTACCGTACTTGTGGCGGCGGCGCATGGATCATCGAGTCCTTAATCATTATGCCGGGGATATCACCCTGACCAATCTTCAACCTTCACAGCGTTTGAAGTACCTGGAGAAGTACAGCGGCAGTGCCAAGCCGTTTTGATCTGAAGTAACACTTAGTGTTGTCGTGTACTCGGGGCCTGATTGCCGCGCAGGATTTTATCGCCCCGAGAAAGTGCTTTGACCCGAACAACAATAATTAAAGGGAAGGACGTACACCATGCAAACACCTGCCAAGTTCACCACCCATATCGTATTGGCCGTGCTGGGCCTGATCGCCTATCACCAGGCCCAGGCCGCGCGTATCGAACCGGCGGGCAGCGCCTTTACCGCCCAGGGCCCGATCAGCTTCTCCAAAGGCGCGCTGATCAGCGCCGATTGCACCATCAAGGTGGCCGGCAAGGTCGCTGCGGACGGTTCCTCGGTCAATGTCGACAAAGTCGAATTCGACGGCGGCCTCAAGTGCAGCCGGGTCGAAGCCATCAACTTGCCGTGGATCCTGGTTGCCAAAGATACCAGGAGCGGTTCCATGTCGAAGATCAGTGTGGATGTTCACGCCTTCGGCCTGGGCGGCAAGTGCGGGCCTTCTACCGCCGATGGCACCTGGGATAACGCCACCGGCAAGTTGGAAGCCGCCAATGTACCGATTGGCGAAGACTGCAAGATCAAGACGGTGTCGATCAAGATGCCGCCGAACTTCAAAGTTGTTGAATAGCGTGCTGCGGTAATTGAATTGAAATTTGGCTGGAAAGGGAAGTTCTGCAGTTTCACCGTGACCTCTCGTTCATGGCCATTACCCCCTGGCGAAATGACTCGCCATAACATGTGAGGAAAAACAATGAAAAGCTTGAAAACCCTCGTATCGTTGTCTGCTTTGGCTGTTTGCATGGGTGCTGCTTCGATGGCCAATGCCTATAGCATCACCCCGGTGAACTCGAGCTTCACTGCGCCAGGCACCATTTCGGTGAAGTCGCCATCGTCGTTCCAGGCCACTGTTAACTGCGGCGCAACTTTTACCGGGAACGTCGATGCCAGCGGTGTGGCAAAAATCACCGGTGTGGCGGTGACCGGCGGTGGTCTTTGTGCGCTGCCGAAAATCACCGGTCTGCCATGGACCTTGACCGCCACCGGTGCCGCTGCGGGCTCGGTCAGCAACGTTGGTTACACCATCGCCGCGTCGGTTCTGTATCCGGCGTCCAATTGCGGTCCATCCACCATCACCGTGGGCTACAGCGGGGGTGTGCTGACCGCCTCCAACCAGACCTTGAGCGGCAGCTGCACTGTGGTGAGCCTGAGCGTTACCCCAAGCCCGACATTTACCATCGTGCCTTGATGGGTAACTGACACACCGGGCTGATCACCTGTTGAAAGACTGGCGCCTCGATCGGGCGCCAGTTTGTGAACTGCCGGAAGCAAAACGAACCGGCGGGGCCGGCTCAGAGAAATAACAATAAGGAGTGCCGCATGAATAATAAGAAACAACACGTGCAGGTTTTGCTGGGGCTGGCACTGATAGGCGGGGCGATGGTGAACGCGCCTGCACAGGCCGGCGGTTTTTCAACACCGACCTACGGCGCACCCGGTTGGGGCCGGGCATTTGCCGGTGGCTCGTTGTTCAAGAACGATCCCAGTTCCGCGTACAACAACCCGGCGGCCATGGCGTTTGTCGAACACAACGTGGCGCAATTTACCGTCGACTACGCCCGCATCAAGATCAAATACAAAGGTGACGCCTCTGATTATGCAGGCAACCCGATTTCCAATACGCCCTTGGACGCCAATGGTTTTCCCGACGTCGCAGCGACCACGGTGAATAGCAACGACGGCGGTCAAGGCGGGTTCACTGCCTGGTTGCCAACCGGTTTCATGGTCATGCCCCTGGGGGATCGGTTTGCTTTCGGCCTGAGCCAGGTTGTGCCGCAAGGTATGCGCTCCACTTGGGATCAGGACTCGAAACTGCGCGACTTTGCAGTGGACACCAAAATTGAAACCGTAGGATTGACCGGATCCCTGTCCTTTAAGGTGAATGATCAATTTTCTATCGGCGGTGGCGTGATCGTGCAACACAGCAAGGGCTTCGTCAGCCAAAACGTGGACTTGTTGTCTGCCGCCGCGGTGTCCGATTCCGTGCTGGGCGGGATCAATTTTCCATCTGATGTCGGCAATGCCTTGATGCGTGTGAAGGTCGACAACATTTCAGCGGGCTGGTTTACCGGCATTGTTTGGAAACCCACGGAGCGAGACACCCTTGGCTTGAATTACCACGCCAAGATCAAGAACAAGATGACCGGCAAATACAATATTTACGCCGATCAGTTTTCCTACAACCTGATGACCCAGCCAAGTCCGTTTGGCGGTAGCGGTACGTTGGTGAATACCGCTTATCCAGGGTTAGAGCTGGCACCGGACGGCGCCCATGCCAGTGTCCAACTGGACATTCCTGCCACGGCCGGCCTGGACTGGGTGCACCAGTTCAACGATCGCTTCACGATGGGGGCCAGTGTGACCTGGACTGAGTGGTCCTCTTTCAAAGACCTGACGCTCGAGTCCGGTGGCACCACCATTGTGTCCATTCCCTACAACTACAAGAACACCTGGATGTACTCCCTCGGCGGTGACTACCGCTTGACCGATGAGTTGACCTTGCGTGCAGGTGTAGCCCTTGACCAGACACCTACACGCAATTCGACCCGCGACCCGCGAATCCCGGATGGCGACCGTACATTCCTGTCGTTGGGGGCTGGTTACGATGTGAAAGCAATCAAGGGCCTCAGTCTTGACTTGGCCTATTCCCACCAGTTCGTGCAAGAGGTCAAGCTCAAGACTCAAAACGTCGATCGCCTGGGTGGCGCAAGCCTGAATGGCAAGGCGGAGTCGTCGGGCGATGTGGTGAGCGTGTCGGCCACCTACGCGTTCTGATATTTCATAGAGGGTGATGGAAAAGGCACCAGGCGCATCTTGATGCCTTCACCCTCATTCCACGTCGACAGTTCCTTGAGTATTGGCATTCCAGGCTGATTCATTCAGCCGCTATTTTTTCGCCCAGGCATTAAATAAAAATTTCAAAACAAAATTTGAATTTGTCTTTCCAAGTTTGTAGTGTGGCTTTACGCCGCAGGTCGATCCGACCTTTCGCACGTAAACAACGCCCTGAATCGAGTAGAGGTATCCCTATGGTTATCTGGTTATTGGTGGGTGTCGCAGCCGCGATTGCCCTGGCGTATCGACAAGCTGCCGCCACCCTGTGGCTGGGCGCTGGCCTGATCTGGCTGACAGCGGGTTACCTGTTCAATGGGGTGGCGGCTTTCGGCGCCACCGTCGCGGCCGTGCTGGTGGTATTGCCGGCGTTGTTGATGAGCCTCAAACCGCTGCGCCGCGCGCTGTTGACCGGCAAGGCCCTCAATCTGTTTCGCACGATCATGCCGGCGATGTCCGACACCGAACGCGCCGCCATCGAGTCCGGCACCGTGTGGTGGGACGCCGAGCTGTTCAGCGGCAAGCCCGACTGGCAGCGCCTGTTGCAAGCGGCCCCGGCGAGCCTCAGCGCCGAGGAGCAAGCCTTTCTCGACAATGAAGTGGAAACCCTGTGCGACATCGCCAACGACTGGGAAACCACCCAGGTCTGGCAGGACATGTCCCCCGAAGGCTGGCAGTACACCAAGGACGCCGGCTTCCTTGGCATGATCATTCCCAAGCAGTACGGCGGCAAAGGCTTCTCCCACTATGCCCATTCCCAAGTGGTGATGAAACTGTCGACGCGCTGCTCGGCGGCGGCGATTTCGGTGATGGTGCCCAACTCCCTGGGCCCGGCCGAACTGCTGCTGCATTACGGCACCGATGCCCAGCGCAATTACTACCTGCCACGCCTGGCCCGGGGCGAAGACATCCCGTGCTTTGCCCTGACCAGCCCGTACGCCGGCTCCGATGCCGGGGCGATTCCCGATGTGGGCATCGTCTGTAAAGGCACCCATGAAGGCCAGGAGGTACTGGGGTTTCGTGTGACCTGGGACAAGCGCTATATCACCCTCGGGCCGATCGCCACGGTGCTCGGTCTGGCGTTTCGCGCGGAAGATCCGGACGGATTGCTGGGGCCGAAGGGCTCTCTCGGCATCACCTGTGCCCTGATCCCCACCTCCCATCCCGGCGTAAACAGTGGTCGCCGGCACTGGCCGCTCAACGCGGTATTCCAGAACGGCCCGACCACCGGCAAGGACGTGTTCATCCCGCTGGAGTGGGTGATCGGCGGCCGCGAACAGGTCGGCAACGGCTGGCGCATGTTGATGGAGTGCCTGGCCGCCGGCCGCGCGATTTCCCTGCCGTCGGCCAACGTCGGCCTGGGCAAGGTCGCGGTGCGTGGTACCACGGCCTACGCGGCGATGCGCAAACAGTTCGGCTTGCCCATCGGCAAGTTCGAAGGGGTGCAGGCGCCGCTGGCGCGCATGGCCGGGCATCTGTATGCCTGCGATGCGGTGCGCAAGGTCTCGGTGGCTTCATTGGATGCCGGTGAGAAGCCCTCGGTGATCTCGGCCATCGCCAAGTACCACGTCACCGAACGCGCGCGGATGATCGTCAACGACGGCATGGACATTGTTGCCGGCAAGGGCATCTGCATGGGCCCGAATAACTTCCTGGCCCGTGCCTATCAGCAAAGCCCCATCGCCATCACGGTGGAAGGCGCGAACATCATGACGCGCTGCCTGATCATCTTTGGCCAGGGCCTGATTCGTTGCCATCCCTATGTGTTCCGCGAAATGGAAGCGGCGCGCAACCCGGACCGGCGCCAGGCGCTGGAAGACTTTGATAGCGCGATGTTCGGCCATGTGAGCTTTGTATTGGCCAACACCGTACGTTCGGCGGTGCATGCCCTGACCGGCGGGCGCCTGATTTCCGTACCGGCCAAGACCGACCCGGCGCTGGCGTCCTACTATCGCCAGGCCAATCGCCTGTCGGTGGTGCTGGCGCTGATCTCGGATATTTCCATGGGCGTGCTGGGCGGTGCCCTCAAGCGCAAGGAAAGTATCACCGGGCGTTTGGGCGATATTCTGTCGCAGCTGTACATCCTGTCCTGCGTGCTCAAGCGCTTCGAGGATGACGGCCGGCCCCAGGCAGACCTGCCGCTGGTGCATTGGGCGGCACAGGACGCATTGCTGCGTGCCCATGAAGCCCTTGCCGAAGTGCTGGACAACTACCCCTCCACAGCGGCGGCGGCGGTGCTGCGTGGCTTGACGTTCCCGTTCGGTATTGCGTTGCGCAAACCTTCGGATCAGCTGCTGGCCCAGGTGGCCGATGTGGTGCAGACCCCCGGCGAAACCCGCGACCGCCTGCTGGCCAATTCCTACATTCCGCGTCCGGAAATCGACAAGCTGGCCTACGGCGAGTTGGGCTTGCGCCTGCTGCCGCAAGTCGAGCTGATCGACGCCCGGCTCAAGCCGGCCATCAGGCAAGGCCTGCTCGAACCGATGCCGATTGCCGCCACGGCCTTTACCGCCTGGCGCGTCAAGGCGCGGGCGCTGGACCTGATCAGCGACGACGAAGACGCCTTGCTGGCGCGCTATGTGGAATACGCCGACCACGCTATCCAGGTGGATGACTTCCCCCAGGACTTCGGTTTGCTGGAGGCGTTGCAGCAGCGCAGGCAGGCGTTGGAACCGGCGCCCAAACGCCGAGCCGCCCAAGGTGAAAACGCCCCGGTCAACTGATGTGGGAGGGGGCTTGCCCCCGATAGCGATTTGTCTATACCCATCCTGTGGTCTGACACACCGCTATCGGGGGCAAGCCCCCTCCCACACAGACCGGGTTTACACGGCAAGTTTGTGTGGTGAGTGGATCTATCTATGAGTGACAGCTACCTATCGTTCGTCAATTCCCCCTGGGGCCGTCGCCTGGCCCAGGTGGTGGGCTTGCCCCAGCCCGTGCCGTTGCAGCGCCATCGCAGCGGTCAGCCAGGCCTGGCCAACCCGGTGATTGTCGCCGGGGCAGGGCGCCTGGCTGCGCAGGTGCAACAGGTGTTCAGCGCCACCGACACGGTCACCGCCACCCCGGCGACGCCCAAGGCGCCGTCCACGGTCAAGGTGCAGGGCGCAGTGTTCGATGCCAGCGACATAACCGGCCTGCAGCAACTGGACGAGCTCTATGAGTTCTTCCACGCCAACGCCAGGCGCCTGGGCCAACACGGCCGCGTTGTGGTGCTGGGCACCGCGCCGGAACACTGCACCGAGTTGCCCCAGGCCATCGCCCAGCGTGCGCTCGAAGGCCTGGTACGTTCATTGGCCAAGGAGTTGCGCCGGGCGATCACCGTGCAGTTGTTGTACGTGGCGCCGGGAGCGGAAGACGCACTGGACAGCAGCCTGCGTTTCTTCCTGTCGCGGCGTTCGGCCTATGTGTCGGGGCAGGTGGTGCGCCTGGAAAAACCGGTGGATGGGCAGGTCGCCGTCAATTGGGACAAACCCTTCGCCGGCCGCCGCGCGCTGGTCACCGGTGCTTCCCGAGGCATTGGCCTGGCCATCGCCCAGGTCCTGGCCCGCGAGGGCGCCCATGTGGTCTGCGTGGACGTGCCCCAGGCCCAGGACTCGCTGCAACAGGCGGCCGCGAGTGTGGACGGTTCGGCGCTGCCGTTGGACATCACGGCAGCGGACGCCGCTGCCCAGTTGCATGCCCATGTCGGCCAATACGGTGCCTTCGATGTGGTGGTGCACAACGCCGGGATCACCCGCGACAAGACCATCGCCAAGATGCCTGAAGCGGCCTGGCGCAGCGTGTTGGCGGTCAACCTCGAAGCACCATTGCAGCTGAGCAGTGCCTTGTTGGACAGCCAGGGCCTGAATCCGGGGGGGCGTATCGTGTGCGTGTCGTCGATCTCCGGCATTGCCGGCAACCTCGGGCAAAGCAACTACGCCACCTCCAAGGCCGGCGTGATCGGCCTGGTGCAAGGCCTGGCCCCGCGTGCGGCGGCGCAACAGGTGACGGTGAATGCGGTAGCGCCTGGATTTATCGAGACCCAGATGACCGCCAAGATCCCGCTGATGATTCGCGAGGCCGGGCGGCGCATGAACTCGATGTCCCAGGGCGGGCAGCCGATCGATGTGGCCGAAACCATTGCCTGGCTGGCGCACCCGGCGTCGGGTGGGGTCAACGGCCAGGTCGTGCGCGTGTGCGGCCAAAGCCTGCTGGGAGCCTGAGCCATGGACTACGTGACGCAGATCATCGACCCACCGCCATCACGCGCGCGCCTGTTGCTGGACGGCGTACGTGCCCTGCGCAAACCCAAGCTCGACGGCGCACCGCTGTTGCCCAGGGAGCGCCTGGTGCGCTCGGCGGCGGAATTGTCCGCTGCGGGCATTGCGGCTTACGGCCGTGCCTGTGGCTTTCGCCGCGAACAGGGCGTGCCGCTGTCGTACCCCCATGTGCTGGCGTTCCCCCTGCACCTGATGCTGTTGACCCGTCCGAGTTTCCCGTATCCGGCCAGCGGCATGGTGCACCTGGCCAACCGCATTCGGCAGCACCAGCGCCTGCAGGAAGGCCAGGCACTGCGCCTGGAAGTCTTTTGCGAACGCTGGGTGGCCCATGCCAAGGGCCAGGCGCTGAGCATCGCCACCCGGGCCTACAGCAGCGGCACCCTGGTGTGGGAAAGCGACAGCCTGTACCTGCGCCGCGAGGTGAAAGGTCCCGTCGGCGAGCCATGGGAGGACGCGCTGGCGTTGCAGGAGGAGGGCCTGTTACGCACCCAGCGCTGGATACTGCCTGCGGACCTGGGCCGGCGCTTCGCCACGGTCTCGGGGGATTTCAATCCGATCCACACCTCGCTGATCGGCGCCAGGCTCTTCGGCTTTCGCCGCGCCATCGCCCATGGCATGTGGACCCTCGGCCGCGCATTGGCCGCTCAACAACCCCCCGGGGGCCTGGGTCAGGCCGAAGCCCATTGCGACTTCAAGCTGCCGATCTTTCTGCCCGGCCAGGTCGCCCTGTGGCAACACCCCGTGAGCGGCCCGCGGCGCGAATTCGAAGTGCGCAATTTCGCCGGCGACAAACCGCATATGCGCGGGCTATTTGTCTGGAATGAGAGCCCTACATGAGTGACTACAGCTTCAACCCGGCCCCGACCCGCCGCGTGGCGATCATCGGCGGCAACCGCATTCCGTTTGCCCGTTCCAACACGGTGTACGCCCACGACAGCAATCAGGACCTGCTGGTGGCGGCGCTGCAAGGCCTGGTCGACCGTTACAACCTGCACGGCCAGCGCCTGGGCGAGTTTGCCGCCGGCGCGGTGATCAAGCATTCGCGGGATTTCAACCTGGCGCGTGAATCGCTGCTGTCGACCACCTTGTCCCCGCAGACCCCGGCCTACGATGTGCAGCAAGCCTGCGGCACCGGCCTGGAAGCGGCCTTGCTGGTGGCGAATAAGATCGCCCTCGGCCAGATCGACGTGGGCATCGCCGGTGGCGCCGACACCACCTCCGACGCGCCCATCGGCATCAATGAATCCCTGCGCCACACCTTGCTCGCGGCCAACCGCGCCAAGGGCATGGGCGACAAGGTGAAGGCACTGCTGAAGGTGCGTCCGTCGATGTTGTTCAAGCCGCTGTTGCCGCGTAATGGCGAGCCGCGTACCGGTTTGTCCATGGGCGAACATTGCGAAGCAATGGCCCAACGCTGGCAGATCAAGCGCCTGGCCCAGGACGAGTTGGCCCTCACCAGCCACCAGCGCCTGGATGCCGCGTATCAGCGCGGTTTCTTCGACGACCTGATCAGCCCCCATCGCGGCCTGGCGCGGGACAACAACCTGCGCGCCGACGCCAGCCTGGAGAAACTCGCCGGCCTGTCCCCGGCCTACGACCGCCAGCACGGTACCCTCACGGCGGGCAACTCCACGCCACTGACGGATGGCGCCTCGGTGGTGCTGCTGGCCAGCGAAGAGTGGGCGGTGGCCCATGGCTGGCCGGTGTTGGCCTACCTGCGCACGGGCGAGACGGCGGCGGTGAATTTTGTCGACGGCAGCGAAGGCCTGCTGATGGCGCCGGCCTACGCCGTACCGCGCATGCTCAAGCGCGAAGGGCTGAGTTTCGCCGACTTCGATTTCTTCGAGATCCACGAAGCCTTTGCCGCCCAGGTGCTGTGCACGCTCAAGGCCTGGGAAGACGCCGACTACTGCCGCGAACGGCTCGGCCTGGAGGCGCCGCTGGGGGCCATCGACCGCGCCAAAATGAACGTCAACGGCGGTTCCCTCGGCTGCGGCCACCCGTTTGCCGCCACCGGTGGCCGGCAATTGGCGGCGCTGGCCAAGGCCATTCACGAGCGGGGCGGCGGTCGCGGCCTGATTTCCATCTGCGCGGCGGGCGGGCTGGGCATTACCGCTATCGTCGAAAAGTAGCCCCATCAAAAACAACAATAAGGAGACTGCCATGAACGCTATCAGCCTGGAACACACCGAACGGGTCTGGTTGAACGCTTACCTGCCCGGCGTCCCGGCGGACATCGATGCCGGTATCGAGGACTACCCGTCGTTGCGCGAGGTGTTCCTGGAGCACCTGGAGAAATTTCGCGAGCGGGTCGCCTACGTCAGCATCGGCACCGAAATGACCTACGCCGACTGGCAGGTGCAAGGCATTGCGTTCGCCGCCTGGCTGCAGGGCCAGGGCGTACAGAAGGGCGACCGCGTGGCGCTGATGATGCCCAACTGCTTGCAGTACCCGATCTGCCTGCTGGGCACGATCCTGGCCGGTGCAGTGGTGGTCAACGTCAACCCGTTGTACACCGCCCATGAGCTCAAGCACTTGCTCAAGGACAGCGGCGCTGAAACCGTGGTGATCTTCGAAAACTTCGCCCATACCCTGGAAAAAGTCATCGCCGGCAGCAGCGTCAAGCGCGTGGTGGTGGCCGCCATCGGTGATCTTCTTGGCAGCTTCAAGGGCGCGGCGATGAACTTCATCCTGCGTCGCGTGCAAAAGCAGGTGCCGGCGTTCAACCTGAGGGGCTCGGTGCGTTTCAACCAGGTGCTGAAACAGGGCCGCGCGCTCAACCACTTCCCGGTGGACATGCACCTCGACGACCTGGCCTTCCTGCAATACACCGGCGGCACCACCGGGGATGCCAAGGGCGTGATGCTCAGCCATCGCAATATCATCGCCAACCTGTTGCAGGCCAAAGCCTGGGTCGGCGACCAGCTGGACCAGGACAAGCAGGAAACCAACGTCACCCTGCTGCCGCTGTATCACATCTTTTCCCTGACGGTGAACTGCCTGATGTTCATGTGCCTGGGCGGGCGCAACATCCTCATCGCCAACCCGCGGGATGTGAAGCGGGTGCAGATGATCCTGCGCAAGGAGCGCTTCAATGGCATTGCCGGGGTCAATACGCTGTTCAACGGCTTGCTGGAGAATAAGGAGTTCTGCGCTCGGGACTTCTCCGACCTGCGCATGGTGATCGCCGGCGGCATGGCCACGCACACGGCGGTGGCCAAGCGTTGGAAGGACGTCACCGGGCTGCCGATCATCGAAGGCTACGGCCTCACCGAATGCTCGCCGGTGGTGAGCATCAGCCCGATCGACATTGCGCGCATGCGCGAAATGGAATTCACCGGCAGCATAGGTGTTCCTTTACCGTCGACCTGGGTACGGTTTATGCGTGAAGACGGCGAACTGGCCGATATCGGCGAGCAGGGCGAACTGCAGGTGCGCGGCCCACAGGTGATGCAGGGGTACTGGCAACGGCCGAAGGAAACCGCCGAGGTGCTGGACGCCGAGGGCTGGTTGTCGACCGGTGATATCGGCGTGATGGACGAACGCGGCTATATCCGCCTGGTGGACCGCAAGAAAGACATGATCCTGGTCTCGGGCTTCAACGTGTACCCCAATGAAATCGAAGACGTGGTGGCGCTGCACCCGGGCGTCGGCGAAGTGGCGGCCATCGGCGTGGAAGACGGCGTGACGGGGGAAAAGGTCAAGATCATCGTGGTGCGCAAGGACCCGAGCCTGACCCAGGAACAGCTCCTCGCCCATTGCCGGGAATACCTGACGGGCTACAAGGTGCCCAGGTATGTGGAGTTTCGCACTACCGAGTTGCCTAAAACGACGGTGGGCAAAGTGTTGCGTCGAGCCTTGCGCTAGAAAGGCAGGAACTGATTCGGACAGGCTTGCCACATAAGGACTACTTGCAACCCAGCGTTATCGCTGTGTATCTGCGTCCTGGTGCGACGCTGGACAGGCAGGTGAACACTTTTTGGCCAAACCGGACTGGAGACATCAAACGATGTTGGCGCCTGCTCTTGATAAACCTGTTACTTCCTCACGCCTGGACCCGGAGGTGGATCAGGGCAATAGCTCTTCCCCAAAACCAACGGCGAATGCGTCCGCCACTCCGCAAAAGAGCGCCTCAATCAGCTTTCAGTCGAGTGACACCCCGCGGTCGGCGGCGTTTTACGCGAACGCGGGTACCGCCGGCTTCGAGGCGCGTGACCGTGCACAGCAGATCAAAGCAGGTTATTGGCCGGCGGGGGTTATGAGCAATTTCAAGCAGTTCGTCCGTCACTGCTTTGGCGCCCATCGCCCTCCAAGGCCCGACCCGTTCCCCTGCAAGCCCTGCTACGGTTTTGGTAGCAAGAGCAATGCGGACCTATCACGCATGCTGCTCGACAGGTTCGATGACTTCAAGGCACCCCATGGGATCATCACCAAGGACGGCCTGAAGAATATGGCCGGCAAACCGCTGACCGGCGATTATGACAAAGACCAGAATATCCGCCTGGCACGGGAACTGATGAGGCGTGGAGACCTGGTCGACGATATGGACCGTCACCATATCACCGGCGGGCTGGATAGCCTGATCGATCGAAACAACCTCAACATCACGATGTTTAAAAACCAGAATGACAAAGAGTTGGCCCGAGAGCTGATGCGTGATTTCGATCTGTTCAAGGACCCGCAGTGGCCCATCCACCTCAGCCTCGAAAAACTGCATGAAGTTGCCAACTGGACCGTTACCAGGCATCCCTACTTCGGTCGCCAGGCCTGGCTGGCGAAGGAACTCCTCAGGCGTCCCGACATGCTCGACAGGCTTCACTTCCGCTGATTGAGAGGTGTGCAGGTGATCTGAAAGTTGGGAGGGGGCTTGCCCCTCCCACAAGGGTTTTGCATTGCGCTTCAGAGCGAGTTTAGGTTGACCCAGCGATCTTCACGGGCCGCCACACGAATCGCCGTCGCCAGCCGTTCCACCTCCCACGCCGCGTCAAAGTCGGTGCCATCCGCGCCTTGCCCCGCCACGGCCATGATCAACTCCTGCACCTCCAGGGTCTTCAGCTCGTTGTACCCCAGTTGATGCCCCGCCGCCGGGCTGAATGCCGCGTAGCCGGGCAGGGCAGGACCTGCCAGCAGACGCTGGAAACCGTCCTGGCCGACACGGCACAGGCGCAGTTCATTCAAGCGCTCCTGATCGAACGCCAAGGTGCCCTTGGTGCCGCTGATCTCGAAACTCAGGTGGTTCTTGTAACCGTGCTTGAGCCAACTGCTGCTCACCGTGCCGCGCGCACCGTTGGCGAAGCGCAGCAGGGCGTGCACCTGGTCATCCACGGCGATGGCTTTCTGCTCGGCGCTGCCTTTGACGGCCGGGCGTTGGGCGTGGACGGTCTGGGTGTCGGCACACACGCCGGTCACATCGCCCACCAGGTAACGCGCCATCGACAGCAAGTGGCTGCCCAGGTCCGCCAGGGCGCCACCGGCATGCTCCACTTCACAGCGCCACGACCACGGTGACGCCGGGTCGGCCATGAAGTCTTCGCTGAACTCGCCCTGGAAGCTGATGATGTCGCCGAGGTCGCCCTCGGCAATCAGTTGCCGCGCCAGGCCGATCATCGGGTTGTGCTGGTAGTTGTAGCCGACCCGCGTCACCACCCCGGCTTCGCGGGCGGCCTGGCGCATGGCATCGGCCTGCTCCAGGCTGACCGCCAGGGGTTTTTCGCAGTACACCGCCTTGCCCGCTGCAATGGCCGCCATCGCCATGGGAAAGTGCAGGTGGTTCGGCGTGGTGATGGCCACCACATCCACGGCCGGGTCGTCGATCAGCGCCTGCCAGTCGCCGTGGGCCTGGGCAAACCCCCAGGCCGTGGCACAGCGCTGGGCGCGCTCGGTATCGGCATCGGCCAGGGCGGCCAGCTTGAGGTGTACCGGCAGTTCAAATACCGCCCGGGCATTGTTGAATGCCAGGGCGTGGGCGCGGCCCATGAAGCCTGTGCCGATCAAGCCGATTCCGAGTTCACGCATAGCCGTGGTCCTTTGGATTATTGTTTTCAGGAAGGCTATTAATGGAATAAAAATTCCTAAATTTCAATAGATGGAATAAAAATTCATTAATCAGCCTGGTTGATACCCGCCTATTCAGGCATGGCCAAACGCCGTCAGTTAACAAAAGATAACGTAGCACCGATTGTCAGACGATTCGAAAGCCCGATAGGATGGCCCCTGCTTCCTCCAGGCGCTCTAGATTGCAGGTTTCAGGGCCCGGGAAGGCGAGACGACCTAACAATAATAAATGGGAGAAAGGTCTATGAGTGAGCCTGTCATGGGTTGGGTTGTTTGCCGCCCACGCGCCGCACGCAGGGTTGCGTTGCTGGCCGCAGCGCTCTCGCTGTTTGGGACTGTCGCGTTGCCGACCGTCGTCCAGGCCGCCAGCGATACCTCTTTTGCGATTGAATCCCCCAAGGCCGCCAAGGGCCTGATGATCGATGTCGTGCATGCCGGCAAGCGCCTGGTGGCGGTCGGTGATCGCGGGCACATCCTCTATTCCGATGACCAGGGCAGCACCTGGACCCAAGCCAAGGTCCCCACCCGGCAACTGCTCACGGCGGTGTATTTCGTCGATGACAAGCAGGGCTGGGCAGTCGGCCATGATGCGCAAATCCTCGCCAGCACCGACGGCGGTGCCACCTGGACCCAGCAGTATCAAGACCTCAAGCGTGAAGCGCCGTTGCTCGACGTGTGGTTCAACGATGCCCACCACGGCCTGGCCGTGGGCGCCTATGGGGCGCTGATCGAAACCACCGACGGCGGCAAGACCTGGGAAGACGTCAGCGACCGCCTCGACAATGAAGACCAGTTTCACCTCAACGCCATCGCCCGGATCAAGGACGCCGGCCTGTTTATCGTCGGCGAGCAGGGCAGCATGTTCCGCTCCAGCGACGACGGCCAGACCTGGGAAAAACTCGAAGGCCCCTACGAGGGCTCGCTGTTTGGCGTGATCAGCACCGCACAACCCCAAACCCTGCTGGCCTACGGCTTGCGCGGCAATCTTTACCGCTCCACGGATTTCGGCAGCACCTGGGAACAAGTCGAACTCAATGCCGCACGCGGGGCCCTGGAGTTCGGCCTGTCGGGGGCCACCTTGCTCGAAGACGGTTCGCTGGTGGTGGTCGGCAACGGCGGCAGCGTGGTGGTCAGCCATGACGACGGCCGGACCTTCAGCGTGTTCAATCGCCCCGATCGTATTTCATTGTCGGCCGTCACGGCGGCAGGCAACGGCAACTTGATTCTGGTCGGGCAGGGTGGTGTTCGCGTCGCCACACCCACTGGCGCCGAACCGACAAAACAATAAGAAGGCGGGGAACGCATGAGCAGTCATCACAACGATAAAGCGACCTTTCTTGAGCGCCTGATCTTCAATAACCGCCCGGCAGTCATCGTGATCTGCCTGCTGGTGAGCATTTTCCTGTTCTGGCAGGCGACGTTGATTCGCCCGTCCACCAGCTTTGAAAAGATGATCCCCCTCAAGCACCCCTTCATCGAAAAGATGATGGAACACCGCAACGACCTGGCCAACCTGGGCAACACGGTGCGTATCTCGGTGGAGGCCAAGGACGGTGACATCTTCACCAAGGAATACATGGAGACCCTGCGCCAGATCAACGACGAGGTGTTCTACATCTCCGGCGTCGACCGCTCGGGCCTTAAATCGCTGTGGAGCCCCAGCGTACGCTGGACCGAAGTCACCGAAGAAGGCTTCGCCGGCGGTGAAGTGATCCCGCAGAGCTACAACGGCTCGACGCAAAGCCTCGATCAACTGCGCAATAACGTGCTTAAGTCCGGCCAGGTCGGACGGCTGGTGGCCAACGATTTCAAGTCGAGTATCGTCGACATCCCGCTGCTGGAGTCCTACCCGGACCCGCAGGACCAGGGCAAGCTGCTGGCCCTGGATTACCGCAAGTTCTCCCATGAACTCGAAGACAAGATCCGCGACAAGTTCGAAGCCCAGAACCCCAACGTCAAGATCCACATCGTCGGCTTCGCCAAGAAGGTCGGCGACCTGATCGACGGCCTGGTGATGGTGGTGCTGTTCTTCGGCGTTGCCTTCGTCATCACCCTGGTTCTATTGCTGTGGTTCACCAACTGCCTGCGCAGCACCATCGCCGTGTTGAGCACCACACTGGTGGCGGTGGTCTGGCAACTCGGCCTGATGCACTTCTTCGGCTTCGGGCTGGACCCGTACTCGATGCTGGTGCCGTTCCTGATCTTCGCCATCGGGATTTCCCACGGTGTGCAGAAGATCAACGGTATCGCCCTGCAATCCAGCGAGGCGGACAACGCCTTGACGGCCGCGCGGCGCACCTTCCGGCAACTGTTCCTGCCGGGGATGATCGCGATCCTGGCGGATGCGGTGGGTTTCATTACCCTGCTGATTATCGATATCGGCGTGATCCGCGAACTGGCCATCGGCGCGTCCATCGGCGTGGCGGTGATCGTGTTCACCAACCTGATCCTGCTGCCGGTGGCGATTTCCTATGCGGGTATCAGCAAGCGGGCCATCGCCCGGAGCAAGAAGGACGCGCACCGAGAACATCCGTTCTGGCGCCTGCTGTCGAAATTCGCCAGCCCCAAAGTCGCGCCGGTCTCGGTCCTGCTCGCGCTGGTCGCCTTTGGCGGCGGCCTCTGGTACAGCCAGAACCTGAAGATCGGCGACCTCGACCAGGGCGCGCCGGAGCTGCGCCCGGACTCGCGCTACAACAAGGACAACAACTTCATCATCAGCAACTACTCCACCAGCTCCGACGTGCTGGTGGTGATGGTCAAGACCAAGGCCGAAGGTTGCTCGCGCTATGAAGCCATGGCGCCCATCGACCAGTTGATGTGGAAGATGCAGAACACCGAGGGCGTGCAGTCGGCCATCTCGCTGGTGACCGTGTCCAAGCAGATGATCAAGGGCATGAACGAGGGCAACCTGAAATGGGAAACCCTGTCGCGCAACCCCGACGTGTTGAACAACTCCATCGCCCGCGCCGACGGCCTGTACAACAACAATTGCTCCCTGGCGCCGGTGCTGGTGTTCCTCAATGACCACAAGGCCGAGACCCTCGACCGCGCGGTGCATGCGGTACAGGACTTCGCCAAGGAGAACAACAAGGACGGCCTGGAATTCATCCTTGCTGCCGGTAACGCCGGGATCGAGGCGGCCACCAACGAGGTGATCAAGGAATCGGAGCTGACCATCCTGATCCTGGTGTACCTGTGCGTGGCGACCATGTGCATGATCACCTTCCGCTCCTGGGCGGCGACCCTGTGCATCGTGCTGCCGCTGGTGCTGACCTCGGTGCTGGGCAACGCGCTGATGGCGTTCATGGGCATCGGCGTCAAGGTCGCGACCTTGCCGGTGGTGGCCCTGGGGGTGGGGATCGGCGTGGACTACGGCATCTACATCTACAGCCGCCTGGAAAGTTTCCTGCGTGCCGGTTTGCCGTTGCAGGAAGCCTATTACCAGACGCTCAAGTCCACCGGCAAGGCCGTGCTGTTTACCGGCCTGTGCCTGGCCATCGGCGTGTGCACCTGGATCTTCTCGGCGATCAAGTTCCAGGCCGACATGGGCCTGATGCTGACCTTCATGCTGCTGTGGAACATGTTCGGTGCGTTGTGGCTGCTGCCGGCGCTGGCACGCTTCCTGATCAAGCCCGAGAAGCTGGCGGGGCAGAAGGGTAACTCGTTGTTTGCCCACTGAGCCTGGCTAAAGAGCAGCGAGCGAACTGTGGTGGCGAGGGAGCTTGCTCCCGCTGGGCCGCGAAGCGGCCCCAACAATGGGACTGCTGCGCAGTCCAACGGGAGCAAGCGCCCTCGCCACAGTCCTGTCAGCGGGCCAGCGGCAGGAACCAGCGCTGCGCCAGCGCCTTGCCGATCAAGCCACGATGCACATCCACCACGGCCTGGGGGCTTTGGGCCCTGGCCAGTTGCGAGTAGTAACTGACCCGGCGCTGTTCGCGGGTCTTCAGGTGGGCGGCGGTGTAGGCCAGCTTGGGCGTGTCGGCTGCCGGGTAGTGGAAGTGGGCGTACCACAATGGGTAGCCACCCTGGTCGTTGATTGCGTATTCCTGGACAAAGTCCCGGCGGTCGCCGATCAGTTGAATGCGTTCGCCCAGCAGCGCCATGTTCGCGCGCTTTTGTTCGATCAGGAATTCCAGGTTGCCGTGGGTGGGGGGGAGCTCCAGGCACAGTTGAATACGCAGGGCCAGGCCGCGCTCGCTCAGGCGTGCCGCCGCCTGGCGCATGTCACGCTCCAGGTTCTGGTCCGCGAGCGTGCGGGCCTCGGCCGATTGGGCCTGGATGGCCTGATGCAGTTCGGTCGCCAACTTGTCGTAGCGCACCGACTCATACTGCAGCACCTCCTGGACCTCTTCCGGATGCCTGGAGATTTTCTTGTATTGATCGCCGCGTTTCAGGTGCTCTTCCAGCATGCCCAGCAGTTTGCGCGCTTCCCCCTTGACCAGGCTCAGGCTGCGGGGAGCCGGCGCGGTAGGTGAGGGCGGCGACTCCTTGAACTCGATCCATTGTTCGCCCCGTTGCGAGTAGGTGCCCAGCACCTCGCCCGTGACTTCCGAGCGAACCTCCACGGTTTCCAGCGTACCCAGCGGTTTGACCTCGCCGATAAAGGTGCCTTTTTTCGAGGTGCGGATGACCTTTTTCTGCGGTCTGCCCACCGCCGTCGGGCTGCGCCGGCTCGGGCGCGGGGCGGGCAGGGCAAGCGGCTTGATTTCGCTGGCCAACTGACTGGCGGCCTCCTCGTACAGCGCCTGCACCAGCTTGACCAGCTTGGCGAAATAGTCGACATCGAACTCATCGGCGTTGACGATGCCAACCCCCTGCAACGAGTCCAGCCCCCGGCCATAGTGCTCCACCAGGCTTTCCAGCACGTTGACGCGTTCCTCTGCCGACAGTTCCAGGTCGTTCAGGTCGGCCTGGGTACGCAAGTGTTCCTGGAGCGGCTCAAGGATATCGATCAGCACCTCCACCAAGGGATGACCAGGGTGTTTATGGGTCATCAGTTCGTAGTTGCGCATCAGCAGGTCCTTGACGGCCAGCACGCTGATTTCCTGGGGGCGTTCCGCGGTCAGGCGAATGTAGTCTTCCGCGCTGGCAGTGCCGAGGTTGAACAGCTGCTCGAGGTAGCGATCGCGCAGTTCGAGCCAGCGCACCGAGCGCTCATTGATGGCAATCATTGCGCGAATGAACTGGCGGTAGGCCGGGAAATCGGTCAGCACCGCTTCGGTCAGGCGGCCGCCCTTGGTAGTGAAGTGAGGGTGGCTGCGGTAGAGCGCCGCGCGGTCTTTTTCGGCCACCACCACGTGTTTGCGCACGTTGTTGATGACATTTTCCAACAGGCTCGCCACCGACCGGGGCGGCAGGGCAATCCCCAGCCTGCTGCGTTCCGGCAGGCTGTCCAGTTGCTGCTGGTAGCCCTGGGTCTGTTCCTGCAGTGCGGTATCGAATCGTTGGCGACTGTCGGCGTGTTGCGCTTCGCTGAAGCGCGAGTCTTCGGCGGTTCTGGTCATCACCGCCAGGATCACGTCGAGCCGTCCCTGCATGGCCACCTGGCCCTGGATGAACTGTTCGAAACTCTTCTTCAGTTCGCTGATGCGTTGCGCCTGGCGCTGGCGTTCGGCGGCAATCCGTTTCGGCGGCATGCCGCCACGCAGTCGCAGGCGGGTGTCTACCGACCACTCCCCGTGGCCGTCGCTGCGCAAGTACGGGCCGCTGAGGCTGGCGTCGCCAGGCATCACCACGCGGATATCGCCTTCCGGCTCCAGGGCAACTTGCAGCCACTGGTTGTCCACCAGGGCATGCCAGCGGTTTTCGACGGGGTAGAGCCCGCGGCGGGGCCCGTTCAACACCGGTTGGGGCAGGGGCGTTGGGCGAGGGGTGCTGAAACTGGCGAGGCGGCGGCGCTGGAGCGTGGTCAGGCGCGGGCGAGCCTGGGTAAAACTCAAGTCCAGCACGCTGTTTTCCACCCGCTCCAGCGCACCGGGCAGGATAACCGCGCCTTCGCGGATGGCGGGCGGGGGCGGTTGCGGCCACTGCTCGGCGACCCACGGGGCCAGGGGCGGGGGCAACGCTTGGTCCTTGAGCCCCGCCGCCAGCGCGGGGGGCGCGGCGGTGATCGCGGGCACGGCTTCGAACAACAGCAACCCCAGGTTGAGCAGCAGGTCGACGCTGGCCAGTTCGCGCGCTTGCGGGTCTTCGGAGGCCAGTGCCGGAATGTCCTCGCCCAGGCTGGCCATCAGGCCCCACAGCCAGCCGGTCAGCATGGCCGGCCCACGCAGCAGCGGAAGCAACAGGTTGCCGAACAACAGGCTGCTGCCTTCGCGCAGCACCTGCCAGCGGCTTTCGCTGTTGGACACCGATTCGCGGTTAGCCTGTTCGATCAGGGCCCGGGCGTGATCACTGTACAGGTACGTCATCAGGCGCCCGGTCACCAGGCACTGCTGCAACTCGTCATTGATGCCATCGGCGGCCAGGGTGGCCGGCGCCGGCCTGTGCAAGGGGGCAAACTCGTCGCCCTGGCCAAAGCGCAATGAGTGGGGCTCGCGGAACCCGCCATTGGCGTAGATCGGCCGGGCCCTGTCACTCAGCCAGGTCAATACGCTGTCCTGCAGCGGCCCGGTTTCGGCGATGGCCTCCAGCAGCGCCTCACGGCTGGCAAATTCCTGCAGCGCCTCGGCGTACAGCGGGCGATACAACACATGGGGGCCGCCGCCGATGTCCTGCGGCTCGATCAGGTACATGGCGCTGACCGTGTCCGGATGGGCGCCGGGTGCCGACAGCAGGGCCAGGTGACGGATCACCACCGGCTGCTGGTCGACCTTCTGGTTGGCGGCTTCGGGCTCCATCAGTGCCGCCACCAGGCGTGCGCCCCGGGCGCTCAGGCCGGCTTGCTGCTTGAGGGCCAATTCCAGGGCCAGCAACGGCAACTGCACGGCCTGTTGTTGGGCGAACAGGGTTTCGCGCCGGAGTGCCTCGGGGCTTTCCCCCAGCCAGTGGGCCTCCAGCAGCCGCGGGTAGTGCTGGCCGATGTCCACGCGCGCCACCGGGCCGTCGGCTCCCATCAGGTAGTCGGCGGTCAGCCAGGCCGGCAGGGGCAGGCCGTGGCGGTGGGTGAGGGTCACGCTGCCGCTGGGACGGCTGGACAAGTTGTCGATGGCCAGGTCGGTCAGGCTCATGCGTTCATGGCGAATGATCCCTGACGTACCTGGGTAGCCGGCGGCAATGGTGAAGGTCAGTTGCAGGTCATCGGGGTGCAAGGCGCCGACGGAAGGCAATGCGAGGGCCGAGCTGCCCAGGGTCACGGCATCCTGCTGCAAGGCCTGCAACAACGCCTTGACGGTGTAGGTGCGCAGGTCATCGATCTGGCTGAAGGCCGTACGCCCCGCCGCGCGCCGTTTGGCGCCGGCCATGGCGAGGGCGTAGCGCCTGTACGTGGCCTGGTCGTCGGCATCGGCGTCGCGCAGCCAGGCCGGCAGGTGCTGGCGCAGGGTGTCCAGGGTCTGGGGCGGGGCGGTTGGCGTGTCGCGGAAAAACCGCCCCGGGTCGGTGATCTCGGCGTACAGCGCCTGCCAGGTACTGAACGGCTGGCCGGTGGGCAGGCGCAGGTTGCCGAGGTCTTCGAGCTGGCGATCGAGGATCATCGACGCCTGGTGCTCGAAGATATCGCCATCGGGCTCGTAGCGTTGAATCAGGATGTCGTCGACCTGGTACTGGCGGCCCAGTCGCTGGCCACAGGCCTGGATCAGGGCGTCCATGCTCGGGAAAACCTCGGCGGTGTGCTGCGGGTCACACAGCACCACCGAGACCTTGCTGTTGACGGCACGAATCAATGCCAGCTGCGGCCCCATCCGTGTGACCGAGCGTTCGGCGTGGGTGAGGGTGGCTTGCAGGGCGTAGGCAAACACCGCATTCACCCCATGCCGCGCAAGGCGGGCCTCGCGGTCAGGGCAGTCGATCAATTGTTCCAGGGTTTCCCTGGCGGGTTGGTCCAGGCCGGCCTGGCCCAGGGCGCCGATGCGCAGGGTGTCCCGCAAGACGCCGGCCAGCCAGTGCCAGGGGCCGGTGTCCCAATACGCCGCCAGCGCATTCTGCAGGGCGATGGGCAGCGTTTGCGGCAGTTCGCCGACCTGCTTCGCGATGACCTGCATGTCGAGTTTTTCCTCGGTCAGGCCGGGCAGTTTCAGGCGTTTGGGTGGCTCGTCCGAAAGGTACCAGGGCGAGCCGTTGACCTCGCTGAAATCCAATGGCGCACCACTGGCCAGGGCATCGTGGACCACCGGCATAAAGGGTTGCAGCAGCCAGCCGCGGCGTTGTGGCCGGGCCAGGCGGGTGCGGCGCAGGTCCAGGCTGAGGCTGGGGTACGTGGCGCCGATGGCCGTGGCGAGTTGCTCGCGAATCACGGTTTCCAGCGCCGGGCGCTGGGTGAAGCGTGCGCTGACGGCGTGGGCAATAGGGTCAGGTAGTTGCATAAAAATCCTTTTCAGGCGATGCCATGCATGGCGGGGGTTCAGGCGGGCAGCAGGCTCAGGAACAGACGCTGATCCAGCGGTGCCGTGATCGGGTTGTACAGGTCGCGCACGATGCTTCGGTTATCTGCCCCGGCCTGGGCGATCAGGTCCCGGAGGGTGACAAAACGCTGTTCGGGGCGCTTGAGGTGGGCCGCCGTATAAGCGCCCGGCGGGCTGTCGGCCTGGCTGTAGTGAAAGTGCGCATACCACAGCACCGTGAGGCGGTTTTTCTCGCGCACGGCGAACTCCGACACATAGTCCTTGGCGGCGGTGCGTTGCGGGCCGTGGACCAGGCCGATGTCGACGGCGGCATGGGCGCGCAGGAATTCGATGTTTTCCTGGCGCGGGCGCTGGGCCTTGTAACCCTCGATGCAATGCTGGCGGCCTTGGGTGCGCAAATCCTCGGCGCGCAGGCGCAGGCGCTCGACGGTTTGGAGCACGTCCGGCTTGTCGGCCGCGTGGCTGGACAATTCTGTCGCGACGCTGTCGAGGCGCTCGGCCTGGTGCGCGAGCATGTCGTGCCAGTCACGCGGGTTGAGGTCATCGCGACGCGTCGGGTCGCTGAGTTTGCGTTTCTGGAAGTCGATGGAGCGCTCGATGGCCGGCACCTCTTCCAGCAATCGTTGCGCCTGGGCGCGCAGTGTGGACAGCGCCGGTGCCTGGGGTGGCTCGGCGGGACGGCTGGGCCTGGCCTCGACAATTTCCACCCAACCCTCGTTGGGGTGCTCCATAAAGCGCCCGCTGACCTGCTGGGTAATGGGGTTGCGGGTCACGATGGTGGGGAAGGGCTGGTCACGCTGCGCCGGCTCCAAGTCACCCACCAGGGGGCCCTTGTCCCGCGACTTGAACACCCGTTTGGTTCTTGACGGAGCCTGTACCGGTTTGAAGGCCCCCGGTTGCGGCGGCAGGAATTCATCTTCGCGCAGCAGCGCCGCCAGGTCGGCCTCGGCGCTGTCGCGCACGGTGTTCAACCGCTCGATCAGCAGCGGCATGTAGCGCGGGTGCGCCAGGGGCGAATCGAGTTCCAGCAGGCTCTGGTAAATCTGCAGGCGCCGGTTGTAGTGCCTGACCAGGTTGGTCAGCACCTCCTTGCGTTCGGTCGTGGTGAAACCTTCGGTGGTCAGCAGGTCCAGGTGGGAGTCTTCCAGGGCAGACAGGGAGGATTGCAGGTGCCCATGGCGCGCGAGGAAATAGTGCTCCTGCGGGGTGCTGGCCGGGATCGTCCGGTCGATGCTCAACTCGGTGAGCACATCCAGGGATTCGAGGGTGGCATTGAGGCGGTTGTAGAACCGGCGCTTGGGATGCCCGTTGAGGTAATTCAGGCGCTGGGCCGCGCCGGTTTTCAAGCGTGCGGCCATCGCCTCCAGGGTGTCCTCGATGGCAATCATCGCCTGGGCATGGCGCTCGGACACGGCAAAGTTGGTTTCCAGCAGGTCGTTGACATAGCGCAGCGCCTGCACATCCTGGGCGCTGCCTTGCAGCTCGATCAGCGATTCGCCCTGCTCGGACACAAACGTGGCCAGGTACAGGGACGACAACTGGCTGACGCGAATTTCATCGGTGGCCAGGATCGACTGATATTGCTCCACACATTGCCCTTCGTAGTCGAAGCGGCTGTCCACGGCTTTCATCCGCCCGTAGGCCTCGATCAAGGCGCGCCGTTGTTGCAGCAACTCGGCGGCGGCCGCATCGAAGCGCTCCTGAAACACCTGGAACCCGGCCCTGGCCCGGGAGCGCTGGGCGACGCTGGCGAGGTGCTCGGCCACCCGCGCCGGGTCGTCAGGTGCGCTGCGCAAGCGGGTGCGGGCCAGACCCAGGGCGTTATGGGCCTGCTCGAACTTCTGCCGGGCGGCATCCAGCACCTGGTCGATAGGCTGCAGGCGTTTGATCAGGCCGCTGACCTCATCACTGATGCGATTGATCTCCTCCGACGCTTGGGTGCGCTGCTGGTCGATGTGGGCCAGCTTGGCCTTGAGGCGGTTTTTCGGCCCGCCGCCGCGCAGTTTCAGGCCCAGGTCCAGGCCCCATTGGCCCTGGGCATTGCGCACCAGTACGAAGCCTGGATGCTGCGGTTTCTGCGGATGGATCAGCCACACCTCACCCAGGTCCGCGGCGATGTTTACCCGAAACAGCAGGCCGCCCACCGAGGCATGCCATTGCTGGTCGATGCGATACAGCCCTTTGAACATGCCGGCGTCCAGCGGCTCGGGGGCCGGCACCGGCCATGGCACATGCAGTTCGCGCAGGGCTTCGAGCAGGCGCCGGCGGCTGGCGTCGCGGGCGTTGGAATGGACAAAGTCGACCAGGGTGCGGTCGCCGGCCGGCGGCTCTGCGGGCAGGCCCACCGGGCCCAGTTCCACTGGTGTGGCCGGACGGGGCGCAAGGCCTGGCGGGCGCTGCAGGGCCGCGAGGGTGGCCGGTAAGGCGGGCTCCGAGGGTAACTCGAGGGTCGGGTGTTGCCGGGGGGCCATGTGCAGCAGGATCAGGCCGATGTTGAGCAGCACGTCGACCCAGGCCAGTTCGCGGGCGGCGGCGTCGTCGCCGTGCAGGGCGGCCATATCGTGCCGCAGGCTGACCGCCAGTTGCACCATCCAGCCTGCAACCAGCGCCGGCCCGCGCAGCAGCGGCAAGAGCAGGGCGTTGAACAGCAGCCAGCCACCTTCGAGCAACACCGCCCAACGGCTTTCGGCATTGGACACCGCGTCGCGATCCGCCAGGTCCACCAGCGCCCGGGCGTTGCTGCCGTAGAGGTACTGGGTCAGGTTGCCGGTGGCCAGGCATTGCGCCAGGGAACCCTCGACTTCGCTGCCATTGAACTCCTGTACCAACTGCGCGGGCGGCGGCGCCGGCCACTGCACCGTGTCGTCGCCCTGGCCGAAGCGCAGGATATGCGGGCTGCGGAAGCCGCCGTGGCTGTAGATCGGCCGGGCCTTGTCGCTCATCCAGGCCAGCACGCTGTCTTGCAGTGCACCGGGCTGGGCGATGGCGTCGAACAGGGCCGCGCGGCTGGCGAATTGCTGCAACGCGTCAGAGTACAGCGGGCGATAGAGAATCGACGGCCCGGCGTCGATGTCACGGGGTTCGATGATAAACATGTTGCCGACGATATCCGGCACGGCAGCGGGCTTGCGGGCGAAGGCCAGCGGGCGCATCACGATGTCGAGGGTGTCGACCACGCGCCCCGCCGCGCTGGCGTGCAGCACCGCCTTGACGTAGCGATACCCCAGGAAGCTGAAGCCCTGTTGCCCGCGAATCGCCAGTTCCAGGGCCTGGTGCGGCAGTTGCACGGTCAGCGCCTGGCCGAACAGCGTCTCACGCCGGCGTACCTGCGGGTTGTCGCCCAGCAGCAGGTCGCGCAGCTGTTGCGGGTAGCGCCGGCCGATATCCACTTGGCGGATCAGGCCGGGCGTGCTGTGGAACAGGCCTTTTTCCCCGAGGATATAGTCCTCGGTCAGCCAGGCCGGGAGGACGGCCCCGGAAGTGTCCTGCAGGGTCATGCGGCCGTGCGGCGCGGCGGCGAGGTTCTTGATCGCCAGCTCGGTCAGGCCCAGGGTCACCGGTGCCAGGTAGCCGCTGTGCAGGTCACCCACCGGGACGTGGAAGGTCAGCCGCAGGTTGTCCGGTTCCACGCTGGCGCCAGGGTGGTCGCGGCGCATCTGCTCGCGCAGGGTGCGGGAGGCAAAGGCCGGCAGGCTCTCGACCCCGTCCAGGAACGACGCCCCGGCCTGCAGGCGTTGCAGGCGGGCCTGTTCCAACAGCCCTTGGCGATAGGCGAAACGCTGCTGGGCATTGGCGCTCTGCAGCCAGGCGGGCAACGCCGTCTGGATGGCGTCCTGATGTGTCGGGTCGGGTGCCGGCGCAGCGACAAAGGCGGCGCTGGGGTCTGTCGCCAGGGCAAAACGCTGCTCCAGGCTGCGCACGCCGTCGGAGGCGGGCAGGGCGATGGCTTCGAGGTCATCCAGTTGCTGGTTGAGCAACAGGGCGGCCTGGGTATCGAAGAGATTGCCATCGGGCTCGTAGCGCCTGACCACCACCTTGTCGACCTGCAACCGCTGGCTCAGGCGCTGGCCCCAGGCCTGGGTGAAGACCTCCAGTGAGGCGAATGGCTCGACGCTGCCCGACGCCTGGCACAGCAAGGCCTGCTGGCCTTGCACCAACAGCAGGTCGCTGCTCAGCAGGCGGGCTTCACGGCCGTGCCGGATCACACAGGCTTCCAGGCAGTAAGCATGCACAAATCCGTTGGGCCCGGCCTGGCGTTCACGTCGGTCAGGCTGGCGGGTCACGCTGTCCAGCATGTTCCGAGGCGTGCCGGCGGGCAGCAGGCTGGCGCTGCTTTTGAGGGTGTCCGCCAGTAGATCGCCAAGCCATTGCCAGCGGCTGCTGCCGGTGTCGGCAGCGCCGTTCCAATAGGTGGCCAGGGTTTGCTGAAAAGCGATGGGCAGGGTGAAGGCCAGGTCCAGGATCAGCCGTTCGATCACCGCCATGTCCGGCTCGCGGGGGCCATTGGCCTCATAGGTCAAGCGCGAGGGCGGGCGCTGGGACAGGAAGCAGCGGCGTTGGTCGACCACCTGGGTCAGGTTCAGGGCCGTACCATTGCCCAAATGCTCGAGGACCACATCGGTCAAGCGCCTGAGGTCCCAGCCGCGCCGCTGGTTGGGGGTGGCCAGCTTGAGGGTGGGCAGGTCCAGGGGCAGCGCCGGGAACTGTTCCTGCAGGCGTTCGTGCAGGTGCCGTTCGACCACCTGGCGTAACGTCGGGCGTGTGGCGAACTGCTGGGCGACCGCCAGGGCCGGGGTGTTGCTGCGGTGTGCGAAGTGCAGCGGCCCTGCCGGCGGGGCGTTTGAAGTGTCTGGCATAGGAGATTCCATTCTGTGGGGAGTTCGCCCCCAGAATGGCAAGCGCCGGCCGCTGCCGTGCGGTAGCCCGCTATCGCGACACGACGGCGTGGCCGGATTGGCCTATCATCAGCGTTTTTTCCAGCGATGAATGAGCCTGATGACTGCCGCTTCCCTGCTTACTGAACTCCACACCAGCGACATGCTCGAAATCGATGGGCTGCATGCCTTTGATTTCAGCCTCGACGATCAACAGTTGCTGATCAAGAGCATGGACGGCCGGGCCGAGAAACGTTGGTCCTTCAGCCTGGTGCAGGTGCAGGCCGCAACCTTCGATGACGCCTTGCAAAGCTGGACCCTCACCGGTGATTCGGGCGAGCACCGCCTGGTGTGCATGGCCGCCTTCACCGGCAACAATAACGACGAGGAAGACGAGCATGATGATGCGTAAATTCTGGCCGCTGCTGATGGCCGGCAGTGTGGGTGCGATGTCGGTGCAGGCTGCACCGGCGGACACCTATGAGTTGCTGGTGGGCAGCTACACCGCCGGCTCCAGCGAAGGCATTTATCGCCTGCAATTCGACAGCCGCACCGGCCAGTTCCAAGGCAAGCCGGTACTGGCGGCGAAGTCCGCCAACCCTTCGTGGCTGACGGTCTCCAAAGACCAGAAGCACCTGTTTGTGGTCAATGAAAACGGCCCGGGCCAGCAAGACCCGGTCGGCCGCGTCAGCAGCTACCGCATCGACCCGAAGAATCATCAGCTCACCCTGGTCAATCAGGTGCAGAGCCTGGGCAACGAGCCGACCCATTCCAGCGTCGCGGCGGATGGGCGCTACCTGTTCGTCGCCAACTATTCGGTGCTGGAAGATCCGGGCGGCAGCCTGGCGGTGCTGCCGGTGGATGCCGAGGGCAAGCTGTCGGCACCGGTGCAGTTGAGTGCACACCCGGCCAGTCGCGTGAACCCTGAGCGCCAGGCCTCCAACCATGTGCATTCGGTGGTGTCGTCGCCGGATGGCAAGTACGTGTTTGTGCAGGACCTTGGGGCGGACAAGCTGTTCGCCTATCGCTACGACCCCAAGGCCAACCACGAGCTGCCGCTGACCCCGGCCGATCCGGCCTTTGTGCCACTGCCACCGGGCAGCGGCCCGCGTCACCTGTTGTTCAGCGCCGATGGCAAGCATGCCTGGCTGACCACCGAGATGAGCGCCCAGGTTGCGGTCTTCGATTACACCGATGGCAAGCTCAGCCAGACCCAACTGGTGGACTTCGCCGCCGGCCAACCGGTATCCGACAAGGCCGGCGCCGCACTGCACGCCTCCAGCGATGGCAAGTTCCTGTACGTGAGCAATCGCGGCACCGCCAACCAGATCATCGTATTTGGCGTGGACCCGGCCACCGCCCACCTCACGGAGCTGCAGCGCCGCAGCGTCGAAGGCGACCACCCGCGGGAGTTCAGCCTCGATCCGAGCGGCAAGTTCCTGCTGATCGCCAACCAGAAGAGCAACGAAATCGTGGTGGTCGAACGTGACCCCAAGACCGGCCTGCTGGGTAAAACCGTGCAGAAACTGCCGATCGATGCCCCCAGCGACCTCAAGTTCCTGGTGCGTCAATAAGCCACAGGCCCCGCCATGCGGGGCCTGACCCTTAGTATTAATTGTATTAATAGCGGCTACTGTTTCAAAGCATTTCTAAGGTTCAATCCTCGGGCGTAAGTTGGGTTCCAAGGCCTTCCCCGGCCATCCAACCGAACGAACACAAGGGTTACCGACATGAACTTGAATCTCTTCTCCGTCATCGCCGCCTCCGCCGTTTCCGCCACCGTCGCCCTGCCTGCCGCCGCCAGCGTGGAAGTCAGCGGCAAAAAATCCAGCACCAGCGCCTACACCCAGAAATACCTGCAACAAAGCGCCAACTTCTACGCCGCCCTGGATCACAAGACCCAGCAATGAGCGCTGATTGACCCTGCACACAAGCAGACGCCAAACCACTGGAACGTAAACGCGCGTTCGAGTGGTTTGGCGTTTGTGCAGCTGTCGAAGAAAAAAATGAGGTAATGGCGCATTGCCATGTGTTTAAATTGACGCTTAAATATTGACGCGCTCTTTCATGGAATCGACAGCATGGCACTTCGACTCGCCGCACTTATCCTCGCCCTTTATTCCACCCCGATCCTGTCATCCGTGCAGTTGACGGACGGCGAACCGGAGATCGCTCGCGAGCGGTTGTTGAGTCTGATCGAAGGCTAAGTCTTCGCCATCACGCCGATAAACAGGGGCGATTGCAGGAATTCTTCCAACCAGCGTTGCAACGCTTTGTACGGCGTACCGGCAAACCATTCGCGGTCCACGTGGGCAAACTGCCGTATAAACGGCGCGAGCGCCATGTCCGCCAGGCCAGGGTGGTCGGCCAGCAGATAGGCGCGAGTGGCCAGCAACCCCTCGAGCTTCTGCAAGAACACCTCGCCTTCGGCTCGATAGTGTTCCACCGGCTGCTCGGGATAGCGTTCGGGGTACTTGTATCGATTCAAGTGATGTTTAAAGGTTGAATCGTTCTCGGCGATCAGCTCAAGTACCGCCGGATCCCCCTGCAATAACCAGTGATCCGGATCATGCCGGGCCAAGGCCCATTGCATGATCGCCAGGCTCTCGTCGATCACCTCGCCATCCACCACCAGCACCGGCACCGTGCCCTTGGGCGACAGTGCCAGCATCTCCGCCGGCTTGGCCTTGAGGCTCACCTCGACAATCCGCACCGCCACCCCCGAGTAGCGCAGCGCCAGGCGTGCGCGCATCGCATAGGGGCAGCGCCGGAACGAATACAGCAGCGCCTCGCTCACTTGACCTCCAGGGTGCTCAGGCCGTTGCCCTGGCGCTTGACCTGGATCTGCACCGGGATGCGTTCGTGCATTTCCTGCACGTGGGAGATCACCGCCACCTTGCGCCCCTGGGCCTGTAAGCCGTCGAGGGCGTCCATGGCCAATTGCAGGGACTCGGGGTCGAGGCTGCCAAAGCCCTCGTCGATAAACAGCGATTCGATCTTCAAGGTGCTGGAGGCCATCGATGCCAGGCCCAGGGCCAAGGCCAGGGACACCAGGAACGTCTCGCCGCCGGACAACGAATGCACCGAGCGCAGTTCATCGCCCATTTCCGTGTCCATCACCAGCAGGCCCAACATGCTGCCGCCGCGCTTGAGACGGTAGCGGCGCACCAATTGGCGCAGTTGCACGTTGGCATGGTGCACCAGCAGGTCGAGGTTGTAGGCCTGGGCGATCTTGCGGAAGGTATCGCCGGTGGCCGAGCCGATCAGTGCGTTCAGGCGTGCCCAGCGTTGCCACTCGTCATAGGCCTTGGCGATCTGTTCGGCCAGGGCACTGTTGGCGTTCTGGCGACGCTGGTCTTCGGACTGGCGCGCGCGCAGTTCGGCGCAGTGTTTTTCGCCGTCGGCCAAGTGTTGATTGAGCGCAGCGAGGGCGCCGTCGAGTTGTTCGGCGTCCAGGTTGCCGTTGTGCAGGGCCTGGTGTTCGGCGAGGCGTTGTTCGCGTTCCAGCAGCAATACCTTGGCTTGCTCGACGGCTTTTTCGCTGCTGTGCAGATGTTCGCGCAGCGTGGCGATGTGTGTGTCATCAAACGCCAGCAGACGCGCCAGGCCCTCGTCATCCAGCTCGGGGTGCAGGGCGCGCCATTCGGTGGTGCGGGCATCGAGGCTGTGCTGTTCGGCTTCGAAAGCTTGCTCGCGCTCCTGCTGGGCCTTGAGGTCGGCGGCCAGTTGGATCAGTTGGTTGCGGATGTCCTGCAACTGCTGGTTGGCGTCCGTCTCGCTCTGGCGTGCCTGCTCCACGGCCTGTTCCAGTTGCTGTTGCCAGTGTTCGGCGCTGGCGTGCTCGCCCAGCAAGGCCCCGAGTTTTTCCTGGGCGGCCTGTTGCTGCGCGACCAGCTCGGTAAATTGCTGGTTGAGGGCCTCGAGTTGCTGTTGGCGATGCTGCTGGTGCGTGTGCTCTTTCTCGATGGCCTGCTGGCGTTCCTGCTGCTCGGCCAGCTCATCCTTCTGATGGCCCAGTTGTTCAAGGCGTTGGCTGACCTGCTGGTCCAACTGCATAAAGGTCGCGGCCGGGTCGCTGCGCAGGCCTTCCAGGGTGTCGGCGGGGAGCAGGCTGGCGAAGGCGTTGAGTTCTTCGTCGAGGCGCTCGCGGTCGTTGGACAGCTCGCGCTGCTGGTCCACCAGCAATTGGCGCGCCTGCTGGCTCGCGTCCTGGGCGGCTTGCAGTTGTTGCTGCAAGCGCCCGGCGTTTTGCTGAAGGTTGAGCAGGGCGCCCTGGCGCTGTTCGTCCTGGGTGATGCTTTGGGTCAGTTGGCTGAGTTGCTGGGCCAACCAATGGCTGCGTTTGGCTGCGTCCTGATTGAACAGCGAGGCTGCCAGTGGGTGCGCGTCCAGGCTGGGCTGGAGCGCCTGCTGTTGGGTGACCAGGTGTTCCTGTTGTTGCAGGAATTCTTTTTGCTGGGCGATCAGGCCGCCGACTTCACCGCGCAGTTCGGTGAGTTTTTCCTTGAGGGTATCGACCGCTTTCTGCGCCGTGGCCTCTTCGTTGTCGTCGTGGCGCCCGAGACTGTGCAGCAAGGCTTCGGGCTGGTGGTACGGGTGCTCGTGGCTGCCACACACCGGGCAGGGCTGGCCGTCCTGCAGCTGCTCGCGCAATTCCTCGACGCTGGCACTGCGGGCCAGGCGCTGGCGCTCCAAGAGTTGCTTGGTCACCGTCAGGGTCTGTTCAGCCACGGCCAGCTCGGCCTTGGTTTGCAGGCCGGTCTGGTTCAGTTGGTCGCGTTGCCGGGCGGCATCGGCGAGCTTTTGCGTGAGGGCGACCGCTTGCTGCTCCAGCTGCTGCTGGCTGTCCCACAGACGTGACAGGTCTTCGAAGGCGCGCTGCTGCTTGCGATTGTCCTGCAACAGGCTGGCCAGCAGTTGCACCTGTTCGGCCACGGCATGGGGTTCGGCGCCGGCTTCTTGATACAGCAGGTCGAGGGCTTCGCGTTGCTGGGCAAATTTTTCTGCGGCGCTGGTAGCACGCTGTTCAAGGTCTGGCAGTTCGGCCTGGCCTTTTTTCAGGCGATTACCGATCAGCATCAACTGTTGCAAGCGATCGCGGTAGGCGTTCCAGGCATCGCCCAGCGGCGCGAGGGCGCTGCTGCGCTCCAGTTCGGCGGCGAGGCGTTGCAGGCGCTCGTCGACTTGTTTTTGCTTGTCGAGCAAGCCATTCAAGTTGGCTTGACCTTCAGTGCAGGCGGTTTGCGCCAACTGTTTTTCAGACGCAAATTTGCCCAGGCTCTCGGTCAGGTGGGCGAGGGTGTTTTGCGCATCGAAGGCTTGGCGTAGCAGGGGCGCGGCGGCAGTTTGTTGCTGCTGTGCGTCAACCAGCGCCGTCTGGGCCGCGGTCTGCTGTTGTTGCAGTTGCACCTGGCGGGTCTGCAGTTCAGCCTGTTGCTCGGTGTACTGCTGAATCTGCGCGGCCAGTGGCGTCAGCAAGGTGAGCAGTTCAGCCCTGCGCGCAAACTGATGGCGCTGCGGTGCCAGTTGGTCGAGGCGGCTCAGGTCCTGGCGCTGCGTGGCCTGGTTGTCCCACTCCGCTTGCGCACGCTGGAGCTGCTCGGTGGCACTGCGCTGGCGGTCCTGCCATTCGCGCAGTTCCTTGAGCCAGGTGTGCTGTAACTCCAATTGCTTGAGTTGGGCCTGTTGGGTCTTGAGCTGTTGCTGGGCCGCGTCGAATTGCCGGTCCAGTTCGGCGCGCGCCTCGGGGGCCAGGGGCACCACGCCGGTGGCCTGGTCCTGCAGGTGTTTGTGCGCGTCCTTGGCGTCCTTGGCCTTGTCGAACGCACGGCGGCCGAGCTGGGTGTACAGCGCGGTGTCGGTGAGCTTTTCCAGCAGTTCGCTGCGTTCGTTGTCGTTGGCCTTGAGGAAGGCGCTGAACTCACTCTGGGCCAGCAGCACGGCGCGGGTGAACTGCTCGAAGTTCAGGCCCAGGGCCAATTCCAGCTGGGTCTTGTATTCGGTCTTCTGGCTCGCCAGCAGTTGGTCGCTGTCCAGGTCGATCAGGCTCTGCCGACTGTTCTGCAATTTGCCGCTGGCCTTGTCGCGGGCGCGATTGGCTTCCCAGCGCGCCCGGTAGCGACGGCCGCTGACACCGACAAAGTCCACTTCGGCGTAGCCGCCACCGGTGCCGCGCCGGATCAGGGTGCGTGGATCGCCGATGGAGATATCGCTGTCGGCATCCGGCATCTTGGCCTGGCCGGTATCGCCCAGGCGTGGCACGGCGCCAAACAGCGCCAGGCACAGGGCATCGAGCAGGGTGCTTTTACCGGCGCCGGTCGGCCCGGTAATCGCGAACAGCCCGGCACTGGCCAGGGGCTCGGCGGTAAAGTCGATCTCGAATGGCCCGGCCAGGGAGGCGAGGTTTTTCAGGCGAATGGCAAGAATCTTCATGGCTGTTCACCTGCCTGTTGCACTTCCTGGAGCAGCACGGCGAAATCCTTCAAGGTCTGTTCATCCACTTCACTGCCGTAGCTGTCCTGCCAGGCACGGCTGAACAATTCCTGGGGCGTGAGCTGGTCGAGTTCGATCAGTGCGTCTTCGTTGCTGTCGTCGCGGCGGCCTTGGCCGGCGTATTCGGCGGCGATGCGCACCAGGCGTACGGCCTTGCCTTGCAGGGCGGTTTCGATTTGCTGGCGCAGGTCCGGTTGCGGTTCGTCGAGGCGTACGCGCACTTCCAGCCAGGGGTGGCGCTGGGTTTCGGCGAGTAGGTCGATGTCGGGCAACTCTGCCAGGGCCTTGAGGATGTCCGCCAGGGGCGCGGCTTCCAGGCGTTGCAGGTTGACCGAGCGGGGAATCAGCAGCGGTTCGACGCTGACCAGTCGTTCGCCCTGGAACGTCACGTCGAGGATCTGGTGCTTATAGCCAATTTCGGAAAACGACAGCGGTATCGGCGAGCCGCTGTAGCGAATGCGCTCCTCGCCATTGACCTTTTGCGGCTTGTGCAAATGGCCGAGGGCAACATAGCCGACACTTTTGTCGAACAGTTTGGCCGGCAGCGCCTCGGCATTGCCGATGATCAGGCTGCGCTCGGAATCTTCCGACACCGAACCGCCGGCCATGTGCGCATGGCTGATGGCAATCAACGCCTGGCCTTTCTTGCGTTTGGCGTTGGCCGCCGCGATCAGCCATTCATGGACCTGGCCGATACCCTGCAGGTAGTCGTCACCCAGGTGGGCACCGGTGACTTCCGCCGGGCGCAGGAACGGCAGCGCCAGGCACCACGCGGCGACCTTGCCCTTGGCATCCGGCAGGGGAATCAGCAGGCGTTCGGCGTCCAGCTGGCCGTCGTCCAGCCACAGCACGCGGCCCAGCGCATGGGTGCGCAGGCGCCGCATCAACGGCGCGGGCAGCTCGATCCGCGAGCCGGAGTCGTGGTTGCCGGCGATCATCACAATGGTCAGCTTGGGGTTTTGTTCGTGGGCGCTGATGATGAAATCGTACAGGCGCTCCTGGGCCTTGAGCGGCGGGTTGACCGTGTCGAAGATATCGCCGGCGATCAACAGCACATCGGGTTGCTGGGCCGCGATCTGGCGCAGCAGCCACTCGAGGAAGCAGGCGTGTTCGAAGTCGCGTTCCTGGCCGTGGAGGTTTTGGCCCAGGTGCCAGTCGGAGGTGTGGAACAGACGCAAGGCGAACTCCGTAGAGGAAAAGAGGATGAATGGCCGCCGAAAACAAAGCAGGGCGATAAAGCTGGAGAGTTTACCTGTAAATACCCTGTTACCAGGCGCGCTTGGAACTGACCGCTGATGAACATGCACTCAAAACAGGTCCCAGCTGAAGGTGGGATACCTATGAACTGTTTGAAGGATAAATTGAATATGATTGAAACTAATCCCGGTGGTGATCACCTTCGTTACTCGTTCACCTTACCTCCCCTACATCATCAGACGCCGGAAAGAAAAAGCGAGTCAAAGGAAAAGCCAATGACTCCCAGGGAAGTGCTTGAAAGTGTGACCAATGGAAAGCGCGATCAAAAACTGGCTGAGGCTGGCGCTGATTACGCGCGGTTTATGGTCAACTGGTTCGATTCCGGAAAACCCACATCATAAGGAGCCGATGCAGGAGTGCTCATCGGCATTGTCTGCCAATCAGTAGGGCCTGCTTTAACGCCTTCGTGAACCTTTAGACGGTGGATGTCCTTTGATTGATTATTTCCACGCCCCACGCGGGAATATTCAAAGGAGGGTGTCCACCCTGGATGCGGCCCGCCGCTCCGTCGGCGAGGGTGGTGGCGTTGCTGATCAAATGCACGTCCTGCAATTTTAACGGGCTCTGGATTGCTGGCCTTTAACAATGCAGGTCCCCAGGCAGCACGAGTCAAATCTGGGAGGGCTTATTTGGGATACAGCGGCGGCAAACTGGTGGTGTCCGTCGCCGGGTCCTGCTCGCGCTCGGCCATGGGGATGGCCTTGACCGCACGCCACAGCTCTTCGCCCAGCCAGTATTGACCGCTTTCGCTGTACAGCGCGCCATTGAGCCCATCCAATGCATCCGACAACGGCACGAACCGTGCCGCCATATCCGCCAACGTTTCCGGCTGTTGCCGCGCCCAGGCATCCAGCGCCTGGCGGGTGGCCTGGGGGTCGTTGGCCTGGGTGGCACGCTTGAGGTCGTCGAGCAGGGTGCGCGGGCTCGGGCCGGTTTGCGTGGCGCGCAGTACCGCCGGTTGCCGACGGGCCCGCCACCACAGGCCGAAGCCCAGCAGGGTGGTGCAGGCCAGGAGCAGGGTGCTGAGTTGCCACAGCCACAGGCGGCTGTCGTCCGGTGCGGTGATGATGGTTGGGGTGGCCGGCGTGTCCACCGCCAGGCTGGGGTTGTTGGCCACTTGCAGGGTGCGGGCCGGCAGGCTGGTGCGTTCCAGATGGTCCTCGTGGGTGTTCCACCACACCACCTCGACGGCAGGCAGTTCCAGGGCGCCGACCCGGTTGGGCACCAGGGCCTCACGGTCCTCGCGACTGCCGATCAGGCCACGGTCACTGGTCTGGTTGCCGAGCACCGGCTGGTCCGGGTAGCGGCGCAGGCCGTTGATGTCGGTGCTGGGCAGGGCCGGCAGTTGGGCGCTGGACAGGCCCTCGGCCTTGACGGTCAGGCTGCGGGTCAGGGAGTCGCCGACTTGTACATGTTCCGGCTCCGGGTTCCAGCTCTCGGTGAGCGTGAGGCTGCGGGCCGGCAGCCAGGGGGCATCGACGGGGTACAGCGCGGGCTTGGGCTTGACCGCCAGTGGCAGCGCCGCCGAACTCACATGGATCAGCTTGCCGGGCTTGGTGCCCTGCAGCGTGTTTTCCTGGGGTGGACGCGACTCCACCAGCGTGGCGCTGAACGTCTGCGACGGAATCTCCAGGGTGCCGCTGTGCTGCGGGTAGATCGCGTAGCGGGTTTCGATCACGCCATGGCGGATGCTGTTGATGACCTTTTCGTAGGTGCGCGACTCGCCCAACTGTTCGACACGGGCATCGGGGATCTGCAACGGCGTGAGACTGCTGTCGTCATACAGCGACACCGAGTGGTACACGCGCACGGTCAACAATGCCTGGGCCTGCACATAGACGCTGGTCTGGTCGAGGTTGGCTTCGACAAACACCGGGGCCAGCTCGGCGTTGGTGTCCTGGCTGGTGGTTTCCAGCACTTGCAGGCTGATCGGCTGGGTCGTGTACTCACCCACTTGCAGTGGCGGAATCACCACCGTGCCGTTCTGCTTGGGCAGCAGGGTAATGATCCAGCGCGTGGTCGCATGGTTATCGCCACCCAGTGTCGTGAGTTGGTTGAGCTGGCGCGTGCCGCTGACTTCGAATTGCGCATCCAGGGGCGACAGGTCGGGCTTGCCGAACTGGGTGACATCGCTGGATTCCACCGTCAGTTCCACCGTTTCCCCGGAATTGAGACGGTTGCGGTCGACGCTGGCGACCAGGCTGGCCGCCTGGGCGTGGCCTGCCGACAACGCGAGCAGAAGCAGAAGGGTGGTGCGGCGGCTCATCGAGTCTTGTCCTGATGCTGTTGCTGTTCGTACCAGAATTTGCGTCGCAGCAGTTCGCCGGGATTGTCCGGGATCTCCTGCAGCCATTGTTCCAGGGCCTGGCGGTGTTCACCGTCGAGGTTGGCGTCGGCAGCAAGCAGCGGCGGGGTGGTGGTGTGCTCATCGCCCAACTCGCTGCCCGGCACGTCGTTGCCAGCGGCTGGCGGCGGGGTGCCGGCCTGGGTATCGCCGCTGCCGGCTTCGCCCTGGCCCTGGGACGACTGCTCGCCACCTGTGGCATTTTGCCCAGTGGCGCCCGGTTGCGCAGTTTGGCCGGGTTGGGTGGTTTCGTCATCCTCGTTTTTTGCCTGCGTTTGCGGCTCGGGTTCTGCCTGTTCCTGGATCAGGGCTTCTACCAGGGCCTTGTTTTTCAGTGCCGGTTGCAGGTCGGGCTGGGCTTCCAGGGCTTGTTCGTAGGCGTCGATGGCCGCTTCGAGTTCACCGGACCTGGCCAGGGCGTTGCCGCGATTGTAGTGGGAATAGGCGTCATTACCCTCGGCAAACCGCTTGATGGCCTCGGCATAGTTGCCGGCCTCGTACAGGGCGACGCCTTGCCATTGGGCATCCTCGAAATGTTCGGCGGCTTCGGCGGGGCGTTTCTGCTTGAGCAGGTATTGGCCTTGCTGGTCCGGACGCAGCCACAGATCCTGGAATTCAAAGGCATAGCTGGGTTGGGGCGAGCCCAACAGCAGCAGCGGTAGAAAGAACAACCAGCCGCGCCGCCCGGCGCAGGCGGCCAGCAGCAACAGCGGCAGCAGCAGCCAGTAACCCTGGTCGGCCCAGGTGTCGAGGTGCAGCAACTGGCCGTCATTGCGCAGGGCTTGGGGCGGGTCCAGCACGCCGAGCTGGCGCAGGTCTTTATCGTCCAGGCGTGCGGCCCGGTAGCGTCCGCCCATTTCGCTGGCGAAGGCCTTGAGCGTCGGGCTGTCGAGGCGCGGTACCAGGATTGCGCCTTGTTCGTCCTTGAGGAATTCGCCGCTTTCCTGGGTCACCGGCGTGCCTTCACGGCTGCCGATGCCCAGGATCGACAGGCTCGGCGCCTGGTTGCCCTGCAGCAGCAGGCGAATGCCCTGGCGTTCCTGTTTGGACAGCGATGAGCCGACCAGCAGCAGGCGACCCTGGCCCAGGCCGCCATGCTTGAGCAGGTCCAGCGCTTTCTCCACGGCCAGGTCGGCGCGGTGGCCGGACTCCGGCATGATCGAGGGGCGCAGGGCCTCGAGCAGGTTGCGGCTGGTGGCCAGGTCGTCCGACAGCGGCACCAGGGTGTGGGCGCTGCCGGCATAGACGACGATGGCGGTTTGCGCATCGCTGCGCGCCTGCAACAAGTCGTAGAGTTTGCGCCGTGCCTGTTCGAGGCGGTTGGGCGGGCTGTCGGTGGCGAGCATTTCCGGGGTCAGTTCGAGCAGCACCACCAACGGGTCGGAGGGTTTCTGGCTGGTTTGTTCAACCCGTTGCCAGCTGGGACCCAGCAACGCCAGCACCGCCAACAGCCAGGCGAGGCCCAGCAACACCCATGGCGATTTGCTTTCGCGCCCGCTGCCACCGCTGAGCAGTACGGCGTGGAAGGCCGGCGGCAGGATCATCTGCCAGCGCCCGGCGCGCTTTTGCCGGTGCCACAGCTGCCACAGCAACCAGCCAAGCAGCGGCAGCAGCAACAGCCACCAAGGGCGGAACCAATGCGGCCACAGGGCGATCATCGACGCCTCCGCAGACGCAGGCGTTTAAGGCGCTGGCGCCATTCCGGATGCTGTTGCAGGAAGATCCCCTTGCTCGACAGTTTGTTGAACCCGCGTTGCAGAGCGTTGTTCGGCCAGCGTTCGTGGATCACCAGCAACATGCTCAGGATCAGCGCCAGGGCCAGCGGTCCGCTGTACAGCGCCTGCGCCGGGCGCGCCTGGGTGGGTTGCTGTTCGACGGGCTCGAGCTTGTCCAGTGTCTGCTTGATCGCTTCCAGCTCCTGGCCATCGCGGGCACGGAAGTATTGGCCGCCGGTGGCTTCGGCAATCGCCCTGAGTGCCGGCTCGTCGAGGTCCAGGCTCGGGTTGACGCCAAGGATGCCCAGGGAACCGGTTTGCTCGGGGTCGGCACCGATGCCGATGGGGTAGATCTTCACCCCTTCTTCGGCCGCCAGGCGCGCGGCGGTCAGTGGGTTGATCTGCCCGGCGTTGTTGGCACCATCGGTGACCAGGATCAATACGCGGCTTTGCGCAGGCCGCTGGCGCAGGCGTTTCAACGCCAGGCCAATGGCATCGCCAATGGCGGTGTTCTTGCCGGCGATGCCGATGCGCGCTTCATCCAGCCAGGTGCGCACGGTGCGGCGGTCAAAGGTCAGCGGCGCCTGGAGATAGGCCTGGCTGCCGAACAGGATCAGGCCCACGCGGTCGCCTTCGCGGCCTTCAAGGAAGTCGCCGAGCAGGTGCTTGACCAGGTTCAGGCGGCTGACGTCTTCGTCCTGCCAGTGCATGTCGGGGAAGTCCATGGAGCCGGACACGTCCACCGCCACCAGCAAATCGCGGCCGCTGGCGGCAATCGGCAGTGGTTCGCCCAGCCATTCCGGGCGCGCAGCGGCGGTCAGCAGCAGCAGCCACAGCACCACGAAGGGCGCCTGTTGGCGCCAGCCCGGCAGGTTCACCCGCGCACGGCGGCGGGCCAGGCTTTCGAGATCGCCGAGGTAGCTGACTTTAAGGGCGGGCTCGCCGCTGTCGGCCGCCGGCAGGATGAACCGCATCACCCAGGGCAAGGGCAACAGGACGAAGATCCACGGCCAGGCGAACTCAAACATGTTTGCGAATCCAGGTGTCGACCGCTTGGGTCAGGCCGGCGATGGCCTTGTCGTCGAGTTTACATTCGGGTTTGTAGGCTCCCTCCACCAGCACCATCCAGCGCGTGAGGCCGGCGGCGGGGCAACGGTTGTCGAGGAATGCCAGCCATTTGCGGCCGTTGAGGGTATGGCTCTGGCTATAGGGATAGTCGTTGCGGCACAGGCGCTTGAGCAGGCCATTGAGCTGTTGCAGCCAGGCACCGGCGGGCGCGCCATCGTAGGGTTTGGGCATCAGCGCCAATTCCGCCAGGGCGGCGATGCGCAGCGGGTCCAGCGGTTGTTCGGCGCGGGCCAGGGGGCGTCGAGTCGGCAAGAAGCGGCGCAGCGACCACACCCCCCAACCCAGCAGCGGGATGACCAGCAGCAACAGCCACCAGCCCGGCGCGGGCGGCCAGAAGCCGATGGGCGGCGGGGCGATCAGCGGTTGCAGTTGGTCGAGGCTGCTCATTGCTTTTTAACCGGGCGTTGCGGGTTGAGGTATTCGCGCAGTTGTTCGACCATTTCGCTCTGGGTGCTCAGGGGCATCAACAGGATCCGCAGTTTCTGCGCGAGCAGTTCCCAGCGGGCGATGCGCGCTTCGGCCTGGGCCTTGTAGGCCTGGCGCAAATCGAAGTTCAGGGTATCCAGTTCCAATTGCGCCCCACGCTGCGCAAAACGCAGCAGCCCGGCGGCAGGGAGCGCGTGGTCCAGCGGGTCGGAGATCGGCAACAGCAGCAAGTCGCAATGGCGTGACAGCAGGCTCAATTGCTGCTCGGCGCCCTCGGTGAGGGCACGTTCGTCGCAGATCACGATTACCAGGCTGCCGGGACGCAGCACTTCGCGGCCACGGCGCAGGGCCATGCCCAGGGCGTCGGCCTCCGGGCGGCTTTCGGTGTCCAGGCTCTGGTTGACGCGCACCAGGCGGTTGAGCAATTGCAGCAGGCTTTGCTTGCTGCGGCGCGGCTTGATTTCGTAGTGCTCGTTGTCGCCGAACACTAGCCCGCCGACGCGGTCGTTGTGCCCCAGCGCGGCCCAGCCGATCAGGCTGGCGGCTTGAGCGGCGAGCACCGATTTGAACATTTGCCCCGAGCCGAAAAACAGCCGGCAGCTTTGCTCCACCATGATGAAAATCGGTCGTTCGCGTTCTTCGTGGAACAGCTTGGTGTGCGGCTCCTGGGTGCGCGCGGTGACGCGCCAGTCGATGGTGCGCACGTCGTCGCCGGCCTGGTACACGCGCACCTGGTCGAAGTCGACACCGCGCCCGCGCAGCTTGGAGTGATGCAGGCCGATCAGCGGGCTGCGCTGGCTTGGCGTGGAAAACAGCTGCACTTCGCGCACGCGGTGGCGCATCTCGATCAGCTCGCTGAGCGTGACGCGCACCCCATCGCTTGCGTTCATCGACTTCAAGCGACGGCAACGACGTCGAGAATGCGTTGCACCACACGGTCCTGGTCAATCCCGGCCGCTTCGGCTTCGAACGACAGGATGATGCGATGGCGCAGCACGTCGAACAGCACCGCCTGGATGTCTTCCGGGCTGACAAAGTCGCGACCGGCCAGCCACGCATGGGCGCGCGCGCAGCGATCCAGGGCGATGGAGCCACGGGGGCTGGCGCCGTAGGCGATCCACTCGGCCATCTCGGGATCGAACTTGGCCGGGGTGCGCGTGGCCATGACCAGTTGCACCAGGTATTCCTCCACCGCATCGGCCATGTACAGGCCGAGGATTTCCTTGCGCGCGGCAAAGATCGCCTGCTGGCTGACACGGCGCTCGGGCTTGGTTTCGCCGTTGAGGGCTTCGCCACGGGCCTGTTGCAGGATGCGCCGTTCGACGGCCGCGTCGGGGAAGCCGATCTTGACGTGCATCAGGAAGCGGTCGAGCTGGGCTTCGGGCAGCGGGTAGGTGCCTTCCTGCTCGATGGGGTTCTGCGTGGCCATCACCAGAAACAGCGGGGACAGGTCGTAGGTACTGCGCCCGACGCTGACCTGGCGCTCGGCCATGGCCTCCAGCAGCGCCGATTGCACCTTGGCCGGGGCGCGGTTGATCTCGTCCGCCAGTACCAGGTTGTGGAAGATCGGCCCTTGCTGGAACACGAAGCTGCCGGTTTCCGGGCGATAGATCTCGGTGCCGGTGATGTCGGCGGGCAACAGGTCGGGGGTGAACTGGATACGATGGAACTGCGCTTCGATGCCTTCGGCCAGCTCTTTGATCGCCTTGGTCTTGGCCAGGCCCGGCGCGCCTTCCACCAGCATATGGCCGTCGGCGAGCAGGGCGATCAGCAGGCGATCGATGAGCTTTTCCTGGCCGAGAATCTGCGTAGAAAGAAAGGTTCGCAGCGCGAGCAGCGCTTCACGATGTTCCATCGATGACGGTTCCTGGAGAGATGAGCCTGTGCGTCATGTAACAAACGACAGCCTGGGGCGCCTACTTTAATGCATGGCAGGGGGTGGCGACTAACGGCACGCGGGGTATTTTTAGCAAAACTTGTAGGAAAATTGTGTGAGAGGCACAAAGGGCGGTGAGCAGGCGTGCCCGCTCACCGCCTCTGCTTCAACGGCAGGGCACCCCGGGATGCCAAGGCTGGCTGTGCACGGCAGAGTTGAGATCCGGGCGTTTACCGAGGCTGTAGAAGTTCTGTTTGTAGACCATGCCGTTGTACGCCACCGCCTCTGCGTAGGTTGAATACACCTTGGTGGGCGACCACGCCGGAATATCGCCACAACTGCCCGAAGGTGGCGGGGCCTTGACGGTGATCGGTTTTTCCAGCCGCAGCATACCGCCGCGCCCGTCACTGACCACGACACTGACGGTGACGCGGGTATCGCCGGTGACGGCAGGGGCGGTGAGGGTGACGCTGCGGGTATTGCCGATGGTGCCGGTGAAGCCGGTCGGGCGCGTCCAGGTGTAGCTCATCGGGTCGCCGTCAGGGTCGCTGGCGTTGGCGATGAAGCTCACGACCTGGCCCGAATCGACCGTTTCGCTGCCCTGCAGGCTGCCGACGGGTGGACGGTTGGCGGGGGTGCCGGCGGTCACCGTGAGGGTGTGGCTGGCTGTCGCGCGGCGATCGCGTTCATCGGTGACGGTCAGGGTGATGACGCGTGTTCCCGCCGTATTCGGAGCAATAAAGCTGCTGGACGCTTGCGCCGAAGAGTCCGGGTTGAAGCCAGTGGCCGCCCAGGCGAAGCGCAAGCCTTGGCCCGTGGAGGAGGCCCCCGATAACAGCACCGCCTTGCCGGCTTCAACACTGGAGGGGCCAGTGATCCTGGCGACCGGCAGCCCGCTGCCGCAGGTGCCCAGGCGTCGCCAGGGCTTGGCGGAGCCGGTTTCAACAAAGTTCAGATCGGGACGAGCGTTTTGCGTCCAGTGCGCCACTTGGTAGCTGTAACCGCTGTAGGAGACTTTTTCGCCGACCACGGCATACACCTTGCTCGCAATCCAGGGAGCGGCGCAGTCGCCGACCGGAGGCGCGTCAGGGGCCTTGATGGTGATGTTTTCCCTCAGGTTGAGGGTGTGGGTGCCGTCGGACACCGCCACGGAAATCGAGGTCAGGGTATCGGCGGTTACGGGCGGTGCGGTCAATGACAAGGTCGGCCCATCCCCGTCCGGAGGGGTAAACCCGTCGGCATTCCAGCGATAGGTCAATGGTTTTTGCGTGGGCGATTGCGCATAGACATGGCCGTTGAACGTCTCTCCCGATTTGGCTTGCTCGGGGATGGCCAGCCGGCCCGTGGGCGGTTGTCCGACGCCGTCGGCAAGCAGTTTGCGGATGGCGGCCTCCAGGTCCGGCTGCACGCCAATCTCGGTGCGGTTGCCGTTGGCTTGTGGATAGCCGGTTTCTACCAGGATCCTGCGCAGCTCCTTGGGTGCGAGGTTGCCCAGGCCATTGGCCCGCGCCACACCTTGCAGCGATGCCATCACCCCAGCAATGATCGGGTTGGCGGACGAGGTGCCGCTGTAGGTGTGGGTATAGGCGCTGGTGGGGTTGGCGGTGGTCCAGGTCGTCGTGGTGACGGAGCCGCCCCAACTGAACAGGTCGACGCGTCGGCCGTATTGGGAGTAATAGGCTCTCAAACCGCTCGTGGGGTACACTGCGCCCGCGTAGATGCTGCCGGAATCGAATCTGTTGCGATCAAAGTAGCCGCTGAAGTAGGGGTGGTCCAGGTTGATATTGCCGTTTGCCGCAGCCAGTACGACATGCACACCTTTTTCCATGGTCAGGTAGGTGATGATGTCGCGTACCGTTCGGTTGTATTCCACGGGCATGTAGCAGTTCTGGCTGCAACCGACTGCTGGAAAGGGCGTGTAATTCATATGCACGCCCAATTGCACCACATCGCCGGGGCTCAGCAGTTCGGCGGTTTGCAGCAATCGGCTGGGGCCATATTGCGAATAACCCAGTTGTGCATGGGGCACGATGCCGGTGGTGCCGAAGCCATTGTCCCTGGAGCCGATGGTGCCGACGCTGGCCGTGTCGTGGTAGCCGGTGATGGCCCCTGCATCGACTTCCAGAAAAGGTTTGGGCAGGTCCACGTGGTTGTAGGCCCAATGATCGATCTCCGAAGAGATCACCCGCATGTTGTTGCCCTTGCCACCGGGTACGGTCCAGGCCTTCACCGCGTTTACACCGCCGATGTTGTAGGGCGGTACGGCTTGTCGGCCGAGCAGGTAGTACTGGCGTCCGGTATGGTCCGGTATGCCGCTGCGCGCACTGCCCGCGATGGGTTCGGCCTTGTCCTCGTGCATGCCCTCCACCACGGGTTCAAAGTCGACGTCTTCTATGACCGGGTCTTGCTTGAGTTGCTGGCGCAGTGCGTCAGCCTGCCTGTGGCTCAAGTGGCGGGTGTCGACGATGTAGTAGCGGTCCAGTCGATGCCGGCGCAGGGCTTCTACATCCGCCAGCGTGCGGGCCTTGCTCGGCGTTACCAGCGGCTTGATGTTGGGCACGCGGTGCTGGAAGGTGCTGGAGGGGTCGACGAGGTCCTGAAGATTTCGCGACCTGGATCCGTCATCTTTGATCAGCAGGATCAAATGTGAGTAGTCAATGTTGGCTGCGGATGCCGCCAGCGCTGATGAAGCCGTGGCCAAAAGGCCAATAGCCAGAAACTTGCTGAGGGATTTCATCGAGGCACCCGTGCAGTCACCGTTGCTTTGCTCAGCTAAGGCCGGAAACACGGGGCCGGGTACTGTTAGAAATAACAGTACCGACCAACGGTCAAGGGCGTCGGTGAAGGCTGCGCCAGTGCGATTCAGGCGCGGATGTAGGTGCCGGTGCCCTTGAGAATGTTCTGCAGGGTCTGTTCCACTTCTGCCATCTCCGCTGCGGCGGTGGCGTGGGTTATCTCCAATTGGTCCTTGCCGCCCAGTGCATCGGCATCGCCCGCCGCCAGCTCTACCCGCAATGTCGTATCGCTTAGGGTGACTTTCAGCCCATCCAGGGTCGACGGCTCGTAGTCCCAGGTCAGCTCCACTTCGTCTTCGTCGGGGTAGCGGGTGAGCATGAACATCTCGCCGTTCCTGCCGTGGCAGCAGAGCATGGCCATGTTGTCTTCTTCGTCGTCGCACGGGGTGGCCATCAGGGCGTCGGTTTTCACTTGCAGCATGGGGAATCCTGTCTGGGGTAGGGCGTTGCGTAGGCAATTGTGCCATCGCGGCGAATTTTGTGCTGCTTCCTGTGTCAGACCCAGTGCATGACCTGTCGGGCTCTACCAGTCATTTTCGGTACTCGGGGGCGGAAAAATAGCCGGTTTTTCCACCGGAAATTCCGGGTTGCCCAAGTCGCAACCCCAAGCCTGCGTACCGATGACCGAATATGTCGCAGCACCGCAAGCACCCGGCTTCCCACACTCGTTAAGCTGCGCAACGGATGTGCACGTGCCAGGCGCCTGACCTGCCCGTCGTACCGTCACCCGGCAAGGTGCGCATCTTATGGAAGTTGTATGTGACCTCATTGTCTTGTCCAGCTTCACCCACCTGTCACCCTGATTCGTTTATGGTGCTTAACTCGTTACCTGCGAACAGAGCCGACGGTCTCCCCACCAGGGGATAACACGCGACGCTTCCATCAATAACAAGCCCAAGCGGAGTACCACAGATGGCGTTCTTCACCGCAGCCAGCAAGGCCGACTTCCAGCATCAACTGCAAGCGGCACTGGCGCAGCACATCAGTGAACAGGCACTGCCACAAGTGGCGCTGTTCGCTGAACAATTCTTCGGCATCATTTCCCTGGATGAACTGACCCAGCGTCGCCTTTCCGACCTGGCCGGTTGCACCCTGTCTGCCTGGCGCCTGCTTGAGCGCTTTGATCACACCCAACCGCAAGTGCGGGTCTACAACCCCGATTACGAACGTCATGGCTGGCAATCGACCCACACCGCGGTCGAAGTGCTGCACCATGACCTGCCATTCCTGGTGGACTCGGTACGCACCGAGCTGAACCGCCGTGGCTACAGCATCCACACCCTGCAGACCACCGTGCTCAGCGTGCGCCGTGGCAGCAAGGGCGAGTTGCTGGAAATCCTGCCCAAGGGCACCCAGGGCGAAGGCATCGAGCAAGAATCGCTGATGTACCTGGAAATCGACCGCTGCGCCAACGCCGCCGAACTCAACGTGCTGAGCAAAGAGCTTGAGCAGGTACTGGGCGAAGTGCGCGTGGCCGTGGCCGATTTCGAACCGATGAAGGCCAAGGTCCAGGAGCTGCTCGACGGTATCGACGCCAGCCCGTTCGGCATCGACGGCGAAGAAAAAGCCGAGATCAAGAACTTCCTGGAATGGCTGGTGGGCAACCACTTCACCTTCCTCGGCTATGAAGAGTTCGTGGTACGTGACGAGGCGGACGGCGGTCATATCGAATATGACGCCAACTCGTTCCTCGGTCTGACCAAGCTGCTGCGCGCCGGCCTCACCGCCGACGACCTGCGCATCGAAGACTACGCCGTGTCGTACCTGCGCGAGCCGACCGTGCTGTCGTTCGCCAAGGCCGCGCACCCGAGCCGTGTACACCGCCCGGCTTACCCGGACTACGTGTCGATCCGCCAGATCGATGCCGACGGCAAGGTGATCAAGGAGTGCCGCTTCATGGGCCTCTACACCTCGTCGGTGTACGGCGAAAGCGTACGCGTCATCCCGTATATCCGCCGCAAGGTCGCGGAAATCGAGCGTCGCTCGGGCTTCCAGGCCAAGGCGCACCTGGGCAAGGAGCTTGCTCAAGTCGTTGAAGTGCTGCCCCGTGACGACCTGTTCCAGACCCCGGTCGACGAGCTGTTCAGCACCGTGATGTCGATCGTGCAGATCCAGGAACGCAACAAGATCCGCGTGTTCCTGCGCAAAGACCCGTACGGTCGTTTCTGCTACTGCCTGGCCTACGTGCCGCGCGACATCTACTCCACCGAAGTGCGCCAGAAGATCCAGCAAGTGCTGATGGATCGCCTGAAAGCCTCGGACTGCGAGTTCTGGACCTTCTTCTCCGAATCCGTGCTGGCGCGCGTGCAGCTGATTCTGCGGGTCGACCCGAAGAACCGCCTGGACATCGACCCGTTGCAACTGGAAAAAGAAGTGGTGCAGGCCTGCCGCAGCTGGCAGGACGACTACTCCAGCCTCGTTGTGGAAAGCTTCGGCGAAGCCCACGGCACCAACGTGCTGGCGGATTTCCCGAAAGGCTTCCCGGCCGGCTACCGCGAGCGTTTCGCTGCGCATTCGGCTGTGGTCGACATGCAGCACCTGCTCAGCCTCACCGAAGCCAACCCGCTGGTGATGAGCTTCTATCAGCCGCTGGGCCAGGTGTCCGGCCAGCGCGAGCTGCATTGCAAGCTGTATCACGCCGATACCCCGCTGGCGCTGTCCGACGTATTGCCGATCCTGGAAAACCTCGGCCTGCGCGTGCTGGGTGAGTTCCCGTACCGCCTGCGTCATGCCAACGGCCGCGAGTTCTGGATCCACGATTTTGCGTTCATCGCCGCCGAAGGCGTGAACCTGGACATCCAGCAGCTCAACGACACCCTGCAGGACGCGTTCGTGCACATCGTGCATGGCGATGCCGAGAACGATGCGTTCAACCGCCTGGTACTCACCGCCGGCCTGCCATGGCGCGACGTCGCGCTGCTGCGTGCCTACGCCCGTTACCTGAAGCAGATCCGCCTGGGCTTCGACCTCGGCTACATCGCCAGCACCCTGAACAACCACACCGACATCGCCCGCGAGTTGACCCGGTTGTTCAAGACCCGCTTCTACCTGGCGCGCAAGCTCACCGCCGATGACCTGGAAGACAAGCAGCAGCGCCTGGAACAAGCGATCCTCACCGCCCTGGACGACGTCCAGGTGCTCAACGAAGACCGCATCCTGCGGCGCTACCTGGACCTGATCAAGGCCACCCTGCGCACCAACTTCTACCAGACCGACGCCAACGGCCAGAACAAGTCGTACTTCAGCTTCAAGTTCGACCCGCGCGCGATCCCTGAGCTGCCCAAGCCGGTGCCGAAGTTTGAAATCTTCGTCTACTCGCCCCGCGTCGAAGGCGTGCACCTGCGCTTTGGCAACGTGGCCCGTGGCGGCCTGCGCTGGTCCGACCGTGAAGAAGACTTCCGTACCGAAGTGCTCGGCCTGGTCAAGGCCCAGCAAGTGAAGAACTCGGTGATCGTGCCGGTGGGCGCCAAGGGCGGCTTCCTGCCGCGTCGCCTGCCACTGGGCGGCAGCCGTGACGAGATCGCGGCCGAGGGCATCGCCTGCTACCGCATCTTCATTTCCGGCCTGTTGGACATCACCGACAACCTCAAGGATGGCGCCCTGGTGCCGCCGGCCAACGTCGTGCGCCATGACGACGATGACCCGTACCTGGTGGTAGCCGCGGACAAGGGCACCGCGACCTTCTCCGACATCGCCAACGGCATCGCCATCGACTACGGCTTCTGGCTGGGCGATGCGTTCGCCTCCGGTGGTTCCGCCGGTTACGACCACAAGAAAATGGGCATCACCGCCAAGGGCGCGTGGGTCGGTGTGCAGCGTCACTTCCGTGAGCGCGGCATCAATGTGCAGGAAGACAGCATCACCGTGGTGGGCGTCGGCGATATGGCCGGTGACGTGTTCGGTAACGGCCTGTTGATGTCCGACAAGCTGCAACTGGTCGCGGCCTTCAACCACCTGCATATCTTCATCGACCCGAACCCGAACCCGGCCACCAGCTTCGTCGAGCGCCAGCGCATGTTCGAGCTGCCGCGTTCGGCCTGGACCGACTACGACACCAGCATCATGTCCGAAGGCGGCGGTATCTTCTCGCGCAGCGCGAAGAGCATTGCTATCTCGCCACAGATGAAGGAACGCTTCGACATTTCGGCCGACAAGCTGACTCCGACCGAACTGCTGAACGCCTTGCTCAAGGCGCCGGTGGACCTGTTGTGGAACGGTGGTATCGGCACCTACGTCAAGGCCAGCACCGAAAGCCACGCCGATGTAGGCGACAAGGCCAACGACGCGCTGCGCGTCAACGGCAACGAGCTGCGCTGCAAGGTGGTGGGCGAGGGCGGTAACCTCGGCATGACCCAGCTGGGCCGTGTGGAGTTCGGCCTCAATGGCGGCGGCTCCAACACCGACTTCATCGACAACGCCGGTGGCGTGGACTGCTCCGACCACGAAGTGAACATCAAGATCCTGCTCAACGAAGTGGTGCAGGCCGGCGACATGACCGACAAGCAACGCAACCAGTTGCTGGCGAGCATGACCGACGAAGTCGGCAGCCTGGTGTTGGGCAACAACTACAAGCAGACCCAGGCCCTGTCCCTGGCTGCGCGCCGTGCCTACGAGCGTGCCGCCGAGTACAAGCGCCTGATGAGCGACCTGGAAAGCCGTGGCAAGCTGGACCGCGCCATCGAGTACCTGCCGACCGAAGAGCAGCTCACCGAGCGCGCTTCTACCGGCAAGGGCCTGACCCGTCCGGAACTGTCGGTGCTGATCTCCTACAGCAAGATCGACCTCAAGGAAGCGCTGCTCAAGTCGCTGGTCCCGGATGACGACTACCTGACCCGCGACATGGAAACCGCGTTCCCACCGAGCCTGGTGGCCAAGTTCGGCGAAGCCATGCGTCGCCACCGTCTGAAGCGCGAGATCGTCAGCACCCAGATCGCCAACGACCTGGTCAACCACATGGGCATCACCTTTGTGCAGCGACTCAAGGAGTCGACCGGCATGAGCCCGGCGAACGTGGCCGGTGCCTACGTGATCGTGCGCGACATCTTCCACCTCCCGCACTGGTTCCGCCAGATCGAAGCCCTGGACCACCAGGTCTCCGCTGACGTGCAATTGCAGTTGATGGATGAGCTGATGCGCCTGGGCCGTCGTGCCACGCGCTGGTTCCTGCGCAGCCGTCGCAACGAGCAGGACGCCGGCCGTGACACCGCGCACTTCGGTCCGCACCTGGCCGCGTTGGGCCTCAAGCTCGACGAACTGCTGGAAGGTCCGACCCGCGAAGGCTGGCAGACCCGCTACCAGGCCTACACCGAAGCCGGCGTGCCGGAGTTGCTGGCGCGCATGGTTGCAGGCACGACCCACCTGTACACCTTGCTGCCGATCATCGAAGCCGCTGATGTGACCGGGCATGACGCCGCCGAAGTGGCCAAGGCCTACTTCGCCGTCGGCAGCGCCCTGGACCTGCCGTGGTACCTGCAGCAGATCAGCGATCTGCCCGTGGCCAACAACTGGCAGGCCCAGGCCCGCGAAGCGTTCCGCGACGATGTGGACTGGCAGCAGCGGGCGATCACCATTTCCGTCCTGCAAATGGCCGACGCGCCACAGGACATGGAAGCCCGCGTGGCCCTGTGGCTTGAGCAGCACAAGGACATGGCTGATCGTTGGGTCGCAATGATGGTGGAAATCCGTGCTGCGGTCGGCACGGACTACGCCATGTACGCGGTGGCCAACCGTGAACTGCTGGACCTGGCGTTGAGTGGTCAGTCGGTGCTGCAACCGGCTTGATGCCTGGGTAAAACCAATGTGGGAGGGGGCTTGCCCCCGATAGCGGTGGGTCAGTCATGTATGTGTTGACTGACACTCTGCTATCGGGGGCAAGTCGAATCGTCGCACCGCCCCTCCCACATTTGGATCTTTATTTATCTGGTGGTCAGTGGTGTTTCAGTAATTTGCTTTCCAGGTGATCCAGGTGCCGGGTCATCAAGCCCACCGCAGCAGTCACATCCCGCTGCTCAATCGCATCCACAATCGCCACATGCTCCTGCCACGCGCAATACGTGCAGGCTTTCGCTTCGTACTGGGCAATGATCAGCGACGTCAATGGCACCAGGCTGTTGAGAAACTGCGCCAACGGCGCGTTGCCCGCCATCTGCGCCAATTGCAGGTGAAACTCCCCTGACAACCGAATCGCCGGCCCACGCTGGTTGCGTTCCATACCGTCGCGTTCCCGTGCTATCAGCTCGCGCAGCTGGCGTATCTGCGTGGGCGTGGCCTGGGCGCAGGCCAATTGCACCACCGTGATTTCGGTCATGCGCCGCGCTTCGAGAATCTGCCGCGTCTGCTGGGCATCCGGCGCTGCGACCTGGGCGCGCTGGTTGGGGCGCAGGATGACCACTTGCTGGTGGGACAGCTTGGCCAGTACCCGGCGAATCACGCTGCGGCTGACGCCAAAGGTTTCGCCCAGGCCTTCTTCGGTAAAGCGGCTGTGCGGGGCTATGCGCTGTTCGAGGATGGCGTCGAACAACCGTGGGTAGATGTCGTCCACCGAAGGTTTTTTACCGGCCACCAGGCGCAGGGCAGGAATGATCGGATCGCGTTGCAGGGCGTGGGCGGTCATGGCCTGTCTCCAAAAAATCAGTTGCCGAGATGGTCGTCCGGAATGTTCAAGTGAATGCCCATGCGCAGGCCTTCCTGGAGGATGTGCCGACGCATCTCGGCACTGGCCAGGGCGCTGTTCTTGTTGCGGATGGCGCGTACCACCGCTTCATTTTCCTGCAGGCGTTCCGCCAGGTGCTCGGGGGAGTTGCGCAGTACCTGGGCGCTTTGCTTGAGGGCGGTGCTGGTTTGCTGCACCACGTTCTGGAAGATCGGGTTGGCGGTGAGCGCGAACAGTTCTTCGTGAAAATCGAGGTAGGCGTTCATGCCGGCTTCGGCGTCACCGGCATCCAGGGCTTCGCGCATGTCCATCAGGGTCAGGCGCAATTGGCCGACTTCCTTGCTGCTGATGGACTGGGCCACCAGGCCGACGATAAAGGGTTCGAGGGTGTAGCGCAGTTGCAGGATGTCTTCGAGGCTGGCATCGGCCACGGCGTCGCTCGATTGTGGTTCGCTGACGCTGGTTTCCAGCACGACCACACCTTTGCCGGGCATGGAGCGCACCAGGCCGAGGGTTTCGAGCACGATCACCGCTTCGCGCAGGCTGGGGCGGCTGATACCCAGCTGTTCGGCCAGTTCGCGCTGGCCCGGGAGCATTTCGCCCCGGCGCCACTGACCCTGCTTGAGTGCGGCGCGGAGTTTTTCTACGACTGAATTGACGACGGTTGAGGTGCTGATCACGTCGATGGTTCCTTGATGGGGCGAATCCAGTGTGGGAGGGGGCTTGCCCCCGATAGCGGTGGATCAGTTACAGATAGATCAACTGACCGTCCTCATCGGGGGCAAGCCCCCTCCCACATTAGCCAGTGTTGCCCATGAGACAGCATTAGAATTCCTGGTGGACCGGCACTACCGGCTTCCTGGCCTGGAAGGCATAGCCTTGCTGGCCGTCGAGCACCTTGTTGGCGCGTTGGATATCGATGTCTTTTTCCCAACGGGCAATGGCCACGGTGGCGACGCAGTTGCCGATCAGGTTGGTCAAGGCGCGACCAATGCCCATGAACCAGTCCACCGCCAACACCAGCACCAGGCCGACCACCGGAATCGCCGGGATTGCCGTGAGCGTCGCCGCCAGGATCACCAGGGCCGAGCCGGGAATCCCGTGGGCGCCCTTGGAGGTGATCAGCGACACCAGCAGGATGGTCAGCAGATCGGTCATCGACAGTGGCGTGCCGGTGGCATTGGCGATAAACACGATGGCCAGGGTCAGGTAGATCGAGAAACCGTCGAGGTTGAACGAGTACCCGGTGGGAATCACCAGGCCCACGGTGGAACTGCCGATGCCCAGGTGTTCGAGTTTGCGCATGACCTGCGGCAGCACCGCGTCGGAGGAGGCGGTGCCCATCACGATCAGCAGTTCTTCACGCAGGTACTTGAGCAGCGGCAGCATGCGCAGGCCTGACAGGCGCATCACCACGCCGAGGATCAGCGCGACGAAGGCAAGGCAGGTCAGGTAGAACAGGCCCACCAGGCTGCCCAGGTGTTGCAGGGAGTCCAGCCCGTAGGTACTGGTGGTGAAGGCGATCGCACCAAACACGCCGATGGGCGCCAGGCGCACGATCATGCCCATGATGCGGAAAATCACATGGCTCAGTTCATTGATCAGCCGAGTGATACCGGAGGCCGCTTCGCCCACCAGGTTCAAGGCGCTGCCGAACAGCACCGAAAACAGCAGCACTTGCAGGACATTGTTGTCGGCAAAGGCGCCGATCACCGAGTTGGGGATCAGGTCCATCAGGAACTGGCTGGTGCCCTTGATGTGCTGGCCCTTGTCGGCCAGTTCATTGAGACCGGCGGAGGAGAGCTGTTCCAGATGGATATTGGCGCCGGTGCCGATCCCGGTGCTGAAGGCCATGACCAGGCCGATCACCAGGGCGATGGTGGTGAGCACTTCGAAGTAGATCACCGACTTGAGGCCGATGCGCCCGACCTTCTTCAAGTCGCCGGCCCCGGAAATACCACTGACCACCACGCAGAACACGATCAGGCCGATCAGCATCTTGATCAGTTTGATAAAGCCGTCACCCAGGGGTTTGAGTTGCGAGGAGAATTCGGGAAGGGCCAGGCCGCACACGATGCCGAGCATCAGGCCAATCACGACTTGCAGGAAAATCGAACGCGAGCACCATCTGAGCATGGGAGGGATCTCTATTCGGTGCCCCGGTGGTTCCAGGGCTTAATTGTTGTGGTCATACCGGTAAGTCCAGTGCGTCGCCAGTCTAGGCCAGGTATTTTTGAAATCACAAGTAAAAATTCGGCGGTTGGCAGGTCCCGGTCTGACCAGTTGGTCGCGAAGGTTGATGCTTGAGCGGTTGGCGGGGCGCAAATTTTTTCGCTTATCATCCGCCGCCTGGCACATGAGGTGATGGATGGACAAATCAGGACTGACCACCGACGAAGCAGGGCTGACCCACTGCACCTGGCGTACGACCGCACCGGAATACCCCCGTTATCACGACCACGAGTGGGGCGTACCGGTGGCGGATGATGTTCAGCTGTACGAGAAGATCTGCCTGGAAGGCTTCCAGGCCGGCATGGCCTGGATCACCATCCTGCGCAAGCGCGAGCCGTTCAGGGCGGCATTCGACGGTTTTGATTTTCGCCGGGTGGCGCAGTACGGCGAGGCAGATATCGCGCGGTTGATGCAGGATCCGGGCATCGTGCGTAATCGGGCGAAGATCGTTTCCACCATCAACAACGCCCGCCGGGCGTGCGAGCTGGTGGCTGAAACCGGCTCGCTGGCGCAGTGGTTATGGGCGTTCGAACCCGGCCCTGAAGAGCGCCCGGCAGTGGTGGACCTGGCTTACTGGACGGGCAATCCCACCTCGCCGGCCTCGGTGCGCCTGTCCAAGGCCTTGAAGAAACGCGGCTGGACGTTCGTCGGGCCGACCACGATGTATGCGCTGATGCAAGCGATGGGGATGGTCAATGATCACCTTGATGGGTGCGTGTGCCGCCCAAAGATCGAAGAACTGCGTCGCCAGTTCAAGCGCCCGTGAGCCGCTGACGGTGGGAGGGGGCTTCACCCATGCTGCTGATTGGTGATGAGGCCAATCCCATCAATGGTCGAACGCAAGCCGGCTCGCCAGGTTTGCCGAGGCCAGCTCGATAAAGCCTTGCAGGGCCGGCAGCCCGAAGTGTGCGTTGAGCGGTTCGGCACCGGCCCAGCAGCCATTGACGGTCCAGAGGTCGGGGTCCACCGGGCTGCGCTGTACGGCGTAATCGAGGCAGTCTGGGGTGGCGCGCACGAGCTCGGCGATCTGCCGCAGGCGCTCGCCCAGTTCCCTGGAGCGCCCGGCAGCCGCGCGGACATGAACAGTGTTGAAGGCACGGTCGGGCATGGCGATGGTCTCCGAGGTCGGGTGTCAGCGCACAGGCTAGAGCCTCGACGCGCCAGGACCAATGACCAATCCCTCGGAAAACCCCCTAGCCAATCTGCTGGAGAATATCGCACACCTTGTCCAGCGCCGGGTCGATGTCGAGGGTCTCGATGGCCCCAAACCCGATGATCAGGCCTGGGCGCACCGGCGTGTCGTGGAAGAACACGTCCAGCGGGTACAGGCCGACTTCCACCTGGCGTGCCAATTCCATCAGCAACGGGATATTCACCGGTACTTTGCACAACGCCGCCATATGGAACCCGGCGACGGTGGGCACCGCTTCGAACCATGGTGACAGGTCGCCCGCCAGGCGCTGCAAAATGCGCTCGCGGCGCCCGGCGTACACGGTGTGGCAGCGGCGAATATGCTTGAGCAAATAACCTTCGCTGATGAACTTGGCCAGTGCCCATTGCGGCAACGTGGAGCTGTGCTGGTCGGTCAATTGCTTGGCCTTGAGCACCGCGCCGTAGATCGCCGGCGGCAGCACCGCATAGCCCAGGCGCAGTTCGGGCAACAGGGTCTTGGAGAACGTCCCGACGTAGGTGACCACGCCACGGCTGTCCATGCTTTGCAGTGAGTCGGTGGGCCGGCCTTCGTAGCGGAACTCGCTGTCGTAGTCGTCCTCTATGATGATCGCACCCAGCTCGAAGGCCCGCGCCAGCAGCGCTTCCCGACGTGACAGGCTCATGGGCATGCCGAGGGGGAACTGGTGGGAGGGCGTGACGTAGATCAGCCGTGCGCCATCGGGGATCCGGTCGACCTGGATGCCTTGCTCATCGACGGGAACACCGATGACCCGCGCGCCCATCGCCATGAATAACTGGCGCGCAGGGCTGTAGCCGGGGTCTTCCATGGCGACGATGCTGCCCGGTTCCAGCACCACGCGGGCGATGAGGTCCAGGGCCTGCTGCGCGCCGTTGGTGACGACGATGTCGCTGTCGCGGCATTGGACCCCACGGGAAAACGCGATATGCCCGGCGATCGCACTGCGCAGGGCCGGCAACCCTTCCGGCTGGCTGTAGAACCCGCTGTCCCGGGCGATGCGCCGCAACGCGTCCTGGGTGCAGCGCCGCCATTCATCCTGGGGGAACTGGTTGCGGCTGGTGGCGCCGCCGATAAATTCGTAGCGCAACGTGCTGTCGCGAGTGGGGTGGCGCATGGGCGAGGGCAGTGACTGCCACTTCGCCAGGTTGGCGGCGCAGGCCAGGTCGGTAGCAGTTTGCAGGCGCCCGGTCTGCGGCGTACGGGCGTTGACGAAGGTGCCGCGGCCGGTCTTGCCGACCAGCAGGCCTTCGTAGGTCAGGGTCGCGTAGGTGTCGGATACGGTCTTGCGGGATACCCCCAGTTGTTCGGCCAGCAAGCGGCTGGGCGGCAGTTGCGCACCGGCGGCCAGGCGCCCGGAGCCAATGGCCTCGCGCAACTGCTGGTACAGCTGTTCGGCCAGATCCTTGCGGCCATTGATGACGACGTGCAGTTCCATGTTTTATCCCGGGGTCTTCGCTCTGCGCCAAGGTTACTCGCTCGCGAGGTGCGCTCAAAATGGTCCCTGGGTAAACCGTCGGATTGGCTATAGGGCTGACACCGTGAGAGTTCTAGGCTGAACGGTCATTGCCCCGAGAGCTGCCCATGGAATCCCGTCTGGACTACTACACCGCGTCACCGCAAGCGCTCAAGGGCATGTTGCTGCTGGAGGCGAACACCTTTGGCCTGTCCATCGAGCGGCCGCTGCTGGAACTCATCAAGATCCGCGTTTCGCAGCTCAACCACTGCGGCTTTTGCACCGATATGCATTCGATGGCGGCGCGTCAGCGCGGCGAAACGGAGCGACGCTTGTTCGCGCTATGCGTATGGCGTGACTCGCCGTTCTTTACGCCGCGGGAGAAGGCGGCATTGGCCTGGTGCGAATCGGTGGCGATGCTGCCGACTTCCAGTGTTTCGGACGAACTTTTCAGCGCCGTGCGCGAGGAATTCAGCGAACAGGAACTGGTGGACCTGACCATGGCGGTCTCCAGCATCAGTGGCTGGAACCGCCTGGCGGTGAGTTTTCGCCAGCAACCGCCGAATGCTTGAGCGGGATATTCACCCGCGCTCTACCTATGCACCCCAGGTTCATCCCTCAACACTTCAGTATCGACGCAGTGCGCACACAGGGTGTTCGCGTTGATAACGACGAAGCGTGCTTCGTCAGTGACTGGAGTGCCGTAATGGAAGAGTTGCAGGACGACGGCGCGTCGGTCTTACCGCTGCGTCAACAGACCTTGATGGATCTGGATACTGCATGGGGCCCGATGGGTATCGGTGAGACTTCGGTTGGCCGCGTGGCCCTGGATAGCATGGGCGCGCGCCTGGAGGGCGCGGAACTTGATGTGGAGCGGTATCGCGTCAAGGAAGCTGATCAGGCATTGATCGATCAGATCACGTTTTCTGCCGTGCACCTTAAAGCGTATATGACGTCCGCCAGCGGTGAAAGCTGTGACCAGGCCACTGCCGCACTGTTTGAACTGGCGTCATTGCGTTCGGAGTGGGCGCCCGGCATGTTGAGCCCGCCGGATGCTTCGGACGAGGCGATTGTCAAACTCGATCGATTGCTGCGGCGGGTACAGAGCGTCAACCTCAACGACGTGAGTGCCATGGAAAGCCTGCCCGGCTGGGCCGATAAGCTCAGGAGCGGGAGTGCGCAAACCTTGGGAGTCGGGCTGCAGCTCTACGGTTTTTACAGTGCCATTCGAGGCATAGGCGAAGCGCTCAGAACGGGGGATACGGGCGAGCTGTTGTTCGAGGGCGGCGCCTTTTCCGCAGAAGTGGCGTCCCTCGGTGTGGAGTTGGCGTTGGAGCGTATCGGCCAGAAAATGATGAGCGCCGGCCATACGGTTTATCGCGGGTTCTGCGCATCACGCGCGGGGTTGCTGTTGCGCCGTGGTGCCGGATTGATCGCCTCGGTATTGACCGTGCCTTTTGATATTGCCCAGGCGCTCATTGCGCTTTCAAAAGCGTTGAAAGCAGAAGGTAAACAGGCACAGGATCTCTATGTCGAGGCCGGTTTCAGTCTCGTCAGCGCAACCCTCAGTCTTGCACTGGGCGTCTCGGCGTTGGCGGGCTTCGGCGCGGCCGGGCCCGTGGGCCTTATCGCCGCAGCGGTGCTGATTGTCGGCGCGCGGATTTATGCCGCGTGTCGAGTGGTGGATGAGATCGATGATTACATCGAGCTGAGCACCCTTGAGCGCCTGCGCACTGGCTGGTTCGCGTTTGCGGGCGTGGAGTTGGATGACAGCGTACTCGATCGCTACAAGACCAGCCGCGCGCGCAGTGCCTACGCAGAAAGCCTCAAGGCCCAAGCCCGGGCATTGCTTGGCGCAGAGATGAAGAACAGTGTGCAGGCCATCGTCAATGGCAGGTTCGAGGTCCGCCTGCAGACGATACGGCACTGGAAACATCAATGGGATGAGCAGGCGGGTGAGTCCACTCACACGCTGGTGCGTGAACCGGTCATCCATGAGGTGGATGACTACTTCGACGCGAGCAAGGAGGGGGCCGTCGATTTATTGCCCGAAGCCACCTGGGGGGCGAAGGGCCCCGAAAAAGGTGTGCTCTGGCTGCTGGGTGGCGGGGATGACTCGGTGTTGGGCGTGCCGAATCGCCCGAACCACTTTCGCTATGGCGGTGGTCGCAAGCACCTGGTGGGCGGCAGCCAGGACGACGAATTCATGTTCGAGGTACCGCCGGATACTTTTTCTGGCGCAGAAGGGCGGGTGCCGATCTCGGTGTTGGTGGGCGGTACCGGGGCTGACACCCTGAGCTTTCTCGGCGAGACGCTGGGGCCGCGTGCGGCAGGCTTCAATGTCAATCTGGGGGCGGGCAGCGTGACGTTGATGACCGACAATGGCCGCGACGGTCTCAAGTGCATGGGGTTGTGGAGTATTGAAAATGTTGCGTCCCTTGCCGGCGCTTCCAGCGTGATTACCGGCAGTAACGAGGCCAACCGTATTGTCCTGAAGGGGGAGTACGACCAGGCCCACGCAATGGCCGGAGACGACCAGTTGTTGATACAGCGGGGCAGCGCCAGGGTGAATGGCGGGCCAGGTGCCGATTACTTCGAGATTCTTGAGAGCGCCAAGGACGTGGTTATCGAGGAGGACGGCCAGCAGCGCAGCCTCATCATGCTCAACTGGCCCTTCAGCCGGATTCAACGCTGGTGGATCTCGGGCAACGCTCTGAAGGTGGCGTCTACCCTGGGGCTGGACGGTGAACTGCCGGGCCCTTGTGTCGGGATCGAAAATGTCTACACGCTACGCGAGGGTAAACGCCACCTGGCCAACGCGCTTTTCAGCTTTCTCACCCAGGACGGCTATCGAATAGCGCCCTTGTTGCCTGAAACGTTGGACCCGACCGGGGAGCCGCAGGTGAGCATGGAAGTGCTGGCGCCTCCCGGCCCCAGGATCTCCCCGATTATTCTGGGACCCGGTCAGTCGGTTGCCTTGGCGGCAGGCACGTCCAGTTACTTTGTCAGCCGCGGCTACGGGATGACGGCCATTGATGCGCATGCAAGCCAGGAGCAGGGCCGATGCTGTGTGTATGTGGACTATGACAGCCAGGAATTGGCAGGGGTGTATACGACCTATCATGTGGCCACGCGACGCCGGAGCCACTTCGACTACCTGGATTACACGGACGCGAAGATAAAGTTTGAGTGGGCTGATGGCCGCACGCTGTATCTGGACGAATACGCAGCGCAACCCTCAGCGACGTGGACGAGCGTGGGCGGTTCATTACAGGCGTCAGCCTTGAAGTTGAAGGCTGAATTTGTCGTGGTGATGCGCGACGGTGTTTCGTACCGGCTATTATCGCCAGTGCAGTCTTACGTCAGTGATTTCGCCAGCCCGGGTTACAAAATCAAGGACGCAATGGCTTCGCTGAACCTGAGGTACGGGCACTACCCGTTCTTGAGGCCGCGCAGGCCTAAAAGCCTGAATCTGACCGCTCACTCACAACGGGTGCACCTGGGCGCGGCCCCTCACCTGGCAACCTGTGTGTTATGCGGACGGGGCGGGGTGTACGAAATCTATCTGACGTCCTGGGCGATCGTTGAGCTGTCAACACCGCAGGCGCTGAATAAAGAGTCCGATGCATCGACCTGGGACTTCTTTTGTACAGCGCTGGCGGAAGATATCCGGCTCGACAGCATTGTTGTCAGCCCCGGTCACATCAAGGTGGGCAGCGTGTCGATTCGGGTCCCCCGGTATGACGACCCCGACGTGCCCTTGGAGAACATCCGGATTCATTCAAAGGACGGCGGGCGTTTCGACGTCAGGCTGGACCTTGGCAAGGTGTACCTGGCCAGGGTCGCTGCCTCGGGCAATAGTTCGATTGCGCAACTGTTGAAGTCCTTGCGTCACCACCGGCAAAGAGCCGCCGTGTTTACGCCAACCATCAACGTGACCGGCATCGGCATGGCCGATGGGACAACGGGCACCGTTTACTACGACGTCATGGCGGATTGCTGGAGGCTGGAGGCTGGAGGCTGACAGGCATCGGCGGCTATCCAGTGAGGAGCTGGCTGTTTCAACCTGAACCCATCAGCAGCCGAGGTGGTTCTGACGGGTGGCTGAACAACATAGTCCAAGGACATTCTATGAAGCAATTTACTTCCCCTTCCGTGCCACCGGTTACAGGGCGTCCGGTCGATCGCCCCAGCGGCGCAGCACCCAGTGCGCGTACCGCGTTTCCTGTGGTTGATTTTGCCGGCGGGCCCCTGCCGCCTGAAGCGATACCCGTGCGCAACACGCCATCCGCAGCGGTTCCGAGCGCGACTTATCAGCGCATGACTGATCTGCCCACGCCCCCCGCCGTCACCCGAGACGCCATTTTCGCCGCCCTGGGTGACCCCATACCGGCGCCTGATCCCGCTACGGGGTTGCGTGAATATGATTCGCGCACTTACCTGAACCTGGACGACGGCACCACCGTCCTGGCGGTGCGCGATCCGCAGACCGGGGAATGGCGTGAAAGACTGCCGGATTCGCGTTTGCCACAAGGCCCGGCACTGCACCGGGTGCCGCAGACGAACACCTGGCGCAGTCACTCTGCGGCCAGTTCGTCCTCGTCTTCCCCGAGCCTGAGTCATAGCCCATCGGCGTCGTCACTGAGCCACAGTGCTTCGTCTTCCTCGCTGACCGCCCCACTGAGCAGTGTGAGCTTGTCGGCGACCCAGCGTATTGATCCGGTATGGGACCTGGGGCTTTACACGTTGCCGGTGAGTCCGGCCCCCACCAACACCCTGGCGTTCCCGGGCAAGAGAGCCTTCATGATCGGGGCTGAGCAATATTTTATGGATGCCAATTATGGCAACCCATCAGGTGCCGTGCCGAATGCGCTACCCCATCTGTTTGCTGTGGGGGCGGGAGGCAATCTGGTAAACGCCGGGCGTATCGAACCGGATGGCCTGTTCAGGTTAAACGACAACCGACATTATTTGCCGGTGGACACCGGCTTTTGCTCCGTGAGCTTCGATAGTGCAAGGCTGCGTTGGAAGGTGATGGAGGCGGGCGGGCATGGCGGGGCAGGGATTTTTATTGAAATGGGTGGCGCGCCCGATAGCTGGGTGCCGATGCTGGCTGTCGATCAACTCTCGAATCTTTTTCAAGCGGCGCGGAATATCAAAGGTTATGCCGGGCGTGTGGGGGCAGTCGATCTGCTCAACAGCAGTATCGACCAGCGGGTTTATCACTACATGCAGGGCTACTTGCGGCAAATAGTCGGGTTTTGCGAGCCGACTGTCCGCAGTGCGCCAACCGCGCAAAAAGGTCGACTGATCGATGCCTATATCTGGCGCAATGGTTACCCGTATGACTGTCTGGCTTCCATCTGCAGCGCCTTGAAAAGCCGACGCCCATTGCCGCCGGGGATGCCGATATTCGATGGGTTTCAAGGTTTGGGCACGGTCAGTTGCTCAAAAGACGGAAACTTCAATGTGGCGCGTATCAGCCGAACGATGCAACTGCACTATCCCGACAGAAGACGGTCGGTGGCCGAAGAGAAATTACTTGAGACGTGGCGGGAAAAAGACGCTGCCCGGGACAACAAACGCAAGGGCGAAGTGAACGAAGCGATGTATGAGGCCCGGTTGACGGAAGATGGCTATACGGTACTTCCCGGCGGAACCTACGGAGGCGGACAGAATGGCTTCGATCGGGTGTTTGAAGGCCCGGCAGGCGATATCTACATTCTGGAAGCCAAGCATGTCAGTCATACCTCTGCCGGCGAGCTTGCCAACGTCAGCCTGGGAGGGACGACAAACTCACGTCAAATGACCGACAGTTGGGTGCGGCAAGTGCTGGCGTTATCCCAACCCGATACGCCGGCGGCCAGGCGCGTTTCCGACGCGTTGTGGCGTGGCCAGTTATTCAAGTTATTAGGCGCGACGTCCAAGGACGGCAAACTTGTCATGTTCAAGATTGACATGAGCCCCGTGGACTTCTAGTCGTGCCGGTATGCCTGGGAGCAAGCGCACCTGCTCCCAGGCACGTGTTCAGGACAGGAAGCCGCCATCCACATTCAGCGACACACCGGTGGTGTAGCTCGACGCATCGCTGGCCAGGTACAGCACCGCACCGGCCATCTCGCTCGGGTCGGCCACGCGCTTGAGCGGGATCTGCGCCAGGGCCATTTTCAGGATCGCGTCGTTCTTCACCAGCGCCGAGGCGAACTTGGTGTCGGTCAGGCCCGGCAACAGGGCGTTGCAACGAATGCCGAACTCGGCGCATTCCTTGGCGAACACCTTGGTCATGTTGATCACGGCGGCCTTGGTCACCGAGTAGATGCCCTGGAACACGCCCGGCGAAATGCCGTTGATCGACGCCACGTTGATGATGCTGCCGCCGCCGTTCTCGCGCATCAGCTTGCCGGCTTCCACCGACATGAAGAAGTAGCCGCGAATGTTCACGTCAACGGTCTTCTGGAAGGCGCCGAGGTCGGTGTCCAACACGTTGCAGAACTGCGGGTTGGTCGCGGCATTGTTGACCAGGATATCCAGGCGGCCGAACTGTTCGCGGATGCCGGCGAACACCTGGGTAATCTGCTCCATTTCACCGATATGGCAGGCAATCGCCGTGGCCTTGCCGCCGTCGGCGATGATTGCATCCGCCACATGCTGGCAGCCTTCGAGCTTGCGGCTCGAGACGATCACGTGGGCGCCTTGCTGGGCCAGCAGCTTGGCGATGGCTTCACCGATGCCACGGCTGGCGCCGGACACAAAGGCAATCTTGCCGTCGAGGTCGAACAGGTGGGTCTTGGACATTAGCGATTCCTTAGAGGGCTGATTTACCGATGACATTCAGGCTCATCTGCTCCAGCAGCTTGTTCATGTGGATGAACTGCGCAAAGCGTTTGTCCTGGGTCTGGCCGTGGAAGAAACGGTAGTAGATCTGCTGCACGATGCCGGCCAGGCGGAACAGGCCGTAGGTGTAGTAGAAGTCGAAATTGTCGATCTGGATCCCGGCGCGCTCAGCGTAGTAATCCACGAACTGGCGGCGGGTGAGCATGCCGGGGGCATTGCTCGGCTGGCGGCGCATCAGTTGCACCGGCGCCGGGTCGTCGGCTTCGATCCAGTAGGCGAGGGTGTTGCCCAGGTCCATCAGCGGGTCACCGAGGGTGGTCAGTTCCCAATCCAGCACGCCGATGATCTGCATCGGGTTATGCGGGTCGAGGATCACGTTATCGAAGCGGTAGTCGTTATGCACGATGCTCGAGGTGGGATGGTCGGCGGGCATCTTGTCGTTGAGCCAGGCACGTACCTTTTCCCAGTTGGGGGCGTCGGGGGTCAGGGCTTTTTCGTAGCGGTCGCTCCAGCCACCAATCTGGCGTGCCACATAACCTTCAGGCTTGCCCAGGTCGGCCAGGCCGCAGGCGCGATAGTCGACCTGGTGCAGTTCGACGAACTTGTCGATAAAGCTCTTGCACAACGCCTCGGTCCGGGTGGCATCCAGGCCCAGTTCGGCGGGCAGGTCGGAACGCAGGATGATGCCGTTGACCCGTTCCATCACATAGAACTCGGCGCCGATCACCGACGCGTCGGTGCAGTGCACATAGGCCTTGGGGCAATACGGGAAACCATCCTTGAGCTGGTTGAGAATGCGGTATTCGCGGCCCATGTCGTGGGCGGACTTGGCCTTGTGGCCAAAGGGCGGGCGGCGCAGCACGAATTCCTGGCCGGGGTATTCCAGCAGGTAGGTGAGGTTGGATGCGCCACCGGGGAACTGGCTGATCGTGGGCGTGCCGCTCAGGCCAGGGATATGGGCCTTGAGGTAGGGATCGATCAGGTTGGCATCAAGTTCTTCGCCTGGGCGAATCTGGGTCGATTGGTCGTTAAGCGCCATGCTTATCCCTTCTGCTTATTCTAAAGGCGTCGGACTATTTCCTAATCTAATGCGCACCACCGCCCAGCGACAAGGTCGGGGCGGCTTAATAGGTTAGCGTGTTGAAGGGTGATCAGCCTGCCTGATCGGTCATTTTTCGGGCGCGGGCAGTACGACCGGGGTAAGCACCGGACGGCCGGCGAAGTACTCCACCAGGTTGTCGGCCACGCGCTGCACGGTGTCGTGGGCGGCTTCCGGTGACAGCCCGGCTACATGGGACGTGAGCACGGTATTGCTCAAGCGCTTGAGGGCATCCGGCACCTTGGGTTCATCGTCGAACACGTCCAGCGCCGCGCCCCCGATACGGCGTTGTTCAAGGGCGGTGACCAGGTCGGCGGTGACCACCACGCTGCCACGGCCGATATTCACCAGGTAACCGTTCGGGCCGAGGGCGTCCAGAGCGTGGCGGTCGATCAAGTGGCGCGTGCCGGCGCCGCCGGGCGTGGCCAGGATCAGGAAATCCGAGCTGCGCGCCAGCTCCACGGCCGTGGCGCAGTAGGTGTAGTCCACATCATCGCGCGGCTGGCGGTTGTGATAGCTCACTTCCATGCCAAAGCCCAGGGCCGCGCGCTTGGCGATTTCCAGGCCCACCGCGCCGAGCCCGAGGATGCCCAATTGCTTGCCGCCCAGGGACGGGCGCATGACCTTGGGCCATTCGCTGCGGCGTACCGCTGCGTCCGTCTGGGGAATGCCGCGCACCAGCGACAACAGCAGCGCCATGGCGTGGTCGGCCACCGACGGCGCATTCACCCCGGCGCCATTGGTGACCACGATGCCGCGATTGCTCGCCGCCTGCAGGTCGACATGCTCATAACCGGCGCCGATCACGCAGATGATCTCCAGCAGTGGCAGGGCGGCGATTTCCTCGGCATACAGGCCCAACGGGCCACGGGTCAGTACGGCCTTGATCTGGCCGCCGTGGGTTTTGATCGCCTGGGCGCGCTCGCTGGGTGTGGGCGCCAGGATCACATGAAAGTCGTTGCTCTCGATGATTTGCAGGTATTCATTGATGGTTTCAACCAGAACCAGAACAGTGGTGGTCATCGGAAGGCTCTTCCTGAAGGGTTTGAGGGCATCAGTATGCGGGATTCGCAGCAGGGCGCGTTTTGCCCGGGTAGAAAAAATCTACGACTGCAGGCGCAAGCACGCTTGCTCCTACAGTCTGTACCGGTCAGAACCGGACGTCAGCGGCTTTCACACTCAGCCCGAACGCCCCCGCCAGCGTGGCATTGTGATGCGCGATGATCGCCTCGGCCTTCAGCGCCGGGGTGTCCATGCAGGTATGGGCGTCTTCAGGCACGATCACCGAGAAGCCCAGCTCTACCGCCACGCGGCAGGTAGTGTCGATGCAGTACTGGGTTTTCATCCCGACGATCACCAGTCGATTAACCTCCAGGGCCCGCAGTCGTCGGGCCAGGTCGGTACCCAGGAAGCAACTGGGGCGGGTTTTGTCGAAGAGATGGTCGTGAGTCTCGTCTACCTGCAGCCCTTGCCACAGTTGCCAATTCGGACTGCCCGCAGCTATCGGCGAGCCCGCCGGGCCGGTATGGCGGGCGACCAGGATCGGCGCGCCGGCTTCACGGGCGCGGCCGATCAACGAGTTGATGGTGCCCAGCACGCGCTCCCGTTCAAAGGGTTTGTCGGGGCCATCGTACAGGCCGGTTTGCATATCGATGATCAACAGGGCGTCAGCCATGGTATTGCTCCTTGTGAGTGCCAGTCGACGGAGCAATAAAAAGGCCCCGTCCATTGCTGGCGGGGCCTTGGGTTGAATCTGGGTGGTGTCTAGCTCGAGCACCCACGGCAACCGCACGACCCGCCTGGAGCGGTCGTGGTGGTGGTGCGGGTGAGGAGCTGCTGGAAAAAGGTCATGCCTCGATCATGCTGGGACAGGGGCGAGGCTGTCAAATGCATCAGGTGCCGAAAAAGTTGCGCCCCAGCTGGAACAGGGGCGCTGCTGCCAGCAGGAGATCACTGCGGGGGGCTAAGTCGTGCCTTTTCCTGCTCGGCCTGAGCGATGGGCATGAAATTGTAGGTGGGGAAGAATTCCGTGGTGTAGACCCCCCATGCGGTGTTTTCAATCGCCAGGTTGACTTCCGCCAGGCGCGACGCTGGCAGGCGCAACACGACGACCTGCCCGATACCCATGGTGATGTTCCAACTCAGCACTTCCACCCCGGCAGGCGGGAACACCTTGTGAAATTCCTGCTTGGCCAGTTGTTGTTTCAATTCGCTCAAGGGGCGTGATTGATCGTGTTTAAGAAATACGGTCAACATGACGGCGTTGTCCGCTGTGGCAGCAGCGTTTTCTGCAGGAAGGGCTGTTGAAGTGTGTGCAATCGCTGCACCGGGTAACAGTGTCGCGGCCAGCAGTGCGGGTATTAACCGTTTGCGCATATTCATTATCAGGTGCCTTGTTTATTATTCGGTTTTATCACTAAACATGAGTGTTTAATCAGTTCGACATGACTGTCTTTATGGGGCCGGTGTAGGGGGCGTGTACCACATAAATTCGAACTGGCGGGTTAGTGCTGACCATGTCGCGCGACACTTCGCGGGAATAAGTGAATTCGCTGCTGTCGAGTTTTTCGAGTCTTCTGACAATGGTTCTGGTCGGACCAAGGTCAGGGACCAGGATATGGGTCTTTTTATCGCCGGTGACCAGGAAGTAACCGCCGCCGCCATCGGCGTATTTCGAGCGGCCGGTATCGGTGTAGAAGAACTCATAGCGATTGCGCTGCGGGTCCCACATCGATATGCCTACCACCCCGGGGTAGCTGGCCTTGACGTCGGTGTCCGGCTCGCCTTCGATATAAACCCTGGTGGTCAGCCATTGAGGCGAGGACGCCAGTGCGTGAACGTCAGTGGCGTAACTTTCGGACGAACAGAGTAGGCCCGTGATCAATAATCCAGCAAAAACAACAGTAGGTCTTCGCATATTGGAGTCCTTGTTATTTTAAATAAGCATGTTGTTCTTCGGTTGGAACGGGGCGATGTTAGTTGGGTTTTTGGCGATTGCTCAATGGCTATGTAGGGTTGTGTAACAATTGCAAAGGCGTCGTGGTTAAACTTTTAACTGGATACGAGAGATTTCTTTTTTTGCTGTAGGTGACTTCTCTAAAAGTATGGAGAGTCTATTGACTAGAGTCATGGATCGCTCTCGTCAATGGCGCCTGGCAGCCACTCGAGAAACCCGCGGCGGCTCCCCGAAACGACTGCCCAGGGCCGCGCTTGAGCCTCTGCACCGCATAACCGTTCCTCAGCTAAGTCTTTGCTTATTCACGAGAATCCCGGACAATCCGGCCCCTTCTATGGTCGGGGCGCTGCCTGTCAGGTTTTTCTGACTCGTCCCGGCCGTGTAAATGCGGAGATCCGACCGGATGAATGATCAGGCCAATAGCGTCGACGAACGCTATGCAACGACACCTGCAACCCTCTCAAGCTGGAGCCGCCAGGACACCACCTGGATGCTTGGCCTGTTCGGCACCGCCATTGGCGCCGGCACCTTGTTCCTGCCGATCAACGCCGGCCTGGGCGGCTTCTGGCCCTTGGTGATCCTGGCAGTGCTGGCGTTCCCGATGACGTTCTTTGCCCACCGTGGCCTGACCCGTTTCGTACTCTCCGGTCGTGCGGGTTCCGACATCACCGATGTGGTCGAAGAGCATTTCGGCGTCAAGGCCGGTGCGTTGATCACGCTGCTGTACTTCTTCGCAATCTTCCCGATCCTGCTGATCTACAGCGTGGCCCTGACCAACACGGTCAGCAGCTTCATGGAACACCAGTTGCACATCATGCCGCCGCCACGGGCGTTGCTGGCGTTTGTGCTGATCCTCGGCCTGCTGGCGGTGGTGCGTTGCGGTGAGCAGGTGATCGTCAAGGCCATGAGCCTGATGGTGTACCCGTTTATCGTCGCCTTGCTGTTCCTCGCGGTGTACCTGATCCCCCATTGGAACGGCGGCATCCTCAGCACCGCCAGTGTGGTGCCGGCGCCGTCGGCGTTGCTCAACACCTTGTGGCTGGCGATTCCGGTGATGGTGTTTTCGTTCAACCACTCGCCGATCATCTCGGCGTTTGCGGTCGACCAGAAGCGCCAGTACGGCGAACACGCCGATGAGCGCAGTTCGCAGATCCTGTCCCGCGCGCACCTGTTGATGGTGGTGATGGTGCTGTTCTTCGTGTTCAGTTGCGTGTTGACCCTGTCGCCGGCGCAACTGGCTGAAGCCAAACAGCAGAACCTGTCGATCCTGTCGTACCTGGCTAACCACTTCAACAACCCGACCATCGCGTTTGCCGCGCCGTTGATCGCGTTCGTGGCGATTGCCAAGTCGTTCCTTGGTCACTACATCGGCGCCAGCGAAGGCCTCAAGGGCCTGGTGCTCAAAAGCGGTCGCCGTCCGGCCGCCAAGACTCTCGACCGCATGACCGCCGCCTTCATGCTGGTGGTGTGCTGGATCGTTGCCACGCTGAACCCGAGCATCCTCGGCATGATCGAGACTCTGGGCGGGCCGATCATCGCGTCGATCCTGTTCCTGATGCCGATGTACGCGATCCGCAAGGTGCCGGCCATGGCCAGGTACCGTGGGCAGGCGTCCAACGTGTTTGTCACGGCAGTGGGCCTGGTGGCGATTACCGCATTGATTTACTCGCTGCTGTCCTGACCCCGGGGCTCACGCCCGCAAGCCGATTCGCGTCCACCGCGAATCGGCTTTTTTGCCTGCGCAAAAGCTGACGTGGCGCAACCGCAGTCGGGCAATGAGGGCTAAGCTTACCCACGCTTTTTGCCAGGATGGGTTGGGCCGATTGAAGACTGAAACCGATGCACCCGTTGCCGTACCGTCGAACCGCATCCAAGACCTGCTGGCCGGCTTATCCATTGCCGGTTTGCTGCTGCCGGAGGCCGTGGCCTATTCCAGTATTGCCGCGCTGCCGCCCCAGGCCGGGGTGATCGCCTTGTTTGCCGGGCTGGTGTGCTACGGCCTGTTCGGCAGCAGCCGTTTTGCGATTGTCTCGGCCACTTCGTCGTCGGCGGCCGTGCTGGCGGCGGCCACGGCGAGCCTGGCGGGTGACGACCCGGCGCTGAGGCTGTCCCTGGCCTTCGGGCTGGTGTTGCTCACCGGGGTGTTTTTCCTGTTGGCCGGGCTGTTCAAGCTCGGCGGCGTCACCTCGTTTATCGCCAAGCCGGTGTTGCGTGGCTTCGCCTTCGGCCTGGCGCTGACCATCATCCTCAAGCAATTGGCCGGTGTGGTGGGTGTGCACCTCACCGATAACAACCTGATCCGTTTTCTGCCGCAGTTGCTGGAACAGCTGCCGCGCTGGAACTGGCCTGCGGCACTGGTGGCGGGGCTGGCATTGCTGGTGCTGTGGCTGTGCGCACGCCTCCCGCGCCTGCCCGGTGGCCTGGTGGTCGTGGTGCTCGGCATCGTTGCCGGGCAGTACCTGGACCTGCAGGCCTATGGGGTGGCGCAGATTGGCATGATCGACCTGCGCCTGGAGCTGGGGCATTTGCCGGTGCTGCCGTTTGCCGACTGGCTGCGCCTGGGGGAATTGGCGTTTGCGCTGGTGATGATCCTGTACGCGGAGTCCTACGGCTCTATCAGTTCGTTCGCGCTCAAGCATGGCGACCGGGTGTCATCCAACCGTGACCTGCTGGCGCTGGGCGCGGCCAACCTGGTTTCCGGGTTGTTCCACGGCATGCCGGCCGGTGCCGGGTATTCGGCGACGTCGGCCAACGAGGCGGCCGGCGCCTATTCGCGCCTGGCGGGGATTGTCGCGGCGCTGGTGATCCTGCTGATTGTGCTGACGGTGCTGCCCTATGTCGCGCTCACGCCGGAGCCGGTGCTGGCCGCCGTCGTCATCTATGCCCTGGGGCGAGGCTTGAGCGTGCAGCCGCTCGGGCGTTATTTCCTGTGGCGGCGCGATCGCGTGCTGGTGATCTGTGCGGTAACGGCAGTGCTGGTGCTGGGTGTGCTGGATGGTTTGCTGCTCGCGGTCGCGATCAGTGTGATGTTGATGTTGCGCCAGATGTCCTCAGCCGACATCCAGGTGCTGGGGCGCCTGGGTGACAGTCATGACTTTGTCGATCGCCAGCACCATGCCGATGCCCTGGCCGTGCCGGGGGTATTGATCGTGCGGCCCAGCGAAGCGCTATTTTTTGCCAATGCCGAGCGCATCCTTGGCGCGGCCTTGCGCCTGATGCGCCAGTCGCCGGTCGAGGCGGTGGTGTTGAGCCTGGAAGAATCCCCGGACCTGGACGGCACCAGCATCGAAGCCCTGGCGGCGTTTTTTGCCCAGGTGCGCGGGGAGGGCAAGCGCCTGGTACTGGCCCGTGTGCGGCATGACGCCCGCGAGGTGTTGCAGGGGCTGCCCGAAGCGCTCGCGCCCCATGTGCTGCTCAGTGGCTTGAGCGTCGATGGCGCGGTGCAGCTGGCGCTTGAGGTGGGTAAAGCGTGACGCGTGAGGCTTGCTCCAGATAGCGGTGGGTCAGTGGCAGATGCGTCAACTGACACTCCCTCATCGGGGGCAAGCCCCTCCCACATTTGGAGCGATGTACATCAGTCGGCTCATTCTCAGGCTCAGGATCAGACGGTGGTGCAGCTGAAGGTATAAGGTCGCCTGGCGCGGTCAAAACTGTGGGAGGGGGCTTGCCCCCGATAGCGGTGGGTCAGTGGCAGATGCGTCAACTGACACTCCCTCATCGGGGGCAAGCCCCCTCCCACATTTGGAGCGATGTACATCAGTCGGCTCATTCTCAGGCTCAGGATCAGACGGTGGCGCAGCTGAAGGTATAAGGTCGCCTGGCGCGGTCGAAACTGTGGGAGGGGGCTTGCTCCCGATGGCGGTGGGTCAGTGGCAGATGCATCAACTGACACTCCCTCATCGGGGGCAAGCCCCCTCCCACATTTGGAGCGATGTACATCAGTCGGCTCATTCTCAGGCTCAGGATCAGACGGTGGCGCAGCTGAAGGTATAAGGTCATCGGGGTGTAGCCCCCTCCCACATTTGGAGCGATGTACATCAGTCAGCTCATTCTCAGGATCAGACGGTGGTGTGGTTGAGGGTATAAGGTCGCCTGGCGCGGTCAAAACTGTGGGAGGGGGCTTGCCCCCGATAGCGGTGGGTCATTAGCAAAGGGATCAACTGAATGTGTTGGTATTCCAGGCATAAAAAAACGCCGCGTACCTTGCGATACGCGGCGTCCTTCACATCAACACACCGTTAAGCCTGGATCACCGGGATGTTGGCGCTTGCTGCGATTTTGCGGAACTCGGCGATCTGGTCGAAGTTCAGGTAGCGGTAGACGTCACTGGCCATGGTGTCCAGTTTCGCTGCGTAGCCCATGTACTCTTCGACGGTCGGCAGGCGACCCAGGGTGGACGCGACTGCCGCCAGCTCAGCCGAAGCCAGGTAGACGTTCGCGCCGTCACCCAGGCGGTTCGGGAAGTTACGGGTCGACGTCGATACCACGGTCGAGTTCGGCTCTACACGTGCCTGGTTACCCATGCACAGCGAGCAGCCCGGCATTTCCATGCGCGCGCCAGCCTTGCCGTAGATGCCGTAGTAGCCTTCTTCGGTCAACTGGTGAGCGTCCATCTTGGTCGGCGGCGACAGCCACAGACGAGTTGGCAACTGACCCTTGACCTGCTCCAGCAACTTACCGGCAGCACGGAAGTGACCGATGTTGGTCATGCACGAACCGATGAACACTTCGTCGATCTTCTCGCCGGCAACACTGGACAACAGACGGGCATCGTCCGGGTCGTTCGGTGCGCAGAGGATCGGCTCGTTGATTTCGGCCAGGTCGATCTCGATGACTTCGGCGTATTCCGCGTCGGCATCGGCTTCCATCAGTTCCGGGTTGGCGACCCAGGCTTCCATCGCTTGAGCACGACGTTCCAGGGTACGGGCATCGCCGTAGCCTTCGCCGATCATCCAGCGCAGCAGGGTGATGTTGGAGTTCAGGTACTCGGTGACGGATTCTTTCGACAGCTTGATGGTGCAACCGGCAGCCGAACGTTCGGCCGAGGCGTCGGAGAGCTCGAAAGCCTGCTCCAGCGTCAGGTCGTTCAGGCCTTCGATTTCCAGGATGCGGCCGGAGAAGGCGTTTTTCTTGCCTTTCTTCTCTACGGTCAGCAGGCCAGCCTGGATCGCGTAGTAAGGAATGGCATGAACCAGGTCACGCAGGGTGATGCCAGGTTTCATCTTGCCTTTGAAGCGCACCAGGATCGATTCCGGCATGTCCAGCGGCATGACGCCAGTGGCGGCGGCGAAGGCGACCAGACCGGAACCGGCCGGGAACGAGATGCCCATCGGGAAACGGGTGTGGGAGTCACCACCGGTACCGACGGTATCCGGCAGCAGCATGCGGTTCAGCCAGCTGTGGATGATGCCGTCGCCTGGACGCAGCGATACACCGCCACGGGTCATGATGAAGTCAGGCAGGGTGTGGTGGGTGGTCACGTCGATCGGCTTCGGATAGGCCGCGGTGTGGCAGAAGGACTGCATCACCAGGTCGGTCGAGAAGCCCAGGCACGCCAGGTCTTTCAGTTCGTCACGGGTCATCGGACCGGTGGTGTCCTGGGAACCCACGGTGGTCATCTTCGGTTCGCAGTAGGTACCTGGACGAACGCCTTTGCCTTCCGGCAGGCCACACGCCTTGCCGACCATCTTCTGGGCCAGGGTGAAACCCTTGCCAGTGTCGACCGGTGCTTCAGGCAGCTTGAACAGGTCGGTAGGGCCCAGGCCCAGCTCGGCGCGCGCCTTGTCGGTCAGGCCACGGCCGATGATCAGCGGGATACGGCCGCCGGCGCGAACTTCGTCGAGCAGGACCGGGGTCTTCATTTCGAAGGTGGTCAGGACTTCGTCGGTGCCGTGTTTGCAGACTTTGCCAGCATGAGGGTACAGGTCGATCACGTCGCCCATGTTCATGTTGGTCACGTCGAATTCGATCGGCAGCGCGCCGGCATCTTCCATGGTGTTGTAGAAGATGGGAGCGATCTTGCTGCCGAAGCAGAAGCCGCCGGCGCGCTTGTTCGGCACGTAGGGAACGTCGTCGCCGAAGAACCACAGCACCGAGTTGGTCGCGGATTTACGCGAAGAGCCGGTACCGACCACGTCACCGACGTAGGCGATCGGGAAGCCTTGGCCGCGCATTTCTTCGATCTGCTTCATCGGGCCGGTCTTGCCTTGCTCGTCCGGCACGATGCCTTCACGTGCCATTTTCAGCATGGCCAGGGCGTGCAGCGGGATGTCAGGGCGGGACCAGGCGTCCGGGGCAGGGGACAGGTCGTCGGTGTTGGTTTCGCCGGTGACCTTGAACACGCGCAGGCTGATCTTGTCGGCCAGGGTCGGACGGTTGCGGAACCACTCGCCGTCAGCCCAGGACTGGATCACGGCTTTGGCGTGCGCGTTGCCGTTGCGGGCTTTTTCGGCGACGTCGTGGAACGCATCGAACATCAGCAGGGTGTGCTTGAGTTGGGCAGCCGCGACAGGCGCCAGCTCGGCGTCGTCCAGCAGCTCGACCAACGTCACGATGTTGTAGCCGCCCTGCATGGTGCCGAGCAGTTCAACCGCGCGTTTCTTGTCGATCAGGGGGGAAGTGGCTTCGCCCTTGGCCAGGGCAGACAGGAAACCGGCCTTGACGTAGGCAGCTTCGTCAACGCCCGGTGGAATGCGATTGGTGATCAGGTCAACGAGGAATTCTTCTTCGCCAGCCGGAGGATTCTTCAGCAGCTCAACCAGGCCTGCGGTTTGTTCGGCATTAAGCGGCTGGGGAACGATACCCAGTGCTGCACGCTCTTCGATATGTTTGCGGTAGGCTTCAAGCACAGTTATTACCCTCATCAGTGGTCCCACGGGACGCTCATCCAGAAATGAACGGCACGCATGCGCTCGGGGGCTTTTTGGGCCGCAAAGCCAGCGCTGCCGGCATTCCTTACAGAAGCTGCTTTCAAAGTTTTACGCCTGCAGAACGGAGCTGATGAGGGTTGGCGCTGATCATTACCTACCGGGTAATAACCATCGCCAACACCGTTCTGAAGGAACGACTGTGCTCGTGACGCTTTGAAAACAGCTTCCAGCGGATTATTGGCGCCTTACAAGGCCGGATGATTCTACGGCAAAAAATTTCGAAAGGTAAGTTGCATCACCAAGTTTGCTGGGTGATCAACCTTAGACAAAGGGCTAACATGGCGCACTGTTTCGCTGATTTGCGTGTCGTTGCCCATGTCCAACCAAACCATCAAGACCCCCTGCGTCGGCCTGTGCTCCACGGTCTACGGCGATCTCGTGTGCCGTGGCTGCAAGCGTTTCCACCACGAAGTGATCCAGTGGAATGGCTATAACGAGGAAGAAAAACGTGCGGTCTGGCTGCGGCTGGAGCAACTGTTGGTGCAGGTGATGGCCGGCAAGCTCGAGATTTTCGACCCCAAGACCCTGCGCGGCCAACTGGAGCAACGCAAGATCCGTTTCGTGCCGCACCAGTCCGAGTACTGCTGGGCGTACCAGCTGATTGCCCGCGGCGCGCGGGTGATCAATAACCTGGAGGCGTACGGCATGGTGCTGTTGCCGGAGTTTCGCGACTGGGCCTTGCCGGAACTGCGCGATGCCATCGACCGTGAGTTCTTTATCCTCTCCGAGGCGCATTACCAGCGCTATATCGCCCCGGGGTTCCTGAAAGACGCGCTCGCTGACTGACGACACACATCCAACTGTGGGAGGGGGATCGGCGTCAGGCCTTGGTCGCCAGTTCTTCCAGGTGATCCATCAACGTCTGCGGCTTGAGCACCAGTACATCACTGTCCACCGCATCCAGGATCACCTCCGCCGTATTGCCGATCAACGCCCCGGAAATGCCGGTGCGCCCCACGGTGCCGATGATGGTCACGGCCGCTTTCAATGTGTGGGCCAGGTGGGGGATCAATACATCCGCCGGGCCTTCCTCCACATGCAGGTGCGCGTCGTCCACATCGAATTCCGCCTGGAACGCCTTGCACTGCTCGCGATAACGCGCCTCGATGGTTTCCTTGAGCTGGAACGTCGGGTCCGCCGCCGACAACATCGGCGACGGATGGGCGCTGATCACATGCAACTGCGCCTTGGCCAGGCTGGCGATGTCGAAGCCATGGTCGATGATCGCGTGATGCAGCTCGCGGTGTTCCCCGTCGTTGTTGCCCACATCGATCGCCGCCAGAATCACCCCGCCCGCCCAAGGCGTGGACGTCTTGACCAGCAACACCGGCGTCGGGCACAAGCGCAACAGCTTCCAGTCCGCCGGCGTCAGCAGCGCCTTTTTGAGCGGGCTGTCGGGAAAGTGCTGCTTGATCACCAGCCCACAGCCTTCGGCCTGCTGCACGTCGATAATGGTGTCATGCAGGCTTTCATTCCACGCCTGCTCGGTGGTCACGCTGTAACCGTCCTCCTGCAAGCCGGCCTTGAGCAGGCTCAACAGCGCCGAATGCTCGTGTTTCTTATCGCAGACCAGCAAGTGCAGGTGCGCGCCGGTGACCCCGGCGATCAGCTTGGCGCGCTTGAGGGCCAGGCTTTCCGAATGCGCGGGCTCGATGACCACCAGGATGCTGCGAATGGCTTGCATGATCGGATCTCCAAAAGGGTGGGCGTGGAACAACTATAGTTGCTGCCCGCCAGACGTCATGTTGATGCACATCAAGGCCGGTGGCTGGTGGTCTGCGGTGCGGTGGGTATAATCGGCGGCCTTTTGTGATCCTTTGCCCGTGAGCCCGATGAACCTGCCCGAAATCCACGAATTCCTCGGTTGCCGAACCCCCGACGCCTGGGTGCAGGCCGCATTGGCCGATCAGGACACCCTGTTGATCGACCACAAGAACTGCGAATTCAAAGCGGCCAGCACCGCCCTGAGCCTGATCGCCAAGTACCACGCCCACGTTGACCTGATCAATATGATGTCGCGGCTGGCCCGGGAAGAGCTGGTGCACCATGAGCAGGTCATGCGCCTGATCAAGAAGCGCAAGGTCGAGTTGCGCCAACTGCACGCCGGGCGCTATGCCTCCGGTTTGCGCAAGGTGGTGCGCAGCCACGAACCGGTCAAGCTGGTGGATACCCTGGTGGTCGGCGCCTTTATCGAAGCCCGCAGTTGCGAGCGTTTCGAAGCCCTGGTGCCGCATTTGGACGAAGAACTCGGCAAGTTCTACTTCGGCCTGCTGAAAAGCGAGGCGCGGCACTTCCAGGGTTACCTGAAGCTGGCCTACCAGTACGGCGACGCCAAGGACATCGCCCAGGTGATCGAGCGGGTGAGGGCGGCCGAGCAGGAGCTGATCGAATCACCCGATATCGAGTTCCGCTTTCACAGTGGCGTGCCAGCCTGAGGCCACGGCCACGCCGATCAAGGCGGTGATCCCGGTCAGCAGCAGGATCACCGCTTGCGTGCCCAACGGCGCCGCCAGCAGTGCAATCACCAGGCCGGCCAGCGGCTGGGGCAGGTTGTTGAGCAAGGTGATCACGCCCACGGTCTTGCCGAAGTCCTGCACCGGAATGACCCGCTGGCGGGTGCTGCGCAGGTAAACGTTGAACATCTTGTCGAAGCCGGTGACCAGCAGGAAGCCCAGGGTGTATGCCCACAGGTTGGGACTGAGCGCCATGATCAACGCGCCGGCGCCGATCATCGAGTAAGACAGTCCGCCCAGCACTTTCAGGGGCAGGGTGGAGCGTGCCAGGTAAAACAGAATCGCAATGGTCACCCCCGCGCCGGCCGCCTGCAGCAGGGCATAGGTGTCCTTGTCGGCGGCGTACAGCCCGGTGACCATGGCGGCGGAGGTGGCCAGCGTCACCCCGATGATCAGGTTCACACCGACCGCCAGGGTAATGATCCGCTTCAGTTCCGCCAGGTGACGGATATGCCCGAAGGCGATGCGCAGCGGTTGCAGCCAGATATCCCGGTGCTGCCGATGGGTGTCCAGGCTTGCCGTGGTTTTACGCTGCCAGGCCAGCATCGCCAGGTCTGCCAGCACAAACAGCCCGGCAATCCCCAGCACCACCCAGTGCCAGGCCCACACCGCCAGCATCAGCGCGGCCACCAGCGGCCCCAGCACCAGGCCGCTCTGGTCGGCGATCTGCGAGTAGGAGAGGGTCTTGGCATAGCTGTACTGCTGGAAGACATGGGGCATCAGCACTTCGCGGGCCATGATGCCCTGGGTCGTCAGTACCCCGCATAACGCCGACAGCAGCACCAGCCAGTAGATACCGTCGAACATCCCATACAACGCCACCGCCACCACACAGGCCAGTGCCCGGTAAACCTGGCTGATATGCAGGATGCGCACCGGCGAATACTTGTCGCACAACGCCCCGCATACCGGAAACGCGAGATAGCGCGGCAGTGATTCGACGAAAAACGCCAGCCCGGCCCAGGACACGCTGTGGGTGGTCTGGAACACGATCAGTGGCACGATAAACAACAGGATCTGGTCCGCCAGCCGCGACAGGAACAGCGAAACGAAGAACGCCAGGTAATCCTTGCGCATACAACTCCCTGTGGATGGCGTTAAAAAGTGCAGGCTATTTGTTAAAAACTCTTAAAAGCATGAAGCTTCGTCGGCGACTGCTGGACCGTTGCTTTAGTTGCCCAGCTTGCCACCTATAATGCCCGCTCTTCAATCCGCCTTTGCACACTGAGAACTTATGGAAAACCTGGGTCTGGGCAAGGTCCTGCTCGTTGAGGACGACGAGAAGCTGGCAGGGCTGATCGCGCATTTTCTGTCACAGCATGGCTTTGAGGTGCGCGTGGTGCACCGTGGCGATGAAGCCCTGGCGGCGTTCCTCGACTTCAAACCCAAGATTGTCGTGCTCGACCTGATGCTGCCGGGCCAGAGTGGCCTGCATGTGTGCCGCGAGATCCGCACGGTGTCCGACACCCCCATTGTGATCCTCACTGCCAAGGAAGACGACCTGGACCACATCCTCGGCCTGGAGTCGGGTGCCGACGACTATGTGATCAAGCCGATCAAGCCGCCGGTACTGCTCGCACGCCTGCGCGCCCTGCAACGTCGCCAGGCGCCCGAGCCGACGGTGCGCGGCGCCCTAGCGTTCGGCCGCTTGGCGATTGACCGCAGTTGCCGGGTGGTCAGACTGGGGGACGAGCAGATCGACCTCACCACCATGGAGTTCGAATTGCTGTGGTTGCTGGCCAGCAGCGCGGGCAAGATTCTTTCCCGCGACGACATCCTCAACCGCATGCGCGGCATTGCCTTCGACGGCCTTAACCGCAGCGTCGACGTGTACATCAGCAAATTGCGCGGCAAGCTCAACGACAACCCCCGTGAGCCGGTGTGCATCAAGACCATCTGGGGCAAGGGTTATCTGTTCAATCCGTTTGCGTGGGAGGTCTAGATGCTGCGCCTGTTTCTGCGCCTGTATGTGATTCTGGCGATCGGCCTGGCGGGGGCGATCTGGCTGGTCAACTACACCTTCGACGAACTGCTCCCCGAAGCCAACGAGACCTATAACCGCGAAGCCATGCGTGGCCCGGCATACGGCTTGGTGGAGCAACTGCGGCCGTTGCCCGTGGAGCAGCGCGCTGCACGTCTGGCCGAGTTGCAGTCCCACTATGGCCTGCGCCTGAAGCTGGTGCAGAAGGATGCCCAGGCCCTCACCGAGCGCGAACAGAAGCTTCTGGAGCAGGGCTTGCTGGTGGTGCGCGGCGACTTCATGGAGTTTCTCACGGGCATCGACGGTGGCACGCAACTGCTGGAAATCAAACTGCCGGAAGAGCCCAAGTGGTTATACCTGTGGGCCTACGGTTTTCTCGGGCTGTGCCTGGCCATCGTCCTGTATTTCTGGGTGCGCCCGCACTGGCGCGACCTGGAACATATCCGCCTGGCCGCGCAGCGCTTCGGCGACAACGACCTCGGCTCACGCATCCTGCTGCCGCGCAGCTCCACCGTGCGTGCGCTGGCCGGGCACTTCAACCAGATGGCCGAGCGCATCGAAAGCCTGATCGCCAACCAGCGCGAACTCACCAATGCGGTGTCCCACGAGCTGCGTACGCCGATTGCACGGTTATCGTTCGAACTCGACCAACTCAAGCAACAGGCCGACCCGCACCAGCGGGGCGAATTGATCGCCGATATGTACGCCGACCTCGGCGAGCTGGAGGAGATGGTGTCCGAACTGCTCACCTACGCCAGCCTGGAGCGCGGCGCCACCCAGGTCACCCGCGAGCGCATCGAGGCCCACAGCTGGCTCGACAGCGTGATCGGCAGCGTCGCGCTGGAAGCGGAGGCGGCCGGCATCCAGTTGTCGTTGCGCACCTGCGAGGTCGACGTTATCCAGATCGAACCGCGCTTCATGGCCCGCGCCGTGATCAACCTGCTGCGCAATGCCATCCGTTATGCCGAGCGCCGGGTCGAGGTGTCGCTGGTGAAATTCGGCGAGGGCTACGAAGTGCGTGTGTGTGACGACGGCCCCGGCGTGCCTGAGGAAGGCCGGGCCAGGATCTTCCAGCCCTTCATGCGCCTGGATGCCAGTCGCGACCGCCGCACCGGCGGCTTCGGCCTCGGCCTGGCGCTGGTGCAACGGGTGTCGCAGTGGCATGGCGGGCACGTGCACGTGATGGATTCGGAGTGGGGCGGGGCGTCGTTTCGCATGACGTGGGCGTCTGCCGAATAAGTATCCGGAGAACAGTGGGAGGCAAATGTGGGAGGGGGCAAGCCCTCTCCCACATTTTCTGACGGGCTTACCCGGTCAAAAGGTGTATTCCAACACCCCCATCACCGAGGTCTGCAAGCGCCGCTCCACAATCGGGCTCTTGCCCGCGTCATCCGCCAGGTATTGCACATCCAGCAGGGTCGAGAACTGGATGTGCTCGCCGATCGGCAGGCTCCACACCAGATTCATGCCATTGCTGATGTTGCCCGCACCGGCCTTGTAGGCCTTGAAGCGACTTTGCGCGGCCTGGTCGGTGGTCACGCCGTACCAGGTCTGCAGGTAATTGCGGTCACCAAAGTGACTGTTGAGGCTGGCATCGACCGATCCGTAGCGGCCGTCGTAGAGCGTGGTGCCCAGGCTCAGCTCCAGGTGGGTGAACGCCTTGCCGCTGTCTTTGTGGTCATTTTCCTTGAGCGCGTGTTCCAGGGTCGCGCCGGCAATCACGCCACCCAAGTTATAGCTGGCACTCACCCCCACCTGCGGGCGGGCCTTGATCTCGCCCATGCCCTTGAGCCGCTTCGAGCCGGCGTGCAGGCTTTGATTCTTGTCCTTGCGTGAATGGCTGGCACCGATATAGGTGCTGAAGCTCAAGGCGTTGCCTTCATAGCCCCAGCCCAGGCCTTTGTCGGTGTCGAGGAAGATCCCCCAGGGGCTGACGACTTTGCCGCCCAGCACCGGCGCGGTCATGCGTTCATCGCTGCCGCTGTAGCGGGGCACGTTGGCCATGCCGGCCTTGAGGCTGTATTGCCAGTCTTCGGCAATTGCGCGGTCGGCAGCGGCCAGCAGGCACAGTGAGGAGAGCGACAGGTACAGGGGGGTTGAGCGCATAAAGGGTTCCATATGGGGGTTAGAAGGCCAAGGGTTTATAAGGGGCTCGAGTGCGTTTGAAGGCGTAGCCCGAAGCGCTGAGACCGTTGATCTGGCGGCTCACCGTATCGCCCAGGCCGTAGCCGTTACCGGCGAGGACGGCATGGGCGTTGTCGATCGGCAGCAGGATGTAGTCGGTCAGCGGTTCGTCGTGCAGTTGGCCGCGAATCACCAGGAAGCCGTCTTCCAGGCGCACGCTGATGCCGCTCAGGGGCGCGTCGGGCTCATGGGTGTTGAGCACTTGATAGGTGCCGATGGTGTCGGCCCAGGCCGAGGGCAAGGGCGGCGGTTCGATGCGCTCACCGATAGCCACGCGCTGGCCGTGGCTGCGGGCGGTGAGCATCTGGCGGCCTTGCACGCTGATCACGTCCAGTTGCACGCGGCCCAGTTCGCCGAGGTCCTTGAACCAGAAGCCGAGCACTTTCTTTTGCGCGCGCAACCAGCCATCGTCGTCGCGCAATAATTCGAAGGTGTAGCCGGCCAACTCGCCCGACAGCCGCTGATCGTCATCCTTGATCCGGAACACGCCCCAGGCGGTGGCGTAGAAGCCGGCCAGGCGCTTGCGGTCAATGGCGGCCGGTACGTGGCGCAGTTTCAGGCCGTTGCTGGGCGCCTGGCAGTCGTCGGCGCAGACCGCGTGGCCGGTTTGCGCCTGGAGCAGCAGGCGCAGGGTGTCGGTGGCCAGGCCGGCCACCAGGTCTTCGGCGTTGCTGTCATTGGCCATGATGATCACGGCCAGTTGCTGGTCGGGCAGCAGGCTCAACTGCGCGGCAAAATCGTCGCCACCACCGCTGTGCTGGTAAGTGCGTATACCGGGGCCGACGGGTTCGTCACCGCATGGGGCGAGGAACCAGCCCAGGCCCATCTGGCAATCGAAGTCCAGCGCATTGCCGGTGTTCTGCTGGGTGAACATCGCGTCAATCGAAGCGCTGCCCAGCACGCGGTTGCCTTTGTAGACGCCTTGGGCGAAGAGCATGTGCACGTAATGCGCGAGGTCTTTCGGGCTGGCCCACAGGCCGCTGGCGGCGAGGTCGCGCACCGGGGCATCGGTACTGGCAACGCCGTCCGTGTAGCCCAGGGCGCGGAACGCCTGCTGGCTGGCGGTGCCGACAAAACTCGACTGGTTCATTTCCAGCGGCTTGAGCAGGCTGTTTTGCAACTGGGCTTCAAAGCTTTTGCCGCTGCTGCGCTCGATGGCCGCGCCCACCAGGGCATAACCGAGGTTGGAATACGCCACCTGCGAGCCTGGCGGGCTGCTCAGCCAAACCCCCGACACGCGCATCGGCATCTGCCCCATGGCGTAGGTGCTGCGCAGGTCACGCAAGTGTTCGCTGGGCAGGCCGGACTGGTGGCTGAGTAAACGCCGCAGGGTGACAGCGCGGTCGGCAGCGGCCTGGTCGTCATGAAAGCGCGAGCGCACATAAAACTCGCGCAAGGTCTGCTGGATCGGCGCATCCAGCGCCAGCCGCTGTTGTTCCACACATTGCAGCGCGGCCGTGGCGGTGAGCAGCTTGGAAATGCCACCGGCACGGAACGCGGTGTTGGGCGTGACCGGCACGCCCCGGGCCTTGTCGGCCAGGCCGAAGCCCTGGGCCCAGATCAGCTCCTGGCCATTGACCAGGGCAATCGACAGGCCGGCGATATGCTCTTGGGCGATCGCCCGGGGAATGCGCGCTTGCAGGTAGCGGATGATGGCGTCGTAGTCACCCTTCTGAATGGGCGGCGGTGCCGGCGGCTGCCCATGGCAACCGAGGCTGCCCAGCAGGCAACCCAGCAGCGGAATACCGCGCAATCTGCGAAACATGAGGAGCACCCGAATGGCTGTTTGGATGCTCGAATGCTAGGGAAGGGCCGTCCAACAATCTTTGCGAGCTTTGTCGGGAAACTGTCAAAGACTGTTAACGGCTGAGCCCATGGCGTTCATGCCACTGCGCGATGGATTCTTCGGGGTATTCCTCAAACTGCAGGTCGCCCTTGCGCACGCTGACCTCGACCCACGGCGCCTTTGAACCCAGCATCAGGTGCGTATGCTCCGGCGGCACCGGCAACGGCGTGTCGATGGCCGAGGCAAACGGGTGGATCAGCTCCGGCCACTCCGGGCTGAACAGCCATAGCGCAGTGCCGCACTGCGAACAGAAATGCCGCTCGGCGCTACTCGCATGGGCACGGCTGGCGCCCTCGGGTTTGAGCCGGGCGTGGTAGATCGAAATCTGTTTGCGTCCGCGCACTTGCAAGCTGTTGGCATCCCCGGCCAGGTTGATCGCATAACCACCGCCGCCTTGGGTCTTGCGGCAGATCGAGCAATAGCAACGCTGGTAAGGGTACGGGTGGGCGCTGGTGAGGCTGAACGTCACGGCGCCGCAGTGGCAGGATCCCTCAAGCTGCATCGGGGCTGACTCCTCTTGGGTTTATGTAACAACGCTTTGCTAATACCTTAGCCTCAGGCAAGATTCCTTGCTTTGGTTTCAGGGAAGACACCCATGATTGCTCAGTTGCACAGCGCTGCCGCGCAAATTCGCCATGCCGTGCGTGCGGCCACCGAAGGCCTGGTCGGACGCGAGCAACTGGCCGAGCTGATTGTATTGGCCGCCGTGGCCCAGGAACACATCCTGGTCATCGGGCCACCTGGCACCGCCAAGAGTGCCGTGGTGCGGCGTGTGGCGCAGTCCATGGGCGGGCGTTATTTCGAGTACCTGCTGGGGCGCTTTACCGAACCCTCGGAATTGTTTGGTGCGGTGGACTTGAAGAAACTGCGCGAAGGCACCGTCGAAACCGACGTCAGCGGCATGCTGCCGGAAGCCGATATCGTCTTTCTCGATGAGGTCTTCCTCGGTTCGACCGCCATCCTCAACACCCTGCTGGGCGTGCTTAACGAACGCCGCTTTCGCCGTGGACACACCCAGATCCAATGCCCGCTGCGCGTGTGTGTCGGTGCTGCCAACGGCCTGCCGGACGACGAAGCGCTGGCGGCGTTCGGCGATCGTTTCCTGTTGCACCTGTTTGTCGAGTCGGTGCCGGATAACCAGTTGGAGGCCATGCTCGCGGGTGGCTGGCAGTCGGAACAGCGGCCGGTGCAGCAGTTGCTCGGTTTGACCCAGTTGGACACCCTTGGCCATGCGCTGAAAAGCGTCGATCTAAACACCGTACGTCCGTTACTGGCCCAGGCTATCCGCCGCCTGCGTGAAGCCGGCATTCAGTTATCGGACCGGCGCATCGTCAAGTCTCAACGGCTGATCGCAGCGGCTGCCTTGCTGGGCGGGCGCCTGGAAGCCAGCGATGCCGACCTGTGGCCGCTGCTGTACGTGCTGCCGACCCAGGAAACCCAGCAGCACGGTCGTGAAGTGCTGCGCGACCTGTTTGCCGCCTCCAGCAACCGTCATTTGTTCAGTGCGGTGGAGGAAGCCACCTTGCAGCCGATGTCACGACTCAATCGCCTGTTGGAAACCGCCGAAGATTACCTGGCACGCACCGAACCACCGGCGAGCCCGGCGCTGGAAGGCCTGCTGCGCGAGATTGACGCCAACTTCAACAGCCAGACCCTGCCTGAGCCGTTGCGACAGGTACGCGGGCAATTGGCGCGACTGCTGACGCCCACGCCATGAGTGCAGCGTTGCAGCGATGGACCTGGCGCCCACGGCAGGTGCCGACCGAGCCGCAGGCCGCTGTCGCCTGGGGTGACGCTGCTCGGCTTCTGCACGCGCGCTTGTTACAGCTGCCGGACGAACAGGCTGCGCGACTGCAAGCCACGGCCAGCGGTGAAGTGCTGGTGGTTACCGGCGCCGGTGTTGACCTGCCCTGGGTCGACGGGGTGGCCTACGCCGCACCGGGAGATGTCGCGCCAGGGCTGTGGTTGCCCACCAGTTGGGAGCCGACAGCTGCGGTAGATGTGCTGGGCCAGGCCCTGGCGGCACGCTTCAAACGTTCGCCGTTATTGCTGTGGCGTGAACCGCAGGCCGTGGTGCCGCTGGATCGCTTGCTGCCCGTCAGCCCCGATCATTTGCGGCGAATCGCTGCTCACTGGGGGATGCCCGATGCAACTGCCTGATGCCCTGCAACCCTGGCGGCAGTGGCTGGAATGGTTTGCGCCCCAGCACCTGCCGGTGTTCGCCGATCTGCTGGGCCGTCTCAACCCGCTGCTCGGCCCACTGCGGGGCAGGCAACAAGGCGGTGTGCCGGAGCCTGATGGCCTGGGCGACCTGCAACGCCGTGGCCCCTATGAGCGTCTGCTCTCCAGTGAATGGTTGCTGGCAGAGGAGGTACCCGATGAGTTTCTTCGCCGTGCGGTCGGGGGCGAGCATATGTTCCTCGCGCCCCAGTACCGTGCCCGTGAGGCCAACCGCCTGATAGTGGTGCTGTTCGACGCCGGTCCCTTGCAGTTGGGGGCCGCACGCCTGGTGCATATCGCATTGCTGATGCTGTTGGCGCGGCGTGCCGAAGAGGCGGGCGCCGAGCTGCGTTGGGGGCTGCTGCAAGGTCCGCCGGTGTTGCATGAACTGGATTCGCCTGCACAGATCAAACGTCTGCTTAACGCCCGCACCTATGAAGGGGTGAGCGACAGCCATTGGTATGCCTGGCGCGACTGGATGGCCGCGCAGGATCGTCCTGTGGGTGAATGCTGGATGGTCGGGCAACGCTTGCCGGTCGCCGACGCCAGGCATTGCAGCCACCGGGTCCAGGTCAAGCGCAGCCTGGATGGGCGTAGCCTGTCGTTTGAGCTGCAGGCAAGCCAGACGCGACGGGTGTTGCTGCCGATGCCGCAAGCGCAGCACGCGGTGCAATTGCTCAAAGGGCAGTTCGATCACGAGGTCAAGGCACCGCCCGCCAGCAAGACTGGTGTGGTGCCGCGCGTGGTCCTGACCTTGCCGCCGGTGATCTCAGGCTCCGGCAGCCATGTCGCCCTGCGCATGCTGGACGAAACCGGAATGGTGGTGATCAAGCTGCCGTCGAGGAACCAGAAAAAATCCCTCGAGGTGCGTCGGCGCCTGTGGTCAAGCCACCAACGCGCGTTGAGCATGAGCTTTCACTACCGCAGCCTGGGCGCGGTGCTCAGCAGTGACAACACCTTGAGCTTCTGGAACATACCGGGCATTGCCCCGATCGACAAACCGCCCGCCGAACGACTGCACCTTCCTCCAGGCACCGCGACGTTCCTGCCCTCGGTGTGGTTGCGCAGTCAGAAAAGCGAACGGCTCTACCTGCTGGACAGCAAGGGCCGGCTCGCCTGCTGGCAAGGCGCGGTGCTCCGCGCCCCGGCGCGTGAGGGCTGCGACATCACCGACAATGTCATCGGCCTGGCCCAGGTCGACACCTTGACCCTGGCCTACGCCCGCAGTGAAGGCGGGCAAGTCGTCGTGTATGCGGCTACGGGCGATGGGCTGAGGTCCGGTGGTTACGCGGTGGGTACGGCCAATGGCGTGAGCCAGGTACTGTTTGCAGGCACCGCCTATTGGCGGCAGTACTTTGGCGGCTGTGCACTGCTGACCGATAATCTTGGCAGCCAACGTTGGCGCGTGGTCACCCACGACAGCTTCCCCTCGAAAAAAGCCCAGATCGACCTGGCCCCCGGCTGGAAGGCCATCGGCCTGCACCATGAGGTTGGCCCCCAGGAACTGCACGCGCTGGTACTGCTGGGCCCGAACCAGTACACCGTCGGTTTGTATATCGAAGGGCAGCAGCGTGTGCTGTTCACCACCTCGGCAGCGATTGCGCGGGCAACGTTCTGCCCGATGAGTGGCCTGGTCGCCGTTATCACCAGCGCCCGTGAACTGTTGGTGTATTCGGTGCCCGAGCGTGCCATGCGCCTGCAAGTGCTGTGTAACCAGGTCGCGTTGTTAACTCATGAGCGTGAGCATGCTTGAACAGGACGGAATGCTGATCAGGCGCCCGCTGCTGACGGGGCATCAACACATTGATGGGCTGTGGTTTTCCAGCGACCGCTTGGATTTGCACGAGCGCGCCGGCTTGATCCTCGAATACTGGCAGCCCGGCGCCCGTGCCTACCGCTTTGCCGACGGCGATGTGTTGCAGTTCGCGCGGCCTGAATCGGTGTTGTGCGAAACCCTGGTCGGTTGGCCGCTGGTGCGCCAGGGCCGTGGTTTGTCCTCCGCGTTGCTCGACCCGCAGGAGCTGCGGGCCTTGCCGGCTGCCGACCTATGGCTGGTGCGTGGCAGCCAGGTGCAGGCCTTGCAGTTGCGCGATGCGCAGTTGCTGGCGCCTGGGCAGTGGCTGGATATCAGCGCCTGCACACTGTTGGATACCTTCGACTGCCATGCACCGGTACTGGAACCGGTGCCGCCGCTGCGGGTCACCGATGTGCGTGAGATTCTCGGCGGGGCACTGGGACCCGTCAGCCCGGAGCGGGAAGGGGTGATGCAGGCGCTGATCGAATGTCAGCGCCATGCGCCGAAGAGCCCGCCGGCCAAAGCGACCGCGCCTGGCAACAGCGAGTGGGGCTCACGCGAGCCTGCCGCGTTCCCGGCACTCAAGCTTGGCGCGACCTTGGCGCTGGTGACTGCTGTGCTGTGGATGGCCAACCAGGGTCAGCACGCGCCCTTGACACCCATGCCGACGCTGAGCAGCGACCAGGTTTTTGCGGTGGTCGGCTTGACGTTGGTCGGTGGGCTGTTCTTGACCGGCTTTTTATGGGGCCTGAACCGAGCGCTGCGGCGTGGGCGCACGCCAGTCGCCGGCACGCCAACAGCACCGGTCGCCCCAGGCATCGCTGCGCGCAGCGAACCGCGCCAGCACAAACCCGCCGCATGGCGCCGCTGGCTGACCCGCCTGACCCTGCATTCGCGTTTGTCCACGTTGTATGGCAAGCGTCAGGCTGCTTATGTGCGGCGGATGCTTGAGATGTTCGAGGACGGCAATTTCGAAGAAGCCTTGCGCCATGCCATTCCCTTGAATGGTGAGCAGTCCGGTGACGAGCAGAGCTTTGGAACGCCCCAACGCCGCCAGGACCTGGCCCTGGACCGGCAGAACGGGGCAAGCCGTTCGATGTTCTTCGAAGAGGGGATGACCGAGCACCTGCGCCAGGTCTACCGCCAGACCTATGAGCGCCTGGACCGCGCCGGGCGCATTGAAGAAGCGGTGTTTATCCTCGCCGAGTTGCTCAAGGAGCGACAGCAGGCCCTCGATTACCTGGAAAAACACGCGCGCTATCAACAAGCCGCCGACCTCGCCCTGGCCTGGGATATGCCACCTGGGGTGATCGTACGCCTGTTGTGCCTGGCCGAGAACTGGCAGCGCGCCTTGCTGGTGGCGCGCCGTGACGATGCCTTCGGCGATGCGGTGTTGATGCTCCAGGCCAAATCACCGGAAACCGCCGACCGCCTGCGCCTGGAGTGGGCCGAAGCGTTGATCGCCAAGGGATTGTGGCTGCAAGCGGTCGATGTGATCTGGAGTCTGCCGGCTGAACGCCCACGCGCCGCGCAATGGCTGCTCAATGCCGAAGCGGCCGGTGGGCGCCTGGCCATTGGCGCGTTGGTCAAGCGCGCCATCCTGCTGCCGGACACCCTGGAGGCGTACGGCGAATGGGTCGAAGACGTGCGTGACGACCCCGCGCGCGGCAGCGAGCGCGCCGCCCTGGCCGAGGCATTGCTGGAACATAAAGCCCAATCCTCGGCCCTGGCCTGGCTGGCAGGCGCTACCGTGCACGCGATTCTTGCCGACCAGTTCAGTGGGCACGGGCGTCTGAACTTCAATCAGTTGCAGGCGCTGGTCAAAATGAGTCGGGATAAATTGCTTCAGGCGGACCTGCCGGGCCAGGCGCTGAAACGTCCAGCCGTTGTGTCGCTGGACCGCGTGGGCAGCACGCTGGAGTGGTCCGCACCGGCGGCGGGCAATCGGCCGATCCTGGATGCCGTGCCCCTGCACGATGAGCGTTACCTGTTGGGGCTGGGCGAGGCCGGCGCGATGGTGGTGGATGCGCAGGGCAAGACGCTGTTTCATTTTGCGGTGCCGGCGCAGCAGATTGTCATCGGCCGCAGCCGCCAAGTGGCCTTGGCGCTGACGCGTCGAGACCGGCTGTGGCGTATCAGCAAGCTGGACCTGGTAAGCCGCACGGCCACGGACCTTGGTGTCTTGGCGCTGGACGTATTTGCCAAGGTGTTTGACGGCACTGCCTGGACCGTCGGCCGTGACCGGGAACTGCGGGTGGTGGACGTCGATCGTGGGTTTGAAACGTTATGGCACGTGGGCGATCTACCGGCACGGGTGCATGCCCTCGAGACGGATCAGCACAACGAATACCTCTGGCTGTTGGAAATGGGCGGGATCCTGGCGCTCTGGCATTATCGTTTGCCGGAGCGCCGCTTGATCAGTCGCGACCCTGGAATCGATGTCATAGAAGCGGATTTCGGGCTACCCAGTGCAACCGGTCAGGCGGCGCAATACTTGATCAAGTACGACAGCGAAGGGCCGCCGATCCTCGTCCTGAAGCAGGGTGGGGCGCGCAAGGGCTATCGTTTGCCCGGCAACCTGCGGGAGGAGGAGTGGGATCAAACGGTCTGGCCATTCCTGTTCGAGGACTGGCTGCTGATCCGCTATGGCGTGGAGGAAGAAGAGACCCGTTGGCATTTCATTCATCGCGCCAGCGACCGGCTCTGCGTCAGCCTGCACTGGCCACAAGCGCAAGTCCAGGCGCGGCGCCTGGGGGCGGACTGGCTGTTATTCGATGATCAAGGCCGCTTGAGCCACATCAACCTCGACCACGCCAGCCAGCACAACCTCACCCTGCATTGACCGTTTCCGGCATCAACGTGGCAATCAATGCCCGTATGGTGCCGGGCAGTGCCTCAAGCTCCCTGACCAGAATACTGCGCTCGCGAATCGCCCACGGCTCATCCAGCGTCACCGCCACCAGTTGCATGGTGCGGCTGTGCCGTACGGCGGCGGACTCGGGGATGATGCCGATGCCCACGCCCGCTTCGACCATCCGGCAAATCGCCTCGAAGCTCGACACCTGGATACGCAGGGACAAATGCTTGCCCAGCCGCTCGACGTGTTCACGCAGGAAGCTGAGCAAGGTGCTGCCTTCATGCAGGCCGATATGCTGATAGGCCAGGGTCTGCTCCAGGGTGACCGAGGCTTGACCGGCCAAGGCGTGGCCGACGGGCACCATCAGCACCAGTGTGTCGGTGCTGAAGTGCAGCACCTGCAAACCCGCCGCCTCCACGGGGCCGGCGATGATGCCCATGTCACTGGTGCCATCCAGCACGCCGCGCACGATATCGCGGGATAAGCGCTCCTGCAGGTCGACGGTCACGCCAGGACGTTGGGACAGGAAGCCGGCCAGCACCTCCGGGAGGAACTCGGTGACCGCCGTGGTGTTGGCGAAGATGCGGATATGCCCGGCGGAATCCACGCCGTATTGGGTGAACTCACTCTTGAGGTAATCCACCTGGCGCATGATCAACCGCGCATGGTGCAGCAGCCGTTCACCCGCCGGGGTGATCTCTACGCCACGGCTGTCGCGGTACAGCAGGCGCGTGTCGAGTTGGCCTTCCAGCGCCTTGATCCGCGCACTCGCGGCGGCCGGCGAGAGGAACGCGCGCCTGGCGCCCTGGGTCAGGCTGGGGGATTCGGCGATATGGATAAACAGGCGCAGGTCGGCCAGGTCGAAGTGCATGCAAAACTCCAGGCTTGCGAAGACCTGTGGCGAGGGAGAGCTTGCTCCCGTTGGGGCGCAAAGCGGCCGCAAAAAACCAGGCCTGCTGCGCAGTCCAGCGGGAGCAAGCGCCTTCGCCACAAATGGTACGGGTTGGAATGCGGCGTTCAGCATAACCGAACGCTGGTTTATTGAAATGCAAATTCTCAGAACGGGCCGGCGCTTGCATGATCCGGGGCAGACACTCACTGCCCGAGGACCTGTACCCGATGAGCGCCACTGACTGGATCGGCCAAAGCGAAACCGCCCACGACCACCTGAGCCATAACCTGCTCAAACGCATTGCCGCCACCTTTGGCGAAGCCGTCCCCGAGCAGGGCGCGGACCTGCCGCCGCTGTGGCAGTGGTGCTTCTTCCAGGACCCGCTGCCGGAAAGCGCCCTGGGCGGCGACGGCCACCCGGCCCGTGGCGGCTTCCTGCCGCCGGCGGATAACCGCAATCGCATGTGGGCGGGCGGGCGTATCGAGTTCCTGCACCCGCTGCGGGCCGGCGAGGCGGCCACCCGCGTGTCGACCATCACCCAGGTCGAAGAAAAGACCGGCCGCAGCGGCTCGCTGTTGTTTGTCACCGTGCGTCATGACTATGCCCAGGACGGTCGCCTGGCGATCCGCGAAGAACAGGACATCGTCTACCGCGAGCCGACGCCGCCCAAGCCGGGCAGCGGCGAGGCCCCGGCCCAGGGCGAGTGGCAGGAAACCATCGACCCCACGCCGACCCTGCTGTTTCGCTACAGCGCCGTGACCTTCAACGGTCACCGCATTCACTACGACTACCCCTATGTCACCGGCACCGAAGGCTACGCCGGGTTGGTGGTGCATGGCCCGCTGATCGCGACCTTGAGCCTGCGCGCGTTTTGCCGCGCCCATCCCGAAGCCAGCGTGCGGCGCTTTGCCTATCGCGGCGTGCGCCCGTTGATTGCGCCGCAGCCGTTCGACGTGGGCGGTCGCCTCAGTGAAACCGGGGTGGCGGCGTTGTGGGCCGGGAATACCGATGGCCTGGCGCAGACCGCTGAAGTGCATTTCGAATAAGCCAAGAACAACAGGCGGAGAGCCATGAGATGAACCCGAATGACAACGAAGCACTCAATGCCATCCGCGACGGCGTGCGCGCCTTGTGCGCCGCATTCGACGCGGCCTACTGGCGCCGGATCGACGAAGAAAAGGGCTTCCCCGAAGCCTTCGTCAAGGCGCTGACCGACGCCGGCTGGCTGTCGGCGATGATTCCCGAGGAGTACGGCGGCTCCGGCCTGGGCCTGGCCGAAGCCTCGGTGATCCTCGAGGAGGTGAACCGCTGCGGCGGTAACTCCGGCACCGTGCACGGGCAGATGTACAACATGTTCACCCTGTTGCGTCACGGCAGCGAGGCGCAAAAACGCTTCTACCTGCCCAAGCTCGCCAGTGGCGAATTGCGCCTGCAATCCATGGCCGTCACCGAGCCCACCACCGGCACCGACACCACCAAGATCAAGACCGCCGCGATCAAGCGTGGCGACCAATACGTGATCAACGGCCAGAAAGTCTGGATCTCGCGGGTGCAGCATTCCGACCTGATGATCCTGCTGGCCCGCACCACGCCGTTGGCCGAGGTGAAGAAAAAGTCCGAAGGCATGTCGATCTTCCTGGTCGATCTGCGTGAGGCCATCGGCAACGGCCTGACCGTGCAGCCCATCGCGAACATGGTCAACCACGAGACCAATGAGTTGTTCTTCGACAACCTTGAACTGCCCCTCGATAGCTTGATCGGCGAAGAGGGCAAGGGCTTCAAATACATCCTCGACGGCCTCAATGCCGAACGCACCCTGATCGCCGCCGAATGCATCGGCGACGGCCGCTGGTTTATCGACAAGGCCAGCGCCTACGCCCGCGACCGCGTGGTGTTCGGCCGGCCCATCGGGCAGAACCAGGGCGTGCAGTTTCCGATTGCCGAAGCCCATATCGAAGTCGAAGCGGCCGACCTGATGCGCTGGCGCGCCTGTACGGAATACGACAGCGGCGCGAATGCCGGCGCCAGCGCGAACATGGCCAAGTACCTGGCGGCCAAGGCGTCCTGGGAAGCGGCCAATGCCTGCCTGCAGACCCACGGCGGCTTTGGCTTTGCCTGTGAGTACGACGTGGAGCGCAAATTCCGCGAGACGCGCCTGTACCAGGTGGCGCCGATCTCCACCAACCTGATCCTGTCCTACGTGGCCGAGCACCTGCTCGAGCTGCCACGCAGCTTCTGAGGGCCTGCCCATGAGCCATACCCAAGCCCTGTGTCGGTTCCTGGCCGAGCTGGCCTACGAGCAGTTGCCCGAACCCGTGCTGGCGCGCACCGAAGACCTGTTCCTGGATTGGCTGGCGTCCGCGTTGGCCAGCCAGGGCGCGCACCCGATCCCATTGTTCGAGCGCTATGCCCAGAAGATGGGCCCGAGCAGCGGCCCTGCCCAGGTGATCGTCAATGGCACCGGCAGCAGCGCGTATTTCGCCGCGCTGGTCAACGGCGCCTCGTCCCACCTGGTGGAACAGGATGACCTGCACAACAGCTCGGTGCTGCACCCGGCCACCGTGGTGTTTCCCGCTGCCTTGGCCGCCGCCCAGGACCTCGGTAAATCCGGCCGTGACTTGTTGCTGGCCTCGGTGGCCGGCTACGAGGCCGGGATCCGCATCGGCGAATTCATGGGGCGCTCCCACTACCGCATCTTCCACACCACGGCCACGGTGGGCACCCTGGCGGCGGCCGTGGCGGTGGGCAAGTTGCTGGGTTTCAATCAGGACCAGTTCATCCATCTGCTCGGCAGCGCCGGCACCCAGGCCGCCGGGCTGTGGGAGTTCCTGCGCGATGCCGCCGACTCCAAGCAACTGCACACGGCCAAGGCGGCCGCGGACGGTTTGCTCGCCGCGTACCTGACGGCGGATGGCCTGACCGGTGCGCGCAATATCCTCGAAGGCGACCAGGGTCTGGCGGCGGGCATGTCCACGGATGCCGAGCCGAGCAAGTTGTCGGCTGGCCTTGGCAGCCGTTGGGCGCTGCTGGAGACCTCGTTCAAGTTCCACGCGTCGTGCCGCCATACCCATCCGGCCGCCGATGCGTTGCTGGCGTTGATGCAACGCGAAGGCCTGGAAGCCGTCGATGTCGCCCGTGTGGAAACCCGTGTGCACCAAGGCGCCATCGATGTGCTGGGACGGGTAAGCGTGCCGACCAGCGTGCATCAGGCCAAGTTCTCCATGGGCACCGTGCTGGGGTTGATCGCCGTGCATGGCAAGGCCGGGCCCACCGAGTTCCATGAGTACGCGTTGACCGATCCCGCCGTCGCCGCCTTTCGCGACAGGGTCAGCATGACCCTCGACCCCGAGGTCGATGGCGCCTACCCGCAGCGCTGGCTCGGCCGCGTCACCGTCACCACGGTTGACGGCCGCACCCTGCACGGCGCCATCGACGAACCCAAGGGGGACCCGGGCAACACCCTGAGCCGTGCAGAACTGGCGGATAAATTCCAGCGCCTCGCCCGGTTCAGTAACGCTCGCACACCGGCCCAGGCCGACACATTGATCGCCAAGGTCTGGGATGTGCGCAACGCCGCGTCCATGGCCCACTGGCTCTGAGGAACTGTCATGACTGACCCACGACCGCTGGACGGCATCACCGTTGTCAGCCTGGAACACGCGATTGCCGCGCCCTTTTGCACCCGTCAACTGGCCGACCTCGGCGCCCGCGTGATCAAGATCGAACGCCCCGGTGCCGGTGACTTCGCCCGTGGCTACGATGAGCGCGTGCGTGGCCTGGCCTCGCATTTCGTGTGGACCAACCGCTCCAAGGAAAGCCTCACCCTGGACCTCAAGCAGGACGAAGCCGACGCCATCCTCGACAGCCTGCTGGCCGATGCCGATGTGCTGGTGCAGAACCTTGCACCGGGCGCGGCGGCGCGCATGGGCCTGTCGTTCGAGGCGCTGCATGCACGCTTTCCACGGCTGATCGTCTGCGACATTTCCGGCTATGGCGAAGGCGGGCCCTACGAGAAAAAGAAAGCCTATGACCTGCTGATCCAGAGCGAGGGCGGCTTTCTGTCGGTGACCGGTGGCCCGGGCGACGAACAGATGGCCAAGGCCGGTTGCTCCATCGCCGACATCTCCGCCGGCATGTACGCCTACAGCGGCATCCTTTCCGCGCTGCTGCTGCGCGGCAAGACGGGGCAGGGCAGCCGCATCGACGTGAGCATGCTCGAAAGCCTGGTGGAATGGATGGGCTACCCGATGTACTACGCCTTCGACGGTGCGCCTCCACCCCCGCGTGCCGGCGCGGCGCACTCGACCATCTACCCCTATGGGCCTTTTCCCACCGGTGACGGCGGCACGGTGATGCTCGGTTTGCAGAATGAGCGCGAATGGGCGGCGTTCTGCGACAAGGTCCTGCTCACGCCTGGGCTGGCGACGGATGAGCGCTTCAGCGCCAACTTCAAGCGCTCGGCCAACCGCGAGGCGCTGCGCCAGATCATCGTCGACAGCTTTGCCCAACTGGATGCCGAGGCCGTGATCCAGCGCCTGGAGGACGCGCAGATCGCCAGCGCCCGCGTCAACGATATGCAAGGCGTGTGGGACCACCCGCAGCTCAAGGCCCGCGACAGTTGGCGTGAAGTCGCAAGCCCTGCCGGCCCGCTGCCGTCGCTGCTGCCGCCGGCGCGCAACGGGGCGTTTACCCCGCGCATGGACGCCGTACCGGCGCTGGGGCAGCACAGCCAGGGCATCCTCGAGCAGCTCGGTTACTCCGGCGATGCCATCGACAGCCTGCGTGCGCGCGGCGTTATCTAATAAGGAAGTCCGTTATGCCAAATCCTCTTGTGCGCTCTGCGCTGTTTGTTCCCGGCAGCCGACCGGAACGCTTTGCCAAGGCGCTGGCCAGTGGCGCCGACGCCGTGATCGTGGATTTCGAAGACGCGGTGGAAGAGCCGCTCAAGCGCCAGGCGCGGGATAACCTCGGGGCGTTCCTGCAAAGTCACCCGCAGGCCCGGGTGTGGGTGCGCATCAATGCGCCGGAACATGCCGGGCATTTCGACGATGTGGCGTTTTGCAAAGCCTACGCCAACGTGGCGGGTGTACTCCTGCCGAAAGTGGAAAGTGCGGCCCAGGTGGCGGTGGTCGCCACGGCGGGCAAGCTGATCTGGCCGATTATCGAAAGCGCCCGCGGCTTGCTGGCGCTGGCCGACATCGCCCAGGCGCCGCAGGTCGAACGTCTGTCATTCGGCGGCCTGGACCTGGCGCTGGACCTCAACCTGAGCAGCAACTCCCCGGCCGCGCAGTTCGCCCTCGACCAGGCACGCCTGGCGCTGATCGTGCACTCCCGCGCGGCTGGCCTGGTGGCGCCACTGGATGGCGTGCACCCGGCCATCGACGACCCCGACGGCCTGCGCCGTTCGATCCGGCATGCCTATGAAATGGGCTTTGCCGGCGCGTTGTGTATCCATCCCAGGCAGGTGGCGGTGATCCATGAAGCGTTGGCGCCCAGCGCCGCAGACCTGGCCTGGGCGCAGCGGGTGGTGGACGCCGGGGCGCATGGGGCGGGGGCTTACCAGATTGATGGGCAGATGGTGGATGCGCCGGTGTTGTTGCGGGCGCAGCGGTTGCTCGCACAGTCATAGCTGACGGAGCCGAATCAAATGTGGCCGGGGGAACTGCATTTTTCTTGAGGTTGGTGTTCGGCGTGGCCGAACGCAGGTATCAAAAATTCGAAATTCACTACACGCGTCATATCAGGCACCTTGCCCTACAACACAACAATAAGAAGGTGATTTCCATGCTCAAGCTTTCTCGGGCGCTGTTCTGCGCCGCCACCTTGTTTGCCGCAGGCCTGGCCCAGGCGGCGGACCCGATCGTGATCAAGTTCGCCCACGTGGTCGCTGAAAACACCCCCAAGGGCCAGGGCGCGTTGCTGTTCAAGAAGCTCGCCGAAGAACGCTTGCCGGGCAAAGTCAAGGTCGAGGTGTACCCCAACTCGTCACTGTTCGGTGACGGCAAGGAAATGGAAGCGCTGCTGCTGGGCGACGTGCAGATGCTGGCGCCATCCCTGGCCAAGTTCGAGCAATACACCCGGCAAGTGCAGATCTATGACCTGCCGTTCCTGTTCAACGACCTGGCCGCCGTCGACCGCTTCCAGGCCGCCGAGGGCAAGCAACTGCTGACCTCGATGCAGAACAAGAACATCCTCGGCCTGGCTTATTGGCACAACGGCCTCAAGCAACTCTCCGCCAACAAGGCGCTGCATGAACCCAAGGACGCCCGTGGCCTGAAATTCCGCGTGCAGGCCTCCAGCGTGCTGGAGGAACAGTTCAAGGCGATCCGCGCCAACCCGCGCAAGATGAGCTTTGCCGAGGTGTACCAGGGCTTGCAGACCGGCACCGTGAATGGCACCGAGAACACCTGGTCGAACTATGAAAGCCAGAAGGTCAACGAAGTGCAGAAGTACTTCACCGAATCCAACCATGGCCTGATCGACTACATGGTCATCACCAATGCCACCTTCTGGAACGGCCTGCCGCCGGACATCCGCGGCACCCTGGAGCAGGTCATGGTCGAGGTCACCGTCGAGGTGAACAAACAGGCCGAAGCCCTGAACCAGTCGGCCAGGCAGAAGATCATCGACGCCAGGACCAGCGAAATCATCGAGCTGACCCCCGAGCAACGCCAGCTGTGGCGCGACGCGATGCGCCCGGTATGGCAGAAGTTCGAAGGGGACATCGGGGCTGATCTGATCAAAGCGGCGGATGCCGCCAACCACTAAGGCCGGTTTCCGCCCTGACATCTCATTTTGCTTTCGCGAGGTTTTGCCATGCAAACGCTAAGGCGCGTCTGGGAGCACCTGGAGGAAGGCTTTATTGCCTTCCTGCTGGCGGCCATGACCCTGGTGACATTCGTCTACGTCATGCTCAATAACATCTACACGCTGTTCTTTGCCCTTGCCGACAAGTGGGCCTTCAGCAGCAACTTCTTCAGCGCCCTGGGCGACGGCACCATGACCTGGGCCCAGGACATGACCTGGAGCGTGGCGCTGACCAAGGCCATGTTCGGCTGGCTGATTTTCTTCGGCATTTCCTATGGCGTGCGCACCGCCGGGCACCTGGGGGTGGACGCGCTGGTCAAGCTGACCCGGCGTCCGGTGCAGCGCGTGCTGGGCATGCTCGCCTGCCTGTGCTGCCTGGCCTATGCCGGTCTGTTCATGGTCGCCAGCTACAAGTGGGTCAGCGCGGTGATGACTGCCCATATCGGCGCCGAAGACCTCGATAAGTTCGGCATCGACGTGGGTGACATCGTGATCATCGTGCCCATCGGTTTTGCCCTGGTGTTTATCCGCTACCTGGAAATTTTCTACCGCATCTTTACCCGCCGTCAGGTCGGGTTGGGGCTGGCCGACGAGGCCGGTGAGGCCAGCAAGTTGGCCGGCAGCCATGGGGAGCGTCACTGATGGCCGTGCTCTGTCTGTTCCTGTTGTTGTTCGTGTTCATGTTCCTCGGCGTGCCGATTGCCATCGCGCTGGGTTTGTCGGGCGCGGTGTCGATCCTGATGTTCAGCCCGGACTCGGTCAGTTCCCTGGCGATCAAGCTGTTCGAAACCTCCGACGCCTATACCTTCCTGGCGATCCCGTTCTTCCTGCTCTCCGGTGCGTTCATGACCACCGGCGGCGTGGCGCAGCGGCTGATCGACTTTGCCAACGCCTGTGTCGGGCATATCCGTGGCGGCCTGGCGATTGCGGCGGTACTGGCGTGCATGCTGTTTGCGGCGCTGTCCGGCTCATCCCCGGCGACGGTGGCGGCGGTGGGTTCGATTGCGGTGGCGGGCATGGTGCGCTCCGGTTACCCGAAGGAATTCGGCGCGGGGATCATCTGCAACGCCGGCACCCTGGGCATCCTGATTCCGCCGTCGATCGTGATGGTGGTGTACTCGGCGGCGACGGAAACCTCGGTGGGCAAGCTGTTCATGGCCGGGGTGATCCCGGGCTTGCTGCTGGGCCTGATGCTGATGGTGGCGATCTACATTGTCGCGCGCATCAAGAAGCTGCCGGCCCAGCCACGGGCGACGTTTCGTGAGTGGCTGAGCTGTGCGCGCCGCGCCTTCTGGGGCCTGTTGCTGCTGGTGATCATCCTCGGCGGCATCTACAGCGGCATGTTCACCCCCACCGAAGCGGCGGCGGTGGCGGCCGTGTACTCGGCCTTTGTGGCGTTGTTCGTCTACAAGGACATGAAGCTGCGCGACTGCCCCAAGGTGCTGCTGGAGTCCGGGCGCCTGGCGATCATGCTGATGTTTATCATCGCCAATGCCATGCTCTTCGCCCATGTGCTGACCACCGAGCAGATCCCCCAGGAAATCACCGCCTGGGTGCTGTCCGAGGGCCTCACGCCGATTGGCTTTTTGATCATGGTCAACGTGGTGCTGCTGATCGCCGGCAGCTTCATGGAGCCTTCGGCCATCGTGCTGATCCTGGCGCCGATCTTCTTCCCGATCGCCATGAAGCTGGGCATCGACCCGATTCACCTGGGCATCGTGATGGTGGTCAATATGGAAATCGGCCTGGTGCACCCACCGGTGGGGCTGAACCTGTTCGTGACCTCGGCGGTGACCGGGTTGACGCTGGGGCAGACCATTCGTGCGGCGTTGCCGTGGCTGATGATCCTGTTGGTGTTCCTGATCATGGTCACGTACTTGCCGTTTATCTCGCTGGCCTTGCCGCATTGGCTGGGGATGTAGCGCGGGTCAACAGGTGGGAGGGGGCCAGTCGAATCGTCGCACCGGCCCCTCCACCGTTAGTGGTCCAGCGCACTCAAGATTGCATGGGCGACCTTTACCCGTTCGGCATTCGGGTAGTTCTTGTTCGCCAATATCACCACGCCCACTCCCTTGCTCGGCACGTACGCCACGTAGGCGCCAAACCCATTGGTGGAGCCGGTCTTGTTCACCAGGGTGTCGGCGTGGGGCGCCTGGGGCGGGGTCAGCCAGTTGACCGCGTGCGGTTCCATTGCCATGGGGGTGGAGTTGCCGGCCATCAACCCATCGAGCGGGATGGGGTAGGGGTACATTTCCCAACCCAGGCCCTGGGTCATGCCGTCCACGTTGTAGTAACCCGTGTGAGTCACGCTGATCGCCTGCTGCAGGGTTTTATCCAGCGTCGCCGGATGCATGTTCGCGTCAACGTACTTCAGCAAGTCCGCAGCGCTGGTCTTGATGCCGTAGGCCTCGCTGTCCAGGGCGCCGGGGCCGACGCGTACCGGTTTGCCATCTTTGCCATAGCCCTGGGCGTACAGGCTCATCTGGCTCTGCGGCACCTTGATGAAGGTGTGCTTGAGCCCGAGCGCGGGCAACAGGGTCTTTTCCATCGCCTGATCGAACGGCTGCTTGAGGCTCTGCGCCGCCAGGTAGCCGAACAACCCCAGGCTCGGGTTGGAATACAGGCGCTGGGTGCCAGGGGCGAAGTCGGGTTGCCACTGCTGGAAGTAGCTGATCATGCGCTGGCTGTTATCCGCGTTGGCGGGGAATTGCAGGGGCAAGCCGCCGGCGGTGTAGGTGCCGAGGTTGAGCACGCTGATGTGGTCGAACTTGCCGCCGCCCAGTGCCGGCAGGTAATGGCTGGCCGGGTCGGAAAGCGTGAGTTTGCCGCTGGCTACCGCGTAACCGGCCAGGGTCGCGGTGAAGGTCTTGCTCACTGAGCCCACTTCGAACAGGGTGTTTTCGCTGACCGGCTGGCGAGTGTCGGTGGCGGCGACGCCGTAGTTAAAGTATTGCGCCTTGCCGGCCCGCACCACGCCGACCACCAGGCCGTTAATCGACTGCTGCTGCATCAGCGGTTTTACATTGGCATCCACCACCGCCTGCAGGTCGGTGGCCGCCAGGCAGTTGCCGGCGGCGATAAACACCGCGAGGGCGGTGAAATTACGCACGCCAGACAGTAAATGTTGGGGCATGATAACGCTTCCATGAGAATGATCGATTGAATGAAGAGCCTGCGCGGGCGAGGCAAATGTAGGCCGTTCGCCGGCCCTGGGCAAACGATGATATCTCGCAGTAGCCATTAGAAATATTGGGGTCAATATGCTCCGCTCCCACTTACCGTTGAACGCCTTGCGCGCCTTCGAAGCGGCCGCCCGACATTTGAGTTTTACCCGCGCCGCCATCGAGTTATGCGTGACCCAGGCGGCGGTCAGCCATCAGGTCAAGAGCCTGGAGGCGCAGCTCACTGTCACCTTGTTCAAGCGCCTGCCCCGCGGGTTGATGCTCACCCGCGAGGGCGAAACCCTGCTGCCGGTGGTGCGCGAGTCGTTCGACCGTATTGCCCACACCTTGGGTCAGTTCGAGGGCGGGCATTACCGCGAGGTACTCACCGTGGGCGCGGTCGGCACCTTTGCCGTCGGCTGGCTGCTGCCACGTCTGCCGGACTTCCAGAGCCGCTACCCGTTCATCGACCTGCGCCTGTCCACCCACAACAACCGCGTCGACGTGGCTGCCGAAGGCCTGGATTACGCGATCCGTTTCGGTGCCGGTGCCTGGCACGGCACGGATGCGCTGGAGTTGCTGGAAGCGCCGCTGACGGTGCTGTGTGTGCCGTCACTCGCCGCGCAGTTGCACACGCCGGCCGACCTGTTGAAACACACGCTATTGCGCTCCTACCGCGCGAATGAGTGGAGCCTGTGGCTTCAGGCCGCCGGGCTGCCCGCCGACACCCTGGTACCGCGCAGCATCGTGTTCGACTCGTCGCTGGCGATGATGGAGGCGGCGCTGCAAGGCAGCGGCGTGGCGCTGGCGCCGGCGATGATGTTCTCGCGGCAACTGGAGAGTGATGTGATTCGCCAGCCCTTCGACGTCGGCATCAGCACCGGCAGCTACTGGCTGACGCGCCTGCAGTCGCGGGCCGAGACCTCGGCCATGCAGGCCTTCAAGGCGTGGTTGCTGGAGGAGAGTGGGCGGGTCTGAGTTTATTTTTGAAACATAATGAAACATTTGCTCAGGACCGGCGTTCTACCGCTACACCTGCACTGAGTTATTCCATGAAAATACCGCGCCCCTCCGCTCGCATGCCACACCTCACCCAACTGCGTAATTTGAAGATGGCACGCTCCGCCCACGCGTATGTGCGCGGCAGCACCGTGCAATTCTACGAGTGGCTGCACAGCCAGATGGGCAGGCGTCTGCCTCAAGGCCCGGCGATCTGGATCTGCGGCGACTGCCACGCGGGCAACCTGGGGCCTACCGGCGACAACAAGGGCCGCATCGATATGCATATCCGCGACCTTGACCAGGCCGTGATCGGCAACCCGGCCCACGACCTGGTGCGCCTGGCGCTGTCCCTGGCCACCGCCGCGCGCGGTTCGGACCTGCCGGGCGTGACCACCGCGCGCATGCTTGAAGAAATGATGGTGGGCTATGAACAGGCGTTCAAGGACAAGCCCGACGAGGTACCGCCGCGTCCGTCCCAGGTCAAGGCGGGGATGCGCAGCGCCGTCGAGCGCACCTGGAAAAGCCTGGCCCGTGAGCGCATCGACAACGTGCGGCCGACGATCCCGCTGGGCAAGCATTTCTGGTCGCTGTCGCGGGCAGAAAAAAGTGCGCTGGAAAGCGTCTGCGCGTCGGATGACATCCATCAGTTGGTCACCTCGCTCAAGGGCCGCCCCAAGGACGCCAAGGTCCAACTGCTGGATTCGGCTTACTGGGTCAAGGGCTGCAGCTCCCTCGGCCTGCTGCGCTACGCCGTATTGCTGGGGGTGGGCGACAAGGACGATGAGGAATACTGCCTGATCGATATCAAGGAAGCCGTCGGCGCCGCCGCACCGCGCGCGGCACGGGCGAAGATGCCCAGGGACAACGGCCGCCGAGTGGTGGAGGGCGCCCGCCAGCTGTCGCCGGGCCTGGGTGAACGCATGGTGGCGACACGGTTTCTGGACCATGGCTTTTTCATCCGCGAACTGTTGCCCCAGGACATGAAGCTGGAACTGGACGAACTGAGTGAACTCGATGCCATGCACGCCGCCGGTTACCTGGCGCGCGTGGTCGGTATCGCCCATGCCCGGCAGATGGACCGGGCGACGCGCAAGGGCTGGATGGCGGTGCTGCAGGAAAACCGCTCCAGGCAATTGGATGCGCCATCGTGGTTATGGACCAGCGTGGTGCAGTTGGTGGGCAGTCATGAGCAGGGCTACCTCAACCATTGCCGCCGGTATGCGCTGGAACACTGAGCTGGAATGCGGTGACGATCAATGTGGGAGGGGGCTTGCCCCCTCCCACATTTGGACTGCACTTAGGCCAGGTATTTGTGGAACCAACCGAGTGTCCTTTCCCATGCCAGATTCGCCGCGGCCTCGTCATAACGCGGTGTCGAATCGTTATGGAAGCCATGGTTGGCGCCCTTGTAGATGTACGCTTCATAAGTCGTGCCGGCGGCCTTCAGGGCCTTTTCATACGCCGGCCACCCCTCGTTGATCCGCGTATCCAGCTCGCCGTAATGCAGCATGATCGGCGCCTTGATATGCGGCACGTCCTTGGCTTCCGGCTGGCGCCCATAGAACGACACCGCCGCGCCCAGTTCCGGGTAAGCCACCGCCGCCGCATTGGTCACGCCGCCGCCATAGCAGAAGCCGGTGATGCCGACCTTGCCGGTGCTGCTGTCGTGGTGCATCAGCCATTCGATGGCGGCGAAGAAGTCGTTCATCAGCTTGGTCGGGTCGACTGTCTGTTGCAGCGCCACGCCTTTTTCATCGTTGCCGGGATAGCCGCCCACCGAGGTCAGGCCGTCCGGCGCGAGGGCGATAAACCCGGCTTTGGCCAGGCGCCGGGCTACGTCTTCGATGTAGGGGTTGAGGCCACGGTTTTCGTGGACCACCACCACGGCCGGCAGCTTGCCGGTGGCCTTGGCCGGGCGCACCAGGTAGCCACGCACGGTGCCGTTGCCCTTGGGCGAGGGGTAGGTGATGTAGTCGGCAACGATGTCCGGGTCGGTGAATTTCACCTGTTCGGCCAGGGCATAGTTGGGGCTCAGGGCCGCCAGCAGGGCCGAGGCGGTCAGGCCGCCAAAGGTGAACAGCGCCGCGCGGTCGAGAAATTCGCGGCGGTTGAGCTTGCCGTGGGCGTAGCCGTCGTAGAGTTCCAGCAGTTCGGGGGCAAAGTCTTTCGCGGTGAGACGAGTCATCGGTTCGGTCCTCGATTAGCGGTGCCAGTCAATGTAGACCAGGATCAGCCGTCACGGCCATGGGCGGCCGCAGCCAGTTCGCGGGTGTCGACGCGCACGAACAGCGAATCGCCGATGGCCGTGAGCACCTCGCCGGCGTACACCTCGCAGACCACGCGGCTTTTGCGACCCACGTCGCCCTCGACCCGCGCACGCAAGGTGAGCGGCACGCCCATGGGGGTCGGCTTGATGAATTTGATCGCCAGGTTGCCGGTGACGCAGTCGATGCGCGGCAGGCTGCCGGGTTCGCGCTGTTCGGCACGGTAGTGGTAGGCCATGGCGGTCCAGTTGGAATGGCAGTCCACCAGCATGGCGATCAGGCCGCCGTAGACCAGATCGGGCCAGCCGCTGTATTTTGCCTCGGGGCGATGTTCGGCGATGAGATGGACACCATCGGCATCCCAGCGGCTCTTGATATGCAAGCCATGGGGGTTACTGCCGCCGCAGCCGTAGCAGATGCCTTCCGGCGCGGTGATGTCCTGTAGAGAAGGGGTGGGCATGCAGCGTCCTTATTGTTGTGAGCGGCTAATCTGTTTAGCAGGACAGGCACCTGATGGGAATACATCCTTTTTTTGCGGAGCGTGGCATGAAGCGTCGAATTCTCCCGTTGGTCCTGGTCCTGGGTGCTATCGGCTGTGCCCAGGCGGCGGAGTACACCGACGTCAATCGCACCGCCAGCCAGATCAGTTTTACCTATAAGCAGTTGGGGCAGCGGGTGTATGGCACCTTCGGCGACTTCGAAGGCACGCTGAGCTTTGACACGCAAAAGCCCGAAAGCGGACATGCCTTGCTCAAGATCCAGCTGGCGAGTATCGATGCCGGCAGCCCCGATGCCAACGACGAGCTGCAACGGGCCTCGTGGTTCGATACCGCGACCTATCCGGTGGGCGTGTATGAGTCCACCGCTGTCAAGGCCCTGGGGGATAACCGCTTCAACATCAGCGGCAACCTGACGATCAAGGGCACCACGCGCCCGGTGGCGGTCAACGTGGTGCTCAAGGAGCTGGATGGCATTGGCGTGTTCGACGGTGAGTTCATCCTCAAGCGCGGCGACTTCAGGATCGGCGAAGGCGAATGGGCCGGCAACAGCGTGGTGTCCGACGACATCAACATCAAGTTCAAGATGGTCGCGCCCCAGCGTTAGCGCGCGAAGCGCTTGGCCCCGGCCACGCAGCCGATCACCGCGACCGTCACCAGCAGCATGCCCAGGCTGACCTGTTCATGCAGCAAGCCCGCTGCCAGCGCCAGGCCGAAGAACGGTTGCAGCAGTTGCAATTGGCCGACGGCGGCGATGCCGCCCTGGGCCAGGCCGCGATACCAGAACACAAAGCCGATCAGCATGCTGAACAGCGACACATAGCCCAGGCTCAGCCAGGCCGGCAGGCTGATGCCGCTGACGCTCGACGGCGCCAGCACCAGGCTCAACGGCACCACCACCGGCAACGACACCACCAGCGCCCAGCAGATCACCTGCCAGCCGCCCAGGCTGCGCGACAGTGTGGCGCCTTCGGCATACCCCAGGCCGCACACCAGCACCGCCAGCAGCATCAGTACGTCACCCGCCGGTGCGGCGCTCAAGCCCTGGGCGAAGGCGTATCCCATCACCAGCAGACTGCCGAGGATCGAAAACAGCCAGAACACCGGGCGTGGACGCTCGCCGCCACGCAGTACAGCAAACACGGCGGTCGCCAGCGGCAGCAGGCCGATGAAGACGATGGAGTGTGCGGAGGTCACGTATTGCAGGGCCAGCGCGGTGAGTAACGGAAAGCCGATCACCACGCCGAGGGCGACGATGGCCAGGGGCATCCATTGCTGGCGTGCGGGACGTTGCTCCTTGAACAGCCCCAGCAAGGCCAGCCCCAGCAGCGCGGCAATGGCGGCGCGGATCATGGTCAGGAACACCGGGTCGAATTCCATCACCGCCAGGCGCGTGGCCGGCAGCGAGCCGCTGAAGATCACCACGCCGATAAAACCGTTGATCCAGCCTTGGGTGCGGGTGTCGAGGTTGCTGAGGGGAGCTGTACGTTCCATAAGGGGTGTCCGAAAAGGAAGAGTTGCGTGGCAGGCATCCTAGGATTGAAGATAAAGACAATCAAAAAATTGTCATGGATACATCGCTTATGCCCCGTGCCCGCTACAAGTCGTTGGTCGACAGCTTCGCCGAGGCCATTCGCTCAGGCCGCATGCCCCCCGGCACGCGACTGCCGACGCACCGCCAACTGGCCGCCGAGCATGGCCTGGCGCTGGTCACCGCGAGCCGGGTGTACGCCGAGCTGGAGGCCATGGGCCTGGTCAGTGGCGAGACAGGCCGAGGCACGTTTGTGCGCGAGATCTCGCTGCCGCCGGGGCAGGGCAGCGGGCAGATGAGTGTGGCGGCGGGCATGCTCGATCTGAATTTCAACTACCCGTCCTTGCCGGGCCAGGCCGACTTGCTGCGCTCGGCCTTGCGCCAGTTGGCACTGTCCGGCGACCTCGACGCGCTGCTGCGTTACCAACCCCACGCCGGTCGCCTGCATGAGCGCGCGGCTGTCGCGCGGCACCTGTTGAGCCGAGGGCTGACGGTCGAGGCCGAACAGGTGCTGGTGGTCAGCGGCGCCCAGCACGGGTTGGCCGTGACCATGATGGCCTTGCTCAAGCCCGGTGATGTGATCGCCGTCGACGCCTTGACGTATTCGGGGTTCAAGGTGCTGGCCGAGACCCTGCACCTGGAAATTGTCGCCATTCCGGTCACCGCCGACGGCCCGGACCTGGACCACCTGCACAGCCTGTGTCGCAAGCGTCCGGTGCGTGCCGTGTACAGCATGCCGACCCTGCATAACCCGTTGGGCTGGGTGCTGAGCCTGGCGCAGCGCGAGCAGTTGGTGGCGATTGCCCGTGAGCACAACCTGATGATCATCGAGGACGCGGCCTACGCGTTCCTGGCCGAGGACGCGCCGCTGCCCGTGGCCAGATTGGCGCCGGAGCGCACGGTCTACGTGGGCGGGCTGTCGAAAAGTGTCGCGACCGGCCTGCGCGTGGGGTTTATCGCTGCCCCGTCGGGTTGGGTCAAAGCACTGGAGCGCACCATCATGGCCACCACCTGGAACGTCCCGGGGGTGATGAGTGCGATTGCGGTGGCCTGGCTCGAGGATGGCACGGTGGCGCAACTTGAAGCACAAAAGCGCCAGGATGCGCAGGCGCGGCAAGCCTTGGCCGCGCAGGTGCTCAAGGGGCTTGCCTACACCAGCCACCCGTCATCGTATTTCTTGTGGCTACCCCTGGCGGAAGAGGCCCGCGCCGATCAAGTCGCAATGACCTTGCAGCGCGACGGTATTTCCGTCTCCACCGCCGAGCCCTTCGCCGTTTCGGCCCACGTGCCCCATGCGTTGCGCCTGGCCTTGGGCTCGGTGGACATGCCGGCGCTGCGCGAGGCGTTGCTGAAGGTGCGCAAGGTGGTGCAGTGGTGAGCCCGATGGCCCACCGCTAGCCATCAGAATTTGAACGCCTGGCGCCCGATCAGCAGCCAGTGGCCTTTCTGTTTTTGCCAGATCTGGAAGTTCTCGATTTCGGTGGGCACTTCCTTGCCGCTGTTCACCGCCAGGGCGGAGAAGTGGTTGCGTACCAGGGCGGTATCGCCACTCAGGGTGATGGTCTGTTTCTGCATTTCCAGGGTCTTGAAGCCGCTGCGTCCGGTCTCGATGTCGGCGATGAATTCCTGCTTGTTCTGGATCTTGCCGCTGGAGTGGCCGTAGGTGAGGTTCTCGGCGGTCAGGCTCTGGAGCTGCTTGAGGTCTTTATGCAGCATGGCCTGGGTGAGGTGGTCGACCGCTTGGGCGACGTCTTTGTCGGCGGCAGGGGCGGCGGCCACATAGCCGCTGAACAGGCACAGAAAACCGATCAGCACTTTGACGTTTTGCATGGATGTTTCCTTATTGTTGTTGGGGGCGGATATGACTCGCTAAGTCATCGTACAACCATGCAATATTTTCCCCAGGGAAGGAAAGAAAAATTTGAAATATCTCGAAAGGATTGGTGTTTCAAGGGGTGTGGACATCTGGGTTTCTTATACGATGTCTCAACACCTCGTTTGGCTTAAACCTCGCTTCCGGTGCAAGTAGCACATCGCTATGCTACTGCCCGACCCCCAGATCTCCGGAGAGACAAAATGGATGTTGACTGGCACAGCGAACCCATCACCCGCGCCACTCCCGTGACCCCACACTATAAAAATACCCAGAACGTGCGCCGCTTCATGCTTGAACACTGTGGGCCGGGGTTCAAGTTCGACCGGCCTTTCATGGCGTGGATTCGCAACGCAACACCCAAGACGATGGGCGACGTGGTGGATGAGTGGCAGCGTCGCAACGAGGACTCCCGAGCATGACACCGGATGAAAAATATCAAGCCGTGCAAAAACGCCTCGGCTATCAATTGGATGAATTCAAAGTCGGCGGCAACTACACGCCGCTGGTGCGCGACGGTAACCAGCTGTACATCAGCGGGCAGATCCCTCGCGTCGGCGACACGATCATGCTGCCGGGTAAAGTCGGTGACACCCTGACCCTGGCCCAGGCCCAGATCGCCGCCGGCATCAGTGCATTGCGCTGCCTGGGCCTGCTCAAGCAGGCGCTCGGTTCGCTGGACCGGGTCAAGGCTATCCCGCGTATCACCGTGTATGTACGCAGCGCCGAGGACTTCGATCAGCAGAGTGAAGTGGCCAACAGCGCCTCGGACCTGTTGCACGAGATCCTCGGCGGTGCCGGGGTGCATTCGCGCACGTCGGTGGGGGTGATGCAACTGCCGAAGTCGGCGGCGGTGGAGATCGACATGGTCGCGGTCGCGCACGACTGATGGTCAGCCAAGGTCTGGTCGTCCTGCTCAACTATGGCCTGCACCTGGCGCCGGGCTTGCTGCTGTTTGGCCTGTGGTTCGGGTTGACGCCCACGTCGTTGCCGGCCATGCGCATCCTGATTCTGCTCGCGGCGTTCGTGCTGATGCGCGATGCGATGACGCCCCTGGGCATGTGGGCGCTCAGTGACGAGGTGCAAATCGCCTTCACCGCGAATGCCTTTGTCTTGGCGGCGCTGGGTGGCCTGTCGGTGCTGCTGGTCGTAGGGTTGGCCCGGGTGGCGCCGGAGTTGTGGCGTCTGGTGGTATGGACCAGGGGCCACCGCGCCCTGGGCCTGGCGGTGGGGCTTGCGGTCGGTTGCCTGATCGGTGTGCCGTTGCGGCTCTATCAAGGGATAGAGCCGCACGCGATCCCCGGCTACTGGGTATGGCTGCCGGGCATGGTGGTGTTGGCCTATGGCGCCAATGCGCTGGAGGAAGTGTTGTTTCGCGGGTTTTTGCAGGGCTACCTTGAACAGCAGGTGACACCGCTGCGAGCGGCGCTGATCAGTGGCGTGGCGTTTGCCGCCTGCCATGCCTTCCTGGCCTTGAGCGTGACTCAACTGGGCTGGCCGGTGTTGCTGTTTACCCTGATCGAAGGGCTGGCCTGCGCACTGGTGCGCATGCGTCATGGCGTGTTGGCGGCGACGGCCTGCCATGGCACGGCAATCCTGCTGATTGCCGTGCCCTATATGGCCTGACTTGAAATGCGGTTAGAACTGTGGGAGGGGGCTTGCTCCCGATTGCAGTGGGTCAGCCACCGATGCATCAACTGACACTCCCTCATCGGGGGCAAGCCCCCTCCCACATTTTTTACCGAGTACACCAGCCCAACTCCAGTTGGCTCCAAGGCCGAAAAAGCCAGAGTAAAAGCAGACCGAGATCTACCTGATATATGCAGTTCCAAATGTAAGAGGGGGCTTGCTCCCGATTGCAGTGGGTCAGCCACAGATGCATCAACTGACACTCCCTCATCGGGAGCAAGCCCCCTCCCACAGTGAATCAGTTAGTTTGTCGCCAGCGGCGGCGTGCGCGGCGGGATCAGGCGTTTGCTGCCGGTGGCTTCATACGCCGCCGCAAAGCGCAGCAATGCCGAATCATCGTAGGCGCGCCCGGCAAAGGTCAGCCCGACCGGCATGCCGATGTCCGCCATCACGCCCATGGGCACGGTAACGGTGGGCACGCCCAGGTGGCGGATGGCGAGGTTGCCGTTGGCCACCCATACACCATTGCTCCAGGCGATATCGGCACTGGCTTCGTTCACGTCGGCATCCGCCGGGCCCACATCGGCCACGGTCGGGAACAGCACAGCGTCGAGGCCGAGCTTATCCATCCAGTCTTCCAGGTCTATCCGCCGGGTTTGCTCCAGGCCGCGCAGGCCATCGGGCACGGTGCTGATCTCGTTCCACGGGGTGATGCCACGCTCGGCCATGCGCACGTACTCGTCCATGCCGGCGGCCAGGTCGTCTTCACGGTTGGGCAAGGTGCCGGGGTCGTGGGGGAAGATCTTCGGCCCGTCCACATCGGCCAGGCGGTTCAGGGCCGGGTCGTTGTTGGCGCGCAGGAAATCATCGAAGGCCCAGGCCGACAGTTCCCACAGTTCATCGTGCAGGAATTCCCTGGAGACCAGGCCACGGGTAAACACGGTCGGCGCACCGGGGCGGTCGCCTTCGCAGTTGGACACCAGTGGGAAGTCCACCTCGATGACTTCGGCACCGGCCGCTTCAAGGGCCTGGCGTGCGTCCTTCCATAAGTCGATCACGCTGGCGCGGGTGTTGATCTTCTGCCCGGTGGGGCCGCCGATGCCGGGCTTCTCGCTGGTGCCGGCCTCGGGGTCGGCGTTGATGTACATGCGCGGCACGCCGAAGCGTTTGCCGGCCAGGGATTCGGCTGTAGCCGCCAATTCGGGGTAAGACGCCGGGCGTACCGAGGCGACGCTGGGGATCGGCACCCACGGCTGCAGGCGCCACAGGTCGCCACGGGTGTGCGGGTCTTCAGCCACTACCACGTCGAGCACTTCCAGCAGGTCGGCCATGGTGCGGGCGTAGGGCACCACCACGTCCATGGTCGGGGTCAACGGCCAGTTGCCGCGCACCGAAATCACCCCACGGGACGGGGTGTAGGCGCACAGGCCATTGTTGGACGCCGGGCCACGCCCGCTGGACCAGGTTTCCTCCGCCAGGCCGAAGGCGGCGAAGCTGGCGGCGGTGGCGGTGCCGGCACCGTTGGATGAGCCGGAGGCAAACGGCGCGGTGAGGTAGTCGGCGTTGTACGGGCTTTCCGCGCGGCCATACACGCCGCGCTGCATGCCGCCATTGGCCATCGGCGGCATGTTGGTCTTGCCCAGGCAGATGGCGCCGCCGGCGCGCAGGCGCTCGATGGTGAACGCATCGCGCTGGGCGACCAGCTTGGCGAACGCCGGGCTGCCGGAGGCGGCGGTCAGCCCCTTGACCAGGTAGCTGTCCTTGGCGGTGTAGGGAATGCCATCCAGTGGCCCCAGGGTTTCACCCTTGGCCCGGCGTGCATCGGAGGCCTCGGCTTCCTTCAGGGCGTCGGGGTTGCGCACGACGACGGCGTTGAGTGCGGTAGCGGTCTGCGGACCGTCGTAGGCATCGATCCGCGCGAGGTAAGCCTGCACCAGTTCAACGGCCGTGGTCTGGCCGGATTCGAGCGCCGCGCGCAATTGGGCAATGGAGACTTCGGTAACTTGCATGACGTTTTCTTCGCCGCCTTAAGTTGAGGTATGGCGGCAGTCTACGTACAGATATTTCACAAAACCAGTGCGGCATTTTCCCCATGGGCGGCACGCATCACCTGCCAGGTGGCGTCGTCTGCGGGAATCAGATGCTCGATACGCAGGGAGGCGAGGGTGATGTCCTGGGGCATGCCGAAGGTGGTGAAGGTGGACAGAAAGCTCAGCTCGCCCTGGCTGGTGTGCACGCGGGTCAACACCAGCGGCGGCATTTCAGGCGGCGGCGTGGTGTGGGCGGGGGCGGGCAGGCTCGCCAGGAGAGCGGCCAGCGCAGGGTTGTCCAGCGCCTCGCGGCTTGCCCGTTGCCAGGCCAGGGTGCGGATTTCTTCGGCGTTGACCAGGTGGTCGCCCAGGCCGCCGGGTTGCAGCAGGGTGGTCAGCAGGTTCAGGCCTTCCAGCGGCGGTGTGACTCCCGCCAGTGCCAACAGCACGCCGGTACTCGCATTCGCCGCCAGCACTTCCCAGTGGCTGCCCAGCAGGATCGCCGGGGCCGGGTTGTTGGCGTGCAGGACATGGCTGACCGCCTCGCGAATTGCGGCCATGGCCGGTGACGCGAGCGGGGTAGCGGCGTAACGCGGGGCAAAACCGGCGGCGAGGAACACGCGGTTGCACTGCTCCAGGGGTGTTTCCAGGGCGCTGAGCAGGTTGTGCAGGGTGCCTGGGCTCGGCTTGGCACGGCCGGTTTCGAGGCAACTGAGATGGCGCTGGGAAATGCCGGTGATCAAGGCCAGGTCGAGCTGGCTCAATTTGGCGTGTCGACGCAGTTGGCGCAAGTGTTCGCCGGCAGTAGCGGGGTTATCCATGGCGTGACTATGACCTCCGAGGTCATTGCGAGGAGGGCAACCTTATCACTAGGGTGAGCTTCGATCACGTCAAGGAGCCGACCATGCACAAACCTTACCTGGCCCTCGCCGCTCTGCTGGGCTTTTCGCTGTACACCCTGTTCACGCTGCTCACGGCCGAGCAATCGTTGCTGGCCTTCGGGCGTGAGTTGATATCGCGCCCGGACACCGCGCAGGTCGTCATCGACCTGTACCTGATGGCCGTGCTGGCCTGTGTGTGGATGTACCAGGATGCACGGGCGCGGGGGCGGTCGCTGGCGTCGGTGCTGCCGTATTTCTTGCTGACGGCGGTGTTCGTGTCGGTGGGGCCGTTGCTCTACATCGTGCTGAAGGGATTTCGGGATGAATGAGCTGTTGCACATCTACGCCCTGTGCGTGCTGTTGCTGTGCCTGAAGATGTTCGGCATTTCCTGCTATCAGGGATTTTTCCGGCTTCGCGGGCTGGCGTTCACCAACCGCGAAGATGCGGCGGTCTTCAAGTGTGCTGCACATCCCGTGGAGTTACCCCAGGTGAGTCGGGCGGCCAGGGCCTGGGCCAATGACCTGGAGAATATCCCGCTGTTCTTCGTGCTCGGTGGGTTGTGTGTGGCGCTGGGCACTGCCGGTGCGCCCACTGCCTGGTTGTTCATTGGTTTCACCCTGGCGCGGATGGCCCATACGCTGATGTATCTGGCGGGATGGCAGCCGTGGCGCACGCTGGCGTATGGGCTGGGGGTGACTTGCCTGTTCGGGCTGGGTGCAATGGTGCTTTACGCATTGCGATGAACCGCAGCGACACCCCCGGTTTTTGTGGCAAGCCTTAACGTCGTTCAGTTAAACGAAGGTGATTCACTGACTGGCATTAGGACAACCGTTTATGGGTTGAGGAATGCCTGGTAGTTGTCCTTGGTGATCTGCTGGTAAGGAATGGTCAGCTCGGCGTCATACGGCTGTTTCTTGACCATCTTCACCGCCAGGTCAATGGAGCCCACGGCCTGCCCTTTGTTGTCCTGATACGCTGTCACCAGCAACTGGCCTTTCTTCACCGCATCCAGCCCGGCCGCACCGCCATCGCTGCCGGCCACCAGAATATCCTTGCCCGGTTGCATGCCGGCCTGGCTGATCGCCATGGCCGCGCCAATCGCCATTTCATCGGCATTCGCCGCCACGGCGTCGATTTTGCGCCCGGACACGATCCAGTTGTTCATCAGGTCAATCGCCTTGCTGCGCTGCCATTCGGCACTCTGCTCCTCGACGATCTTGATACCCGGATAGTCCTTGAGCACGTTCTTGACCCCCTGCGTGCGGTTGTGGGTGGCGTTGTTGGACAGCAGCCCGAGCATGATCGCCAGGTTGCCCTTGCCCCCCATTTTCTCGGCCAGGTAGCGCATCTGGATTTCACCGGCCTTGATCTCATCCGAGCCGACATAGCCAACCCCCGGCGGTACTTCCTTGAACTCGGGGCGGCGGTTGACGTACACCAGCGGGATCCTGGCCTGTTGGGCATTGACCGTCATTTTCTGGGTGGCGGCGGTGTCTACGGCGTTGACGATGATCGCGTCCATGCCCTGGGCGGTGAAGTTCTGCACCTGGTTAAGCTGGCGCACCACGTCGCCCTGGGCGTCTTCGAATTGCAGGGTCACGCCGGGCAGTTCCTTGGCGTGGGCGACCATGTAGTCACGCATTTGCGCAAGAAACACGTCGTCGACCTGGGCGATGCTCACGCCGATCCGTATATCGGCCAGCGCCCAGGGGGTGATGGCGAGGGTCAAGAGTGCCGCAAGGAGTTGCTTCTTCATGGTTGTGCTCCGTTGTTTTTGTTGTTGTTAAAGCATCACGCCTGGCGCTTGGCCCGCAGTTGCGTCACGGCCGCAGCGAAGTCCTCATACGCCCAGCGCTCGTCGAGGGCTTGCAGCATGAGTTGTTGCCCGGTTTGCGGGGCCAGGCCCTGCAAGGGTGGGTCGGTGTCGAGGTTGGTGGGGAAGGCATAGCCGTCGGCGGTGCAGGCCACCACCGCTGCAATCGCCTGGGCGTCCAGGGCCGTGTTGGCCAGCAGGGCCGGGTACACCGCCAGCATCATGCGGTCGCGGTCGAGGGCTTCCATGGGCTTGCCGAAGGCCGAGGAGATTTGCAGCAGGTTGGCCATGCGCTGGTGGCCGGTCGTGCGGTTGGTGCCGGCGGCGTGGAACAGCGCCGGGTTGAAAAACAGCAGGTCGCCCTTGTCCAGCGCCAGTTGCACGGCGTGCTGCTGGAAGTGCTCGATAAATTCGGGGCGCCGCCAGGCCAGATAACCCAGGGCGTATTGTTGGGAAAACGGCAGCAACTGGGTGGGGCCGCTTTCCAGCGGCATCGCCGAGTGGGCCACGGCGCCCTGCAACGTCAGGTACTGGGACAGCACATGCAAGGGCAGGGGAAAGCGCTCCACCACCTCGGTGGTCTGGAAGCCCAGGTGATAGTCGCGGTGTGGCTGTTGCGCCTGGCCGCCGGGGTACACCACGTTCACTTGCGCCGTCACCTGATAGCTCGGGCCCAGCCACGCCTCGGCGATCAGCCCCAGCAGCGGGTTGGCGTAATACTCCACAAAGGATTGCGGCGACTGCAGCGCCGCCTTCTGCAATGAATTCCAGATACGCCCGTTACTGCCGGCCTTGGCAAAATGGTCGGCGGCCACGCCTTGGGCGGCCTCCTGGGCGAAGATCGCCTCGAACACCTGGCTGTGGCGATCCACCACTTCCAGGTCCTCATAGGCGCGGCGCACCACCATCACGCCCGGTCCATCGCGAAACAAGCGGTGCAGCTCATTCATCACCGTGTGGCGGTCGCTGTTGCGCAAGGTGCGGGCCTGATAGACCGGCACGTTGCCGAGCACTTCCGCAGCCAGGGGATAGTCCTCGGCACGCGCCTGTTGCGCGCAAATCCGCTTGAAATCCTCAATGCGTACATCCTGCGCTGTCGCAAATGCCGACATTACTCACCTCCCAGGCTCAGGGCCTTGAAGGGCTGCGGGCTGCCGCTGTCGGTGCAGCCGACCACGCCTTGCTCCAGGTCGATCACCGCGCCGGTCATCATCCCCGACTCGCGCGACAGCAGGAACGCCACGCTTTGCGCCACCTCTTCGGGCTTGAGCAGGCGACCGAACGGCTGCGCGCGTTCAGCCTCAGCCAGCCAACCGTCCTGGGCGCCGTGGTACTGACGCTGGATCTGATCCTCATGGGGCGTGTCCATCCAGCCGATGTTCAGGCCGTTGACGCGGATCCGGTTGCGCAGCGCACTGAACGCCACGTTCCTGGTCAGGATCGCCAGCGCACCTTTGGACGCCGCATACGCGCAAAGGAACGATTGCCCGCCATGCCCGGTGATGCTCTGGATATTCACCACGGCGCCTTCCACGCCCTGGCTGATCATCAATTTCAACGCGTCCTGCATCAGGAAAAACGGCGCCCGCACATTCACCGCCATCAGCCGATCGAACAGCTCCGGCGAGGTGTCGACAATGGTGCCGCGGTCCGACATCCCGGCGCAGTTCACCAGGCCATGCAAGGTGCCGAAGTGGGTGCGCGCGGCCTCAATGATCGCGCGGCAATCCTCGACCTGTTCAAGGTCGGCCTCGACAAAAAACGCCTGGCAATCCAGCTGCGCCAACTGCCGCACCTGTTCTTCGCCCTGGGCGCGGCGCCGCCCGCAAATGATCAGCCCGGCGGCGCCGCGTCGCGCCAGGGTGTGGGCCACGGCGGCGCCCAGGCCCTGGGTGCTGCCGGTGACGACAAAATATTGGCCGTTGAAGGTACTGGCGAGGTCGGCTCTAGGCATGGGGTTCTCCTGGATTGTTGTTGTTTTGATTGCCCGGCTCGACGCCGGACAAAACTGAGACTAGCATTGCAAAACCTCAGTAATACCTAAAAAAGACCTCATAAACACCTCAGGCGAAACCCATGCTCGAACGCGCCAAACACTTCTCCATCAAGCAGCTCGCGACCCAGGCGGGCGTGAGCAAGGCCACGGTCGACCGCGTGCTGCACCAGCGCGGCAGCGTGCACGCCCAGACTCGCCGACGTATCGAGCAGGCGCTGGATGAACTGGAATCCCAGGAGAAAAACGGCCTGGCGGTAGGGCGCACCTTCCATGTCGACGTGATCATGCACACCCCTCAGCGTTTCAGCGCCGCAGTGCAGGCGGCGATCACCGCGCAACTGGCCAGCCTGGCGCCGTTTCGCATCGCCCCGCGTTTTCACCTGTTCGAAGAAATCGAACCCCAGGCCATGCACGATCAGTTGCTGCGCTGCCTCGACACCGGCAGCCAGGGCGTGGTGCTCAAGGCCGCCGACGAACCGGCGGTGAACCAGGCCGTCAAGCACCTGATCGCGGCGGGCATCCCGGTGGTGACCTTGGTGACGGACCTGCCGCAAAGCGAACGCATCGGCTACGTCGGCATGGACAACCGCACCGCCGGCCAGACCGCCGCCTACCTGATGTCGCGCTGGCTGCCGGCGTTGCCCCAGGACGTGGCGGTGGTGATCGGCAGCGAGTTGTTCCGGGGCGAGGAGGAGCGCGAGATGGGCTTTCGCGCCTGGCTGCGCGGGCGAGCCCCTCACCTGCGGGTGCTGGACGTCAGCGGCGGCTATGGCGTGTACCCGCGCACCTTCGAGCGGGTCACCCAGGCGCTGCAACAGCATCCCGGCCTCAAGGCGGTGTACAGCGTCGGCGGCGGCAACCGTGCGATTGTCGACGCCTTCGCCGCCCTGGGTCGCCCGCTGGAAGTGTTTATCGGCCATGACCTCGACGAAGAAAACCGCCAACTGCTGCTGGACGAAAAAATCGCCGCGATCATCGACCACAACCTGCAGATCGATGCCCGCCACGTGTTCCTGCACATCCTGCACTACCACCGGTTGTGGAAGGCCGGGCCGATTGCGCCGTCACAGGTGCAGATCGTCACCCCGTTCAACCTGCCGGACTGAGTACTCCCTCCAACAACAACACCAGGAGTTCAACCATGCTACGTATCGCTGTTCTAGGTGCCGGGCGCATCGCCAGGATCCACGCCGCCAACGTCGCCGCCCACCCGAATGCCACGCTGGTGCTGGTGGCCGACCCCTGGCGCGAAGGCGTCGATGCCCTCAGCCGCCAACTGGGCTGCGAGGCGGCCTACGATTGTGCCGCCGCCCTCACGCGCAAAGACATAGACGCCGTGGTCATCGGCACCCCCACCGACACCCATATCGACCTGCTGTTGGCCGCCGTCGCCGAGGGCAAGGCGGTACTCTGCGAGAAGCCCATCGACCTCGATATCGCCAAGGCCCGCAGCGCCGCCCAGGCCGTGGAGCGCCAGGGCGGCAAGGTGATGCTCGGCTTCAATCGCCGTTTCGACCCCGACATGCTGCGCCTGCGCCAGGCCCTGGATGCCGGCCAGATCGGCGCAGTGCGCCAGGTGATCATCACCAGCCGCGACCCAGGCCTGGCGCCGCGGGACTACCTGGAACACTCCGGCGGCATCCTGCGCGACATGACCATCCACGACTTCGACACCGCCCGCCACCTGCTCGGCGAGGAACCGGTGGAAGTCAGCGCCATTGCCAGCCGCCTGGTGGACCCGAGCCTGGAACAGATCGACGACTACGACAGCGTGATGGTCCTGCTGCGTACCGCCTCCGGCAAGCAATGCCATATCAACTGCTGCCGCCAGGCGGTGTACGGCTACGACCAGCGCGTGGAAGTCTCCGGCGCCCTTGGCGTGCTGCTCACCGACAACCATCGCCCCAGCACCCTGCGCCACTGGAGCGCCGACCACACCGAAGCGCTGGAACCGTTGCAGCATTTCTTCCTGGAGCGTTACGCCGATGCCTATCGCAATGAGCTGACCCGGTTTATCGATGCGCTGAACAGCGGCCAGCCGCTGCCCACCAGTGTGCGCGACGGGTTGTATGCGCTGCATCTGGCAGATTGTGCGTTGGAGTCGGTGAGGACGGGGAGGTGTGTGGCGGTCAGTTACGACCTGTAGGCCCCGGTCCGATCCACCAACCGAATGCTGTCCCGTCCGCCACGCTTGGATTCATACAGCGTGGTATCGCCCTGTTCGATCAGCGCCGCCAGGCTGGCCGGCGGCTGGTCGAACAGGGTGGCGCCGATGCTCAGGGTCACCGGCGCGGGCGTGGCGAAGGTTTGTGCGGCCAGTTGCTGGAACTGCTCGCGCAGGCTGCTGCCCAGTTCGACGATCTGCTCGGTCGAGGCCGGGTTGAGCAGGATCACAAACTCATCACCGCCCAAACGTGCGGCCAGCGCGCCTCGGGGCACGACGGCGCGAATCATCTCGCTCAAGGCGATCAGCACGCGGTCGCCGGCGGTATGGCCGTGGAGGTCGTTGACCGACTTGAAGTTGTCGATATCGATCAGCAGCAGGGCGCCCGGTTGTTGCGCCGACACCTGGGCCAGCAGGCGCGGCGCGCGCAGGTCGAGGGCGCGGCGGTTGTAGAGGGCGGTGAGCGGGTCGCGGGCGGCGAGGCGGGCGATCTGCTGTTCGCGGCGGTAGCGCTCCGAGCCGGTCATTGACAGCGCAATCAGCATGATCGCCATGGCGCCTTCCACCAGGGACACCTGGATGATCTCGCCCTTGAACGCCGCAAGGTCGATCAAGGTGCCGGGGATCACCACCGACAGCGCCTTGGCCACGTAGAACATGCCGTGGACCAGCAGCACATAACGCAGTTGCACCGCGCCGATGCTCAATGATCGGCCGTGGGGCCGCAGCAGGAAACTGGCGCGCAGGGTCGGCAGTGCGACCAGCAGCGACTGCACGCCCAACATGGCTTTGGACCACGGCAGGTCGGTCGGGAGCATCAGCATGCCCAGCCACACGGCCAGCAGCAGCCACCATCGCGGCGACAGGCGTACCTGGGTAAAGCGCGCGACCCCGAGCAAGAACAGGCAGTGCGCGGCCACCAGCAAGCCGTTGGCAAACCAGATGCCGATGAGCAGGTAGCCATTGATGCGCAGCAGGGCCAGGGTGGAGCCGACGGTGATGGTGGCGAAACCGGCGCTCCAGAACAGCAGCGAAGGTTCGCGTACGCTGCGCCATTCTATGGCCAGGTACAGGGCAGCAGCAGCGGCCAGGGCAACGGTGAGTGCCAAAATCGTAGGAGGGTCGAGCGTCATTTCGTGCCGGGTCTGCCTGGGTGTGCGTTGAAGCCGGGGATTGTAAGCGCACACGCAGGTTTTTCAGAGCCCAAACGATAATGGCATACAGCCATCCGATGATCGGCGGTCTAGACGCCTTTGGTCGACGGCAGCAGTATCGTCAGGATGCCCACCAGTGGCAGGAACGAGCACAGTGTGTAGACGTACTCGATGCCGTGGCTGTCGGCGAGCAGGCCGAGCAAGGCCGCGCCGATCCCGCTGAAGCCGAACATCAGGCCGAAAAAGATCCCGGCGATCATGCCGACATTGCCCGGCACCAGTTCCTGGGCAAACACCACGATGGCCGAGAACGCCGAGGCGAGGATAAAGCCGATCACCACGCTGAGCACGGCGGTCCAGAACAGGTCGACGTAGGGCAGGGCCAGGGTGAACGGCGCGGCACCGAGGATCGAGAACCAGATGACTTTCTTGCGCCCGATCCGGTCGCCGATCGGCCCGCCCGCGAAGGTGCCCACGGCCACCGCACCGAGGAACAGGAACAGGTACATCTGGGAACTCGATACCGACAGGTGGAATTTTTCAATCAGGTAGAACGTGAAGTAGCTGGTCAGGCTGGTCATGTAGAAGTACTTGGAGAACACCAGCACCGCCAGCACCACCAGGGCAAACGTCACGCGGCCCTTGGACAAGCCGTGGGTGGCCTTGCCGCCTTGCTTGAGCTTGAACAGGTTGAGGTGGTTGCGGTACCAGCGGCTCAAGCCATACAGCACCAGGATCGCGAACACGGCAAACAGCCCGAACCAGGCGATGTTGCCCTGGCCGTAAGGAATGATGATCGCCGCCGCGAGCAACGGCCCCAACGCGCTGCCGGTGTTGCCGCCGACCTGGAAGGTCGATTGCGCCAGGCCATAGCGCCCGCCGGAGGCCAGGCGGGCGACGCGCGAGGTTTCCGGGTGGAAGGTCGACGAGCCGACGCCCACCAGGCCTGCCGCCAGCAGGATCGCCGGGAAGCTGCCGACAAACGCCAGCATCAGGATGCCGACCAGGGTGCAGACCATGCCCGCCGGCAGCAGCCACGGCTTGGGATGCCGGTCGGTGTGGTAGCCGATCCAGGGTTGCAGCAGCGAGGCGGTCAGCTGGAACGTCAGGGTGATCAGGCCGACCTGGGTAAACGTCAGGCCGTAGTTGGCCTTGAGCATCGGGTAGATCGACGGCAATACGGCCTGGATCAGGTCATTGATCAGGTGCGCCAGGGCACAGGCGCCGAGGATACGCAGGACTAACGGGCTTACTTGGGGCGGACTCGAGGTGGCGGCAGGTGATGCGGTCAGGGTCGACATGCAGGCATTCCATACAAGGCAGCGAACAGGGGCAGCGAGTACTTGAGCAGGCTGCCCATTTCAATTTGTTTCAGAGCTTATGCTAGATTCGCCAGGAATGCCTGTCTCGCGTAATTCGGGAGGCAACCATCGTAAAAAGGGCGAAATGATCAAATCACTGGATAAATTTTTGCAGGAAATCGATGAGGGCGACTGGGCTGTCATCAGTTCGGCCACCGATTATCCGGAAAACTGGGTGATCCCCGACCACAGTCACGAAAAGCATCAATTACTCTACGCCACCGAAGGCGTGATGGTGGTGCATTCGGCGCACAACCAATGGACGGTGCCGCCCCATCGCGGCTTCTGGATGCCCTGCGGGCACGTGCACTCCCTGCGCTGCGTGGGCGCCCTGAAAATGCGCAGCGTGTTCGTGCGCCCCGACAGTTTCCCCAACCTGCCGACCGAGACCAAGGCGGTGAGTATCTCGCCGCTGCTCAGCGAGCTGATCAAGGCCTCCGTGAGCTTGAAACCGCCCTATGCCGAAGACTCCCGCGATGCGCGGATCATGCACTTGATCCTCGACGAGCTGGCGCTGTTGCCGGCCTTGCCGCTGTCGCTGCCGCAGCCTGCCGATCTGCGGATCCAGCAGATCTGCCTGGCGTGGCAGGAGGACCCGGGCGATGCCTCCACCGTGGCGGATTGGAGCGAGCGCCTGGCCCTCGACCAGAAAACCATCCAGCGCCTGTTCCGCAAGGACACCGGCATGACCTTCGGCCAATGGCGCCAGCAGGCGCGGCTGCTGCTGGCACTGGAGCGTATCGCGGTGGGGCAGAAGATTATCGACGTGGCCCTGGAGCTGGGCTACGAAAGCCCCAGCGCATTTACCAGCATGTTCAAGAAACAGTTTGGCAAGACCCCGAGTCATTTTTTCCGCTGACGTCGGCGCAGTAGTCGTCCAGCAAACCGTTGAATGCGTCGATATCCAGCGGTCGGCTGAGGAAGTAGCCCTGGCCTTCTTCACACGCCACGCTTTTGAGCATGGCCAGGTGCTCAGCGGTCTCAATGCCTTCGGCCGTGACCGTCAGGGCAAGGGCACGGCCCAAGCCGACAATGGCTTGGATAATCGCCTTGTCATCCTCGCTTTCCTCCAGGCGGGTGAGGAAGCTGCGGTCGATTTTCAGGCCATCGAACGGGAACGCCCGCAGGTAGCTGAGGGACGAATAGCCGGTGCCGAAGTCATCCATGGCAATGCGGATGCCCAGTTGCTTGAGCGTGCGCATCACCTCAAGTGCGCCGACGGCGTCCTCGAGCATCACGCTTTCGGTCATTTCCACCTCAAGGCGCGCAGGGTCGATACCCGAGGCGTCCAGGGCGTGGCGCACGCGCTCCACCAGGTTGCCGCGCTTGAACTCGGTGGGTGACAGGTTCACCGAGACGAACAGCGTGTCGGGCCACTGCGCCGCGCACGCACACGCGGTGGCCAGTACCCAGTCACTCAGCGCCAGGATCAGCCCCGATTCTTCGGCAATCGGAATAAAGGTGTCCGGGGCGATCAGCCCGCGTACCGGGTGCTGCCAGCGCACCAGGGCTTCGGCCCCGACCATCTGCCCATCGGCGATGCGATAGCGCGGCTGGAAGTGCAGGCGCAGTTCGGCGTGCTTGATCGCAAAGCGCAGATCGCTCTCCAGGCGCCGCCGCTCGATGATCCGCGTATTCATGTCCCCGGAGTAAAAGCGCCAGGTATTGCGCCCGGCCGCCTTGGCCTCATACAGCGCGATATCGGCGTAGCGCAGCAGTTCGGTGGCATCGCGGGCATCGGTGGGCGCCAGGGCAATGCCGATACTGGCACTGATAAACACCTCTTGTTCGTCGATTTTGATCGCCTGCTCGATGGACTCGATCAAGCGCAGGCACAGGCTTTCGACTTCATCCTGGCTGCCGGCGTCGCTGAGGATCAACACAAACTCATCGCCGCCGACGCGAGCCACCAGGTCACCATGGCGCACGCAAGCAGCCAGGCGGGCGGACACTTGATTAAGCACCCGGTCACCGGCGGCGTGGCCGAGCAGGTCATTGACCGGCTTGAAGCGGTCCAGATCGAGGCTGAGCATCACCAGCGGCTGCTCGGTGCCGGGCAGGGCCTTGAGTTTTCCGTCCAGGAACGCCTGCAGGCGTGTGCGGTTGGGCAGCCCGGTCAGGGCGTCGTGTTGAGACAGGTACTCGATGCGCCGACGTGCTTCGACCTCTTCGGTGACGTCGGTGGCCGTCCCGCGAAACCCGCCACAGGGCATTTCCCGGGCCGACAGCCGGGTTGTGCGCTCCTGTCCCTGGGCATCGATATAGCGGCATTGCACACTGATGTCCACGCGCCGGCCCGGAGTGCTCAGCCACTGCGACAGCAGGTCGGCCTCGGTGTCCAGCAGGTCGCTCATGGCCGCCCCGAGCCAGGCTTGCCGGGTCAGGCCGGTGACGCTTTCGAAGCGTTCCGACAGGTAGATAAAACGCCAGCCGGCATCGATTTCCCAGACCCAGTCCGAGCTGGCCTCCACCACGTCGCGAAAGCGCGCCTCGCTGGTGGCCAGGGCGGCCTGGCTGTCCAGCAGAGAGGTGTGGCTGGCATCCAGGGCGAGGGCGGCGGCGGTGGTGCGGCGCAGTATCACCCAGGTCATCAGGCACACCAGCAACGCGGCCAGGCCCAGCAGCGGCAGGCCTACGCCCATCAAGCGCAGGCCGGGCCGGGCCGGTTCCCAGTGCAGGCTGCCGGCGGCGCCGTTGTCGCCCAGGGGGAAAACCAGGGTCTGGCCGATGTCATCGGGCGTGGCCACATGCAGCTTGCCCACGCCGAACTCATCGCCGATTGCGTGCAACTTGGCGCTGTTGAGGACATCGACAAAGATCAATACCGAGGCCGGCCGGCCATCGGGCACTACCGTGGGGTCGGTGCCGGGTGTGATCGCGGCGGCGGCCACCAGCGCCGGGCTGCCGCGTACATTGATGAACGCCGTGACCGGTGTTTCGTTTTCAGCCCCGGCACGCGCCTGCTCGATAATTTCGGTCAAGGGCTGGTCGAGCCACTGCGAGAGCTCGATGCTTTGCAGCTCGCCCTTGATCACCGAGTAGACCGTGCCATTGTCGTTATCGACCACAAACAGGCCTTGGAAACCGAAGTCCTGATACAGCGTGGCGCCGACGTTGCCGCGCGCGTAGGCCCAGTTGCTGTCCACGGTCATGTGCAGGTGCTTGTAGGCATCGCTCCAGAAGGCGTAGTCCTTGACAGTCACCCGCAGGGACTTCTCCAGGGATTGCACGGCTTTACGCGTATAAAACGCGCTTTCCTGCTGTTCGGAGTGATCCAGCTCGTGCGCGAGATAAACCAGGGAATAGGCGGCGGCGGCAAAGACCAGGGCCAGCAACGCCACGAAATTGAACAGCGACGTGCGCGCCAGCGACAGGCTGCTGCGGTCGGACAAGGTGCGGACGATAGGGGCGAGAGAGTTCGGCATGGTTTCCCGCAGGACGTCGCTGCAAGTCATTGGTATGACGGGTTATCGGCGGTGCGGGTAAAAAGCTTAGTGCTTCGGTGTTGGCGGGCGTTGAAGCGCGGTGCGCCCTCGGGATGGCGGCTTCACCGGCAGGCTTTCGCCGTATTCAGCCCACCACGCCATCAGCGCCTGCAGGGTCGGCGCGAGCGCGCGGGCTTTGGCGGTTATTTCATATTCGACCCGGGGCGGTACTTCGGCGAACACCGTGCGGGTCACCAGGCCATCGTCTTCCAGCTCGCGAAGTTGGGCCGTGAGCATATGTTGGGTAATGCCGCCGATGGTCTTGCGCAGCTCGCCGAACCGATAGACCCGCTGGTTCAACAGCCACATGATTTCCAGTTTCCACTTGCCGCTGAGCAGTGAAAATGCACGCCGCATTTCTTCATGCATATTCAGCTTTTCAACGCTTTTAGTCTGGTTTTCCATACTGACTGCCACTTTTTCATCCTACTTGTGCGAATTCATCTCCGCGGGGATCTTAGCTGAAATTCATCCCTCACAGACTGGAGAAAACACATGTCCCGACTCAACGCAAAAGTCGCCATTGTCACCGGTGCCGGACGTGGTATCGGCCGCGCCACGGCCAAGCTGTTCGCGGCCCAGGGCGCCAAGGTCGCCGTGGTGTCGCGCACCCCGGAAAACGTCGCGCGCGTGGTGGCCGATATCCAGGCCGCAGGCGGCACGGCGCTCGGCGTGGTGTGCGACCTGGCTGATGCGGCGCAGGTCAGCGCAGCGGTGGCGAACGTCGTCGCCACCTATGGCGGCATCGACATTCTGGTCAATAACGCATTCGACCCGTCCGTGGTGTTTTCCTCGGTGCTCGAGTTGCCGGTCGAACAACTGCAACGCAACCTGGACATGGGCCCGATCGCCTACCTGCGCACCATGCAAGCCTGCTACCCGTACCTCAAGGCCAGCGGCGCAGGGCGGGTGATCAACTTCGGTTCGCTGGCCGGCATCATCGGCATGCAAGGCTACGCGCCCTACAACATGGCCAAGGAAGCGGTGCGCGCGCTGACCCGCTCGGCCGCGCGGGAATGGGGCGTGGATAACATCACCGTCAATAACCTGCTGCCGGTGGCCGATACCTGGGGTGATAGTTATGACGCGCCGGCACCCTCCAATGTGCTCGGGCGTTATGGCTCGCCGGAAGACGACATCGCGCCGGTGGCGCTGTTCCTGGCCAGCCAGGATGCGCAGTTCATCACCGGCTACAGCCTGACACCGGATGGCGGGCAGATCATCGACAGTGCGCGTTGACTGACCCGCGCAGCGGCCCAGGCGAGTAGCGCTGCGATGCACAGGAGCGCGGCGCTCAATGCAAACGTCACCTGGTAGCCGCACAGGTCAAACACCACACCGCCCAGCGTTGCCCCGGCAGCGATTGCCAGTTGGATGATGGCAACCATTAAGCCGCCCCCTGCCTCGGCATCGTCAGGCAGGGTTTTTGCCAGCCAGGTCCACCAGCCCACCGGCGCGGCGGTGGCTACCAGGCCCCACACACCGAGGAGCGCGGCGGTAATAACGGGCGAACTGCCGAATGCGACCAATGCCAGAGCGATCACCGCCATCAATACGGGAATGGCGATCAGCGTGGGGTACAGGCCGTTCTTCAGGAAACGCTCGATCAGCAGTGTGCCGGCCAAACCGGCCAGGCCGAGCACCAGCAGCATCAACGACAGCAGCGATACACCCACCTGGGTAACACCTTCCAGAAACGGCCGCAGGTAGGTGAACAGCATGAACTGGCCCATGAAAAACACGCTGACGGCCAGCATGCCCAGGGCCACCGGGGCGCGCTTGATCAAGCGCAACAGGTGGCCGTTGCCGGCCTGGCTGCGGGGCTTGATCGACGGCAGGCTCAGCAGCAGCCACAGCACCGCGACCACGGCCACCGGCACCACGCAGAAAAACGCGCCACGCCAGCCGATCAAACCACCGAGGAAACTGCCCAGCGGTGCCGCGATCACGGTTGCCAGTGCGTTACCGCCATTGACGATAGCCAAGGCGCGCGGCACCTGGCCCTCGGGCACCAGGCCCATGGCAGTGGCTGCCGACAGTGACCAGAAACCGCCGATGGCCACGCCGATCAGGGCGCGGCCCAGCATGAAGATCAGGTAGTTCGGCGCGAACGCTACCACGCTGCCGGACACGATCATCAGCAAGGTCAGCGCGACCAGCAGGCGCTTGCGATCCACGCGCGCCGCCACTCGGGCGATCACCAGGCTGGTGAGCAAGGCAAACAGGCCTGACACCGAAATACCCTGGCCGGCCTGGCCTTGGCTGATGCCCAGGTCGGCGGCCAGCGGGGTCAACAGGCTCACCGGCATGAACTCCGAGGCCACCAGGGCAAAGGCTGCCAGGGACAGGGCGAAGACGGCGCCCCAGCGGGGCGCGTGAGGGTTTATCGAGATCACTTCAAGTGACTGTTAAAGAAGCTGGTGAGCTTGGCGAAGGGGATCAGGTTGACCCGGTCGTAAAGGTCTACATGGCCGGCGTTGGGGATGATTACCAGCTCCTTGGGCTCGGCGGCACGGTTGTAGGCGTCTTCGCTGAACTCGCGGGAGTGGGCATCGGCACCGGCAATCAACAGCAACGGGCGAGGGGAAATGGTCTCGATGTCGCTGAACGGATAGAAGTTCATGAACTTCACGTTGCTGGTCAGCGTCGGCATGGTGGTGGTCTGCGGCGACGCGCCAGCCGGGGTGACTTCGCCGCGCGGCGTGCGGTAGAAATCGAAAAACTCATCGCCAATCGGGTTGCCGGTCCGCTTGAGCGGCGTGCCGCTGGTGTAGAGGGTCTGGCCGCCCTGGAATTCCACGTAACGCTGGTTGGCCGCCTGCACCAGCACCTGCTGGCGTTGTTCCGCTGTCATGCCGTGCTTGAGACCGTTGCGGTTGGCGGCGCCCATGTCGTACATGCTGACCGTGGCGATGGCCTTGAGGCGCGGGTCGATCTTGGCCGCCGCGATGGCAAAACTGCCGCTGCCGCAGATGCCGATCACGCCGATGCGCTCACGATCGACCAGCGGCCGGGTGCCGAGGAAGTCCACGGCGGCGCTGAAGTCTTCGGCGTAGAGGTCGGGCAGCACCGCATTGCGTGGTGTGCCTGCGCTTTCGCCCCAGAACGACAGGTCCAGCGACAAGGTGACAAAGCCCTGTTCGGCCATTTTGGTGGCGTAGAGGTTGGCGCTCTGTTCCTTGACGGCACCCATCGGGTGGCCGACGATCAGCGCGGCATTTTTCGAGGCCGGGGCGAGCTGTTTGGGCACGAACAGGTTGCCCGCCACCGGCATGCCGTATTGATTGTTGAAGGTGACTTTTTCGACGGACACCTTGTCGCTTGTGTAGAAGTTGTTTGCACCGTTGGACATGTCGGCTCCCAGAGAAGAGAACGAAATCACCAGCAGACTCAGGGTGAGCAAGAGGCTTTTCATGGATGGATCCTTGAGAAGGGGGTCGGCACATTTTCCCGGCGTGGCTGAGGGTTCTGTAGTGCGTTCCACTGGATTACTTGCCTGATCCTCTGAGTCTGGCGGGTTGCCGGGGACGTAAGCGGGCCGGTCGGGGTAAAGTCCAACGATCAGAGCGAAGGGCCCTTTATGAAGATCAATCAAATGCCCCTGGACGTGCTGGTCCACGCGATCGGCTCAAGGGTCTGCATACCCGGCGACTACCCCATGCCCATCCCCGGCCTGGGCTTTTATCGGCGTGAGCAGCCCGCGACACCCGTGGTGTGCATGGTCGAGCCGAGCATCGTGCTGGTTGCCCAGGGTGAGAAGCGGCTGTGGGTCGGCGGCGAGGGGTACCCGTATGACACGGCACGATTTCTGCTCACGTCGCTGGATATACCGGCCAACTCCGAAGTGCTGGTCGCCAGCCCGACCCGCCCGTGCCTGGGCCTGACCTTCAAGCTCGACCTGCGCATCCTGGCCGAGCTGATCGCCCAGGGGGCGTTGCCGCCAACGCGTGAGCGGGCGGTGATGAAAGGCGTGGGGATTGGTGTCGTGACCGGCGCCATGCTCGCCTCCTTTGCGCGCCTGGTTGAATTGCTTGATGAGCCCGAAGCGATACCGGTGCTCGCACCCTTGATCCAGCGCGAGATTCACTTCCGGCTATTGCAGAGCGACCAGGCCGGCCGACTGCGCCAGATCTGTTCCGTGGACGGGCAGGGTTATCGGATTGCGCGGGCGATCGATTGGCTCAAGCTCAATTACGACGTGCCGTTGCGCGTGGACGAACTGGCCGCGCGTGTGCAGATGAGCGCGGCGACCTTTCACCATCACTTTCGCCAACTGACGGCGATGAGCCCGCTGCAGTATCAGAAATGGCTGCGCCTCAACGAAGCGCGGCGCTTAATGTTGAACGAGCACCGGGACGTGTCCAGTGCGGCGTTCAAGGTCGGCTATGAAAGCCCGTCGCAGTTCAGCCGCGAGTACAGCCGGCTTTTTGGTGTGCCGCCCAAGCGCGATATGGCCATGCTGCGCGGCAAAGCGCCGGTCAGCGATCCGCTGGCGTCAAGTTAGCGTAGAAGATGCAGCCGATCAGCCGCGCAAACAGGCTGAGGGTTTCCGGCAGGTTGGGGTCGTCAAACAGCATCGCCCGGGAATCCAGCGCACACAGTGCGCCGAACAGGCGGCCATCCGGCAGGAAGATCGGCGCCCCGGCGTAGCTCTCGATGGCGTATTGCTTGACCACCGGGCGCGTGGCAAAGCGGCCATTGGCGCTGACCTGCGGGATGAACAGGGTCTGCGGGTTGATGCAGAACTCGCTGCACAGGGTGGTTTCCAGGTCGAGCACGTCATCGGCATGAATGCCCATGTCGAAGGGGTCGTGCGCTGAACAGACAATCCATTCCAGGTCAGTGAACTTGGCGATGCCGGCAAAGCGCATGCCCGTCAGGCGGGTGACCAATTGCAGGATGCTGGTGGTGGCTTCGATTTCGGCGATGGCAGCGCGTTCGTCGGCGCTGAGTAACGCGTGTGCGGCGGTGAAGCTTGGAAGCATGGTTGAACACTCCACTGGCGTGGCGGCCCTTGCCACCACGCTTGGTCAGGTCTTAATTGATACGCGGATGCTGCTGCACCAGGTTCTGGCGCTTGGCTTCCAGTTCGGCAATCTCGGCGTCGATGTCTTCGATTTTCTGCTCGATATTGTCGTGATGCTCCTGCAGCAACTCCTTCGCTTCTTCCATGTCCGACGCAGCCGGTGCGGCGCCGCGCAGGGGTTTGTTGGCGGTTTCCTTCATGGTCAGGCCGGTGATCAGGCCGACCACCGCAAACACCATCAGGTAGTAGGCGGGCATGTACAGGTCGTTGGTGCTTTCCACCAGCCAGGCCACCGCGGTAGGGGTGACGCCGGCGATCAATACGGAGACGTTGAACGCACTGGCCAAGGCACTGTAGCGCAGGTGCGTGGGGAACATCGCCGGCAGCGTGGACGCCATGACGCCGATGAAGAAGTTAAGCACGACGGCCAGGATCAGCAAGCCGGCGAAGATCAGGCCGGTCTTGCCGCTGGTAATCAGCATAAAGGCCGGAATGGCCAGGAACAGCAGGCCGATGCTGCCGGCGATGATGAAGGGCTTGCGGCCGATCTTGTCGCTGACAAAACCGATGAACGGCTGCACGAACAGCATGCCGACCATGATCGCGATGATGATCAGCACGCCGCTGTTTTCGGAGTAGTGCAGGTTATGGGACAGGTAGCTCGGCATGTACGTGAGCAGCATGTAGTACGTCACGTTGGTGGCCGCGACGATGCCGATGCAAGTCAGCAGGCTGCGCCAGTGCTTGGTGGCGATCTCCTTGAATGACACTTTCGGGCCATGGGTCAGGCCTTCGCGGTCACCCTGTTCGAGCTTGTCGACATGCTGTTGGAACGCCGGGGTTTCTTCCAGCGCATGGCGCAGGTACAGGCCGATCATGCCCAGGGGCAGGGCCAGGAAGAACGGCAGGCGCCAGCCCCAGGCCTCGAAGTCGGCTTCGCCCAGCACGCTGGAGATCAGCACCACGACACCGGCACCGAGGACGAAACCGGCGATGGAACCGAAGTCCAGCCAGCTGCCGAGGAAACCGCGCTTGCGGTCCGGCGCATATTCGGCAACGAAGATCGAGGCGCCGGTGTATTCACCGCCCACCGAGAAGCCCTGGGCCATTTTGCACAGCAGCAGCAGGATCGGCGCCCAGATGCCGATGGAGGCGTACCCGGGAATCAGGCCGATGGCGAAGGTGCTCAGCGACATGATCACAATGGTCGCGGCGAGGACTTTCTGGCGTCCGTATTTATCGCCCAGCGCGCCGAAGAACAGGCCGCCCAGGGGACGAATCAGGAACGGCACGGAGAACGTCGCCAGTGCCGCGATCATTTGTACGCTGGGGGAGGCGTCGGGGAAGAACACCTTGCCCAATACATAGGCGACAAACCCGTAGACACCAAAGTCGAACCACTCCATGGCGTTACCCAGTGCGGCGGCGGTGATCGCCTTGCGCATCTTGGCGTCGTCAACAATGGTGATGTCTTTCAAACCGATGGGCTTGACGCTTTTCTTACGTAATTTCATGCGGACCACTCTAAAACAGAACAGGGGAGGTGCCATCGTTGCAATGGCACCGCTCTGTCAGTTCAGATACAAGCGGACATGAAATAATTCACCGCTATTTGCGTTTTTTTGCCTGGGGTGCAATTTGCGTGCAATTGCCTGGGTTTTCGGGGTGAGCACCTACCCTGGGGCGATCCGGCATTCTGTGGTGAGCGGGCTTGCCCCGCGTTGGGCTGCGAAGCGGCCCCAATCAAGATCACTGTGTTCCATCAGACAAACCGCAGTGCCTGATTTTGGGGCCGCTTCGCAGCCCAGCGCGGGGCAAGCCCGCTCACCACAAAAAGCCTGTTCGCCACGGTCATGCGCGCCTGTCGTCCTACAACCTAGCCGCGCCTGACACTTTTCACACCCGTGAGATAGCCCGCAAAAGCCGTAATCTTTCAGATTGACAGCGGGTAGGTAGCCCGATATAAAAGCCACAGTTGTACGACGACATATGACGTTACATATGTCCTACCTAACAAAAATAAAAAGTGATGCCATGAACTTGATCGAGCCCATCAACGCCCAGCGCGTTGGCCAAGCTGTAGGCAACTATCGCTGGACCATCTGCGCGATGTTGTTTTTCGCGACCACCGTCAACTACCTCGACCGCCAGGTGCTCAGCCTGCTTGCGCCGCAGTTGTCGACGCAATTTGGCTGGAGCAACACCGATTACGCCAATATCGCGGCGGTGTTCCAGTTTGTGTATGCGATTTCCATGCTGTTTGCCGGGCGGTTTGTCGACAAGATCGGCACCAAGGCCGCCTACGTGATCGCGATTGCGGTCTGGTCCACCGGCGCCATCATGCATGCGTTCTCGGTGCCGATGGGCGAGGGCATCGCGGCGGTCAGCGCCGCGTTCGGCCTGGCGGTGATCCCCGTGTCCATCGCCGGCTTCATGCTGTCCCGGGCCGTGCTGGCGATTGGCGAGGCGGGTAACTTCCCGATTGCGATCAAGGCCACCGCCGAATATTTCCCCAAGAAAGAACGCTCGCTGGCCACCGGGATCTTCAACTCCGGCGCCAACGTCGGCGCGATCCTGGCGCCGATCTGCGTGCCCCTGATCGCCGGGATGTGGGGCTGGGAAGCGGCCTTTATGGTTATCGGCATGCTGGGCTTTGTGTGGGTGGCGGTTTGGGCGGCGGTGTATGAGAAGCCGGAGCAGCAGAAACGCCTGTCGGCCGAAGAGCTGGCCTATATCCGCAGCGACCAGGCGCAGCAGCCCTCTATCCCGCCGTTTGCAGGCGCGGTACAGAAAAAAGTCTCGTGGTTCAAGTTGCTCACCTACCGCCAGACCTGGGCGTTTGCTTTCGGCAAGTTCATGACCGATGGCGTGTGGTGGTTCTTCCTGTTCTGGCTGCCTACCTACCTGTCGGCGCAATACGGCATGAAAGGCGCCGATATCGTCATGCCGCTGGCCGTGCTGTACAGCATGACCATGGTCGGCAGCATCGGCGGCGGCTGGTTCCCCAGCTACTTCATGGCCCGTGGCGATGCCCCCTACGACGGCCGCATGAAAGCCATGCTGGTAATCGCGCTGTTCCCGTTGGTGGTGTTGCTGGCACAACCGTTGGGCTACATCAGCTTCTGGGTCCCGGTATTGCTGATCGGCGTCGGCGCCTCGGCGCACCAGGCGTGGTCGTGCAACATCTTCACCACCGTGTCCGACATGTTCCCGCAGAAAACCGTGGCCTCGGTGGTCGGCATCGGCGGCATGGCCGGCGGCATCGGCGGTGTGGTGATGACCAAGATCGGCGGCTGGGTGTTCGACTACTACAAGTCCATCAATGACATTCACACCGGCTACATGATCATGTTCGCGATCTGTGCGCTGGCGTACCTGGTGGCGTGGAGCGTGATGAAGACCCTGGTGCCGCGCCACAAGGAAATCACGGACCTGTAAACCCAGACCCGCTACCTCTGTGGTGAGCGGGCTTGTCGAATCGTCGCACCGCCCGCGTTGGGGTGCGAAGCGCCCCTAATAAAGACGGATGCGTTGTATCAGGCACTCCGCTGCGCCTGGTTTAGGGGCTGCTGCGCAGCCCAACGCGGGACAAGCCCGCTCGCCACAGGTCCGTCGAATCACCCATAACGTTGTGTCGAGACCCATTCCTTCAAGCGTCTTTTCTACAACGCGCACGCCCAGGTCTGGCTGACCAGCTGCTTGCCGAAACTCAAGGTCGGCTCTTCTTCCACCAACTCGAAACCGGCTTTCTGGTAGAGCTTGCGCGCATCGGTCAGGGCGCTCATGGTCCACAGCATCATGCGGGTGTAGCCGGCATCGCGGGCAAAGCGCAGGCATTCGTCCACCAGGCGCTGGCCGATGCCCAGGCCCCGCGCACTCGCATCCACGTAGAGCATGCGCAGCTTGGCGGTTGTATCGTCATGGCGCACGACGAACACCGAACCCACCACCTCGCCATCCTTCTCCGCGATCCAGCAGTGCTCCCGCGCCGGGTCGAACTCGCGCAGGTACTTGGCGACGATCTCCGCCACCAGCGCTTCAAACTCCCAGTTCCAATGGTATTCGCGGGCATACAGCGCGGCTTGCCGCTGCACCACCAGGCCCATATCCCCGGGGCGTGGATCGCGCAGCAGGTAGCTCGACGGGCTGCCTTGCAACAGGGCCTGGATGCGTTGCATGGCGTCGGTCAATTGCTGCTGCTGGGGTTCGGGCAGGCTCTCGAGCAGGGCGATGACTTCATCCTGGGTCTGCTGTTCCAGCGGCGCCAGGACCGCGCGACCGAGATCGGTGAGGTGCAATTGCACCGCGCGCGCATCGGTGGCGCAGCGGACTTTCTGGATCAGGCCGTTTTTCTCGAAGCCACTGGTCAGGCGGCTCAGGTAACCCGCGTCGAGGCTGAGCATCTGGCACAGGTCGGCGCTGGTGAGGTCGCCACGGGAGGACAGCTCGTACATCACCCGAATTTCAGTCAGGGAATAGTCGCTGTGCAGCAGGTGTTCCTGCAGCACGCCGATCTGGTGGGTGTAGAAGCGATTGAAGCCGCGCACGATGCCGGCGCGTTCCACAAGCAGGGGAGTGGACATGGCGGATGCTCGAATGGTTGCCTTAGGCAATTATATTGTTGCCTCAGGCAAGCATGTCAATGGCTTTGCTCGACGGTCACCGTCCTCCCTGCACTGGCCGTCGCCTGGGGGCTCGTCAATATGATTCGAATCGCCATGACCACGCCGATCAGCACCGCGCCCAGGCCCGCGGCTTCCATGGGTGTGGGCCATCGCCCGTGGAACCCCAGGCCGAGCAGGGTGGCGAAGAGGGATTCGAGGGCGATCAATTGGCCGCTGAGCACCATCGGCAGGCGTCGGGTCGCGGCGTTCCAGGCCCAGGCGCCGACGAGGGTCGACATCACCGCAATGATCAGGGCCCAGGCATAGAGCGGGCCTGCCTGGGAAAGGCCGAAGCCGAGCGTCGGCAGCGTGAACAAGCCAAGTGCCTGGATGAACGGCAGCAGGCACAGCGTAGCGACACCGGCGCCCACCATCATCAGTGCGGTCCAGAGGCCGGTTGCCTGCGCCGCGAGGTGCGTCAGTTGCCGTTGGTTGATCACGCTGAACCACAACCAGAGGGCGACCGCACTCAGGGAAAAAACCAGCCCCGCCAACCAGGCGCTTGTATCCAATGCAGGTTGATGAAAGCTGCTGATGTTCGACAGCACGAGGCCCGTCGTGAGGCATGCCAGGGGGGCTGCCAGTCGGCGCCATGGGACTGTCCGGGTGCTGGCGTTACCCACCAGAGCCAACAATACCGGCACCGTGCCGATAAACGCCGGGGTCATGACCGGGCCGCCGAACATCACGCCGGCAGCGATGCACAGGCCGTAGCCCAGGCAACCCACCGCCCCGAGGGCGGCAGCGAGGCATCGCTGGGCGGGCCTGAGCGTGCGCAGTTGTGCCCGGCATAGCAGCACACCCGTGCCGCCCAGCACGCCTGCGATCAAAAACCGCACGGCCATCAGGTCATAAAGGCTGTAGCCGCCAGTGACGTAGGGCGCGATGAAGTTCAGCGCCCAGCCCAGTGTGGCAACAATCGCGAGCAGCACGCCGACGGCAATGGAGGTCTGTGCAGCGTTCATCTGGGGGCATCCATTGAGGTAATGGATCCATGGTGCCCAGTCATGCGGGTGTGCTACAAACGAGTTCTCGGCCGTGGATGTATAACCTCAGATTATGAATACACTTGGCAAGACCCTGCCGCCCCTGGCCAGCCTGTTGCCGTTTGAAGCGGCGGCACGCCTGGGCAGTTTCTCCAAGGCAGCCGATGAGCTGCACATCACCCAGGCCGCCATCAGCCGCCAGATTCGCGGGCTGGAAGACAACCTGGGGGTGAAGCTGTTCAGCCGACGCAACCGGGCGGTGTTCCTCACCCAAGAGGGGCGGGAACTGGGCCGGGTGGTCGGCGAGGCGCTGCGCAGCATCAGTGAGAGTGCCACCAGCCTGCGGGGGTCAACCCACAGTCATCGCGTGGTGTTGCTGTGCCAGTTGTGCGAAGCGTTTTATTGGCTGATGCCGCGCCTGTCGACGTTCCACCAGCAATACCCGCACATCGAAATCCAGGTGGTGACCTCCACCCGGCCCCTGACGGAGTTCACCAGTCACTTCGACGTGGCCTTGCAAAGTACCGGGCGCGCGAGTGGCAGCCATCCGCTGATGTTCACCGCCGCCGACGAAGTGTTCCCGGTGTGCAGCCCCGGCTATCTGGACAGCAAACCACCGCTGTCGCTCGCCGGGTTGCAGTCGCGCACCTTGTTGCACCACAGCTCCCATCCTCCGCACCTGATGGAGTGGGACAGCTGGTTGCAGGTGTTCGGCCAGGCCTTGGGCGGGGAGGTGCGCGGTGCGACCTTCGATAGCTACCCGCTGATGTTGCAGGCGGCGGTGGAGGGGCATGGGATCGCCATGGGCTGGCGGCGTACGGCGAGCCGGTTGATTGACAGCGGGGCGCTGGTAAGGCCCTGTGTCGAGAGTGTGCATTTGCCCCAGGCGCTATCGATTTATCGGCAGCAGGGAGAGGACATCCGCGCTGAAGTCATGGCGTTGCTCGACTGGCTGGAGGTGCAATTGCAGGATGAAGGCTGACAGGGGCGCCGCCGCCCCTGTCATATGCCGCTATGGCTTGCGCGTCACCCGCCACACGGTATTGGCCAGGTCGTCGGCGATGATCAGCGCGCCTTTCGGGTCGACCGTCACCCCCACCGGGCGCCCACGGGTCTTGCCGTCGTCACCGCGAAAGCCGGTGGCGAAATCAATCGGCTCACCCGATGGCCTGCCATTGCTGAACGGCACGAAGATCACCTTGTAGCCCACCGGGTTGTCGCGGTTCCAGCTGCCGTGCTCGCCGACGAATACGCCGTCGGCAAATTGCTCGCCCATGGCCGGGATGGAAAAGTCCACGCCGAGTGCGGCCACGTGGGAGCCCAGGCTGTAGTCGGGCTTGATCGCGGCGGCGACTTTGGCCGGGTTCTGCGGTTGCGCGCGCGGGTCGACGTTCTGGCCCCAATAGCTGTAGGGCCAGCCGTAGAACGCGCCTTCTTTCACCGAGGTCAGGTAGTCGGGCACCAGGTCGGGGCCGAGTTCGTCGCGCTCGTTGACCACCGTCCACAGTTGCCCGGAGTCGGGTTGGATGGTCAGCGCCGTCGGGTTGCGCAGGCCGGTGGCGTATGGTTTGTGCGCGCCGGTCGCTGCATCGATCTGCCAGACCATGGCGCGGTCGATTTCCACTTCCATGCCACGTTCGGTCACGTTGCTGTTGGAGCCGATCCCCACATACAACTGGCGTCCATCGGCACTCACCGCCAGGGACTTGGTCCAGTGATGGTTGATCTGCGCCGGCAGGTCGGTGACTTTGACCGGTGCGCCGCTGGCCTTGGTCTGGCCATCGGTGTAGTCGAAGCGCACGAGCGCATCCTGGTTGGCCACGTAGAGCTTGCCATCGGCAAACGCCAGGCCGTAGGGCGCGTTGAGGTTGTCGGCGAACACCGTCTTCAACTCATAGGTGCCGTCACCGTCGGCATCGCGCAGCAGCGTCAGGCGGTTGCCGCCCTTGACCTTGGTATTGCCCTGGGCCTTGATCACGCTGGCGATCACATCCTTGGGCTTGAGCTTGGCCGCACTGCCGCCTCGGCCTTCGGCGATCAGGATGTCGCCGTTGGGCAGCACCAGGGTCTGGCGCGGGATGGCCAGGTCGGTGGCGATGGCCGTGACGCTGTAGCCGTCGGGCACCTTGGGTTTCTGATCGCCCCAGGGGGTGGGCTCGGCGATCTTCATGCTCGGCAACAGGCTGCTTTGTTGCTCCGGCAACGTGGGGTCGGGGCCACGGGCCTGGGTCTTGTCACCTTCGCCGCCGCAGGCGCTCAGCAACAGCGCGGCGCTCAATACGCTCAGTGTGTGGGACGTTTTCATTTGGCACCTCCCGAGCGCAGGCCGGTCCAGGTGGCCGCCAGTGTCAGCAGCAAGACGACGGCCGACATGATCAGCCCGGCAGGCATTGAGGCGTAGGCATCCTTGGCATGTTGAAAGGCATTGACCAGCCCTAATACCCAGGTGGCTAACAGCAGCAGGACATACCGCGTGGGTTGCCCCGCCTTGCGCTCGGCGCGAAGCAGGTTGACCAGCGCAAACAGGAACGCGAACCCACAGAACAACAGAGCACCGGCAATCAACCAGGACGCAAAGTTGGCCCATTGAATCTGGTAGGTCTGGGTGTAGGCAATGTCGCTGAGCAAGGCCCCGAGAAACAGCGGCACGGTGCCGGCCAGCAAGGTCGCATGCAGCGGCCCCGGCATGTATCGGTAGGCGGGAAGGGTTGTCATGGTAAGGCGGCTCCTTGTTGTACAACGCCCCTGGTCGGGGCTGCGCATAGGAAATGAACGCCTTACCTGTCAGATAGTTCAGCATAATTCGTGTCGAAATATTAAGAACCAGCCGGAAAGCTGGCATGCTCAAGGCTTCACATAAGGAGCCGTACCCATGCCAACCCTGCACCTGCTGTGCGGCAAGATCGCCTCGGGCAAGTCGACACTGGCCAAGACCCTGGTGGCCGAACACGCCGCCATCCTGCTCAGCGAAGACACCTGGCTCGCCCAGTTGTACCCCGGTGAAATCCTCTCGATCGCCGACTACCTGCGCTGTGCCCAGCGTATTCGCGGGGTGTTGGGCCCGCTGGTGATCAACCTGCTTGAATCCGGCGTCAACGTGGTGCTGGATTTTCCCGCCAATACCCTGGCCAATCGCGAATGGCTGCTGGGGTTGGCGCAGGCCGCCAAGGTGCCGCACCGCCTGCATTACCTCGAGCTGGACGACGCCACCTGCCGCGCAAGGCTGCATGCGCGCAATGCCCGGGGCGATCATGATTTCGCGGCAACGGATGCCGAGTTCGACCTGATCACCCGGCATTTCTGCGTGCCGAGTGAGGCGGAAGGGCTGGTGATCGAGGTGCATCGCCCATGAGTCCGCCTTCTGCGGGCATCGACGCGGACGGTTTTATCCTCACCGTCCCCGACACCGCCGTGCAGCTTGAATACCAGCCGTTGCTGGCGGATGTCTGCGCGTCGCTCTCGAGGGACGACCTGGGCCTGGACGGCCTCTATCTCTACGGCAGTGTCGCAAGGGGCGACGCCATTCCCGGCGTTTCCGACCTCGACCTCACCTTGGTGCTGCACGAGCCGGCAACCGCGGAGCTATTGGCCCGGCTGGAGGCAGTCCGGCGTGCGCTGGAGCAGCGGCACCCCCTTGTCACCAAGGTGGATTTCGATATCGGCCACCGCGCGCAAGTACTGGCGGCGGAAAACCGCAACAGGTGGGGCTTCTGGCTCAAACACCAGTGCCGCTGCCTGTGGGGCAATGATCTGTCAGTGCATTTCGAACGGTTTCGGCCATCCCGTGACATCGCGCTGGCGGTAAATGGTGATTTTTACGCCGTATTGAGCACGTACCTCACGCGCATCGCGTGCGCCGACACCGAGGTGCAGCGACTTCGCTTGCAGCGCGAGGCTTCACGCAAGCTGATCAGGTCCACCCATGTATTGCTTTCGGAAGATGCGTCGACATGGCCCCTCACCCTCGAAGAGCATGTGGCGATGTTCGTCCGGGGGTATCCGCAGCGGGTCACTCACCTTGCGTTCTTTCTCTTTGAGGCCAGGAACCCTGGCGCCACGATGGAAAACTTCACCGCGCGGCTTCGGGCTTTTCTGGATTGGATGGATTCACCCACCGTCCTTCCTACGTACGTAGCGGATTAAAAATGTGGGGCTGTGCTTGCGCCATAAGGCTTATCCAAAGATGATAGGTTTATTAGCGTTAAACCTGACATTTCATACGTCAAGCCTATGGAACTCCCATGATCAACTTCCGCCTTATTCGCCACCTCTGGCTGTTCCTCGCCGTGGCCGAAGAACAGAACTTCGGCCGTGCCGCCAAGCGCCTGGGCATGTCGCAGCCGCCGTTGAGCGAGCAGATCCAGGTGCTGGAGCAGGCGCTCAAGGTCACGTTGTTCGAGCGTTCGCGGCGGGGCGCCAAGTTGACGCCGGTGGGTGCGGCGATCCTGCCGGCGGTGCGCAAGTTCGCCGAACAGTTGGAGCGCCTGGAGCTGGCGGTGGAGGAGGCGGTGGCGGGGCAGTCGGGCATGCTCACCATTGGCGCGATTTCCACGGCGATGTTTGATGTGTTGCCTGGCTTGATCGACCTGCTCAAGCAGCGATACCCCCAGCTCACCGTATCGGTGCGCGAGATCGACAGCGTGGAGGCGGTACCGGCGCTGGAGGCGGGGGATATCGACCTGGCGTTTGCGCGATTGGACGGCGACCTCGGCCCGGCGATCCAGTCCTTGCCGTTGCGCGAGGACCGCCTGATGGTGGCGCTGCCCGGCGATCACCCGCTGGCGTCGCGCACGCGCATCAGCCTGTCGAGCCTGGCCAGCGAGCCTTTGGTGATGTTTTCGCGCAAGGTCAGCCCGGTGTACTTCGACAACCTGATCGCCACGTGCCGCGCCAGCGGGTTCTCGCCGCGGGTGCTGCATGAGGTGCGTTCGGTGGCCTCGCAGATTGCCTTTGTCAGCTGCGGCCAGGGCATCGCGCTGGTGCCGGCCTCGTTGAAAAAACTCGCCCCGGATAACGTGGTGCTGCGGGCCTTGACCCAGAAGCTCAACGTCGTGACGACGGCGGTCGCCTGGAACTCGCAAAGGCCAAACCCGTTAGTCACAGAACTGGTCGCACAATTCCAGGCTCATACGATTGGCGTATGAAAACGTTCTGCAATCGGTCATTTACACGCGCAGGGAAACCCTTGAAATTGGCCGCCTTTGTGTTCAAGGAGCCCTCGCCATGTCGTTCACTCACACCCGTCTGCCGCTGACGGTAGATGGCGTATCGCTGGATATCGCCGCCCTGCATCGCTCCGGTGAGCACGCGCCGATCCTGTTCCTGCACGGCTTTGGCTCCACCAAGGAAGACTACGCCGATATCGTCCTGCACCCGGCTTTCGACGGGTATCCCTTTGTTGCGTATGACGCGCCCGGCTGTGGCGAAAGTGAATGCGCCGACCTGGGGGCAATCAGCATCCCGTTCCTGCTCGAAACCGCCTTGCAGGTGCTGGAGCACTTCCAGATCGAACGTTTCCACCTGGTCGGCCACTCCATGGGCGGGTTGACGGCCTTGCTGCTGGCGCACCGTTTCCCTGGCCGTGTCCTGAGTTTCACCGATATCGAAGGCAATATCGCCGCGCAAGACTGCTTTCTCAGTCGCCAGATCGTCGACTACCCGGCGGATGACCCGGAGGTGTTCTTCAGCGCCTTCATCGAACGCACCCGCCAGGCGCCGGCGTATGCCAGCGCCCTGTATTCAGCGAGCTTGCGCCACAAGGTCCGCGCCGGCGCGGTGCGCGGGATTTTCCAATCGATGGTGACGCTTTCCGATAACGCCGACCTGATGGACAAGTTCCTCGGCCTGCCATGCCCCAAGCTGTTCATGTACGGCGCGGAGAACGCCGGGCTGTCCTACCTGCCGCACATCCAGGCTAACGGTGTGCGCCTGGCGCCCATTGCGACGTGCGGGCACTTCCCGATGTATTCCAACCCGCAGGCGATGTGGCAACAGATCGCGGCATTCATCAGGACTTGAAGCGCCCCACCAGGCCATTCAGCTCATCCGACAGGTTCGACAGGCGCCCCGAGTCGTCCTGCGCCGAGTTGGCCAGGCTTTCCACCAGGCGTGCCTCGTCGTAGATCTGCTGGATATGCCGGTTGATCTCTTCGGCCACGCTGTGTTGTTCCTCCGCGGCGGCGGAGATTTGCAGGTTCTGGTCGCGGATTTCGTTGACCGACAGCTGGATGCCTTCAAAGCTGTCCCGCGCGCTTTCGATGGACGACACACTGGCCCGTGACAGGTCCAGGCAACTGCCCATTTTTTGCGTGACTTCCTGGGTCTTGTTTTCCAGGGTGCCGAGCAGGTGCTCGATCTCGCCGGTGGAGTCGGAGGTGCGCTTGGCCAACGCGCGCACCTCGTCGGCGACCACGGCAAAACCACGGCCCTGGTCACCGGCACGGGCAGCCTCGATGGCGGCGTTGAGGGCCAGCAGGTTGGTCTGTTCGGCAATCGCACGGATGGTGCCGATGATTTGGTTGATGCTGCGGCTGCCGGCTTCCAGTTCGACCATGGCGTCGGACGATTCGGTCAGGCGGCGGCCCAGACGGTTGACGTTATCGGTGGTGACTTCGATCTGCTGCTTGCCCTCGGCCACGCGGCGATGGCCGTTCTCCGCCGACTCTGCCGCACTGCTGCAGGAGCGGGCGACTTCGTTGGCGGTGGCGACCATTTCGTTGAACGCGGTGGACACCAGTTCCACCGCCTCGCGCTGGCGCCCGGCGGCTTCGTTCATGTTATGTGCGACTTCGCTGTTGACCTTGGAGGCGTTGTGCAAATTGGCCGACGCCGCGCCGATGTGCTGGATCAATTGGCGAATCGCGGCGAGGAACTTGTTGAACCAGCCGGCCAGTTCGGCGGTTTCATCCTTGCCCTGCACCTGCAGTGCGTGGCGCAGGTCGCCTTCGCCCTCGGCAATCGACTGCAAGCCGCTGCTGACCTGGCCGATGGGCTTGACGATCACCTTGGAAAACGCCGCCGCAAGCACGCCGAAGATCAGCACCAGCACGCCGACGATGACCGCTGTGAGGTAGGTCATGCGCGTGGCTTCGGCCATCACTTCGCGGTGCTCGATCAGGCCGATATAGCGCCAGCCCAGGCCGGGAGAGGTCCACACGTTGGCCATGTAGCGCACGCCGTCGATTTCCACCTCGGTAGAACCCTGGGACGTCTCGGCCAGGTGCGCATAGGCGGCGCCCAGGTCCTTGAGCGGCTTGAAACTGTGGGCGGCGTCGCGCGGGTCGACCAGCACCACGCCGTCTTCGATCAGCATCACGTAGCCGCTTTCGCCGAGCTTGATGCTCTTGACCAGTTCGGTGAGGTTCTTCAGCGACACGCTGACCACGAACACGCCCTTGGCCTTGCCGGCGTTATCCAGCAGCGCCCGGGCAGTGCCCACCAGCGCCACGTCGTCTTTGTCGTAGTAGTAAGCCGGCGTGCGCACGGTCTTGCCGGGGCTGGCCATCGCGGCCTTGTACCAGGGGCGCGTGCGTGGATCGTACTTGGCCAACTGCGGGTCATCCGGCCATTTGGCGTAGGTACCGTCTTCCAGGCCGATGGACAGGATCGCGGCGGCCGGGTGCGTGGCGCCGAAGCGTGCAAAGCGCTTGATCACATCCTGCGCCGCCGCCGGCATCGGCTGGCTGGCTGCATCGGCAGGCTGGTAATTCTTCAGAGAGTCCACGGCGGTGTATACAGGATCGGTGGCCATTTGATCGACGTTCTGCAGTGTGCCGTCGAAGAACTGGCGGATATTGCCGTCGATCTGGCGGATTTCCCGGGTGCTGCCATCGATGAACTGATCCACCGCCTGGGTCCGTGTGTTCATCACGGAGATCACGGCCACCAGGCTTACCGGAATAAACGCCACAGAGACAAATGCCAGCACCAGCTTATTTTTTATTTTCATCGAGACGACCATCAGCGCAGAGGGTGGTCAAATCGTCCGCTCAGGAAAAACAGCGCGGCGATTTGCTATCACTGCTGTTTCGGCCCGGTGCCGGTAAATCTTTAGGGTTTTTTGTACACAATACAAAGTGCTTATTGTTCTGTATCCAATCAGTAGACATCACGCAGGTAACGCTTCTGTTCGCTCAACTGGCGCCAGTATTCCACTGCGCCCTCAACGCCAAGCCCGCCGTGGGTTTGCGCGACCTGGCGCAGCGCCTGGTCGACATCCTTGGCCATATGGCTGGCATCCCCGCAGATATACAGCCTGGCGCCGTCCTGCAACCAGCGCCACAGCTCGGCACCCTGTTCGTGGATGCGGTCCTGTACGTAGATCTTTTGCGCCTGGTCGCGGGAGAACGCCAGGCTCAGGTGGGTGAGCAGGCCGTCGCGCTGCATGCCTTGCAGTTCATCCTGGTAATAGAAGTCGCTGGCCGCGTGCTGCTCGCCGAAGAACAGCCAGTTGCGGCCCTGGTGCCCCTGGGCCCGACGTTCCTGCAAAAACGCGCGGAACGGCGCCACACCGGTGCCGGGGCCGATCATGATCATCGGTACGTCGCCGTCGGCCGGTGTGCGGAAGTGCTTGGACGGCTGCACGAACAACGGCACCTCGCTGTCTGCGGCGCGGTCGGCGAGGAAGGTCGAGGACACGCCCTTGCGCTTGCCATAACGCACGGCGGCCACGGTGAGGTGCACTTCCTGTGGGTAGGCCTTGGCGCTGGAGGCGATTGAATACAAACGTGGTTGCAGGCGCTTGAGGGTGCCGAGCAGTTCGTCCGCCGAGCAATCGATGGGGTACTCGTGCAGCACATCCACCAGTTGCCGGCCCCACAGCCAAGCCTGCAGTTCGGTCTTGTGCTCGGGGCTCAGCAGGCGCTTAAGGCCTGGGTTGGCACTGCGCTCGGCGATAAAGGCGAGGGTGTCGCTGCTGGGGCGGGCGATTTCGAAACGCTGGGTCAATGCCTGGTGCAGCGGTACATCGCCGAAGGTGTCGATGTTCACGCAGGCACTGGCATCCAGGCGCGTCAGGTCGAGCAGTTCGTTGACCAGTTCCGGGCAGTTGCGCGGCATCACTCCCAGGGCATCACCGGCTTCATAGCTCAGCCCGGAGTCGGTCAGGTCCAGGGCGAACTGGCGGGTTTCCTTGTGGGTGCTCTGCGGGTTCAGGTGCCGGTTGAGCAGCAGCCGTGAGCCATGCAGCTTGGTTTTGCCGGCCGGTGTGGCGGGTGTTACCGGGGCTACGGGCTTTGCCGGGTGGAGGGTCTGTTGGAATTGGGCCAGCCACGCATCGGCGCGCTCTTCGAATTCGGTGTCGCAATCCACGCGCTCCAGCAGGCGGGTCGCGCCCAGCTCCAGCAGGCGCTGGTCAAGGCGTTTGCCGTGCTTGCAGAACTGGTCGTAATTCGGATCGCCCAGGGCCAGTACCGCAAAGCGCAGCGACTCCAGGCGCATCTCGGCGGTGCTGAGGCTGTGCCAGAAGCCTTCGCCATTGTCCGGCGGGTCGCCGTCGCCGAAGGTACTGCTGATCAGCGCCAGGTTTTGTGTGCTCGCCAGTTTGCTGGCCGGGAAATCCGCCATCGCGCTGAGCTCGACGCTGATACCGGCGTCGCGCAGGCGCTTGGCGAATCGCTCGGCGAGGGCTTCGGCGTTGCCGGTCTGGGAGGCCCATAACAGGGTGACGCCCGGGGAGGGCGTTGCGGCGATGGCGCTGACGTCTGCGCGGCTGAACAATCCGCCGAGCAAACCGTCCAGCCACAGTCGGGAATCCTTGGTCAGCGGCGCATGGGTTGGCATCACCGGCACACCCGCTGCCAGGCGCCCGGCCTCGGAGCGCAGACCGCTGAGGAAACCTGCCAGGTAAGTACGCTCGCTGTCGCTCAGTGTCGGCGCCGGCACGTTACGGAGGCCGGCAATATCGGCGAAGGCGTCGAGGCGCGACAGGGTGAGGTCCTCTACTAAGGGGGGCAAGTCTTGCGAGACCGGCCCATCGAGAAACTGGTGATCGATCAACTCGACCCGGGCCAGGGCGACGGCACAGAACTTGAACTCGGGTTGCAGGGAAATCGGATCGACCGCGTCGTTGGTCACCGCGTTGATCGCCAGGTTTTCGCCAAATACATCGTTCCAGTGGAAAGGCGCAAAACAGTTGCCCGGCCGCACGCGGTCGGTGACCACCGCAGGCAGTACGGCACGCCCACGGCAGGAGCGCACCTCCACGCGGTCCTTGTCCTGGATGCCCAGGCTGGCGGCGTCTTCGGGGTGCAGTTCGACGAAGGGGCCGGGGTTGAGTTTGTTCAGGGTGGCGACCTTGCCGGTCTTGGTCAGGGTGTGCCACTGGTGCTGCAAACGCCCGGTGTTGAGCACGAAAGGGAAGGCCTCATCCGGCATCTCCGCCGGCGGCATATGCGGGCGCGCCAGGAACTGGCCCTTGCCGTTCTCGGTGGCGAATCTGAGCGTGCCTGTATTCAGGTAGCGGATCGGGTTGCGGTCCGCGCCGGCGTCTGAAGCGCAGGGCCATTGCAGCGGTTGCGCGCGCAGCCGTTGATGGCTGGCGCCGCGAATGTCATAGCCGGTCTTGGGGTTCCAGGCGCGCTTGATCTCGTCGAAGACCTCGGCGGCGCTGGCATAGGTGAAGGCTTCGGCAAAGCCCATCTCGCAAGCGACCCTGGCGATGATCTGCCAGTCGGGCAAGGTCTGGCCCGGTGGTTCGACGGCTTTTTGCATCAGGGTCAGGTTGCGCTCGGAGTTGATCATCACCCCATCGGCCTCGGCCCACAGCGCACCGGGCAGCAGGATGTCGGCGTAGCGGTTGGTTTCGGTGTCGAGGAAGGCGTCCTGGGTGATCACCAGTTCGGCGGCTTGCAGGCCTTCGATGACCTTGCGGCGATTGGGCGCGCTGGCCACCGGGTTGGTGCAGATGATCCAGCAGGCCTTGATCTGCCCGGCGCTCATCTGCTCGAACAGCGCCACGGTGCCGCCGCCGACCTGGCGCGGCAGGCTGCCTGGGGGGATCTGCCAGAGGTCTTCGATAAATGCGCGGTCGGCTTCCACCAGCACCGAGCGCTGCCCCGGCAGGCCCGGGCCCATGTAGCCCATCTCACGGCCGCCCATGGCATTGGGTTGGCCGGTGAGGGAAAACGGCCCGCTGCCGGGGCGGCAGATGGCGCCGGTGGCCAGGTGCAGGTTGCACAGGGCGTTGGTGTTCCAGGTGCCGTGGGTGCTTTGGTTGAGGCCCATGGTCCAGCAGCTCATCCACTCGGCGGCGGCGCCTATCCAGTCGGCGGCCTGGCGGATATCCGCTTCCGCCAGGCCGGTGATCTCGGCGACCGTGTGCGGCGGGTAGTCCTCGAGAAAGCCGGGCATGGCCTCCCAGCCCTCGGTGAACGCGGCAATGAACGCGGGGTCGGTGTGGCCGTTCTTGACCAGCAGGTGCAACAGGCCATTGAGCAGGGCGAGGTCGGTGCCGGGTTTGATCGGCAGGTACAGGCCGGCCTTGTCCGCCGTGGCGCTGCGCCGTGGGTCGACCACGATCAGCTTCGCCCCGGCCTTGATCCGGTCCATCATGCGCAGGAACAGGATCGGGTGACAGTCGGCCATATTGGCGCCGATCACGAAGAACAGGTCGGCGCGGTCGAAGTCTTCATAGGAGCCCGGCGGCCCGTCGGAGCCCAGGGACAGCTTGTAGCCGCTGCCGGCGCTGGCCATGCACAGGCGCGAGTTGGACTCGACGTTGTTGGTGCGCACAAAGCCCTTGGCCAGCTTATTGATCAGGTACTGGGCCTCCAGGGACATTTGCCCGGAGACGTAAAAGGACAGGGCATCCGGCCCGTGACTGTCGAGGATGCCGCGCAGGCGCCCGGCGGTTTCGCTGATGGCGGTGTCCATGGCGATGCGCACCGGGTCGTGGTCACGCTTCTCGCGCAGGTAGGCGTTTTCCATCCGCCCGGACTCGGCGATGGCCTGCCCGCAGGTGGTGCCTTTGGTGCACAGGCGGCCGAAGTTGGTGGGGTGGGCCTTATCACCGATGACCTTGACCACCTTATTGTGCTCGACCTGCATGATGATGCCGCAGCCCACACCACAATAGGGACACACACTGCGTACGCTTTGGTTTGCCATCCGTCACCCTCGAAACTTTTTCTGCCCGCCAACAAAAAAGCGCCCTGCAACCCTCCGTTGGAAACGGGGATTGCACGGCGCCTTTGTCGTGAATGGGCAATCAGCGTTGACTGCTCTGTGTGTGTTCCTAGCAAGTCACGCGCCAATTTCTTAAGCACGGGCAAATTGTGGCAAGCCCGCTCACCACAATAAGCCCGCTCTTCCGTGACCCTTTGATTTTTATCCGGGAATGCACTTTTTTGTCGCGGGATGCACCAGTTGGAGGCGCTGAAGTGTGCATTCAGTCTCGATGAGTACCGCCAGAAGGCGTCGCAGTAAGGCTCGCGACCAATTGGCACAGACCCTGCAAGCTCCCCCTCAACCCACCTCGGTCAACGACGATCGACAACAGGGGCATAAAGCGGTAGATCCGGCGCAGTCGCCGATCCGATCCCGCATAAGAACAGGCAAAGGCGCCTGGAACCGCAAGGTTTCAGGCGTTTTTTTTTGCTTTTTAAACCGTGATGAACGTTGTCGGGTGCTTGCTATGAACAAACAGATGAAAACCCTGATCGTCGTCGGCAATGGCATGGTCGGCCACCATTGCGTGGAGCAATTGATCGAACGCGGCGCGCTGGATCACTACCGGTTGCACGTGTTCAGCGAAGAGCCGATGCGTGCCTATGACCGCGTGCATCTTTCGGAGTACTTCACCGGCCGCGATGCCGAGTCCCTGGCGTTGTCGGACGCCGCGTTGTACCAGACGCCGGGTGTCACCCTGCACCTGGGCGTACCGGTGCTGGAGATCGACCGCGAACGCTGTGAAGTGATCACCGCCCAGGGCTGCGTGGGCTACGACAAGCTGGTGCTGGCCACCGGTTCCTATCCGTTCGTGCCGCCGATCGAGGGCGCCGAAGGCGACTCGCGCCTGGTGTATCGCACCCTCGAAGACCTCGACGCCATCCGTGCCGCAGCCGCCAATGCCCGCCGTGGTGTGGTGGTGGGCGGTGGCCTGCTCGGCCTGGAAGCCGCCAACGCCCTGAAAAGCCTGGGCCTGGAAGCCCATGTGGTGGAGTTCGCGCCGCGCTTGATGCCGGTACAGCTGGATGATTTTGGCGGCCTGGCCCTCAAGGCCCAGATCGAGCGGCTGGGCGTCGGTGTGCATCTGTCCCGCGCCACCCAGTCGATCAGCGCCGGCGAGCGGTACCGCTATCGCATGAACTTTGCCAATGACGAGTTCCTTGAGACTGACCTGATTGTGTTCTCCGCCGGGATCCGCGCCCAGGACGCCCTGGCTCGCCAGGCCGGCCTGGACATTGGCCCGCGCGGCGGCGTGGTGATCAACGACGAGTGCTTGAGCTGCGACCCCAACATCTATGCGATTGGCGAATGCGCTTCCTGGAACGGCAGCCTGTTCGGCCTGGTTGCGCCGGGTTACCAAATGGCCCGTGGCGTCGCCGCGCTGTTGTGCGAGCACAGCGCCGAGCCGTTTGTCGGCGCCGACATGTCCACCAAGCTCAAGTTGCTGGGCGTGGACGTGGGCTCCATCGGCGACGCCCACGCCCATACGCCGGGTGCGCGCAGCTACCAGTTCATCGACGAGGCGACCGCCAGCTATCGGCGCCTGGTGGTGGATGCGAGCGGCAAACACGTGATCGGCGCGGTGCTGGTCGGCGACAACAGCTACTACGACACCTTGCTGCAATACATGCAGAACAGCATCGCGCTGCCGGCCGAACCGGCCAGCCTGATCCTGCCATCGTCCAGCGGCGCACCGACCCTCGGCCCAGGCGCCTTGCCGGACTCGGCCACGGTGTGCTCGTGCCACAACGTCAACAAGGGCGCGATCTGCTCGGCCATCGACGGCGGTTGCAGCGACCTTGGCCTGCTCAAGTCGCAGACCAAGGCCTGCACCGGTTGCGGTGGGTGTGCCGGATTGCTCAAGCAGGTGTTCGAGCACGAGCTGATTGCCCGTGGCGTCAGCGTCGACAAGAGCCTGTGCGAACACTTCGCCTATACCCGCCAGGAGTTGTATGCCCTGGTGCGCGTGGAAGGGGTGACCACCTTCGAAGAACTGCTGGCCAGACACGGCCGTGGCCACACCGGCTGCGATGTGTGCAAACCGGCGGTGGGGTCGATCCTGGCCTCGTGCTGGAACCAGCCGATCATGGACGCGTCCCTGGTGCCGTTGCAGGACACCAACGACACCTTCATGGCCAACATGCAGAAGAACGGCACCTACTCGGTAGTGCCGCGTATTCCGGGCGGTGAGATCACCGCCGACAAGCTGATCGTGATTGGCGAAGTGGCGAAGAAATACGACCTCTACACCAAGATCACCGGCGGCCAGCGCATCGACCTGTTTGGCGCGCAACTGCACGAGTTGCCGGACATCTGGGCCGAGCTGATCGCGGCCGGGTTTGAAACCGGCCACGCCTATGGCAAGTCCACGCGCACGGTGAAGTCCTGCGTGGGCAGCACCTGGTGCCGCTACGGTGTGCAGGACAGCGTGAAAATGGCGCTGCTGATCGAGGACCGCTACAAGGGCCTGCGTTCGCCGCACAAGCTCAAGTTCGCGGTATCCGGCTGCACCCGCGAATGCGCCGAGGCGCAGAGCAAGGACGTGGGCGTGATCGCCACCGAGAAGGGCTGGAACCTCTACATCGCCGGCAACGGCGGCATGCGCCCACGCCACGCCGAACTGTTCGCCACCGACCTGGATGACGCCACGCTGATCCAGTACATCGACCGCTTCCTGATGTTCTACATCCGCACCGCCGACAAATTGCAACGCACCTCGGTCTGGCGCGAAAGCCTGGAAGGCGGCCTGGATTTCCTCAAGGACGTGATCCTGCACGACAGCCTGGGCCTGGGCGCCGAGCTCGAAGCGCAGATGCAACTGGTGGTCGACCGCTATGAATGCGAGTGGGCCAACGCCCTCAAGGACCCGGAAAAACTCAAGCGCTTCCGCACCTTCGTCAACGACAAACGCCCCGACCCGGACATCCACTTTGTCCAGGAACGCGGCCAGCGTCGGCCGATCATGGCCGCCGAACTCAACCTGATTGCCGTCACCGAGGAGCTTGCCTGATGAGCCAGTCCAACACGCAGCGCAACCTTGCCACCTGGAAAAGCGTGTGCAACGAGACCGACCTGGTGAGTAATTCCGGCGTCGTAGTGTGGCTGGACGGCGCCCAGGTCGCGCTGTTCTACCTGCCCGGCGCCCGGGACCAGACGCTGTACGCTATCGACAACCACGACCCGGAATCCGGCGCGAATGTGATCGGACGCGGGCTGGTCGGCAGCATCAAGGGCGACCTGGTGGTGGCCGCGCCGATCTATAAGCAGCATTACCGTTTGGAAGACGGCCAGTGCCTGGAGGCACCGCACCAGCGTTTGCGGGTATGGCCGGTGCGGCTGAGCGGTGGGGTGGTGGAGTTGGGAGTGGACTGATGCAGCGCTGCAGGTGAGTGGCCAAGCCGCTCTCCTGCAGCACCCTGGCGCCTACTTGCCGGCTTTGCGGCTGGCCGGCCTGAACAGCAGGCTCAAGAGGAACACAGCCGTCTTGATATCAAGCAGGCGCAAGGCTGCACGTGCTTCTTCCGGTCGCACCCTGGCCAGCATGGGCATGGCGCCGAAGATCTTACCCTTGAGTACCAGGTCGTCACCGCTGCGCTCTATGGCGCTCACGGTCATCAGCTCGCTGTTGTCGCTGCCGAATATTTTCATGATCAGTTCCTTGTCACACGGTCGAAATCGATGCCCAGGTCATCGAATATTTTGATTGCGGTGCCCCGGCCGGCGCCGAATACGCCGCCGCCCGGGTGCATGAAAGGACCCACCAGGTACAGGTTGTCCAGCCCGGGTACGCTCAAGCGGCCGAGGTCGGGCGTAGGGCGGTGGGCGAAACTCTGGTAGAAGTAGGGGGCGACGCCGTGTACATCGCCCTTGACCATGGAGTTGGGCGAACTGCGTTCCAGGTCCAGCGGCGAGCACACCTTGCGGGCGATGATGTTATCCGGCGTAAGGTTCTTGACGAACTTGCGGTACGCCTGGAGGCTCAGATCGCCGAATTCCTCCTTGTACTCGTCCCAGCGTGCGGCACCGCCTTCGGCGAGGTCATAGGGTGCGAACGTCATACCGTGGAACATGCCCTTGCCTGGCGGCACGCGGGTCGGGTCGTTGATGCTCTCGTCGCCACCGGCCACCAGCCTGCGCCTGGACACCCGCCCACGGCGCAACTCGTCGAAGTCGTCGAGCATGTCGCTCAGGCGGTCGCAGCTCATCATGGTCAGCATCGTGGCGCGACCGACATCGGCGCCGGCATGAAACTCGGCCTGCCGGTGCAAGTCGTAGTGGCTCACGAACAGGCTGAATGGGGCCAGCGTGGCGCGTTCGGCGCGTGCGGTCACCCCAGGATCAAGCCCGTCGACGAAGCGTTTGATGACATGGGGGTGCAAGGCGCCGACCACCGCGTCTCGGGCCAGAATTCGCTCACCGTCGGCCAGCTCCACACCGTTGGCGCGCCCGCCTTCGACGATCACCTTGCGCACTTCGCTGTTACAACGGATCTCGCCGCCGTGGTGCTCGATGCAGCGCACCAGGGCTTCTGAAAGCTTGCCACTGCCACCCACCGGTTGCGACACGCCGTAGGTGTGCATGATGCCGACGAACACATACACCCCCATACCTGTACCCAACTCGTCCGGGGCTTGCAGGTTTTCGGCGATCACCCGCAACAGGTGGATCTTGACCTTGTCGTGCTCAAACAGGTTGTCGACGATGTCCAGGGTACTGCGCTGCATGGCGTCGAACATCTCGCGGCCTTCCTGGCTCTGGTCAAGCATGGCGACCATGGCCCCCATGGGCGGCGGGGGCGAATAGAAACCGGAGAGGAACATCGGCAGCAGCCCGGCGGCCTTGGTCGCCAGCTTGCGATAGGTCTCTGCGTCGCGAGGCGACACGCTGGCGATGGATTCGCAGGCCTTGTCCAGGTCGCGGTAGGTAATCAGTGCGCTGCCGTCTTCGAAGACGGTCGCATGGGGCACATCGGAGTAGTTGTACTTGAGGCCGAACCGGCTGAACAGACCGAGCTCGTCGCGGGTGATCATGGGGTTGCCCTGGATCATGATATGCACGCTGGAGTGCTCGTCATGCCAGAAGCCTGGAGTGTTAAGCTGGCGCGTTGTCACGCCACCGCCCACATAGTCCTTGCGTTCCAGCACGAGGACTTTTTTGCCGGCCTTGGCCAGATAGGCTGCGGCCACGAGGCCATTGTGCCCGCCGCCGATGGCGACGATATCGTAATGATTCATAGGATCTTCCGCTTCTGTTGTTTTTGTTGTCGGCGTACTGCCCGGGGGCAGGGCGCCGCTGTGCCGGATACTGGGGCAACGGGCCGGCAGGCGGAAGACGGCACTTTAATGTAGGTCGGTTACCTGAATGTACGTACCCCCCAGGGGCTGGCAGGGAGAGAGGGATGCACAAAGGTGAAGGCTCGATGCATGTGGTCGACAAGATTCAGCGCCAGGCGCTGGATGATCTGAAAGCGCGGGTGCTGCGCGGCGGCAATGATCCCCATGGGCCTGTGCGTGAATCCCTGGCTCGGCTTGGCGACCGCTGGACCCCGTTGCTGTTGCTGGTGCTGCACACCGGTACGCTGCGTTTTACCGAACTGCAACGGCAGGTCAACGATATGGCGGAAGGTAGCTTGTCGCAGCGCATTCTCACCCTCAAGCTGCGTGCGCTGGAACGTGACGGCATGCTCGAACGTCGTGTGATCGCTACCATTCCGCCGCAGGTGGAATACAGCCTCAAGCCATTGGGCGTTTCATTGGTCACCCAGTTTGAGGCGCTGCTGGTGTGGCTCGAACAACAGGCCCCGGTCATCGAGGCCGCCCGCCAGGCCTACGATGCCTGATCGGGATCCATCGAGGCGGCGGTCTCGATGATCAGGTTGCGCAACCAGGCCAGCCCGGGGTCGAGCTGCTGGTATTTGTTCCACTGCATGGACATGGTCAGCGGCGGCGCGGTCCAGGGGGCGGACACGATCCGCAGCGGCAAGTATTGTGCCCATCTCTCCGCCAGGCGACGGTGCATGGTGGCGACCCGCAGGGTACCGATCAGAAACGGCGGCACACTGTTGAAGGTGTTGGTGGTCACTTCCACCCGGCGTGTGAACCCGAAACTGCGCGCAAACCACTCATCAGCCATGGGGGCGCGATGTTCGCCGCCCCAGCGCACCAGCACGTGCCCCAGCGCCTTGTAGTCATCCATGGACAAAGGCCCATTGGCCGCCGGATGGTCCTTGCACATCACGCACACGTATTCATCGCTGAACAGCGCCACACAGGGGTGTTCCTTGAGGATGTTCTTGTCCGGCAGCACCAGGAAGTCCACGTGCCCACGCTCGATCTCAAGGGCGGCCTCATCCGTGGGCAGGAACTGTTCGATGGAGCATGACGGTGCCAGGGTGTTCAGCCTGCGACTGACCTCGGGCAGCAGCACCATGCCCACATAATCCGACGCCATCAGCGTGAAGTTTCGGCGTGCCAGGTCCGGCTGGAATCGGCTGCGGTTTTCCAAGGTGGAGCGCATCTGGATCAGCAAATCACGAATCGGCTGGGCCAGGGTTTCGGCCATCGGTGTACGGACCATCCTGCGACCGACCTGTACCAGTAAATCATCTTCGAAATAGTCGCGCAGGCGTGACAACGCCGCACTGGTGGCCGGCTGGCTGAGGTGCAGGCGCTCACCGGTACGGGTGATGTTCTGCTCCGCCAGCAGCATGTCCAGCACCACGAGGAGGTTCAAATCCAGACCGTGAAAGCGCATGGCGTTACTCCGTTTTTTATGATTGTGCTTACGGGCATCCAGGCTTGTTATACCTGCCTGGCAAAGGATTTGAAACGCAAATAGCGGTGGCTGTTGGGCTATCCATCTGATGGATGGGACCTATCCGAACAAACAATTTCCGGCATACCTGAGGGGTGAGTAAGGTTGGCCCATGTTCAGCCAGCCCCCTGTGAGGCCGGCCATAACAACAATAAATATGGAGAGCAGTCCTGTGTCCCACCTCACGCTTCCAAGCCTGTGTGCCCACTTCACTCTGCATCCAAGAGGAGTGCGTTGATGAGCGCCATCAAGCATGTGCTGATCGTCGGCGGTGGCATTGGCGGCCTCAGCGCCGCCATCGCCCTGCGCAAGTCCGGCGTAGTGGTCGATATTGTCGAAATCAGCCCCCAGGCCAAGGTGTATCACGTGGGTATCGTGGTCCAGGCCAACTGCATTCGCGCCATGGCGCAACTGGGTATTGCCGACGCGGCCGTGGCCGCGGGTTTCCCTTACAAGGGCCTGCGCATCTGCAACCAGCAGGGGGAGGTAAAAGCCGAACTCAGTGGTGCACGGCTGGCCGGCGAGCAGTATCCCGCGAACCTCGGACTGACCCGTCCGGCGTTGCATCAGGTATTGCTTGATGCGGTGGCCGCCAGTGGCGCCAACCTGCGTCTGGGCCTGACCTTCAGTGATATTTCTCAACATGAACACGGCGTCAGCGTGGGGTTCACCGACGGCAGTCGGGGTGATTATGACCTGGTGGTGGGGGCTGACGGTGTGTACTCCAAAGTGCGTACGACGGTATTCGGCGAGCAGTACACGCCGCAATTCACGGGGCAGGGCGTGTGGCGCTACAACCTGCCACGGCCCAAGGACCTGCTCTGGTCGCACATGTTTGAGGGCAAGCCGGGCGGCAAGGCTGGCTACACGCCATTGACCGAAGACAGCCTGTACATCCTGTCGGTGTTCGAAGAACCCGGCAACCCGTTCTTCGACCCGGACACGCTGGCCGCCGAGTTCCGCCGACGTCTTGAAGGCTACGGCGGCCTGGTGCCGGAGCTGAGCGCCCAGATCACCGACAACACCCAAGTGGTCTACCGCCCACTCGAAGCCCTGTTGATGCCGGCCCCCTGGTACCGCGGGCGCGTGTTGTTGATTGGCGATGCCGCGCACGCCACCACGCCGCACATGGGCCAGGGCGCCGCGCAGGCGGTGGAGGATGCCGTGGTGCTGGGTGAACTGTGTGGCGCCGAGCTGAGTCTGGCCGAGGTGCTCGAAGGTTTCATGCAGCGTCGCTACGAGCGTTGCAAATTCATCAACCAAGGGTCCGTGCAGATCGGCGAGTGGGAGCAGCGGCCGACACCGGATGCCAACTTCGCCGGTTTGATGAAACAGATGATCGATGTGGTCGCCCAGCCTATCTGACCCAAGGACATGCTCATGCAACGTAATCCACTCAAAGGCTGGCAGGTCGACCGCGACGCTATCGGTTTCGTCGGCCACGATCTGCAACGCCCCGAATGCATCATCGCCCAGCCCGACGGCAGCCTGTGGTCCGCCGACGCACGTGGCGGGGTGATGCATATTACTGCCAATGGCGAGCAGACCTTGTTGGCGCCCACGCAGGTGGAGGCGCAGGCGGCGTCCTTCGAATCGCGCTATGTGCAGTCCCAGGGCGCGTCGCTGCCCAATGGCCTGGCGCTGACGGAGCAGGGCGACTTCATCATCTGCAACTGGGGCCTGGACCGTATCGAGAAGCTCGACCGCCAGGGCCATGTCCAGGTGCTGTTTGACCAGCTCGACGGCAAGCCCCTGGGCAAGACCAACTTCCCTCTACGGGATCGCAAGGGGCGTATCTGGTTCACGGTGACGACCACGATGCAACCGTGGACCGACTCGATCAATTCCGGCGTGCTGGATGGCTACATCGGCGTGATCGACGCCCAGGGCATTCGCATCGTCGCCGAAGGGTTTGGCGGCACCAACGAAATCCGCTTCGACGACAACGAAGAATGGTTGTACGTGGTGGAAAGCAATGTGCGGCGAATCTCCCGCCTGCGCCAGCAGGCCGACGGCTCGCTAGGGGAGCGTGAAGTGTTTGGCCCGGCGGAGCTGGAGGGCTTTCCCGACGGTTTTGCCTTCGACAGCTTCGGCAACCTGTGGGTGACCTTGGTGATGAGCGACAAGCTGATTGCCCTGACCCCCGATGGCGAAGTACTCAACCTGCTTGATGACGGTAACCCGGTCGCCACAGCGTTGCTGAACCAGCACTACCGCGCCAAAACCCTCACCCCGCAGATCATGCAGGCCGCCCACGGCACACTGGCACCGTGGATGGCCAGCCTGACGTTTGGCGGGCCCGATTTGAAAACCGTGTACCTGGGCAGTCTGCAGGGCACACGCATTCCGTTTTTCCGGGCGCCACTGGCGGGCCAACCGCTGATCCACTGGCGCTGAATACCGAATAACAAGACAGGAACCGGCTCATGATTCGTTATCTGAAAAAAGGCAAACCGGCGGAGCACAAGGCGGCACTCAACGCCCAGGTGCGCGACACGGTCGAACAGATTATCCATGCGATCGATCAGCGTGGTGAAGCGGCTGTGCGGGAGTACTCGCAACAGTTCGACGGCTGGAACCCGCCGAGCCTGCGGCTGAGCCAGGAGCAGATCCAGGCGTGCATAGACAGCCTGTCGCCCCAGGCCATTGAGGACATCACCTTCGCCCAGGCCCAGATCCGTCGCTTCGCCCAAATCCAGTTGCTGTCGATGCGCGACGTGGAGGTCGAAACCCTGCCGGGCGTGGTGCTCGGGCACAAGCACATCCCGGTGAGTTCGGTAGGCTGTTACATCCCTGGCGGCAAGTACCCGCTGCTGGCCTCGGCGCACATGAGCGTGCTTACCGCCAAAGTGGCCGGTGTGAAACGCGTGATCGCCTGTGCACCGCCATTCGATGGCCAGCCGTCGCCGGAGATCATCGCCGCGATGGCCATGGCGGGGGCTGATGAAATCTATGTGATGGGTGGCGTGCAAGGTGTCGCTGCCATGGCCCTGGGCACCGAACACATCGAGAAGGTCGACATGATCGTCGGTCCGGGCAATGCCTACGTGGCCGAAGCCAAGCGTCAACTGTACGGTCGCGTCGGTATTGACCTGTTCGCCGGGCCTACGGAAACCATGGTCATCTGCGATGACACGGTGGATGCCGAACTGGTGGCGGTCGACCTGCTGGGCCAGGCCGAACATGGGCCGACTTCACCGGCGTTTTGCGTGACCACCAGCCGCCGTATTGCCGAAGAATTGCCGGCGGCCATCGAGCAGGTGCTCGCGCGCCTGGACACCGCTCCGGTGGCCAGTGTGGCCTGGCGCGACTATGGCGAGATCATCTTGTGTGACAGCGACGAAGAGATGCTCGCCGAATCCGAGCGCATCTGCTCTGAACACGTGCAGGTGATGACCCGCGACCCGGACTGGTTCCTGGCGCGCATGACTCACTATGGCGGCCTGTTCCTGGGGCATCGCACCAATGTGTCCTACGGCGACAAAGTGATCGGCACCAATCACACGCTGCCGACCATGGGCGCCGGGCGTTACACCGGCGGGCTCTGGGTGGGCAAGTTCATCAAGACTCATACCTACCAGCGGGTGCTCACAGACGAAGCCAGCGTGGCCATCGGTGAAGTCTGCTCGCGGTTGTGTGCACTGGAGCATTTCTCCGGCCACAAGGAACAGGCGGATATCCGTGTGCGTCGCCTGAAGAAGGCCTCCTGATGGGCCGCCTGGAAGGCAAGGTCGCCGTCGTTACCGGAGCCACCGGCGGGTTGGGGGTGGTGATCTGCCATGCCCTGGCCCGCGCGGGTGCCAGCGTAGTGGCGGGGTACAACCGCTCCAGCGATGCCGCCCATACCCTGGTGACTGACCTGCCGACTGTTGCCGGTGGCCACCTCGCCGTGGCGGCACCTGTCACCGACAGCGCCATGCTCGAGCGACTGGCCACTCAGGTACAGAGGCACTTTGGGCGTTGCGACATTCTGGTCAATTGCGCCGGCACGACGCGGTTTGTCGAACATGCCGACCTTGAGGGTCTGGATGACGGGCTGATCGACAATATCCTGGCCATCAACGTGCGCGGTCCGATCGCCTGTATCCGGGCCTTGGCACCGCTGCTCAAGGCCGGCGGCGATGGGCTGGTGGTGAACATCAGCTCGATTGCCGCGCGTACGGCGATGGGCAGCAATATTGCCTACTGCGCCAGCAAGGCGGCGGTGGACAACCTGACCCAGTCCCTGGCCCGTGCCCTGGCGCCTCAGGTAAGGGTGGTGTCGGTGGCGCCGGGGTTGGCCGATACGGAGTTCGTCCAGGGCCTGGCCCAGGGCTGGCGTGACGAGCAAGCCGCACGTACCCCGTTGGGTCGCCTGGCCTTGCCCGAAGAGGTCGCCCAGGCGGTGTTGGCCCTGGCCTGCCACCTGACATTTACCACCGGCGCGGTCATCCCAGTGGATGGCGGTCGGGCACTGAACTGAGGAAGGCTGCCATGTTTGCGATCAAACCCCACCACGGCGGGATCAGCGTCCCCGACCTGGAGGCGTCCATCGGCTGGTACCGGCGGATGCTCGGTTTCGAGCTGGAAAGCCGCGCCTACATTGACCGGATCCCGGCGCATATCGCCTTTATCCGCTGCGGCGACTACCGCATCGAGCTGTTCCAGCTGGACCAAGCGCACCCGTTACCGAGTGACCGTCGCGAGCCGCACCTGGACCTCAAGACCCACGGCCACAAGCACTTGTGCTTTGCCGTGCAGGATGCCGCGACTGCCTTCCACGCGTTGCGCGGCAAAGGTGCCGACATCGTTTTTGAGACGGTCATCGAAGGCAGCCCCATGGGCTTTGTGCGCGACAACAGCGGCAATCTGCTGGAACTCATTGAATGCCCGGCCCTGTGGTCCGGGCCAGGAGCACACCGATGAAACTTGCAACCCTGAAGGATCACACCCGCGATGGGCGCTTGGTGGTTGTCAGTCGCGACCTGGGCCGCGCGGTGCTGGCCAGTGGAATCGCCGGCACCCTGCAGGCTGCGCTGGAAGAATGGCCCCGCTGCGAACCGGCATTGCAGCAGTTGTCCGCCGCACTTAACGCAGGCCGGGCACCCCAGGCGTTCGATTTTGACCCGCGCGCGGCCATGGCACCGCTGCCCCGTGCCTACCAATGGGCCGATGCCTCGTCGTTCCTCAACCACGGCAGCCTGATGGAGCGTGCGTACAATCTGGACATCAAGAAAGATCCCGGCGTGCCTATCATCTACCAGGGCGCCGGGGACGATTTCTTCGGTGCCTGCGACGATTACCCGGTGCCCGGCGAGGACCACCAGATCGATTTCGAGGGCGAGGTGGCAGTGGTGCTTGATGATGTGCCCATGGGCGTTCAGCCAACGGCAGCGGCGGGTCATATCAAGCTGCTGATGCTGCTCAACGACGTGAGCCTGCGCGCGCATCTGTTCAAGGAGGTGAGTATCGGTTTCGGTCCACTGCGGGCCAAACCCAGTACGGTGTTTGCGCCGGTGGCGGTCACCCCGGATGAACTGGGCGAAGCCTGGCACGACGGCCGCGTCAAGCTGCCGCTGCATGTGCAGTGCAACGGCCAGCGTTTCGGCGAACCCAACGGCGATGAAATGGACTTCAGCTTCCCGGAACTGGTAATGCACCTGGCTCGTACCCGCAACTTGCGCGCCGGTACGGTGCTGGGCTCGGGCACCTTCTCCAACCGTGACTACACCGCCAAAGGCTCGGCCTGCCTGGCCGAGCGACGTGCAATAGAAGTGATCGAGCAGGGTGAGGCGAACACGCCTTTCCTGAAATTCGGCGACCGTTTGCGCTTTGAAATCTTTGGCCTGGACGGGCAAAGCCTGTTCGGCGCCATCGATCACCGGTTTGTTCCAGCCCCCGTGCAGGAGCACTGACATGCATGTATTGATCACCGGCGCCAATGGTTTTGTGGGCGCCACCCTGGTACGTCGCTTACTGGCCGATCCCTATGCACTGCCGGGCTGGACACGTTTGACCCTGCTGGACCTGGCGTTTCCTCAGATACCGCCGGACCCCCGCGTGCGCTGCCTTGCCGGCAGTATCGCCGACCTGCGGTTGCTGGCCGATGCCCTGGAAACGCCGGTCGATATCGCCTTCCATTTGGCGAGCATCCCCGGTGGGGCCGCCGAGCGCGACTACAGCCTGGGCCGTCGAGTCAACCTGGACGCCACGTTGGCGTTGCTGGAAGGGCTCAAGGATCAACCCAACCCGGCGCGGGTAGTGTTCGCCAGCACCATTGCGGTGTATGGCTCGCCCTTGCCGACCGCGGTAGACGACCATACGCCCCTGCACCCGCAATTGAGTTACGCCACCCAGAAATTGATGGGTGAGTTGCTGATCGATGATTTCAGCCGCCGTGGCTGGATCGATGGCATCAGCCTGCGCTTACCGGGCATTGTGGCCCGCCCGCCGCAACCTTCCGGGTTGTTGTCGGCCTTCATGAGCGAGGTGTTCTGGGCGCTGGCGGCGGGCACGCGTTTCGAGTGCCCGGTATCGCCGCAGGCGCAGGCCTGGTGGATGTCGGCGGCACGCTGTGTCGATAACCTGCTGCACGCCGCTACGCTGGCGCCCGAGCGACTGGTGGCGCGGCGAGTGTTCGCGCTGCCGGTGTTGCACCTGAGTATGGCGCAGTTGGTCGACGGGCTGTGCAGGCGTTTCGGCGAAGACCGCCGTGCACAGGTGGAGTACCAGCCTGATGAACACCTGGAGGCGAATTTCGGCCGCTATCCGCCCTTGCATGCCGAGGCATCCGAAGCCCTGGGCTTGCGCCATGATGGAGGCATCGAGCAACTGATCGAGCGAACCCTGCAGTTGTAATACCCAAGCGTGCGTTTCACCCTTTAATAATAACAATCCGGAGAGGCCATGAACGCTCCTACCCGCGTCACCCAGTCAAAGGCGACCCTCGCTACGTACCTGTTGTTGTTGATCAACTGTCTGTCACCGATGGCGGCCATCGTGGTAGCGCCGAGCCTGCCACAGATGCAGGCGCATTTTTCCGACGTGCCTAACGTCGAGTTCCTGATCCCGGTGGCACTGACTATTCCCGGCTTGCTGGTGGCGTTGCTCAGCCCGCTGGTGGGCGTGTTGGCCGATCGGTATGGGCGCAAGCAATTGCTGGTGGCGTCGATTGTCGGCTACGGCGTGTTCGGCCTGATGCCGATGTTTCTCGACTCGCTCTACGCAATCATCGTCAGTCGTATCGCCCTGGGCTGCGTGGAGGCGGTGGTGGTGACCATCAGCACCATGCTGATCGGCGACTACTACAGCGGTGCGCAACGCCAGAAGTACCTGGCGCTGCAAACCACCTTTGCGTCGTCGTCGGCGATCCTGTTCTTCATGGTAGGCGGCGCCTTGGGTGAACTTGGCTGGCGCATGCCCTATGTAGTCTACGCGGTGCCCCTGGCACTGGCGCTATTGAGCAAGGTCATGCTGTGGGAACCGCGCGCAGCCAGCATGGCGTCGGACGAAGAGCAGGCGCGCAACAACGTGAGCTTTCGGCCGTTGCTGATGCTGGGGATTTGTGTGGTGACCTTCATCGGCGCGGTCATGTTCATGATCCTGCAGATCCAGATGGCCTACCTGCTCGGGGACATCGGCGAACCGTCGCCGCAGACCGCTGGCCTCGTCGCGTCGGCGTGCAGCGTGATGATCGTGCTGGGTACTCTTAGCGTGCACCTGCTGACTCGCCTGGGCCTGCGTACCCCCCATTGCCTGGCCCTGGCCTTTGGCCTGATCGCTACCAGCTTTCTGTTGATTCCGGCGATGCACACCTGGCAGGCAATCATGGTTGTTGCACTGATCAACGGCCTGGGCTGCGGCCTGATGTTGCCCACCCTGGCCATCTGGAACATGCGTGAACTGCCGTGGCAGCGCCGCGGGTTGGGCACTGGCATGTGGTACGGCAGCTACTGCCTGGGCATGTTTTTCAGTCCGATCCTGGTCGTGGCCGTTGGCAAGGTCAGCGGAAGCCTGGCCACCACCATTGGCTGGGCCGGCTGGCTCTGCCTGCCGGTGGTACTGCTGGCACTCGGCGCCAGCCTGGTGAAGTGCCGGGCGGCACGCAACCTGCGCCTGACCGGCGTCAATCTCGAAGACGCCTGACCCTGGAATGACCGAACACTCCGGTGCCCTGGTACCGGAGCAGGCCCCCTTATCTCATAAAAACAACAAAAGAGACTGAACATGACGATTCGAATGGTGGTTGGTTGTGCATTGATCATCGTGACGGCAGGCCCCGCCCTGGCTGCCGACGCGCCGAGCGACGAGTACCCGAATGAAAAAGTCGGTCCGCGCGTATTGAATGTGGAGCCCAATGTGCCACCCAAAAGTGGCAAGCTTCTTGAGGCGCAGGGCAAGTGGCTCAACGACCATGGTGTGAGCCCGCACCTGTCGATGACTGAGATTTACCTGCGCAACCCCAGCGCCGGCCTGTACACCGGTAACCACGAGTCACTGACCATCTTTGCCATCGGCGCCGACTTCAACCTCGACAAGCTCATTGGCCTGCCCGGTGGGACGATCCACTTCGAGCAGCTGTACGTGCCCTGGACCAGCAACCTGGACTACGGTCGGCAGGTGGGTGATGTGATTGCCGGTAAACCGGGCCCTTACATTCCGAATGTCAGCCACCTGAGCCTGTTCACCTACGAGCAGAAATTGCTCGACGACAAGCTGTCCATCGAAGCGGGCAAGAGCAACGCCGGCAACTACTTTGCGCTGCCGCTGTGCAACGTGCCGCTGGGATGCGTGAACGCGATCCTGCAGGACACGGCCGGTATCAACCCGCCGCCCTACGCCAACTGGGGCGCGCGCGTCGGCTACGATTTCAGCCCCGCCGTGCGCGCGCAGGTCGGTGCGTGGCGCAGCAACAATGCCTATCCCTTCACCAATGGCTGGGAGCGCGACGTCGGCGAAAGTGGCGGCACCTTGAGTACGGTGTACCTGGCGAACCTGGCCTATCGCACCGACTACCGCATGCAAGCCTACCCGCAAACGTTCGAGGTGCTGGGCTTTCACAATAACGGGCAACAGACCGACCCCTATTTCACGGTCAACGGCACCTCGAAAGTCACTGACACAACTGCCGCTGCCGATACCCGCAAGGGCGTGACAGGTTTCTACCTGGGCGCCAAGAAAACCGTCTGGCGCCAGGACGGCGGCGCCACCCAAGACCTCAACCCAACGGCGGTAGCGGCCTATGCCAGCTTGACCCACACACTTGATGAAGGCACCACCAATGGCGTCGGCACCCAAGGCAACGCAGGGCTGATTCTTTCCGCACCCTTTCGCAGCCGACCGTTCGACAGCTATTCGGTGAACGTCAACTGGGCACAACTGACCAGTCGCGAGCAACGCTTCCTTGAAGAGGCCCACGCGGCATCGGGCGGTGGCAGTTACCGCCCCGGGCGCAACGAGTATGCGGTCGCGCTGGACGCCAACTTCATCCTCACCGACAGCATCGTCCTCAGCCCCTTCGTGCTGCGTACGTGGGGAGCCAGCAGTTGGTTGAACCCCTACACCGGCGTCAACCCGCGCGATGGTTATGCCGCCGGGCTGCTGTTGCATGTGCAATTCGACGAGATGCTGGGTTTGAACAGCCGTCACTGATTCGCCGCACTCCATGGCGGGCGCCTGAAGCCATCCACGCCATGGATAGAACCCATGTCGACAAACGATTAGTCGGCATGGGCCGGGCTTCTTACTCTGGCCTTAGACCCCTGTTTGACGAGGACACAACCATGCAGCGCAATTTCACTTTCCAGGAGACCTGAGATGGCGATCATCGGCATCGACACCCTGTTGTATGGCGTCGAGGACCTGGCCCTGGCCTCGCGCTTCTTTGATGATTTCGGCCTGGTGCGCCTCAGTGCCAACGATCAGGAAAGCCTGTATCGACTGGAGGAAGGCTCGACCATTATCGTGCGCGAAATGCATCACCCCTCTATTCCGGCGTCGCGCTACGAAGGCTTCGGTGTGAAGGAGACCATCTGGGGCGTGGACAACGCTGAAAACCTGGCGCGGCTGGTCGCCGACTTGTCCAGCGACCGTGAGGTTCTCCTGGGCGATGATGATGCCTGGCACTTTCTCAGCGATTGCGGCCAGGCCTTGGGGCTTCGCGTGTTCAACCGCAGGAAAGTCACTTACGCCCCCGACCCGGTCAACGCTGCCGGCAACGTCAACCGTCTCAACCAGCACCGCAAATGGCGCACGCGGGCTCGACCTAAAACCATCAACCACGTGGTGTTTGCCGTGGATGACTATTGGCAGAGCTTTGCGTTCTTTCGCGACCGTCTGAACTTTCGCCTGTCCGACCATCAGAAAGGCGTGGGTACCTACCTGCGCGCCGACGGTGCCAATGAGCACCACAACACCTTCCTGCTCAATAACAAGGCACCGGGGGCGGGCGGGGTGCCGCGTTTTCATCACACCTGCTTCGGGGTCGAGGACTTCGACGAGGTGATGGTCGGCTCCAATTACATGACCCGACGCGGTTGGCAGCATGGCTTTCTCGGTACCGGCCGCCACCGCATCGCTTCGGCAATCTTCTGCTACTTCAACTCACCCACCGGTGGTGAGGCCGAGTACGGCGCCGACACCGATTACCTCGACGACAGTTGGGTACCGCGCGAATGGGAGTTTCGCTTCGGCACGGCCCAGTGGATGGGCAACCCGCCTGCGTTCATGCAGGACGACATTCCCTGGGACGTGACCTTTTACCAGGGCGAATTCCCGGCTATGCGCCGCTGATTTTCACAAGGATTGACCCATGAGCATGTTCCAGTATTTCGAAACCAATTATGTGTGGAGCCTGGCAGTTGCGGCAGCCATCGAGATGGGCGGCAAGATCGGCGAGATCGACACCATGTGCCGGCCGCTGCTGGAGGTAGCCCGCCAGGGTGACGATGCGGGCACCCAGGCGTTTATGGCCGCCTGGGAGGCTGGAGGCGACAACCTGGTGGCCTTGGCGCAGGAAGACAAGGCGGCCGGCAGGTGGCTCAGCGCCGGTGACAAGTTGAACCGCGCGGCGGTGTATTTCATCACTGCCGAGCGTATGCAGGCTCACGGTCATGCGCCTCGCAAAGCGTTGTACGCCAAGTTTCTGCGCACCTTCGCCGAAGGCGTCGAACTGTCTGGCGAAAATACCCGGCGGTTTGAAATTCCCTACGACGGTGCCCATCTCGCCGGGCTGTTCACCCCGGCTGAGGGCGTAACTGACGCGGCGCCGTGTCTGGTGGTGATCAATGGCCTGGACAGCACCAAGGAGATGGTCCATCGCGCCGGGCTGTTCCCGCAATTGCTTGCCAAACGCGGCATCTCCAGCCTGTTCATCGACCAGCCCGGCACCGGCGAAGCCCTGCGCCTGCATGGCATGACCGCAGTCGTCAACACCGAACTGTGGGCCAGCCCGCTGATGGACTACCTGCAAACCCGCCGCGAAATCGACCCGCTGCGTATCGGCTTGCTGGGGGTGTCCCTGGGTGGGTATTACTGCCCGCGCGCTGTAGCGTTCGAACCGCGCTTCGCCCTGGGCGCAGTGTGGGGGGCGAACCATAACTGGGGCGAAATGCAGAAGCGCCGCCTGGCCCGCGAAGGTGAACGACCGGTGCCGCACTACTGGGAGCACGTGTGCTGGGTGTGGGGTGCGAGCAGCATGGAGGCGTTCATGACGCTCGCCGAGCAGGTGCACCTCAACGGGGTAATGGAGCGTATCAAGGTGCCGTTCCTGGTGAGTCATGGCGAGGCCGACCGGCAGATTCCGCTGGCGTACGCGCATCAGTCCTATGACCAACTCACCAACAGCCCGGATCGCGAATTGAAGGTGTTCACCCCGCGTGAAGGCGGTATCCACCACAGCAGCCTGGACAACACCTCGAACGCCGGCGCCTGGATTGCCGATTGGGTTGCTGAGCGCCTGGGCGGTACTACCCACTCCGGGTGAGCGCTCAACAACGGTCTATTTCGGGCTTACTGCTCTTTGCTGCAATCCCGCGGCGTGATGCCTTTCTCCTTGGCGTACTGCGCCGCCGAGGCTTCGATGATCGGCCGCAGCAGGGCGCGGTCGGCCTGTACCCAGTCGCTGATCAGGTTCCAGCGTTGGCCATCCCATTGCTGGAAGCGCACGGCGCCGCCGCCTTCGTGGTCGGCGCAGGACAGTTTCAGCGGTTGCACCAGGCCCTTGGCGCCCAGGGCCTGCAGGCGTGCGTCGTCGAGGTTCAGGTGTTCGAAGCCCCAGCGTACCTGCTCGCCGGTCAGTGGTTTTTGCCCGTATTTTTCCTGGGCCAGGCGCAGGGCTTCGACGTTGAGGATGCCGTTGACCACGCCCAGGTTGTAATACACGGTGCCGAAACGCTTGGGGTCGGCCAGGTTGCCCTTGCCGGCGTCTACCACGCTTTGCTTGATCCCTTGCAGCACCGGGAAGTCGGTGCCCGACGGGTGGGTGGTGATCGAGATAAAGCCTTTGGCGGCGGCGCCGGCCGGTACCACGTCTTCTTCAGAGTTGCTCCAGATATTGCCGATGATGTGATCGGCCGGGTAGCCGACTTTCTGCGCGGACTTGAGCGCCACCGGGTTCATCACGCCCCAGCCGCGCAGGATCACCCAGTCGGGCTTGAGGCGCCGGATGTTCAGCCACTGCGATTGCTGCTCGTTGCCGGGGTGCGGCACTTCCAGCAGGGTCAGTTCGAAGCCGGCGTTTTTCGCCAGGGTTTCGAGCACGCCATTGGTTTCCTTGCCGTAGGGCGAGCCGTGGTAGAGCACGGCGATTTTCTTGCCCTTGAGCTTGTCGGCGCCGCCTTCGCGTTGGCCGATGTAGTTGATGATCGCCGAGACTTCCGAATACGGGTTGAGCTGCAGCGGGAACACGTAGGGGAACACGCTGCCGTCGGTGGAATCGGTGCGGCCATGGTTGATGGTGATCAGCGGCAGTTTGTCGGCGGTGGAGCGGTCCAGGGTGGCATAGGCGATGCCGACTGACAGCGGGTTGGTGGCGGCGGCCGGCGCACCGTTGAGCCCACCCTTGAGGCGCTCATAGCATTCAACGCCTTTTTCCACCACGTACTCGGTCTCGCATTCGCTCCAGGTCAGCTTGACGCCGTTCACCCCGCCCTTGGCATTGATGTATTGCAGGTAGTCGATAAAGCCCCCGAAAAAACCGGTGCCACCGGCCGCGTACGGGCCGACCCGGTAGCTCTGCAACGGGAAGTATTGTTCGTTGGCAGCCTGGGCGCCGGCCGTGAGCCCGGCGGTGATCAGGGCCAGGCCCAAGGCCAGGCGGCGCAGCGATAAGCGATGTGTCATGGAGGTGATTCCTGGGGGGTTATTGAGTTCAGTAACGCAGCGGCCAGACCCTGGCCCGTTGACGAAAGCGCTGCCACAGACGGGCCAGCCCCTCCGGTTCCTTGATCAAAAACGCGATGATCAGCGCGCCAAACAGCATCTTCTGGATGTTTTCCAGCTGTCCGGCATCCATCAGTCCGGCGGGCAACAGCGCGAAGAGATTGGCCAGCAGAATCGGGAACAACACGATGAATGCCGCGCCAAGGACGTTGCCGAGCACGCTGCCCAGGCCGCCGATAATGATGATGAACAGCACCTGGAACGAGCGGCTCAGGTCAAAGCCGTGGGGCTCCACCGTGCCGAGGTAGGCGAACGCCCACAGTGAACCGGCGATGCCCAGGTAGAAGCCGCTGATGGCAAACGCCAGCAGCTTGGCCTTCAACAGGCGAATGCCGATGACGGCAGCGGCGGTGTCCATGTCGCGCACCGCCATCCAGTTGCGGCCCAGTTCGCTGCGCACCAGGTTCTTGCCCAGCCAGAACAGCGTCACCACCACGGCCAGCGTCAGCACGTAGCGGCCGCGCGGTGAGCTGAAATCCAGCCCGGCAATCAGCAGTGGCGGCGAGGTGATCACGCCCGAGGCGTTGTCGTTGGTAAACCAGCTGAAGCGGGTGAGCACCCACTCCACCACGAACTGCGCGGCCAGGGTCGCCACCAGCAGGTAAAAGCCCTTGATGCGCAGGCTCGGCAAGCCGAAGAACACCGCCACCGCGGCGGCGATCACGCCACCCAGGGCAAAGCTCACCAGCAGCGGCAGGCCGGGCACCCGCAACTGCAGGTTGTAGGCGGCAAACGCGCCCACCGCCATGAACGCCGCCGAGCCGAGTGAAAGTTGCCCGGCGTAGCCCGTCAGCAGGTTGAGCCCAAGCCCGGCCAGCGACAGCACCAGCAGCGGCACCAGGATCGCGCTGAACCAGTAGTCATTGCCCAGCCAGGGCACCGCAAAGAACGCCACGCCCAGCAGCAGCCACAGCGCGACGCGGTCCTGGCGCAGGCGAAAGGTGCGGCGCTCGGCCGCGTAGGAGGTGCTGATTTGACCGACTTCTTGATACAACATGCAGGCATTTCCCCAAGGACAATCAAACCCGTTCGATGGCGCGCTCGCCGAACAACCCGGCAGGCCGCACCAGCAGGAACAGCAACGCGAGGACGTAGGGCACCCAGTTCTCGATGCCGCTGCCGATGATCGGGCCGAGGTAGATCTCGGCGACTTTCTCCGCCGCCCCGATGATCAGGCCGCCGACAATCGCCCCGCCGATGGACGAGAACCCGCCGATGATCAGCACCGGCAGCGCCTTGAGCACCACCAGCGAGAGCGAGAACTGCACTCCCAGGCGTGCGCCCCAGAGCAACCCGGCCACCAGCCCGACGAACCCGGCCACCGCCCACACCAACGCCCAGATGCGCGGCAGGCGAATACCGATGGCCATGGACGCCAGCGGGTCATCGGCCACCGCACGCAACGACAGGCCCACCCGGGTCTTGTTGAACAGCAGCGACAGCACGATCACCAGGGCGGCGGCGGTGCCGGCGGCAAACAGGTCGAATTGCGAAAGCAGCATGCCGCGGATTTCCAGCGGTTCGTCGGCGATGCCCAGGTCCAGCCCGTGCACCTGCGCACCCCACAGGAACTGCGCGAAACCTTCGATCAGGTAGGACAGCCCGAGGGTGGCCATGAAGAGGATGATCGGTGGGCGATTGACCAAGGGCCGCAGCACCACTTTTTCGATCAGCAGCGCCAGCACCACCATGCTCGCCAGGGTGATCAGGAACGCCCAGGCAAACGGGAAGCCGCGCTCCAACAGGCTGACAAACGTCAGCGCGGCGAACAGCACCATGGCGCCCTGGGCAAAATTGAACACGCCGGAGGCCTTGTAGATCAGTACAAAACCAATCGCTACCAGGGCATACATCACGCCCGCCAGCAGGCCGCCGATCAGCACTTCGAAGAAAAATTCCATGCTCAGGTCCCCAGGTAGGCGGCGATGACATGGGGGTTGGCGCGCACCTGTTGCGGGGTGCCGTCGCCGATCTTGCGACCGTAGTCGAGGACCACCACGTGGTCGCACAAGCCCATGACCACGCCGATGTCGTGCTCGATCAACACCACGGTGGTGCCGAACTCGCGGTTGATGTCGCGGATGAACTGGCTCATCTGGGCTTTCTCCTGGGCGTTCATGCCGGCCATGGGTTCATCCAGCAACAGCAGGGTCGGTTCGGCGGCCAGGGCGCGGGCCAGTTCGACACGTTTTTGCAGGCCATAGGGCAGGGTGCCGACCAGCACGTGGCGCCAGGGATGGATCTGCAGGAAGGCAATCACCTTTTCCGCGTGCAGGCGGTGGGCGTCGTCCTCCCGTGGCGCACGGCCCACGCGCAGCATCTGCTCCAGCCAACTGCTGCGGCGCTTGAGGTTGCGCCCGGTAAGCACGTTGTCGAGCACGCTCATGCCCTTGAACAGCGCGATATTCTGGAAGGTCCGCGCAATCCCGCCTTCGGCCGCCTGGTGCGCACGCATGCGCCGCCGGGTCTGGCCGGCGTAGCGGATGCTGCCGCCCTGGGGGTGGTAGACCCCGTTGATCACGTTGAGCAGCGAGCTTTTACCCGCGCCGTTGGGGCCGATCAGGCCGCAGATGTCACCGGCCTTGACCTCGAAACTGATGGAGGTGATGGCCTTGATGCCCTTGAACGACAGGGAGATGTCATCGAGCCGCAGTAATACCGCTTCAGTGGGTGTGGGCATGGAAGGCTCGTCAGGCAGATTGAGGCAGCAAGTGGTCGCTGGGTTCGTTGCGGGTGGACGGCTCTTGCCAATGGCCGGGACGAATGCCCAGGGCCGCAAAGAAGGCGGCACTTTCCGGATGCAGCGGCGGCCCGACCAGCAAGGGCACGCGCAGGCGGCTCATGCCCAGTACATCCAGCAACGGGCGACGCACCAGCCAATGGCCCAGCCAGCGGCGCACGGGGGAGGGGGTCGGCTGCATGGCCCAGTGGTATAAACGATGGCTGAAGCTGCCCGGCAGTGGCAGGCGTTCACGCACCCATTGCTCCAGGCGCCCATAGGATTCGCGGGTGCCCAGCACCAGGGTCGGGCCCAGCTCGCGGCGGTCGGTGTCGCGGGTGGCCAGGGCCTCGGGGAAGTTCAGCCGAAAGCCGGCGTGCAGCCAGGGCGCGAGCAGGTAGCGTGCCTGTCCGCTGGCGGCAAACACCCGTGCGGCGAGGGCTTCGTCGTCGGCGCCGAGGTGTTCGCGGTCGATCAGCGTCCGCGCGCCCGCGAGCAGTTGCGCGTGGGTCAAGTGCAGGGAGGTGTCGGCATGAAAGACGAAGGCGGTGTCGCTCGGCTGCGGGGCGTGGGCGGGTGGCGGTGCATCGGCACGCAGCTCGGCATAGTCGATCAAATCGGCGTCTGCGAACTGGCTCAGGCCACGCCCGTCAAGAAACACCACCACCCCGCGTTCACCGAGTTGTTGCAGCGCTTCCAGGTCTTGCACGAGCACGAAGCGCGGTCGCAGCCCGGCCAGCAGCGCCCGGTTGTCGCGGTCCGGGTCCAGCAGCGTGACGCTGGCGCCCAGCCATTGCGCGGCCAGCGCCAGCAGCAACGCTTCGGGGCGCGCCTGGCTGAGGATCAACAGGTTATCGTCAGGCCCGAAGCGGCGCTGATGCAAGGCGGCAGCGAGCTGGCTGACCTCGTGCGCCACCGCGCTCCAGCTGCGCTCATGCCAGATACCCAGGCGCTTGAAGCGCAAGGCAATCGCCGACCCTCGGGTGTGGGCTTGGCGCAACAGCGCCTGGGGCAGTGTCTGGGGCATGGGGGTATTCCTTCGTCAGTATGCGAAGGCGATTGCACGCGCCATGCCAGAGGATTAAATGCTTTTATTTCAAGGGGATATGTGGATTTTTGGGGGAGGAGGCGTGTGTTGATTCAGCACAAGCTGTCCAAGCAGTGTTGTTGGGCCAACAGCGATGGGGCCATTGCTGGAGCGCTACCTGTCGCCGGCAGGGCTCCAGCTTGTCACGCCGGGATAAGCCCCGCGTCCCGATAACTCTGGACCAGTTCGTCGTACAAACCGAGATCGGCCCGGGTGCGGGCAATCAACTGCGCGCCGGCAATGGCGGTGTAGATGGCACGCGCGCGACGCTCGCATGCCTCTGTATTGCCGGGTTCGATCTCGGCAAGCAACGCCCCCAGCCAGGCTACGTTGATATTGGCAAACGTCAGTATCTCTTCCTTCACCGGCTCCGGCAGGTCCTGATATTCGGCCGCCATAAAACTGGACAGGCACAAGCGGTTGCCGTCTTCGAGTGATTTTCGAAAGATGCTCGGATAAGCACGCAGGCATTGCAGCGGCTCCGGGTTCTCGCTGCGTATCGCCGCGAGGGCGCTGGCGGCGTCTTCCCAATAGCGCCTGGCAACGGCTGCGCCGAGATCGGCTTTGCTCGGGAAGTGGTAATAGATACTGGCGTTCTTGATCCCCACCGTTTCGCCGATGCTGCGGAAGTTGATGCCACTGTAGCCGTAGTGCTGAGCGGCGAGTCTGGCGGCTTCCAGAATCGCTTCGCGGGCATTTTCACTCACGGGTGGATTGCTCTTAAATGTGGGGAGGGGCGAATTCTACGCTGATAAGGGTTTACCTGCCAACTGGTAGGTAATGCTTGACGGCCTGGAATAATACCTTCAGTCTCTACCTACCATTTGACAGGTAGGCGAGCAGATCATGACGTTCCAACAACCACAACCCCACTTATGCCAACCGCCGTTGATGAAGATTTATGATTGGTACAACGGCCCTTATCCAGCGCGTGTTCGTATTGCGCTGGCCGAGAAAGATCTGTTACCGCGCGTTGAGTTCGTGTCGGTCAACCTATGGAAAGGGGAGCACAAACAGCCTGAGTTCCGGGCCCTCAACTACTCCGGCACCCTGCCAGTGCTGCAACTGCACGACGGCACATTCATCGCTGAATGCACGGCTATCACCCAATACCTGGACACGCTCGATGGCAACCCGACCCTCACCGGCAGGACGCCGACCGAGCAAGGCCTGATCCATATGATGACCAAGCGCGCAGAGATTGAATTGATGGATGCGGTCAGCGTGTATTTCCATCATGCCACCCCTGGGCTTGGGCCTGAGGTCGAGCTTTATCAGAACGCCGAATGGGGCATGCGCATGCGGGACAAGGCGGTCAGGGGGATGCACTATTTCGATAACGTGCTCAAGACCCGCGCCTTTGTGGCAGGCGATGCCTTCTCAATGGCCGATATCGCGTTACTCGGCGGCATGATCTTCGCGGACCTGGTGCAATTGCCCGTGCCGCAGACGTGTGAAGCCCTGCGCGCCTGGCAGGCCAGGGTCAACGAGCGAGCTAGCGTTCAGGCCTGGCGTGCAATGGTTGCACAACCGCACTGAGGGCAACGGCCCGCATAGCTGCCGCCAGCCCGGCCGCTGCGCTGGTGAGGGGCAGCGGGCCGGCCGTTACCTGCACGGCGGCCGCGCTCATCGACGCCTGGCCCAGCGCAACCCGTGTCATTCCATCCCTATAGGCGGCATCGGCAGCTTTGGCGATTGTCGCCAGGTAGCCGTCGATGTCACCCGCCTTGAACAAGCGCCATGCCCCCGGAACCAGCCGCACTTCGACGACGGCGTTCGATTGCAGCGCGGCCTTGTGAAACAGCCGCGCGGTCGGTTCGAGGGTGGTTTCCACCGCGCACAGCACCGCAATTTTTCCGCCCGCCTGCACCGCCGAGGCGGCCAGCGCTTCGTCTGTCCTCAGGATCGGGACACTGCTGGAGATACCTTCAACGACCGGACCCAGGGTCGAGCAGGTGAGCACCACGGCGTCGGCCTGTTCAGCCAGTGCAAGCAGGGCTGATGCGGTGGATGCGCAGATGTCGGCGCTCAGATGACCGGCGTTTTCGGCAGCAGCCAACAGGTCGGCGCGCACTTCATGGCGTAGCACATCAGCGCCGATACCCAGTGCTTTCGCGGCGGTTTCAAACACGCTGATATTGCTGGCTGCGGTATGAAGGCAGGCGATGCGCATGGGCTGTTTCCAGTGCTGAAAATGTCGACGATGGTTAAGATGCAGCCCGCACTTGCCTATAGCAAGGGCGCGAGTTGACATGCTGGTGCAAGCCGGCGTGTTCAGCGCATAGCGCCGAGAATCCCGGCCGTTTCGACCACCCTGGCGTAGTCCATGGCCAGGTTGCTCAGCGACAGCGCGTGCACGTCCTCCGCTGGCCACAGGCGTCCGGATCCATCGGTTTGATCGAAGGTGTAGCAGGCGTCTGCGGCGACGAGCACGTCAAAGCCCAGGTTGCCGCCTGTGCGTGCCGTTGCTTCGACGGAATTGTTGGTGATCACCCCGGCGATCACCAGTTGCTTGATCGATCGCGCGTGCAGCCAGCGGTCCAGCCCGGTGGCGATAAAGGCACAGGGTACGTTCTTTTCCACCACGTGTTCGTGGGCCAGTGGTTGCAGCGCAGGCTGAAATTCGCAGCCCGGCTGGCCCGGCCAGAATACCGAGCCGGGGGTACGGGAGATGTGCCTGACGTGCACCACAGGCCGCCCCGACTGCCGCCAGGCGCCGAGCAATTGCTGCAACTGTTGCTCGGCCTGCGGGTTGTTGCGGCGCCCGAGCTTCGGGTCATTCATGCCCTGCTGCATGTCGATGATCACCAGTGCAGCGTTGGTGGCTAACGGTTCCATGGCACATCCTTTGGCTCGTGAGGCACAAAACATAGCAGCCATTGAGTGCGCCTAAACAGCGATTTGTTCGATGCCTTTGCCATTTGCCTTTACACTGCCGCCCCCGAATTTCAGCAAGGATGCGTTGGATGCGTACGCGACTCAGCGGTGTACTCCTCTCCCTGGCCCTGGCCGCTCCCGTCATGGCCGAGCCCCGTTCGTTCTCGGTCAATGACCCCAGCGGTCAATACCTGGTCGAGGTGTTGTTCCCGGACGTGCCGCAGGACTTACAGCACCTGGCGCCGGCGCTCATCACCCTGCGCGACAAACGCTCCCTCGAAATCCTTCAGCAATTGCAGACCCCGGATGCCCAGGTGCCGCTGGATCAGCAAGGCAGAACCGTGGACTGGCGCCTGATGGGGGAGAACGGCGTGGTGTACTTCGCCGATATCAACCAGGATGGCCGCCAGGACCTGGCGATCCGCAATGGCACCGGTGCGGACAAGGACTTCCAGTCCAGTTACGACGTGTATCTGCAAGACCCGCACACGTCCCACTGGGTGCTGAATGGCCCCTTGACCGACCTGGCCAACGAGACCTCCGGCGGGATGTTTTCGATCAATCCCAAGGACGGCATTATCCATTCGCAGACCGACCGGGGTTGCTGCTGGACCCGCGCCAGCCGCTATCAGATGCGCGACGGCAAACTGGTGCGACTCAGCGCGTACACCCAGGCGGAAGTGCCGGCGACGGACGATGACGCCAACAACAGCATGCCCAGCGGCTACATGCTGCGCACCACCGGTGAGTGGAAGGACGGCCAGTGGCTGGAAACGCCCAGACTGGAAGGACCGGTCAACGAAGACCCCGAGTTCCTGGCCGGCACCCTCAACGGCAAGATCCCGGTGCAGCTCTGGTACCAGCAACAGGGCGCGGTGCTGATCGGTGAGTTGCGCTATACCAAAAGCGGCAGCGGCAAGCCGATCAAACTGGTGGGGGATCAGGGTGAATACGGCGACCAGTCGTTTATCTACCTGCACGAATACGCCGATGATGGCCGTCAAACCGGCATCTGGCGCATCACGCGGGAAACCGTCGAACCTTATGCCTACGCGGGCACCTGGGTCAGTGGCGCCAAGGGCGACCAGCCCGAGCTGCAGATTCAACTGCACAGGCAGGACCGGGCGCCTGAGTACGACAAACTCGGCGACGTGGCCCGCGACCAGCGCGATGGCCATTACCAGATGCGCGATGACTTTCTCGGCCGCGACGGTGACCTGGACCTGAAAATCCTTCCCGAACGCGATGCCCAGGGCCGGGAAGTGGCGGAACTCAGCGTGACGCTCAAAGACACCGGCACCGACAAGATCATCATCACTACGCACCAACGCGTGCCGATGGAAACCGCAAACCTGATCATCGTGCGCGCGCCCCAGGCGCCCCCTCGGGCCGGGCCGTATCACATCCAACTGGTGAAGGGTTTTGCCGTGATCGAGCACAACTCGGCGCCGGACAGCCAGGACTACCTGACCGGGTTTTATCGTAAGCAGCCCTGAGGCCGGGGAGTAATGCCGCCTGAGTGTCGATCCTGGGTCAGGCGGTTAGACACATCGGGTATCTTCAACCGCCGGCCGCTTCAGGCTCGGCGCACAATTGATTGATCAAGGAAGCAGGCAATGGCACTCAGGGTGATGGTGATCGGCGGCTACGGCAACTTTGGCAGCATCATTTGCCGGCACCTGGCGGGCGCGCCGGGCATTGAACTGGTGGTCTCGGGCCGCAACTCACACAAGTTGCAGGGCAAAGTCGACGGGTTGAAAACGTCCTCGGGCCGCGAGTGCGAAAGCTGGTGCGGCGATGCCATGGCGGCCGGGTTCGCTGGCGTCTTGCAGTCGATGGACATCCAGTTGGTGATCCACACCGGCGGCCCGTTCCAGGGGCAGTCCTATGCCGTCGCCCAGCACTGCATCGACGCGGGCGTGAACTACTGCGACCTGTCGGATTGCCGGACCTTCGTCAATGGCGTCGGCGTGCTGGATGCGAAAGCCCGGCAGGCGGGCGTGGCCGTCCTCAGCGGTTGCAGCTCTGTACCGACGTTGTCGTCCGCCCTCATCGATCAGTACCGCGATCGCTTCATGCGCATCGACACCATCGAGCATGGCATTTCCTCTTCGGCGAAGATGCCGGGGCTGTCGACCATCGAAGGCGTGCTTGCCTACGCGGGCAAACCGATCAAGCAACTCAAGCAGGGCCAGGTGCACGAGGTGCTGGGCTGGCAGGACCTGACCCTGCGCAGGATGCCCCAGCTCGGCACGCGGGTGCTGGCCAATGTGGACGTGCCCGACATGGATATATTCGCTGGCCGTTATGGCGCCCATACCCTGCGCTTCAAGGCCGGTGCGGGGCTCAAGCTGGGCGGTGTCGCCAATTATCTGCTGGCGCAAGCGCTACGCATGGGCATTGTGCGCGACCACCTCGTGTGGGCCGCCAGGCTGCATCGCCTGGGCACCTGGTTCGAACGATTTGGCGATGGCAAAAGCGCGATGTACATCGACGTGCAGGGGCTGGGCATGCAAGGCCAGCCGCTGTCCCTGGCGGTGCAACTCACGGCCCTGGACGACAAGGGACCGGAAATCCCCAGCTGTGCAGCCGTCGCCCTTGCCATCAAAATGGCCCACGGTTACGTGCCCGAACCCGGTGCCCGCCCGTGCGTAGGTGAAATCAGCGTCGACGAATACATGGCCGCCATCAACGAACCGACGAAGCTCAGCCTGACGGTGCGCTTCTCTGACGGGCAGGCCTGACCGATGCTCTACCTGTGCCTGAAGTACCTGCACATCATCGCGGCGATTTTCCTGTTCGGCTTCGGCATGGGCTCGTACCTCTACCTGATCGCCGCCAGTCGCACGGCCAACCCGCAAGTGATCGCCCAAGTGGCGCGCATGGTCGTGCGGTTTGATACCTGGATTACCACGCCGGCGGGCGTCATTCAGATCATCACGGGCTTGCTGCTGATCCAGCTTGCCGGGCTGCCTGTGACCACGGAATGGGTACTGACCGCGTTGATCATCTTCCTCGGCGTGGGCTCGCTGTGGCTGCCGGTGCTGGTACTGCAGAAGCGCATGCAGCAGATGGCCTCGCGGGCGGTCGAGACCGACACGGTGCTGGATGATGGATACCGTGGTGTGTACCGGCAATGGTTCTGGCTGGGCGTCTTCGGCTTCCTGGGGATGTTTGTGATCGTGATGATCATGGTGACGAAGATGACGCCGTGGCAGTTGGTCGGGCTGTTGGCGGCGGGCTGAGTGCCCGCTCAAGGCTTGGCATCCCAAACCGGTGCAACGATGCATAGCGCTGTGTTCATAGCGGCCCCCTCAAAAAGCGCTGCTCATGCGTCGGCCGCTGCTACGGTTTGGACGGTGTGGGTGCTTAACGCGAGAGCAGCGGCGCCGGGCTTTTGTCCTCTGCGCCCACGTCGTGCAGGGAAATCCTCGACGTCTCCGGCAATGCCAGTCCGCCCGCCAACGCCAGCAATGCCACGGCAATCAGGTAGAACGCCGGTGACAGGTTGCTGCCGGTGGTGCTGATCAACCACGTGGCCATCAGCGGCGCGGTGCCGCCGAAGATCGTATACGCCATGTTGTAGGTAATCGCCGAAGCGGTATAACGCGTGCGGGTCGGAAAGGTCTCCGACAGCAACGCCGCCGTCACCACACCACACAGTACTGCGCCGACCGCCAGCAACATCACCCCGACAATTGACGCCGTGAACGAACCGGAACTGGCCATCAGGAACGACGGATACACCACCACCATCAACAACACGCACGCCGTCATCACCGTGACCCGACGCCCCACGCGATCCGAATACAGCCCCGCCAGCGGGCAAATCGCCGCGGCGAAGATCAACGCGATCAGCGACACCAGCAACGCCATCGCCCGACTCAGCCCACCGGCCACTTGCAGGTACGTGGCGAAGTAGGTGGTGAACATATAAAACGACAGCGCCGTCAGTGACACAAAAGCGCCCAGGCAGCAGATCGCCGCACCATGGTTGCGCAAGGTTTCCTTGAGTGGTGAGTGGGCCACCGCGTGCTCCTGCTTCACGGCCTGGAAGGCGGGCGTCTCATCCAGCTTCCAGCGCAGGTAAAGGCCCACCAGGCCCAGCGGCGCGGCGATCAGGAACGGCAGGCGCCAGCCCCAACTGCCCATCGCCTCGGCGGACAACGACGCTTCGAGTGCGTACGCCACCACGGCGGCGGCGGCGAAGGCAGAGAACGTCGACACCGGCACGAAGCTGCCGTACCAGGCGCGTTTGTCCCGGGGCGCGTGCTCCATCAGGTAGGCACAGGCGCCGGCGTATTCGCCGCCGGCGGAGAAGCCCTGGGCGCAGCGGATCAGCGATAACAGGATCGGCGCCGTGACGCCGATGGCGGCGTAGGTGGGCAGCAGGCCGATCAAGGTGGTGGCGCCGGCCATCAGCAGGATGGTCATGGCCAGGGTGCGCTTGCGCCCGATACGGTCGCCGAGCATGCCGAAGAAAATCCCGCCCAGGGGCCGGAAGGCGAAGGCGACGGCGAACACCGCGAAGGTTTTGAGCAAGGCCGCGCTGGCATCGCCGCTGGGGAAGAACTGTTGGGCGATGGTGGTAGCGAGGAAACCGTACAAGGCGAAGTCAAACCATTCGACGAAGTTACCGATGCCGGCGGCGATGATGACCTTGCGCAGGGTTTGGGGGCTTACCTGTTCGGTGGAGGGGCTCGTCATGGGGAAGGCCTCGGAAGGGGGTCGGAGATGCTGGATTATCCGGGGAGGGTGTTGGGCGGCCGGGCTCAAAAGAGTCGTCCGCGTAGTCAGTAGCGACCGGGTGGGATGAGGGAGGCAGGAATTGGGCCAGGTCAGGCGGGGATTTATCGTTACCGGGCAGACGTGCGATAGGTCAGCAGCACAATCCCGGTCACCACGATGACGCCGCCGACTATCTGGCCGGCGCTGAGCATTTGATCGAGCACGACCCAGCCCATCAACAGCGTGGCCAGCGGCTCAATGTTCATGACCGGCGCATTGCGCGGCATGTCCAGGCGCGGGACCGACATGAACAGCACGATAAAACCGGTGCCGTACAGCACCACCAACGTTGCGAGTGCCAGCCAGCCGGTACCCGTGGCCGGCGGGTTCAGGCCGCCGGGGAGGGCGCCGCTGAGGCCGGCGAGGTTGACACTGCTGAATACGATGAAGATGGTCAGCAGGCTGCGCACGGAGCCGCGCACCTGGGACAACTTGTGGTCGGTGATCCACAGCGCGCAGGCGAACACGAACGCGGCGCAGAGGGCCAGGCCGACGCCGAGCAGCCAGTGCGGGCCGATATCGGCATGGCCTGAGAGGCGGCCGGGTACGTCCAGCACAAACACCAGGCCCACCAGAATCAACCCCATCAGCAAGGCGGTGCGCGCCGTCGGACGTGGGCCGCCGAATGCCCAGGTGAGCAGGGCGAGCAGAATCGGGAACACGTTGCCCACCAGCAGCGCCAGCGCCACCGGCACACGGGCGACGGCGGAGTAGAGGCACAGGCTCTGGGTAGCGATAAGCAGGCCCAGCAGCACTTGCCAGCGCCATGCACCTGCGGGCAGGCGCAGGCTTTGGCGTTGCCACAGTACCAGCACCGCCAGCACCAGCAAGGTGCCACCCGAGCGCAGCAGAATGGCCAACAGCACACCGGCACCATCATCGAAGGCGACCCGAGCGGCGATGTGATTGCCGGCGAAGGCACAGCCCATGCAGAGCAGAATCAACACGGCAATGGGGCGGGAGAACAGGGCGGGGGCAGTTTGCGTCGGGGCAGGCGGAGTCATGCTGGGGCTCGGGCGGTTGGCGCCATCGTCGGGGATGGCGATTTATTTTTAGGTTGTCGTACAACTTCGCGACGGGGTGATTTGTAGCGTGTTTGCGCCGAGTGAGCAAGGAGGGATTTGGTCTGGAAAAAACTCAGCGCCTGCTGAGCGCGAGCTTTGCGGCAAACAGCAAGAAGATCACACCGGTGGTGCGATCCATCCACTGGATGACCTTTTCGCGGCGCAGGAACCCGGACAGCGACTGCGTGGCGCCGATCAATACCAGCGACCACAGCAGCCCGAGCAGCACATGGATGCTCACCAGGCCGAAGGTCCAGGCAATCAGCGAATGCCCTTGGGGGATAAATTGCGGCAGGAACGACACGTAGAAAATCCCCACCTTGGGGTTCAGCACATTGCCCAGCATGCCCTTGATAAACCAGTTGCCGCCGGGCTTGCGGTCGTCTGCGGCCGGTGCCAGTGAGCGACGCGGACGCACCAGCATGTTCAGCCCCAGCCAGGCCAGGTAAGCCGCGCCGCAGTACTTGAGCAGGTTGAACGCCATCTCCGACACCGCGATCAACGCGCCCAGGCCAAAGGCAACCGCGGCGCCCCACACCAGGCAACCCGCGTTGATGCCCAGCGTGGCCTGCAGCGCCTGGCGCTTGCCTTCCACCGTGGCGGTGCGCAGGACCAGGGCGGTGTCGAGCCCCGGCGTGAGGGTCAGCAGGGTGGCGGCGAAGGTGAAGGCGATGAGGTTGTCGGCGATGGACATGAGCGGGCTTCATGCAGAGGGATGAGTGGGCGTTAACCCAAGCTTGGCATGAGTGGTTATCTTGTGGCGAGCGGGCTTGTTGTGGCAGCCGGCTTGTAGTGGTGAGCAGGCTTACTATGGTGAGCGGGCCTGTTGTGAGTGACCGGGCTTGTTGTGGTGAGCGGGCTTGCCCCGCGCTGGGCTGCGAAGCAGCCCCAAAACCAGGCACTGCGGTTTGTCTGATGGAACGCAGTGATCTTGATCGGGGCCGCTTCGCAGCCCAGCGCGGGGCAAGCCCGCTCACCACAGTAAGCGGGCTTGTCTGCCTTCAGCGGTTGAAGCGTTCAACCAGCGCGTATTGGGTGGACGCGGTATTGGTCAGTTCCTTGCTCAGGTCCGTGGATTGATGGGCTTGTATCGAGGTCTGGTCGGCCAGTTCGGCGATGGTGGTGATGTTGCGGCTGATCTCCTCGGCGACGGCGCTTTGTTCTTCGGTGGCGGCGGCGATCTGGGTGGTCATGTCGGTGATATGCGACACCGCTTCGCTGATCCCCACCAGGGCCTGGTCCGCTTCCAGCACCCAGGCCACGCCTTCCTGGGCCTGGCGCTGGCCGTTTTCCATGCTTTGCACCGCGTTGCTGGAGGATGCCTGGAGCTTGGTGATCAGCCCATGGATCTGGGTGGTCGATTGTGACGTGCGCTGGGCCAGTTGGCGCACTTCGTCGGCTACCACGGCAAAGCCTCGGCCTTGCTCGCCGGCCCGTGCCGCTTCGATTGCGGCGTTGAGGGCGAGCAGGTTGGTTTGGTCGGCGATGCCTTTGATCACATCCACCACGCTGCCGATTTCGTCGCTGTCCCTGGCCAGTTGCGCCACGGTCACCCCGGTCTCGCCGACCATGGTGGACAGACGCTCGATGGCTTCACGGGTATCGCGCGCCACTTCGCGGCCGCGCCCGGTCAGCACGTTGGCCTGTTGGGTGGCGTCGGCGGTGCGTTGTACATGGCTGGCGACTTCCTGGGTGGTCGCGGCCATCTGGTTGACGGCCGCCGAGACCTGTTCGGTTTCCACGCGCTGGCGGTTCAGGCCTTTGGCACTGGCGGCAGCCAACTGATCGGATTGCCCCGCCAGGGTACTCAGTTGTTCGGCGCTGTCCTGCAGGCGGGTGAGGCAGGTTTTCAGGCGCGCGGTCTGGCTGAGGAACGCGGTTTCCAAACGCGACTGTGGGCCGCGTGCGTCACTGTACATCTGCGCGATCAAGGCATCCGACGTCGAGGGTTCGACCCCCTCCAATAGACGCAGGGTACTGCCCTGGCGCCAGCGCGAGCACAGCAGGCCCACCGGCAGCGCGACCGCCACGGCCACTGCGACGGCCGCCGGTGCACTGAGGAACAGCCCGGCGACGCTGCCCGCCACACCGGTGGCCATGTACGGCACGCAACTCACTGCCGCCGGCAGCCAGGCATCCTGGCGCGGCACGCCCGGCTTGCCTTGGCTCAGACGCCGGTAGAGGGCCTGGGCGCGGCGGATTTCATCGGCCGTGGGCTTGACCCGCACCGACTCGAAGCCAACGACACGGCTGCCGTCGAAGATCGGCGTGACGTAGGCATTGACCCAATAGTGGTCGCCGTTTTTCGAGCGGTTCTTGACGATGCCCATCCACGGCAGGCCTTGCTTGAGCGCGCTCCACATGTGGGCGAAAACGGCGGGTGGCACGTCGGGGTGACGCACGATGTTCTGGGGCGCGCCGATCAGGTCGGCGCGTTCAAAACCGCTGATATCGACGAAGGCGTCGTTGCAGTAAGTGATCATCCCTTGAACATCGGTGGCGGAGATGAGTTTTTGCGAAGGCGCGAGTGAAATCTCGCGCTGTGTTACAGGCTGGTTGTTGCGCATTCCGACTACTCCCTGAATTGCCATAAGTTCATCGGCATCACACGGAATAAGTTGATGGCGATTGTTTGATATAAACCGAGACGTGACGAATGGCGTTCAGGAGGGCCTAAATGGCGAATTGTCCTGGTGCGATACGAAAACAGTTTTTGCCTGCGCGCTTGGCTTCATATAACGCACCATCCGCATGGGCAATCACTGTTTGTGCACAGGTATGTGACGTACTGTCGGCGCCTTCAAAGAGGGCAATGCCGATGCTGGCTTGCAAGGCATAGGGAAGAGCGCAACGCTCAGAGGCCTGTCGCAATGTGTCTATAATTCGTTGCGCTGCAAGGGTGGCAGAGGTCATGCCGGAATTATTCATCAGCAGAATAAATTCGTCTCCGCCCAAGCGGCCGGCACAATCCTGGTTTAGCCTGACAATCGATTTAAGTGTTGCGCCAAATTCGGCTAACGCCTTGTCACCTTCGGCATGTCCGTGGTTATCGTTGATGCCCTTGAAACCATCCAGATCTATGTAGAGCACCGCAAAGTGTTTATCGGCATGCCGGCTGCGGGCCAGGGTGTTTTCAATCAGTTCGAGTATCCCCATACGGTTGTACAGGCCCGTGAGGGGGTCATGGGTCGCGCGGATTTGGTTTTTGGCCTCGGCCAGTAACGCGCGCACCAGGTTATCGTTCAACGTGTTGAGCAGTAGCCACATGCCCGTCAAGTACAGCGGGGCCTGGAGCAGGAATATCCTGAGCAGCGGTTCCGGCTGAAACAAGGTGGCGAGCTTCATGGGCACATCCGTCAGCAATATTTGAGTGAATGCGTAGCGCGGTACGCCTTGGTTGCGCATGGCGATCGCGGCATTCACGCTGACCATTGACGTGCACCCGAGAACTTGAAGAATCGCATCGCCGCTGATCAGGCAACCAGCGGTACCCAGGCCCAGCTCCGCCGCCCAGACCAGGCCCAGTAATAACGATAGATCAATGACATAAGGATATTTTTGGCCGCCGTATGTATTGATCCAATACAGCAGTGCTAACCGTGAGACCCAGATCATCGAATCAATGATGAGCCAGGCAATGAAGAATTGGCTCGGGCGCAGTGTAACCACGACTGTGCATATCACCAGGCTGTTAAACCAGCCGACCCACAGCACCCCCTTCGAAGAAAAAGGCCCGGCTATAAGTTCGCTGCGTATGCGTGTGTCATACGGCGCGTCTGCATTTGTCAGCCATCTCATCGCCTTTGTTGCAGGGAGTTGATATTCCATATTGACCCTCACCTGAAGCGCTGAAATTAAATGATGGCACATAGCCATGCTGGCACTGTTCCAGCGGCTTTTCAAATGCTATGAGATAAAGAATCGCGCCGGCAGAAACGCTATCCATCACCCCGCATGATTGAAAAGCCTGAAACTTCCCGATGAAAAACCTCATAATGGCGGCCATTTTTGTTTAGCCCGTTATTCTGGTGTGCCCCCATGGAAATCAAGGTCAACTTTCTCGACAACCTCCGGCTTGAAGCCAAGTTCGATGACTTCACGGTGATTGCCGACCAGCCTATTCGCTATAAAGGCGATGGCTCGGCACCGGGGCCGTTCGATTATTTCCTGGCCTCGTCGGCGTTGTGCGCGGCGTACTTCGTCAAGTTGTACTGCAGCACGCGCAACATCCCCACGGACAATATTCGCCTGTCGCAGAACAATATTGTCGATCCGGAAAACCGCTATAACCAGATCTTCAAGATCCAGGTCGAGTTGCCGGCCGATATTTCCGATAAGGACCGCCAGGGCATCCTGCGTTCCATCGACCGTTGCACCGTGAAGAAAGTGGTGCAGGCCGGGCCGCAATTCGTGATCGAAGAAGTGGACAACCTCGACGCCGATGCCCAGGCCCTGTTGATGCCGGGCGCGGGCAGCGAGGCGGGCACTTATATTGCCGGCAAGGACCTGCCGCTGGAGCAGACCATCGCCAACATGTCCGGGATCCTTGCCGGCCTGGGCATGAAGATCGAGATTGCCTCGTGGCGCAATATCGTGCCAAACGTGTGGTCGCTGCATATCCGCGACGCCCATTCACCGATGTGCTTTACCAACGGCAAGGGCGCGACCAAGGAGGGCGCCCTGGCGTCGGCGTTGGGCGAGTTCATCGAGCGGCTCAACTGCAACTTCTTCTACAACGACCAGTTCTGGGGTGAGGAACTGGCCAACGCGCCGTTCGTGCATTACCCGGACGAGCGCTGGTTCCAGCCGGGCCCGAATGACGAGCTGCCCGGCGAAATCCTCGATGCCTACTGCCTGAAGGTCTACAACCGCGACGGCGAGTTGCGCGGCTCGCACCTGTTCGACACCAACTCCGGCAACGAAGCGCGCGGCATCGTTTCGCTGCCGTTCGTGCGCCAGTCGGATGGCGAGGTGGTGTATTTCCCGTCCAACCTGATCGAGAACCTCTACCTCAGCAACGGCATGAGCGCGGGCAACACCCTGGCCGAGGCCCAGGTGCAGTGCCTGTCGGAGATTTTCGAGCGTGCGGTGAAGCGCGAAATCATCGAGGGCGAATTTGCCCTGCCGGACGTGCCGGCTGACGTGCTCGCTAAGTACCCGGGCATCCTGGCGGGTATTGCAGGCCTGGAAGCCCAGGGTTTCCCGGTGCTGGTCAAGGACGCGTCCCTGGGCGGCGAATTCCCGGTGATGTGCGTGACCTTGATGAACCCGCGCACCGGCGGCGTGTTCGCCTCGTTCGGTGCCCACCCGAGCCTGGAAGTGGCGCTGGAACGCAGCCTTACCGAACTGCTGCAAGGCCGCAGCTTCGAAGGCTTGAACGACCTGCCGCAGCCGACCTTCGAAGCCCAGGCGGTGACCGAGCCGAACAACTTCGTCGAGCACTTTATCGACTCCAGCGGTGTGGTGTCGTGGCGCTTCTTCAGCGCCCAATCGGACTACGAATTTGTCGAGTGGGACTTCTCAGGCGAAGGTGAAGACTCCAACGCCCAAGAGGCCGCGACCTTGTTCGGCATCCTCGAAGGCATGGGCAAGGAAGCCTATATGGCGGTGTACGAACACCTCGGCGCAACCGCCTGCCGCATCCTGGTGCCGGATTACTCGGAAATCTACCCGGTGGACGACCTGATCTGGGACAACACCAACAAGGCGCTGTTTTTCCGCGAGGACATCCTCAACCTGCACCGCCTGGACGAAGCGGAATTGCAGGGGTTGGTCGAGCGCCTGATCGAAAGCGAGCTGGACGACTACACCGACATCACCACCCTGATCGGCATCGAGTTCGACGACAACACGGCCTGGGGCCAACTGACCATCCTCGAATTGAAGCTGCTGATCTTCCTCGCCTTGCAACAGTACGAAGAGGCCAAGGAGTGCGTGGAGATGTTCCTGCAGTACAACGACAACACCGCCGAGCGTGGCCTGTTCTACCAGGCGTTGAATGCGGTGCTGGAGATGGAACTGGACGACGACCTGGAACTGGCGGACTACGAAGCCAACTTCCGCCGCATGTTCGGCAATGAGCGGATGGACGCGGTGATCGGTTCGGTCAATGGCAGTGTGCGCTTCCATGGGTTGACGCCGACCAGCATGAAGCTGGAAGGGCTGGACCGGCATTTGCGCTTGATCGAGAGCTACAAGAAGCTGCATTCGGCGCGTGCCAACATCGTCCAGGGGTGACGCATACCCAATGTGGGAGGGAGCAAGCCCCCTCCCACAGTTGATCTTTGTTTTCTGGGGGGATTTATATCCGGGCCAAGGCCTGGGCGAGGTCTGCCCGTAGATCCTCCACGTCCTCAACCCCCACCGACAACCGCACCAGCCCGTCGCCAATCCCCAACTGCGCGCGGGTCGCCGCCGGGATGCTGGCGTGGGTCATGATCGCCGGGTGTTCGATCAGGCTTTCCACGCCGCCCAGGCTCTCGGCCAGGGCGAAGAGCTTGACGGTTTCCAGGAAGCGCGTGGCGCCGGCCAGGTCGCTGTTCAAGTCCACCGAGATCATCCCGCCAAACCCGCGCATCTGCCTGCGCGCCAGTTCGTGCTGCGGGTGGGACGCCAGGCCTGGGTAATAGACCCGTGATACCTGCGGTTGCTGCTCCAGCCAGGTCGCCAGGTCGAGGGCGTTGCTGCAATGGCGCTCCATGCGCAGGGCCAGGGTTTTCACGCCGCGCAGGGTGAGGAAGGCGTCGAACGGGCCGGCGATGGCCCCAACCGAGTTTTGCAAAAAGCCCACGCGCTCGGCCAACTCGGGGTTGTCACCGACGATGGCGATGCCGCCGATCACATCGGAGTGACCATTGAGGTACTTGGTGCTGGAGTGCACCACGATGTCGACACCCAACTCCAGCGGGCGCTGGATCCACGGGCTGGCGAAGGTATTGTCGGCCACGCAGAGAATGCCGCGGCTGCGGCAGATCCGGGCGATGGCGGCGAGGTCGGTGAGGCTCAGCAGCGGGTTGCTTGGGGTTTCGACCCAGACCATCCGCGTGTCGTCCTGCAAGGACGCTTCGAACGCCGTCACATCACTCAGGTCGACAAAGCTGAAACGGTGCCCGGCACTGCGCTGGCGCACCTTGTCGAACAGGCGGAAGGTGCCGCCGTAGAGGTCGTTGCCGGACACGATATGGGCGCCGGCATCCAGCAACTCCAGCACCGTGGAGATTGCCGCCAGCCCGGACGCGAAGGCAAACGCCTGGCTGCCGCCTTCGAGGTCGGCCACGCAGCGCTCCAGGGCAAACCGCGTGGGGTTGTGGGAGCGGCCGTAGTCGAAGCCCTTGTGCACGCCGGGGCTGTCCTGCAGGTAGGTGGAGTTGGCGTAGATCGGCGGCATCAGCGCGCCCGTGGTCGGGTCGGGTGACTGCCCGGCGTGGATCACACGGGTGGCAAACGCGCTTTTATCGGGCTGGCTCATGCAAGGGATCTCCGCAGGTGGTTGAGCAGGTCGACGCGGGTGATCAGGCCGTGAAAGCCCGCCGCGTCGGCAATGATGGCGACCAGGCCGCGGTCCAGTTCGGCCTGCAATTCGGCCAGGCTGGCGCCAGGGGCCAGGGTGTGGACTTTGTCGCTCATGGCGCTGGCGACCATCATGGAGAAGTCCGCCGCGTCATGGTGCAGGCCCAGCAGGATGTCGGACTCATCGATCACCCCCACCAGTTCGCGGCCGTCCACCAGCACCGGCAGTTGCGACACGTCCGCCAGGCGCATGCGCTGGAAGGCGGTGAGCAGGGTGTCGTCGGGGCTTACGCTGATCACGCGGCCATCTTCGAAGCGCCGCGCGATCAAGTCGCGCAGGTCGCCGTAGTGCTTGTAGTGCAGCAGGCCCGCATCGGTCATCCATTGGTCGTTATAGACCTTCGACAGGTAGCGGGTACCGGTGTCGCAAACGAAGGTGACCACGCGCTTGGGCACGGTCTGCTCGCGGCAATAACGCAGCGCGGCCGCGAACAGGGTACCGGTGGAGGAACCGCCGAGAATGCCCTCGGCCTTGAGCAACTGGCGGGCGTGATCGAAGCTGTCTTCATCGCTGATGGAGTAGGCGTGGCGCACGCTGGACAGGTCGGCAATCGACGGGATGAAGTCCTCGCCGATGCCTTCCACCGCCCACGAGCCAGGTGTTTCCAGCTTTCCGCTGCGGCTGTATTCGGCCATCACCGAACCCACCGGGTCGGCGAGGACCATTTCCAGCTCGGGCTGCACCCGTTTGAAGAAGCGCGTCAGGCCGGTGAGGGTGCCGGCCGAGCCGACACCCACCACGATCGCGTCCACATCGTGTTGGGTCTGTGCCCAGATCTCCGGCGCGGTGCTGGTCTCGTGGGCCAGGGGGTTGGCCGGGTTGTTGAATTGGTCGGCGAAGAAACAGCCGTCAATTTCCTTGGCCAGCCGCGCGGCCATGTCCTGGTAATACTCGGGATGGCCCTTGCCCACATCGGAGCGGGTGATATGCACCTCGGCGCCCATGGCCTTGAGGTGCAGCACTTTTTCCGTGGACATCTTGTCGGGCACCACCAGCACCACCCGATAACCTTTCGCCCGGCCCACCAGCGCCAGGCCCAGGCCGGTGTTGCCGGCGGTGGCTTCAATGATGGTGCCGCCGGGGCGCAGGCGGCCGTCGCGTTCGGCGGCGTCGATCATGGCCAGGCCGATGCGGTCCTTGATGGAACCGCCGGGGTTTTGGGATTCAAGCTTGAGGAACAGCGTGCAGGGGCCGGTATCGAAACGGCTGACCCGAACCAGCGGCGTGTTGCCGATCAGCTCGAGTACGGCAGGGCGGGGGAGCGTGGGCATGTCGTCACCTGAAGGCTTAGGGTGGGGGACAGCAAATGGCAGAGCATGGTCTGGAACAGTAGGTCGGTATCGGGTCGGTCGCAACCGAGGGGTCGATTGAATGTCTTTTTTTGGCGCATGGACGATGCCCGGGTGCGCTATCTAAGCGCACGTTGTGCGGCGATACCTGCGTAATCACTGGCAGAGTGACCTGGCGTGGGCTTTGCTTTAGAGAAATCCAAACTTGGATACAAGATGGAGTTTCCCATGCACAACGTTTTTGGCTGGACCCTCGGTGAATGGCAGGCTGCTTACCGCAGCGGCGCGATCACGCCGGACATTTTGCTCACCCTGGCCGCGCAATACCCCCCCGAGGACAGCGCCTGGATCGCCCGCGCCCAGCCGTCGTCATTGGCCGAGCAACTGGCACAGTTGAGCGAACGGCTGGCAGCGCTGGGCGGTGATATGACCCAGCTGCTGTTGTATGGCGTGCCGTTTGCGATCAAGGACAACATCGACGCGGCCGGCTGGGACACCACTGCCGCCTGCCCAGAATTTGCCTACCGCGCGACCCGGGATGCCTCGGTCGTGCAGAAGCTGCGCGCCGCCGGCGCGATCCTGATGGGCAAGACCAACCTCGATCAGTTCGCCACCGGCCTGGTGGGCACCCGTTCGCCGTATGGCGCGGTGGGCAACAGTTTCAATGGCGATTACGTCAGCGGCGGCTCCAGCTCCGGTTCTGCATCGGTGGTCGCCCGTGGGCTGGTGGCGTTTTCCCTGGGCACCGACACGGCGGGCTCCGGGCGCGTACCGGCGGGGTTCAACAATATCGTCGGGTTGAAGCCGACCAAGGGGCGTTTGTCCAATACCGGCCTGGTGCCGGCTTGCCGCACGGTGGATTGCGTCTCGGTGTTTGCCTTGACCGTGGAAGATGCCGAGACCGTGGCGCACGTTGCGGCGGGATACGACGCCAGCGATGCCTATTCCCGCGCCAACCCCAACACGGCGCCAGTGGCGGTGGGCGCTTCGATCAAGCTGGCCATCCCGGCGGCCCTGGAGTTTTTCGGCGATACCCAGAACCAGGCCGTGTTCGAACACGCGGTCGAACACTTCAAGGCGCTGGGCGCGGTGATCACCCCGGTGGATTTCACTGCGTTCAAGGAACTGGCGGACCAGCTGTACTTCGGCCCCTGGGTCGCCGAACGCACCGTGGCCCTGGAAAGCATGCTGGAAAACCAGCCCGAGGCAATCAACCCGGTGGTGCGCGGCATTGTCGAGAATGGCCGCCAGTACAGCGCCTGCGACGCCTTCAAAGCCGAATACCTGCGGGCCGAACTGAGCCGCCGCATCAACGACAGCCTGGCCGGTTTCGATGCCTTGCTGGTGCCGACTTCGCCAACCCTGCGCACCATGGCCGAGATGGCGGAAGAGCCGGTGCGCTACAACTCGCAGTTCGGCTACTACACCAACTTCACCAACCTGGCCGACCTCTCGGCCCTGGCGCTGCCGGCCGGTATCCGCGCCGATGGCTTGCCCAGCGGCATTACCTTGCTCGCACCGGCCTGGCATGACACGGCGCTGGCGCACCTGGGCAAGCGCTGGCAAGCCAGCCTGGAGCTGCCTTTGGGCGCCACCCAGCGTTATCTGCCGTCACCGTCCGCACCCGCCCAAGCCCCCGGCTGCGTGCGCGTGGCGGTGGTGGGCGCGCACCTCACCGGCATGCCACTGAATGTCCAGCTGACGACGCGTAACGCGGTGCTGGTGGAGCAAACCCTGACGGCCGACACTTACCGCCTGTACGCGCTGCCGGGCACGGTGCCGCCCAAGCCAGGGCTGGCCAAGGCGGACAGCGGTCGGGCGATCATCGTCGAGCTGTGGGACATGCCCCTCGCACGCTTCGGCGAGTTCGTCGCCGAGATCCCCGCACCGCTGGGGATCGGCAACCTGCTGCTGGCGGATGGGCGCAGCGTCAAAGGCTTCATCTGCGAGCCCTGGGCACTGGCCGATGCCCTCGACATTACCGAGTTCGGTGGCTGGCGCGCCTTTATTGCGAGCCGGGGCTGAGCATGGGGGCCAAGACACGCCCCGACAGCCTGGCCGAGCAGGTCTACGCGCAGCTCAAGGCGGATATCTTCGACTTCCGCCTGCTGCCGGGCGATCGCTTCAGCGAAGGCGAGGTGGCCGAACGCATGCACGCCAGCCGTACGCCGGTGCGTCAGGCGCTGTATCGCTTGGAACGGGAAGGGTATGTGGAGGTGTATTTTCGCAGCGGCTGGCAGGTGAAGCCGTTCGATTTCGCCTACTTCGAAGAGCTCTACGACGTGCGCATCGTGTTGGAACTGGCGGCTGTCGGCCGGTTATGTGCGATGGATGAACCGAACCCGATGCTGCAAGCGTTGCAGGCCACCTGGCAGGTGCAGGAGGGCGAGCGCCTGGAGGACGCCCAGGCCGTATCGGCGCTGGATGAGCGTTTTCATTGCGCGTTGGTGGAAGCCACCGGCAACCGTGAAATGGCGCGCATGCACTACGCCATCACGGAGCAGATCCGCATCATCCGGCGGCTCGACTTTACCCAGGCGCCCCGCATTGCGGCGACGTACGAAGAGCATGGGCAAATACTTGCGGCCATCGTGCAACGCCAGGCTGACCAGGCGCAGCACCTGCTGAAGCGGCACATCGAACTGAGCAAGCAGGCGGTGCGCGAGATCACGTTGCACCGGTTGCATACCGCCCGGCAGGTGGGGGGGCAGATTTCCTGATGCCCTGAGCTTCTGTGGTGAGCGGGCTTGTTGTGATGAGCGGGCTTGCTGTGGTGAGCGGGCTTGTTGTGGTGAGCGGGCTTGCCCCGCGCCGGGCTGCGCAGCAGCCCCAATCAGGCTCCCTGTGTTCTGTCAGGTAAACCGCAGCGCCTGGTTTTGGGTCTGCTTCGCAGCCCAGCGCGGGGCAAGCCCGCTCACCACAAGTTACGAGTAGTCCTCAGATCACGTGGGGTGTGGAGGTGCGCTCTCGAATGCGTTATTGGTTGAGCCTGCGCAAGCTTATTGTGATGAGCGGGCTTGTTGTGGTGAGCGGGCTTGCCCCGCGCCGGGCTGCGCAGCAGCCCCAATCAGGCTCCCTGTGTTCTGTCAGGTAAACCGCAGCGCCTGGTTTTGGGTCTGCTTCGCAGCCCAACGCGGGGCAAGCCCGCTCACCACAAGTTACGAGTAGTCCTCAGATCACTTGGGGCGTGGAGGTGCAATGGGTGAGCCTGCGCAAGCTTATTGTGATGAGCGGGCAAGCTCGCTCACCACAGGTTATTGGGCCTGGCGTGAAAGCCTTTGCAGCTTTGCGATGACCGCCTCGGTTGCCCGCTGCATCGGCGCCCGCAACTCACTCTCGATCAAGCCCTCCAGCGCCAGTGCGGCTTTCACCGGCGCCGGGTTGGGCTCCATGAACAGTGTGTTGATCAACGGCACCAAGCCAAGGAACGTCGCCCGCGCCTCAGCCAACTGGTTGTCCCTTACCTGTTGCCACAGCGCCACAAACTGTTCGGTGCACACATGGGCCGACGCGGCAATCGCACCGCTGGCACCCAGGCACAGCGCATTGAAGATCTGCAGGTCCTCGCCACACAACACATCGGCCTCACCGCTGGCCAACACCGCCAGGGTATTGCCCAGGTTGCCGCCGCAGTCCTTGATCGCCACGATCTGCGGGTGCGCGACGATGTTCAGCAAGGTCGCCTGCTCGAAGGTCACGCCGGTACGGTAGGGAATGTCGTAGAGAATGATCGGCACGCTGGACGCATCGGCCACCGTGCGAAAGAACGCTTCAAGGCCGGCCTGGGAGGGGCGGATGTAACTCGGCGCGGGCACCAGCAAACCCGCCAGCGGGCGCTTGAGCACCTCGGCCTGGAATTGCAGCAGCTCAATCTGGTTGTTGCCCGCCAGACCCATCACCACACGGTGGGCGGGCACCTGTTGCAATACCGCATCCAGCACCGCCAATTGTTCCTGGCGGCTGAGAGATGCGGCTTCGCCGGTGGTGGTGCACACCATGATCCCGGCCACGTGCTTGTCCAGCAGGTGGCTGACCAGGCGGTGCAGGCCGACAAAATCGATGGCGCCGTCCTGGAACGGCGTGACCACGGGAACCCAGATACCTTGAAACGATGACATGCACTTTCTCCTGATGATTGACCGTTTGAGTCACCGTCAGAAAGGCATGGGCAATTGTGCAAGGGGGAGGGAGTCCGCGCTCAATGTCCTGTCAGCTCATCTGACGGGACAGCGCGCCCCGGTCACATGAGCGACTGTTTCTTCGATTTGAGGGCGTGCGCCACGCAACCTTGCGCCTTGGCAATCAAGCCAATGACGGAAAGGTTAACCACTGAGGTTGCGGACATAAGCTGACACACCCATGAAGACTGGGGCTATCTTCATGGAATATTACGAGGTGTGTCAACTTCCCCCGTGGCTTGAATGCGCCGGTGCAGGTGGATCAGCCTTTTATCGCGGCTTCAATCGCCGCAATGTCGATTTTGGTCATGGTCATCATCGCGTCGAAAGCACGTTTGGCTATTGTCGGGTCAGGGTTGGCCACCGCATCGGTCAACACCCGAGGCGTGATCTGCCACGACAATCCCCACTTATCCTTGCACCAACCGCAGGCGCTGGCCTGGCCGCCGTTGTCGATAATGGCGTTCCAGTAGCGATCGGTTTCGGCCTGGTCATCGGTGGCGACCTGGAAGGAAAACGCTTCGCTGTGGGGGAATATCGGGCCGCCATTGAGGCCGATGCACGGGATGCCCATCACGGTGAATTCCACCGTGAGCACATCGCCCTGTTTGCCGGACGGGTAGTCACCGGGGGCCAGGTGCACGGCGTCGACCGTGCTGTCGGGGAAGGTGCTGGCGTAGAAGCGCGCAGCCTCCTCGGCGGTGCCGTTGTACCAGAGGCAGAGGGTGTTCTTGGGTTTCATGATCGGTCTCCACGGACAATGGGTCCATGGAGTTTAGACGGCCAACTGCCGTTCGATCGCCGCCTTGTCGATCACCGACCAGACCTGGGCGATTTTGCCGTCGACGAAGGTGTAGAAAACGTTTTCCGAGAACGCCACCTGGCGACCATTGATCGCCAGCCCGAAAAACTCGCCCCGGGGCGTAACATTGAAGTTCAGCCGGCTGGCGACGGTGGGCGGGTCGGCGATCAGCAACTGGATGTGGAACACCAGGTCGGGGATCTCGCGAAAGTCGCGCTCCAGCATGGCGCGGTAGCCCTCCAGGCCGACCACCTGGGCGTTGTAGCACACGTCCGGGTGGACGAAGTCGCCCAGGCGGTTCCAATCCTGTTGGTTGAGGCAGTCGATGTAGCCGAGGTACAGGTCGGCAAGTTGGTTGCGGGTCATGTTTTTTTCCTCAAGCCCTGCGCGCGGTCAACAACACCGTCGCCGCCGCCGACAACAATCCCGCACAGCAGCGATTGAATATCCGTTTGCCACGCGGCTCGGCAAACCAGCGGCGCATGTGCAGGCCCATATAGGCGTAGAGGCTGATGGCGATCCATTCCAACACCAGGAACAGCGCGCCCAGCACGGCGAATTGCGGGGTGATGGGTTGGCCGGGGACCACGAATTGCGGGAGGAACGCGGTGAAGATCAGGATGGCCTTCGGGTTGCCTGCCGCCACCAGGAACTCCTGTCGCGCCAGTGCCCACAAACCCACCTTCGCGCCTGCCGATTGCGCCTCAGCCTGCGGATCAGCCCGCCACAGCTGGAACGCCAGATAAAACAGATACGCCGCGCCCACAATCTTGATCGCGTAGAACAACAACTCCGACGTCTGCAGCACCACCGCCAAGCCTGCGGAGGCGAGGGCGATCATCCCGGCAAAGGCCAGCAGGCGACCGACACCGGCCAGGCACGAGGTGCGGTAGCCGTAGCGCGTGGCGTTGCTGACGGACAGCAGGTTGTTCGGGCCGGGCGCCATGTTCAGGGCGAAGCAGGCGGGGAGGAACAGGGCGAGGGTGGCGAGGTCCATGGCGGCTCCGGTTTTGGACGGACGGGGACCGTCGAGGATAAGGGGAGTGGAGGTGGTTGGACAATGTGCGCGTTGCTTTCGACCAACAGTGGACTCAGCGGCTCGTCTACTTGTCATGCCCAAAACCCTTCTCACGCGCATGTGGCGCATTATGCGAGTCGCTTGGCGCCATCCGCTAGTGCTGCGAACCGGCAGAGCAGGCAAGCTGAGGGTAAATCTGAGCCAGGAGCCTGATATGCATATCGACAAAACCAAACCTGTAATGGTCACTGGAGCTACGGGCTATGTGGCCGGTTGGCTGGTCAGCCGCCTGCTGCAAGAAGGTTTGACGGTGCACGCTGCCGTCCGTGACCCGGATGATGCATCGAAACTGCACCCTCTGGCTGCGCTGGCTGAAAGCATGCCGGGCACTATCCACTTCTTCGCGGCAGATCTGCTTGCGCCGGGCTCTTACCAGAAGGCGATGCAAGGCTGCGAAGTCGTGTTCCATACCGCCTCGCCCTTCACCCTGGATATTCAGGACCCGGTCAAAGAACTGATAGAGCCGGCTCAACTCGGCACGCGCAATGTTCTGGAGTCTGCCAATGGGACGCCTTCGGTAAAGCGCGTTGTGGTGACTAGCAGCTGCGCCGCCATCTATGGCGACAATGCCGACCTGGCCAAGACCCCAGAAGGGCTGTTCACTGAAGAAATCTGGAACACCAGCTCCTCGGTCGATCATCAGGCCTATTCCTATTCGAAGCTGCTGGCGGAAAAAGAGGCTTGGTCCATTGCAAAGAAACAGGATCGCTGGCACCTGGTAACCATCAACCCTTCGCTGGTGATCGGGCCAGGAGTGAACCCCAACGGTACCTCCGAAAGCTTCAACCTCATTCGTCAGATGGGCGACGGCACCCTGAAGATGGGCGTGCCTGACATCGGCTTCGGTGTCGTCGATGTCAGGGATCTTGCGGAGGCCCACTTCCGGGGCGGTTTTGTCCCAGAGGCCAAAGGGCGCTTCATCGTATCAGGGCATAACACCAGCTTCCTGAAGATGGCTGAGACGCTGCTGGAACGCTATGGTGCGCGCTATCCAATCCCTCGTCGCAAGCTGCCCAAGTGGCTGGTCTGGACGGTCGGGCCACTTATGAACAAGGGACTCACGCGCAAAATGATCAGCCTGAATGTTGACCTGCCATGGCGAGCGGACAATCGTCGCAGCCGTGAGATATTGGGTGTGAGCTATCGTCCGATGCAGGACTCCATGAATGATTTCTTCGCGCAGCTGATAGAAAGTGGCCGCATAAAGGCACGTTGATCACATTATGGAACGATTCTCCGTCTCGTCAGGCTGGAAGGTACTGCTCGCAGACCTGGGCGTCCCGGTCCGCGAGTTCTTGGCTATGGCGCAACTGCCTAAAGACCTGTTCGAACGACGCGATGCCAGCCTGGCGAGCGCGGATTACTTTCGGCTATGGGAAACGCTGACAATATTGCTCGGTGATGCGCAGTTACCGCTGCGCATACTGCGTAATTTTTCAGCAGAAATGTTCGACCCGGCGACTTTCGCGGCATTTTGCAGCCCCAACCTGATTGTCGCATCCCAGCGTATTCAGCAATTCAAACCCCTGATCGGTCCAATGCACCTGGACATCGAGGTACACCCGGAGCGGCTGCGCCTGGGCATCCACTTCGGCGCGACCAGCGAGCAGCCCGCCACCGCGTTGATCGCTGTGGAACTGGGTTATTTCGTCCAGATTGCACGCATGGCGACGCGACAGGTTGTCGTGCCGCTGCGTGTCATTTCCCCCAGGACGCTCGAACCGAAACTGGCATACGAAGAGTTCTTTGGTTGTACCCTGGAGTTAGGTGACAGCATTGGCCTGGAGTTTTCCCGCGCCGACGCCGAGCGCCCGTTTATTACAGAAAACCAGGCCATGTGGGCACTGTTCGAGCCGAAGCTGCAGGAGCGGCTGGCCGAGCTGACCAGAGACTCATCCATAGCCAGCCAAGTGCGTAGTGTTCTGCTTGAGCTGGTGCCAAGTGGGATTACAGGTGCTGATGAGGTCGCACGCAAACTTGCAGTCAGTCGGCGCACCTTGCAACGACGACTCGCCGAGGAGAAAACAAGCTTTTCGCAAGTCCTGCACGGACTACGTGAAGAGTTGGCCCGCCATTACATCCGCAATTCAGAGCTGCCTTACACGCAGATTTCATTCTTGCTGGGTTACGACGACCCCAACTCTTTCTTTCGCGCCTTTCACGGCTGGACCGGGACAACACCGGAACGCTTGCGCCATGAGAACAAGCATTGATCCGAAAAAAAGCTCCACTTTAGTCGCTGGTTGTTGCAGGCATCCCAGGCATTGAATCTGGGGCAGGCGTACAGCAAATAGTTCCCTTGCATCCAACCCTCAAAAGACAGCCCCACAGTGGCCACCATCGATTGCTATGTCATCGCTATCGAATTCGCCTGCGCCACTGCGGGCAAGCTAAGCCACCTGATTCGCAAACCTGCCCACCGCGTCGACCACCCGCTTGGCGCCGTCCTGAATTTCCACAATGACCTGGCCTGCCTGCGTGGCGAGTTCAAGACCTTGCTCTGCCTGGGATTTGCTGTTGGCCATTTCGGCGACGGTCTCATCCACCAGTTTCTGGTTCTGCAGCACCACCGAGGCGATTTCTTCCGTCGCCGTGCTGGTGCGCCCGGCCAGTTGCCGCACTTCATCAGCCACCACCGCAAAGCCGCGACCTTGCTCGCCTGCACGGGCGGCTTCGATCGCGGCATTCAATGCCAGCAGGTTGGTTTGCTGGGCAATGCTGCTGATGGTCTGAATGATCGAACTGATCAGCAGTGACTGTTTTCCGAGGGCTTCGACTCCGCCGGCGGCCGCCTGCATATCAGCGGCGATTTTATGCATGGTATGCATCGTGTCGTTGACCACCACGGCTCCGCGCTCGGCACTGACATCGGTCTGCCGGGAAATTTCAAACGCGGTTTGCGCCGCGCCACTGACTTCCTGTTCCCGGGCAACCTGGTCGGAGACCACCGTGGCGAACTTGACCACCTTGCACAGTGCGCCTTCAGTGTCGTACACCGGGTTGTAGGTTGCTTCCAGCCAGACCGTCTGGCCGCGGCTGTCAACGCGTTCAAATCGGCCGGCTACAAACTCGCCCCTGTTCAGGGTTGCCCAGAAATCCTTGTAGTGCTGCGACGAGGTTTCCTCCGGCTTGCAGAAAATCCGGTGGTGGCTGCCTTTGGCTTGCTCCAGGCTGTAGCCCATGGCGTGCAGGAACTGTTCATTGGCGGTGATGACATGCCCGGAGAGGTCGAACTCGATCACCGCCGTCGAGCGCAGCAATGCCTGGATGAAAGAGGTGTTTTCCGAGGCTTTTTCTACCCGGGCGGTAATGTTCGTTGCATAGCAGGTGACATGACTCAGCTGGCCGCTCGCATCCGTAATCGGCTGCCAATGTGCATGCAGCCATATCAATGAACCGTCGGCATGCAGGTAGCGGTAATCGTCGGTAATGGACTTGCCAGCGGCGACCGCCGCTCGAAAATTATGAAAGCAGGGCAGCTTGGAGACGTACTGCGGCACGATCTCGGCCATGGCACGGCCTCGAAGTTGCTCCGGGGTGTAGCCCAACGACTTGGCAAAGTTGTCGTTGCATGCGGTGATCTTGAATGTCGAGTCGATACTCAACGTCAGCATTTCACGGTTCAGGCCATCGCGCAGTTGGCGCAGTTCCAACAGCTCGGCTGCCTGGGCGTGAAGCTGGTTCTTGGCTTTTGTATTGAACATGGGAAACCGCCTCCTTGGGTTACATCCAGCCTATCGGCACGTCATTCTGCAAATTTAGACCGTTCGACGGGTAAAGCTTCATCAGCCAGCCGGATCCCTGCTAACGCGTTGCGGTCCGCCGCATGTACCGCGCCGGCGGCGAGCCCAGTGTCTTGCGAAACATGCTGATGAACGAACTGACCGACTCGTACCCGAGGGCTTCGGCGGTGCGTTGCACGGATTCGCCCTCGGCCAGGCTCTGCAAGGCCACGATGATTTGCCATTGCTTGCGCCATTGGCCAAAGGTTAGCCCAGTTTCGCTTTTAACCAAGCGCGCCAGGGAGCGCTCGCTCATGGCGACCTGGCGTGCCCATTGGGCCATGGTGCAGCGATTTGACGGGTCCTGGGCCAACCCCCGTGCGATGAAACGCAGCTGCGTTGTGGCCGGAAGCGGCAGGTACAGCTGTTCCGAGGGAGCCAGTTCCAACTGTTCGAGGAGCACGCTCGCCACGCGTGCATTGGCAGACGCCGGCGGATAGTCCTGGGCTTGGGCGCTCAGGTGCAGGATCAATTCCAGGACCAGCGGTGACAGCACCAGCGTGCAGCATGTGTGCGGTAGCGCGGCCGCACCGGGCTCTACGAACAGATAGCCGATCTTGCCGTTGGCGGTCACCCGGTTGCTGTGGGCAATACCGCCCGGGATCCATACGCCGAACCCCGACGGCACCATCCACACGCCATCCTCTACGGTGCATACGATGCCGCCGTGATACGCCACTACCAGTTGGCCTTTGCGGTGGGTATGGACGGGGAATTCGGTGTCGTTTCGCTGACTCCCCAGCATCAAAGCCACTGCGGGCTGGTCGAAACTGTCCAGTTCGAATTGATCCACCCCGTAGAGATGTGTCTCGTCCACGTCGCGCCACCTCGATTGTCTGAATTTGATTATATCTTGGCAGCATACTCAATATCGGCACGGCCTTGCAGTCCCTACCATCGTCAGCAAGGCCATTGCCGACTGCGAGATTCAACGATGCTGAGCGAAATCACGATTGCCCACCTCTACCTGCCGCCTTTCTTGCTCTACCTGGGCGTTACCGCCGTGGTTTACGCACTGCTGGAGCGGATCATGCGGCCCTGGCTGGACTGGGCCTGGCACCCGAGCATGGCGCGTTTCTGCATGTCGTTGATCGTTCTCTCGATCCTTGTGCTGAAGTTTTGAGGCGCGGGCGATGACGATCAAACACCTGCTCAAGACCCTCGTCACCCTGGTGCTCGGCTTGACCGCACTGCTGCTGTGTACGCAGTTGTGGCGCGCCTATGAGTTGGCCCCCTGGACACGGGACGGGCGGGTCAGTGCGCAAGTCATCCGCATTGCCCCCGAAGTGTCCGGCCAGGTTGAACAACTGCTGATCGAGGACAACCAGTGGGTCGCCAAGGGCGCGTTGTTGTATCAGATCGACCGCAGCGCCTATCTGCTGGCCCGGCAACAGCGAACGGCCGAGCTTGCCGAGGCGCGCAGTGTGTTCGAACAGCGCCGCTCACAGCTCAGCCGTCGCCAGCAACTCGGCGATGCCATTGCGCGGGAGGAGACCGACAATGCGGCCCGGGACCTGGCGGTGGCCAGGGCGCGGGTGGACGCGGCCCAGAGCCAGTTGGCCCACGCGCAGCTGGATCTGCAGCGTACGACGGTTCGTTCACCGGTCGACGGGTATGTGACCCAGCTGCGGCTGCAGCCGGGTGACTACGCGGCGGCGGGCGATACCAATATCTTTGTGGTCGACAGCCATAGCTTCTGGGTCACCGCTTACTTCGAGGAGACCAAGCTGCCGGGTGTTCGCGTGGGGGCCGCGGCGTCCATCAAGCTCATGGGCTTTGCACCGCTGCTTGAAGGGCATGTGGCGAGCCTCGGCAGAGGCATTGCCGACGGCAACGAGCTGCGCAGTAACAGCGGCTTGCCCCAGGTGGCTCCTACGTTCAGCTGGATACGCCTGGCCCAGCGTGTGCCGGTTCGGATTGAGCTGGACAAGGTGCCACCGGGCGTGGAGCTGGCGGCGGGGATGACCGCGAGTATCGAGGTCGCCGAGGCGGGGGCCGCTCCCCATTGGCGGCTTACCCAGTGGCTGCAGGATTTCATGTGATGGCCGGTGCACTGCGAATGCTCGGGGCATGGTCGCCCGAGACCTCGGGGTATGTGCTGCGCAGTCTTGCGGCGGCGACATTGGCCCTGTGGCTGGGCTTCCAATTGCACCTGGAGGCGCCGTTCTCGGCGGCTTCGACCGTGTTGCTGCTGATCCATCCGCTGCAGGGCGCGGTGGTCGGCAAGGGCTTCAATCGCGTTCTGGGAACCCTGGTGGGGTTGCTCGCCGCCCTGGTCCTGACCGGCCTGTTCGCGCAAAAAATGCTGCTGTTCATCCTCGGGATCGGGGTGTGGCTCGGCCTTTGTGTCGGTGCCATGACCGTGCTTCGGCACTACCAGGCCACGGCGGCAGTGGTCGCAGGCTATACGGTTTGCCTTGCCCTGGGCCCGGCCATTGTCGCCCCGCAGCAAGGTTTCGAGCATATCGTGGCGCGGGGCACGGCCGTGGTCCTCGGGGTGTTGAGCCTGAGTCTGGTGGCGACGTTGTTCAGCCGCAAGACCGTCGAGTCCAAACTGAACAAGACGCTTGAGGACATCGCCGCCCGTACCTTGGAATTGCTGGCCTTGCGAATTGAGGGGGAGCAGGGCGCGCAACTGGCTAGTGCGCAGGGCCAACTCGCCATCGAGGTGAGTAAGGTGGACGAGCTTCTCGGGATCGGCCGAGGTGAGTCCCGCCTGATCCGTTCCAGGCTCGCGACCCTGCAGGCAGGGCTTGCGTATGTGCACGGGGTGATCCTGGACGAGTCACCGCTCAACCACGGTGGCTTGCCTTCCCTCGTTCGAATGGGCGCGCAACTGCAACAGCTGGCCGACGCAAAGCCGGGTTTTTCCGCGGCAGCCGAGCATGTCCGGGAGATGCAGCACTGCCTCGCCCAGGCCCATGAAAACCGTCAAAGCCAGCAGTGCTTGAGTGAACAATTGGCAGACCTGTCCAGCGCCTTGCTGAGCTTTGCCTGCCTTGAGCGCGCGCCCCGGACGCCGGCCCGCGCCGTGGGGTTCCACCGCCATTACGGCGACGCGCTGCGCAACGGTCTACGCGCCCTGGCGGCCACGCTTGCAACCGCTGCGGTCTGGTACCTGAGCGCCTGGGACCAGGGGCCAACCTTGCTGGCAGTGTTGGGCCCGTGCTGCACCTTGCTGGCCACCAGCCCGGCGCCCGCTCAAGGCATCGGCCGTTTCTTCGAGGGAACGCTGTACGGCATCGTAACGGCAGCGGCGTGCAAGTTCCTGGTGTTGCCGCACATCAGCGGGTTCGCGTTGCTCAGCGTCGTGCTGATCGCCTTCTGGACCGTCGGCATTCATGCCACCACCCGGCCGCGCTACGCCTTGCAGGGCATTGCCTACCTGATCGCGTTCAACACCCTCGTCGGCACCGGCGGCACGGCCCAGTACGACTTCACGGACTTCGCCAATCAAGCGCTCGCCTGGCTGGTAGCGCTTGCCATCTGCCTGCTGGCCTTCCAGCTACTGCCGGGGCAATCCGCCCGCCATGTACACGTCCTGACCCAGGCGCTGCACAGGGACACCCGGCGCTTACTCCGGCACGGGCGCCGCATGGACCTGCTCAAGTGGCAGGCCCGGCAACAGCACCGATTGGTTGCCTTGCAGGCACTCTTGGGCGCTGGTCACCAACCGGCGGGCGGCGCCGGCTCTGTGTCCCTTCAATTGAGCCGCCGGCTGCTGACTTTGCAACGCCAGACACGGGAGCTGGAACCTGACTCAGCAATCGCCAAATGTGCGCAAAGGGGCGAGCGGCGTATTTCACGGTATGCCTCCACTCCCGCGATCAGCGCGGCTCAGGCACGTCGGACGTCGAGATCATTGACCCGGCTGGGGGCTCACGCTCTGGCGGCTGGCTACCAGGATTTAGCCGGGCTGCTCGACACCTATTCAAGCATTACCAACGCGGATATCCGCATCCATTCCAGTTCAAACAACCAAGGTGAGATGAAATGAAGCAACTCCTTATCTGGACGCTTTTCGGCATGATCGCGTCGACGCCATGGGCCGTGCAGGCATCGGACGGGGCTGAGGCGCTGGCGCGCTGGCAGCAGCAATTCAAGCAGGAGCAAAAACAGCGGGCTGAACGCCCGAGGGGGGATCAGGGCTCCAGGTCCAAGGCCGCAATGATCGGGAAAGGGAAAACCTGATCGGATAGCGGCCGGGGCAGGGACATTCATCGGGCGAGGGCTTGATTGAACAGGTTCTGCAGAAGCCCCTCACCCCGCCGCAGAGTCAGAAGCTCTCAAGACGCACGTGGATTCCCGCTCGTCCAGCCAGCTCGATAACGTCTTCGAGTCGATCCGTGTCAACAATGAAACCGTCGTAATTTTCACCTCCGGAATCCAGGTGAAGAAACCGTTTACCGAACCGGGCGAGCCACTGATCAAAGTTATCGAGAACCTGTGGCATGGAGGTAGCGTTTTCCCGTACATAGGCGTAGGGCGTCTTCAAGCCACTGGCGCTGACCAGAAAGGGCGCTAGATACTCAAACACGTCATAGCCCCTCCAATCCACGCTGAGGAGTACAAGGTGTTCGAGTTTTTGCCCCTTGGCGTCATTCAGGAAACCTTCGGTGAGGGCACTGCAGGGGTCATCTCCCATCGCGTATCTGCGCATAACGCGGCGGACAAGTCTGGCGCCTTCTTTTTCCGCCGTGGTGGCCACCAGCGCCTGGGCAAAGGCTTCGAGGGCTTTTTTCTGGGAGGGGTCGCTGCGCTCGGGCCGCAGCTCTTTCATGATCGCTGAAGCGCTGAGGTTGGTTTCCTCGGGAGGAGGCATGGTAAAGCGTCCACCAAACAATCGATCCAAAATGCCCATGTCTGTCCCTGTATGAGTGTGAGGAAAACCATTGAGTCAAATGCAACTGCCGTTCAACAACTGCCCAGGGGCGATCAAGGCAAGGGCGCCGGGGTCACGGTGTACCAGCCCGACGGTGTTTTGGCACACACCTGCGGTCTCAGCGGCGTTTCTACGGTGGTGTCGGCCTGGGTGGAGAGCTGGCGGACGGCAATCACGCAGCCGGCCTTGAACGTGCTGATTTTCATCATTTGAAGTTCCATTTCATAGTCTTTACCGGGCTCGGGGATAAGCGTGACGGGCGCGGGAAAGCAGGATAGCTGCGAGCCCCCCATGGCGAACCCTGCAATAAACGGTTTACCGGCCGGGATGACATGTTCGTCAAACACCTTGGGCGATTGATTGATGGCTTTGCTCGCCTTGCTGGCAGGCATGCCAATCACGCTGTTCTGGCGGTCTGTCGCCCGGAAAGGGTAGAGCCCCGCCGAGTCGACATGGGCTGTTTGCCATCCGGCTTCTTCGGGGGTTTTGGTCAGCAGGGACTCGTTGTAGAACATCTCGCAGGTCTGGCCACTGATAAAGCCGGCGTGGGTGGTGTCACCGGTGATCAGGCGGACACGCGCGGTAGTGGTCGGGTCATATCGGCTGATGTGTGCTTCGTTGCGAACGTCGGTCTTGGTGGTGGCGCAGCCGATCAGCGTCAAGCTGACGGCCAGGGGAAACAGTAAACGCATGGGTAACCTTCATATCCTGTGAGGGTTGGGGGCCGCAACCATTACTATGGCGGGGATATGTTCGCCCACTTGCGATACACAGGGGAAGGGACAGGGAGGGGACGTTCATGGCGGCTGTACATTGACGTAACATAGCCGCATAACACTCAGCCTCGGATGTTATCGGGAATGAAAATTGGCCCACTGGACGGGATGAAAATTGCCTATCACATCACCAGCTCACACGTTACGTGCACTGTCGGAGCTCGATTACTACCACATTAGGTCGGTTCAGCTCCCCGTTGAAATCACCATGCTTGACGCGTGGAACATCACAACCGCTGAGCCGGGACTGGCCATGCGGCTGGCTTTCCGAATAAGGGACGCAATTTCTTCGTTATTCGGTGTGAAGCGAATCGGCGGGTTCTCCGGCGTTGCGCGAAAAACGGTACACGCAGGCGAACACCTGGATTTCTTTCTGGTTGAGCACAGCGCCTCCGATATCCTGGTTCTTACCGAGCGTGACAGGCATCTGGATGTCATGGTCTGCCTTTCGATAACAGATCGTGTGCTCACCATCACATCATCGGTCGTCACGCATAACCTCTATGGACGCATCTACATGTTACCGGTAGGGCTCGCCCATAAAGTGATCGTCAGTAGTCATCTGCGCCGACTGAAGAGAAGCCTTGAAAGGCCGTAGAGGTTGGTTGTTCCGGTCGATCAGCGAACCCATACACGCGTCCATCAGCACCCATCCTGTCGCCCACTGACAGGCGCATGCACGGCCAGCAACTCAGCCACCCATTCGATAAACACGCGCAGCTTGAGGCTGATATGCCGGTTCGGCGGAAAGGCCACGTAAAGCGGCATCGGATCAAGGTGCCAGTCCTTGAACAAGGGCACTAATTCGCCCCGGTCCTCGAAGGCTTTCGACATGTAGCTGGGCAACCACAGCACGCCAAGTCGGCAGCCATGCAGACGGCTCGCCCGAGCCCGATCTGGAGGATCAGGTCCGTCTGGCGTTCAACAACCTGAATGCGATCCTGGGGTCTGCCGGCTGCACCTTTGACGATGTGATCGATGTGACGGTGTTTATCGTCGATCCCGAATCCAGGTTCGAGACGATCTGGAAGGTGGTGCCGGAGTTCTGGGGCGAGGCACCGCACCCGACGCTGACTGGCGTGGGGGTTACGTGGCTGTATGGGTACCAGTTCGAGATCAAGGTGATTGCCAGGCTTCCTTTGTGAATCCGTGCTGGCACATCTACCTCAGCAAGCACGGCTAGGCGCAGGCTGTCGGTATAGTTGATCCTATCGTCCAACGCCTATCCCGGAGCTTGCAACCCGTGTCTGACTTGCCAGGCAACGCCGCCTACACACAGCGCTTCGACGCCGTACTCGCTTATATCGACGCGAATCTTGAAGGTGACTTGTCGGTGAAGGCGCTGAGCGAGGTGGCGCATTTTTCGGTGTTTCACTTCCATCGGCAATTCACCGCGTTCGTGGGCATGCCGGTTGCGCGCTATGTGCAACTGATGCGCCTGCGCCGCGCGGCACATGACTTGTCTTCCCGCGCTGATTATTCGGTGCTGGAGGCGGCGCTGGGGGCCGGCTTCGAAAGTCCTGAAGCCTTTGCCAGGGCGTTCAGGCGAGCGTTCGGCATGGCGCCGAGCGTATTCCGGAAACGACCGGATTGGCAGCTCTGGCGCGGGGTATTCAGCGTCCCTTACTTTTCCAGGAGCATCATCATGCAGGTACGAATTGTGGAGTTTCCTGCGGTCAAGGTGGCCGCATTCGAGCACCGCAGCGCCCCAGGGCGCGTGAATGAAAGCGTGCAGACATTCATTGCGTGGCGCATGCACAGCGGGCAGTCGCCGGTGGCTTCAAGTCGCAGCTTCGGTATTCCCTTCGACAATCCTGATACGACCCCGGCCGACGAGTTCCGGTTTGCCATTTGCGGCGAGATTCACCAGGCGCTGGCCGCGAATGAGTTCGGCGTCACTGAACGCGTCATCCCCGGCGGGCGCTGTGTGGTGGTGCGTCATGTGGGTTCGCCGGATCACATCGCAGAGTCGATCTATCCGATCTACCGCGACTGGCTGCCTGGCAGCGGCGAGGAGCTTCGGGACCAGCCGTTGTTTTTCGAATACCTGAGCATTTTCCCCGAGACACCGCAGGATCAATGGCAGACCGATATTTATGTGCCGTTGCAATAGCGGCGCTCGCCAGCCTGTGGGAGCGCGACTGCGCTTCCACGCCAGGTGTTGCGGCCAGCTACGGCTGAGCGGTCCACACCGCCAGTTCATAACCATCCGGATCAATGAAGTGAAACCTGCTGCCACCGGGGAACGAAAAGGTCTCGCGGCTGATCGCGGCGCCTGCGGATTTGAGCCGCTGCTGCGTGCCTTCAAGATCATCCGCGTACAGGATCACCAGCGGGCCACCCGGTCGAACGGGCTCTGCGGTAGTGAACCCGCCGGTCAGCCTGCCATCGCTGAACTCGGTGTAGGTGGGGCCGTAGTCGACGAATGTCCAGCCGAACACTGCGCCGTAGAAGGCTTTGCTGCGGGCGATGTCGCCCACGTTGAACTCGATATTGTCGATCTGTCGGTCTTGACCGCGAACGCTCATGGTTGCCTCCTTGGCGGACGGTTGAGGGGCGAGTGTAGCGGTTTACACCCGGGACTGGGTTACCATGCCGGCGCGAAATTCCCGCCGAACCCTCTGGCCACTTATGTCCTCCAACGCGCTGTACACCGACCTGTCCATCTACTACGACCTGATGTGCGCCGACATCGACTACCGCGCGCAGAGCCACAGCGTGCGCCGCCTGCACCAGTTGTTCGGCAATGAGGGGCGCCGCCATCTGGACCTTGCCTGCGGCACCGGGCCCCATGTGCGGCACTTCCTCGACTTCGGCTACCGCAGCACCGGCCTGGACATCAGCCAACCGATGCTGGACCTCGCCCAACTGCGTTGCCCCGAGGCACGGTTCAGCCGCCAGGACATGGCCGGCTTCCAGGTGGACGAACCGCAAGACCTGATCACCTGTTTCCTGTACTCGACCCACTACAACCCCGGGCTGGCCCAACTGCGCGCCTGCCTCGCCAGCGTGCACGACGCACTCGCCGACAACGGCGTGTTCTGCTTCAACGCGGTGGACAAACTGCATATCGACAACCGCTTGCTGGTACGCCATAGCGTGGAGTTTGAAGGCAGTCATTTCACCTTTGGCTCCGGCTGGCATTACCGCGGAGAAGGGGAGCAGCAGGCGCTGCGCCTGAGTATCGAGAAGACCACGGCGGGTGTGACCCAGGCCTGGCAGGATGAGCACACCATGGTGGCGCTGAGTTTCACGGAGTTGCAGGGGCTGTTACAGCCGTACTTTGAGGTGCAGGTGTTCGAGCATGACTATGAACGGATCACGCCCTGGGCGGGCGTGACCGGCAATGCGTTGTTTGTGTGTGTGAAACGTTAATAAACTGCCGCTCCTTCATATGCCTGAAAAAGGCCCAGGCAGATCAACCGTCGCCTCCACCTCCGCAAGCAATCAGTTCAATAAGTCCCATTTGGTACCACTTATTCTGGCAACTCCATCCATGTTCAAAAGTAAAGGCGCTGGCCGTACCGCTGAACGCAAGGCCTGCTGAGAGAGCCAATGCTAATGCGATGGTCGAACGTACTTTCTTCATATTGTCTTTCATAAAAACTCCCTCTATCACTTGATCGCTGTGTGGCCCGAGTCGGTCAAGGTGGCGCGGTTGTCAAAACCAACCGCCCGTCTTTCGGCTGGGACACTCCTTACGCTTAATTGAACGGTATCTGAATCAAGGCAGCGGAGGATCGGCCTGCGCTGAAACAACGTTGATTCAGCGCAGCACGTTCCTCAGGCGCATTGGATAACGGGGAGCCAGCGACATCAATACGACAAGTGACCTATTACCTCGCCGCAAACCGACAGGCGAATGGCAAGCCGCGCTAATGATAGGCGTGCATTCCACACACCGCCGCACCCGGATATATCCGGGCATGGACATCCCCCAGCTAACCCATTTCCCTGGCGAAATGCTTGGTCAGTTCGAGCAGGGTCGTTCGCAATTCAGGCGGACGCACGGGCTTGGACAGGATGGAGATATTCATATGGATCAATGTGCTGCGGATACGCTCGATTTCATGGCCGGTCATGATCATGGCCGGTACTTCCCAGCCACGCTGTTCGCGAATCGCGGCGATACACTCGGCGCCTGAAATCCTAGGGCCCAGGTCGAAGTCGGCAATGATGATGTCGCATTCCGTGGTCACGTTCAGTCCATCGCTATGACTTTCTACCTCGCATCCCCATTTTTCCAGCAAGGCCGAGGTCGCCATCAGTACGTTGGAATCGTCTTCCACCAGGCAGACCCGCAGACCCTGCAGACGGCTTTGCGTGGCCGCTGGCCGTTGTGTCTCGGTGCCCGGCGCGACGCTTTCCAGGCGTTGGATAGTGGCGCGGGTGCCTTGGCCGAGCCGGGAGTCCAACTGGATATCCAGATTGAGCAACTGGCTGATGCGCTTGACGATGGACAAGCCCAACCCCAGGCCCTCGACATCCTTGTCGCGTGCGTGGCGGACCCGGTAAAACTCCTTGAATACGTCCCGCAGATGTTCAGCGGCGATGCCGCGTCCCTTGTCGTAGATGACAATGGCCAAGCCCTTGCCTCTGGGACGCACACCGATCAAGACCGGTTGGCCGGACGCGTATTTGAGCGTATTTGACACCAGGTTCTGCACCATGGTGGTCAACAGTCCCGCATTGACATTCACCCAGTGCTCGCAAGGGCGCAGGCGCAGTTGAACCCCGGCCCAGCGCGCGGCCTCGGTGTTCTGTTTGACGACGTCCCGCAGCAGCGCGCCCAGGTTCACCGGTTCCGCTTGCGGTTCCAGCTTTCCGTTGTCGAGGGTGTAGATATCCAGGATCGAACGGAACAGTTGAGAGACGGTATGCAGCGAGCGGTCGATGTTGTCTACCAGGCGCAGTTCTTCGCCGCCCAGATTCGCGTCCCGCAGGCACGCGGTGAACAGGCCGATGGAGTGGATGGGCTGGCGCAGGTCGTGGCTGGCCTGGGCGAGAAAGCGTGATTTCTCCTGATTGGCGGCGATTGCCTCTTCCGATGCGATACGCGTGCGCTTGAGCAGAATGTGCGCATAGGCCGGTACTACGATGGTGGTCACGATCAGCATCAGGAACATGTAGGGCTGTGCGCGCCAGAAGGGGGTAAGCATGAAGATCATGACCAGCATGCTCAGCGCGATGAGTGTCGCGGCGGTCAAGTAGCGCGAGCCAAAGCGCATGCCATTGCCCAATGTGACCCAGAGCAACGCGGCATAAACCGGCAACGCGCCTTCTCCACCCACGATCATGGCGAAAGCGATGCCGGTATAGTCATGGGCCATGGCGAACAATCGGCGCCAGAAAAAGTGCCCTGGCCAGCGCTTGATCGCCATGCGCAGGGGGACTGCCACGCTGATGAAAAACGCCATGTACCACATGATCGGTACATAGGTGGCGAAGTCACTTGAAGGAAGGAGGGCCACCACAAAGATGTACAGCGAAGCACAGGTGCTGACCGTCAACCGCAATGTGGCCTGGTCCAGTTCACTGTTCTTTTCCGTCATGTTCATTGCGATTCTCCAGGGCAAGAAGTCGCTTAAAAGTTGAAACCTGGCGTTACAGTTTGCGTTACGATGCGCCGGACCTGATGTGAGATGGACCTTGACATGACGCACAGAATAATAGTGGCAGATGACCATCCTCTGTTTCGCGAAGGTATGCTGAGAACCATAGAACGGCTTATGCCGACAGCGATGATAGAGCAGGCGGGCAATCTGGATGAAGTACTGGCGCTGGCGCGTGCGGGCGCAGAAGTTGATTCGTTGATTCTGGACCTGCGCTTTCCCGGTATCACGTCTATGCAGGTCATAGGCCAGCTGCGCAATGAGTTCAAGCGCACCTCGATCATTGTGGTGTCGATGGTCGATGACCTGGACATTATTTCCCAGGTCATCGCCCAAGGCGCTGATGGCTTTATCGGCAAAAACGTTGATCCGGCAGGCATTGCCGAAGCCATCCTGGCGATTCGGGAAGGGGAAGTCGTGGTGAAGTACAACCCCGAAAATCCCCTGCTGGACCCAAGCCTTGCCTCACTCACGGCCCGCCAACGGCAAGTGCTCGGCCTGGTTGCAGCGGGCAAGACCAATAAGGAAATAGCCAAGCAACTGGGGATCTCCCCGTTCACCGTACGCATCCATGTTTCCACTCTGCTTAAATCCCTGGGTGTGCCCACCCGTGCGGCGGCGGCGGCTCAATTCAGTAACTTTCCCGGTGCCAGTGGGTGGCCGGGCAAGCTCGATACGTGAATCAAGACGGTGCAGTGACCATTAGAGCGTGGGTTGGGGCACGGGGGTGTTACCGGGGATCAACTTGGCGCCTTTAGGCCTTTTTGGACAGTCGCCAGATGAATACCAGCGGGTCACCACGCCCTTTTCAATCATGAACCGCTGTTCGCAACGGGCGTAATCAGGCACATAACCCCATTCCATCGAATGGCTGCCGTTTGTAAGCCATACGTAGTCGTAGCCGATGATTTTCGAGTTGCCATCACTGAGGCCATGGCTGTTTTTCGGCGCCCCCCATGACGTCACCAACTCATCTTCGGATGCACCTACCCATGAAGCAGTAATGTCCGATGTCGTTTGATAACGCTGGTTCATGACCAGATTACTCAAGGGAGAACCCGCACACCCGGACAGCATCAGAATGGATAAGACGGTGATCCATGATTTCATATTTCGACTCCATTCATGCGGCTTCAATAATCGGGCATTACATCAACTGGCGAGCAATTTATTACATTAATTCAAGCCATTAATGTCCATCTGGCTATGCTAGACAAGTCCCTGTTGTCCGCCTATAGCACACTTGTACTATGGCGTCAGCTCACGCGCCCTCATAAGCTGTACACGCTCGAAAAAGTCTTAAAGGCTTTGAGCCCGAGCGCACACCGGAATGCACTTTAACTTCAGCGTTTAAGTGTTCCAGTGTGTTTGCCCGCCTGTGAATCCAAAGGCTCGATTAGTTGCACTACGTTGTGTCAACTTCACCGTGCATCCGGTCGAAATGGAATGGTATTAATCACAACTCAAGGTAAGTCTATGTGCTTGAAATATGGAAAACTACTTAGAATCGGATTCACGCTGTGCATACTGACCGCAGGCCTGGGAGGCTGTGCTAACACTGGGGATTTGATGAATTCCTTAAATCCGGGAGCACAAAAGTACGATGTTGCTTACCTGAAGAAAACCATCATCCCGGGAAAAACTACCAAGACTCAGGTGACGCAATTGTTCGGCGCTCCAGCCGAAGAGGAACTTGATTCAACGAGCAGAAGCAATGGGTCCAACTGGACCTATGATAAAAACCAGGAGGGCCTGGAAAAGTACATGACCCTGGCCCACAAATATGTCTCGACCGAGACAAGCCTGAAGATGTACGACGCCTCGTCGCAAGTGTCCAAGGCTCAGGGTGTCGCCAATGATGTCGGCAGTGTGACGGGCACGAAAAAAGCTCAAAGCCAGACCAAGGGAACGAGGTTGATAATCTACTTCGTGGATGACGTGGTGGATTACTACAGGCTTTACTGACACGTTCCACTTCTGATACGACACGCTGTGTCGTTTGATGCCTTAACACGCCAACCTACGCCTTATTGTTCTCAAGGGGGCGGCATCCAGCGATGCATCCCCCATGGTCCATGAGGTTGAACGCGTGGAAAAGAACAGCGAACTCAATCAGGCCACGTTACGCCTGACCGTCAGCGCCTGTGCGCTGCTGTACATCATCGTACTGAGCGGGCTGCGCCCCAGCGATACCGCAGCCTACACGCCCATCATCGTGTATATCTCCACATTCATCGTGGTGTCGATATTCCTGCGCATGGCGATCAAGCGCTGGCCAGGACACTTTTTTTGGCGGCGCTTGCTCTCCATGCTTCATGACTACACCGGTATCGCTTTCGCCATGGTGCTGGGAGGCGAAGGTGCATTGCCTATCTATGCCGCGCTGCTCTGGGTAACCCTGGGTAATGGCATGCGTTTCGGCTCACACTATCTGGCCCTGGCAACCGTGATCGCGTTGTCCACCCTTATCGTTATTTTCTTGTTCAACCCCTTCTGGCGCGCACAGCCCTACATGTTCCTGATGCTGATCGTGACCACCATCGTAGTACCGGCCTATGCGCACATTCTGCTCAAGCGCACGCGTATCGCATCGGAAGAGGCAATCGCCGCCAATCAGGAGAAATCACGCTTTCTCGCCCAGGCCAGCCACGACCTGCGCCAGCCCATCCACTCCATCGGCCTGTTCACCGCGTGCCTGCGTGACGCGAATCTGGGCGGCGAAGAACTGCGCCTGGTAGACAACATCGACCGCTCGCTGCATACCGTCTCTCAACTGTTCCGTTCGATCCTGGATATCTACACCCTCGACAACGGAAAGCTGGAGCCGCGAGCGGAACCGGTGAACCTGGGCGCGCTGTTGCAGGAGGTCGTCAAACAGAACACCGAGGCCGCGCGCTGGGCCGGGATTGAACTGCGCCTGCGCCCTTGCGAGCACTGGGTGAATGTCAATGCGGGGCTGTTGACCACCATGGTGCAGAACCTGGTGTCCAATGCGATCAAGTACGCATCGGGAGAGCCCGTGCTGATCGGTGTCAGACGCCAGGCAAAGGGCTTGGCCGTGGTGGTTTACGATAAGGGCTGCGGTATCGCCGCCGAACATCTGCCGGACGTATTCAAAGAGTTTTACCGGGTGCGCCACGCACGCGACAAGGATGTCGAGGGCCTGGGGTTGGGCTTGTCCATCGTCAAGCGCATCAGCCAGTTGCTCAATGTCGATGTAGATATTCGCTCCACGCCCGGGCGCGGCACCCAGGTGGCAATCAGCGGGTTGAAACACGCCGCCCCCAAGGTCGTCGCGCCTCGGATGAAAAGCACCCATGAGCGCCTGAACGGACTACGGATATGCCTGATTGAAGACGACGCCAATGTGTTGCTGGCCACCAAGGCCCTGCTGGAGAAATGGGGCTGCGTCGTCGAGACCCACAGTGATGCGGATACCCTGGCCAGCGATTGCGACATCATCATTGCCGACTTCGACCTGGGCACAAAGGTCTCGGGGGCCGAATGTATCGCGGCAATACGCGAGTTCCGGGGTCAAGAGATACCGGCATTGGTCATCACCGGGCACGAAATCGAGCGCATCCGTCAATCACTGCACGCATTCAATATCTCGGTACTGGCCAAACCCGTGCGACCGCCGGAACTGCGTAACGTATTGCTTGAACAGGTCAAGTCAATGAAGTGTGAGTTACCCGTAGATCCATCAAGGGACTAGCAGGTGTAGCGCCCCGCGAAACGCGCGGCGGCTACTGCTCTATTGGGTACGTTCAAGGCACGTATCAGCGAAGACACGTGAATACGCACGGTATAGGGAGAGATTTCCAGTTCAGCGGCAATTTCCTTGTTGGTTTTACCTTGTGCGATCAAATGCCAGACTTCCCGCTGCCGCGACGTCAGTTTGCCCATCGCGTGATCACTCTCAAATGATGGCGATTCGGCCGGTTCGTATTTGACCACTACTTGGCCGTTCCGAATATCGTTGATGGCGTTACGTACCTCTTCGGCTGAAATGTTCTTGCCAATAAAACCATTGGCGCCGGCCTCCATCACTCGCGTAATGACCACGCTGTCATCGACTGTCGAAACAACAACGACTGCAGTAGTGCCTCTTTCCTCGCACAGTTTTGCAAGCTCTTTCAAGGAGCAAAGCCCTGGCAAATATACTTCGATAAACAGCATGGCGACAGGTTGCCAGCGATTCAGGAGAGCCCAGACTTCCTCCAGGTTTCCTGCCTGTTTTATTTTTGCTCCAGGTATTAAGCACTCCAGTAATCCTGTCATGCCCTCTCGATAAAGTGGATGTTCGTCCGCCACCACAATTCGGCAACTCATATCAGCAAGCACAACCCGTCCAGATCAATGAAAACACGCTTTGATCATGTCCGACTCATACAACTTATGATATAGAACAGCTGAACTAGTACACCTGTACTAGTTGCTAAAGGCCATTAAGCAATTAAGTGCATTTTGCTCGATGCAACTGCGGCACAAACAGCGTGCTTGAACCCGTTGCCAGGAAGGGCAGTGCTATCCTCCTTCTCAGCGCCTGGGCATAAAGCTACCTAGTTGGCTCGCGTCTCATATCGCATCTTGACCACTTCAACGAGCCGCTCCTGTCCACCATTCGTTCCGGAGAGACTGGTCGACCTGATTGATTGCCCACGGTAGGGCCCTTCGGCAGCAAACCAATTCTGCACCACGACCTTCTGGGTCGGTTGTTGACCGGACGTTGACCCAGTAGAAATTTCATTGGTGAAGCGACAGGTCTCGAATGTCCCGAGTGCTGTTTTGATCGTCTCGCGGCCATGGTAGGTCAGCTTTTCTGATACCTCAAACTCAAGCGTGGTGCCGCCGCTGACGACCTGGTTCTTGTAACTGACGGCGACTGTCTGCCCGGGTTGTAAATCCAGCGGCGTGGTGGGAGGAGGGGTGTAAAGGGTCGTGGTCAACGAAGGCCCGGCACCGTGCCGATCACCATAGCGAATCAACTGGCCGTCCTTGATTTGCGCAAAGGTGGTCGTTAAATACACCGGCGAATTGCTTATGAACGTGGTGTGTAATGACGCCACCGGGTTGGCCCCGGCGAAGTCTTCATGGCCCAGCGTTTCGGTTTTACTACGATTGGTTACTGCAGAGGTGTTGTCGCGACTTTCAGACTCCACAACGGTGCCGGCCTGGAAATCCGCTTCATTGGTACACGGTGCCGAGGAGGCCGTTGCACCAACGGCTGCCTCGGTCCAGGTAGCGCTGGTGGTTAACAGCGAGATCAAGGCCATCGCCAGCGCAGCGTTCATTTCAATTTTTCTGGTGGTTATAGGTTTCAAAAAAAGCATCCCTGTTCAATACGATCGGCAGCGTCGAATAGCGTAGAAAAGACCTATTAGAGCGCGAACAACTGTGATCCAGCGCCAAAGCTCGATGCAATAGGGCAGCTGTGCTATTGAGTTATCTCGATAGCCCCGGTTTTATAAGCAGCCAACGACAGCAGCACCCTTTATCCGCTCGACCATCACCCTGGGTGCTAAGGATTTGCGGGAATAACATGACGTTAGTGAAAAAAACAGCAGCGACTACCCTGGTTTTAATCGTCACCGTGGGGCTGAGCATTCAAGCCTCGTCATTCGAGAGCGGAGCAGACAACAAGGTATTCGATGCCGCGAGTCTTGAGGTGTCGAACGTGCCGTTGGGCGCCTTTCCCTACATCGCCCTTCCCGACGGATATGTCATCGCCACCGCGCCCGATGTCTCCGACTTTGATCAGGTACCCTTCTGGACCGGTGATCGCCTGGCAGTAGTAGAAGGCAAGGTCTGGTCAGCCCATATCGACGCCGCGCAGGGCAAGGCGTTCTCCGACCTGGAATTGCAGCGCAACCTCGAGTCCGTCGTGTCCTCGTTGGGCGGCAGCAAGATCTTCGATGGCAGGATTCCGGAAGACCCCGGCCAGAAGATCAAAGAATGGCCGCGGGACTTCGCGCTCAAATACAACAGTGGCCTGGGGGACATTTGGAATAACGCCGCGCAGGTGTTTGTTATCCATCGCGCCGACCGCGATATCTGGATTCATTTGTGCAGCTACGCGTTCGGCGGCGGCCTGCTGATTGCCGAAACCAAACCGCTGCAAATAACGGCCAGCCTGTTGCCGGCCAGTGAACTGAAAGCGCAGATAGATAAAACCGGCAAGGTGGCATTGCACATCAACTTTGCGACTGACCAGACCCGCATCCTTCCGGGTTCACAGCCACAGATCGAGCAAGTGTTGTTGTTACTCAAGCAAAATACATCGTTGAAACTGGCCATTAACGGCTACACCGATCACACCGGTGACCCCGCGCACAACAAGACACTGTCATACGGCCGCGCCAAGGCCGTCGAGGCCGCCATCACCGCCAAGGGCATCGACGCGGCGAGGTTATCTGCGGCCGGGTTTGGCGAGGCTGACCCGGTGGCCGACAACGCCACCGAGGCAGGCAAAGCTGAAAACCGCAGGGTCGAGCTGGTCAAGCAAGACTAAGCGAACGCTCAGGACCAGGGGCGGCCCGGGCCGTCAAGACGAGACCCGTGATGGCTTCCGGCCGATGGCGAGCCCCAAACTATCACGGGTGAAACCGCCGCCCCAACGCATCCAACCGCACCGCAATCGGCGGCAACTGCTCGCTGCTCCTGGCCAACATCTCCACGTCGTCAGCGGTGTTTTGAGCAATGCTCTGCACCGATTGCAAGCGCCCGACAATCTCCTGATTCGCCGAGGTCTGTTCGCGTGTGGTGGAGACAATCCGCCCATTCAGCGCATCGATCTGGGTAATGTCATTGCCCACCGCTCGCAGCATTTCCACTGCCAGCTGACTGTCCTCCACACACCGTTCCACGCCCTGGCGGCTGTCGTGCATGGCTTCCACGGCCTGGCGGCTGCCTTGCTGCAGGCCCTCGATGATGGTTTTGATTTCCTGGGTGGAAACGGCGGTGCGTTGCGCCAGGCTGCGCACTTCGTCGGCGACGACGGCGAAGCCGCGGCCTTGTTCGCCGGCGCGGGCGGCTTCGATGGCGGCGTTGAGGGCAAGGAGGTTGGTCTGGTTGGCGATGCTGCTGATGACTTCCAGTACCGAGCCGATTTGTTCGGCCTGGACCGCCAGGCCTTGCACGGTGTGGTGGGTGCCTTCCAGGCGTGTGGCCAGTTGGGTGATTTCGTGTTGGGCGCGGCCGACGCTTTCCTGGCCACGCAGGATTTGTTGGCTGGCGACGCCCGCGTGCTCAACCGCTTCTTCGACGTGCACCGTAATGTGGCCCATGGCGTCTTCCATGCGCTGCATGGAGTCGGTCATTTGCGCGATTTCGGCCAGTTGGTGGCGAGCACCTTTTTCCAGGGTGCCGCTGGCGTGGGCCAGTTCCTGGCCGAGTTGGCCGAGACCGTGGGAGTCGCGGGCGACGCCGTCGATGAGGTGGGTGATTTGTTGCAGGAAATGGTCGAAGCGCTTGGCAAGAGAGACGTGCACCTTACCTTCACCTTTGGCGCTGTCCACGGTGAATTGGGTGGTGACGGCGAGCATTTTTTCCAGCATTTCCTCGCTTTCCACCGCCTCGGCCTGGCTGTTTACCGCGAGGTAGAGCAGGGCGATGGTTTCCATCACGACGTAGAAGGCGTGGACAAATACCATGGTCCAACCGCCGTGATGCGCCATCACGAACACCGGGAAGCCTTGATGCTGCAACGCATGGAACACCACGTGGTGCACGGCAATCGTCAGGGCGGCCACCAGGATCGGCAGCCAGTCTCGATAGAACGTCAGTACCGCCAGCAGCGCGAAAATCCCGAAGTGCGCTTCGATCACGCCCTGGGCCTGGTTGATGTGCAGCGCCGCCATGACCATCAAGCCCGCGCCCAGTGCACAACGCATCACCCGCGTGCCGCCGATGGCGCGGTAGAGCGCGGTGAGCACCGTGCTGGTGCCTCCTCCCACGACAATTGCCTGGGTCAGGGTGTCGTGCCAGAACGCGAGCCCGACGGAGAACAGCGTCATCAGCCAGATCAATGCCAGCATGATACGGTCGGCCTTGCGGTAGTGCTCCAGGAAACGTGCGCGTGCGGGCATTCACTCTTACTCCATGTGGTCTGGCAAGAATCAAAGCATGCGGCGTGCCACTACGGCCCGCGTTCAGGCACTTTGCGGGGGCAGGGAAACCAGAAAGCTTATCGGCTTTGGGGGAGGGGACTTTAAGCGCGAATGCGTTCGCCGAGCGGCTGCCCGAGCGGGCAGCCGCCAGGTGGATCAGAAGCTGTACTTGGCCGTCAGCATCATGTTGCGTGGGGTGCCGTAGGCGTCGCCGCCATAGCTCACGGAGTTGGCGATGGTGGAGTAGTAGCGGCGGTCGAAGATGTTGTTGGCGTTGAGCTGCAGGTCGAGGTGGTCGTTGACCTTGTAGCCGGCCATCAGGTCGGTGACGGCGTAGGCGCCCTGTTGGAGGCGGTAGGTGCTGCCGTCAGCCAGCTTGACGTCGTTGTACAGGCGGCTTTGCCAGGAGATGTTGCCGCCCACGCGCAGTTTCTCCAGCGGGCCCTGGAAGTTGTAGCGGGTGGTCAGCTTGAACAGGTGCTCCGGAACGTCCGTGTCGTACTGCTTGTTGACCTTCTGCGGGTTGGCTTCATCCTTGATGGTGTGGGTACGCGCGTAGGTGTAGCCACCGCCGACCTGCCAGTTCTCGGTCAGTGCGCCTTGCAGTTCGAAGTCGATCCCCTGGCTGCGAATCTCGCCCGAGGCCTCATAGCACTCCGTCTGTGGGCAGTTTTGCACGGTCACCTGGGTGGCGCGGTTTTCCTGGTCGACACGGAATAGCGCCACGCTCGCATTCAGCGCGCCACCCAGGTACTCGCCCTTGATGCCGACCTCGTAGTTCTTGCCGACAATCGGCTTGACCGGAGTGCCGGAGGTGTCCTTGGCGCTCTGCGGCGTGAAGATGTCGCTGTAGCTGACGTACACCGAGTGGTGATCGTCCAGCTCGTAGATCAGCCCCGCGTAGCGGGTGAGGTTGCGGGTGACGTGATAGTCGCCGTCGTTGCTGCCATGGGCATCGTAGTCATACCAGTCCAGGCGCCCGCCGAGGATCAGCTTCAACGGGTCCGCCAGGCTCAGGCGCGTGGTCACGTAGACACCGTCCTGGGTGGTGACCTCGCGATCGTTGGTGGTGTGGACGAAGTCCGGTTTGCCTGCGGTGAGGGGCCAGTTGGTGTCGTAGGGGCTGTAGTTGTGGGTGGTCATGTCGTAGATGCGTCGGCTGGCGCCCACCACCAGTTCATGGGTGCGCCCGAATGCCTGGAACGGGCCGCTGGCAAAGGCGTCGACGCCGGCCTGGTTTTCATCGTAGGCGGCCTGGTAGACCGTGCGCGCCAGGGTGTTGTTGACCCAGCGCGACTGGTAGGAGCCGGAAAACAACGCGTTCTGTTCGGCGTAGTTGGCGTTGACCTGAAGCTTCCAGTCATTGGCCAGGCGCTGGCGCAGTTCGGCGAAGACCGTGTTGATTTCCTGGTCCTTGTTCTCCCAGTCGGTACCGGGATTGTAGGAGCGCGGCAGGTCCAGGTGATGGCCGTCCTGGCCGATCATCGACGAGCCCCAGAAGTAGTTGGTCTTGTCCTTCTGGTTCGAGAAACCGAGGGTGAGGGTGGTGTCTTCGCTCAGGTCGGCTTCGGTGACGGCATAGAACAGGCCGTGATAGGACTCGGCGTTGTCGATGAAGCTGTTGGCGTCGCGGTAGGAGGTGACCACCCGGCCGCGCCAGGTGCCGCTGTCATTGAGCGGGCTGGAGGCGTCGAGCTCGCCACGGTAGTCATCCCAGCTGCCGGCGGCGCCGGTGAGGGTGACTTTCTGTTCGTCCAGCGGCCGCTTGCGGACCAGGTTGATGGCCGCCGACGGGTTGCCCGCACCGGTCACCAGGCCGGTGGCGCCACGCACGACCTCGACACGGTCGAACATCGCCAGGTTCGGCTGGGCGCCTACGGAAACGCCGTTGTAGCCGCTGGGAATGCCGTCGTACATCAGGTTGTCGATGTCGAAACCGCGTGAGGTGTAGGACTGCCGGCCCGGGCCGTTGGAATAATTGAGGAATAGCCCAGGCGTGGCATTGACCACGTCGTTGATGCTGGTCATCCCCTGGTCATCCATGCGCTGGCGTGTGATGACGGTGACGGCCTGCGGGGTTTCACGCAGGGTGAGGGGCAGTTTGGTCGCGGTTTTCATCGCGCCGGTGGTGTAGGACTGCGTACCCTCGGTGGTTTCGCCCAGTTGCTGCTCGCCGGAGATCTGGGTCGCACCCAGTTCCAAGGTGGTTGCCGGCGTTTCAGCGTCGGCGGCGAAGGCCGCGTGCGAAGTGGCGAGACACACCGCCAAAGCGATCAGACTGGGTGTAAAACCTTTACCGCCGTGTTGTTGCACAGACATGGAACGGACTCTCCCCTAAGTGCCGTCCTTGGCGAATAATAAATCTGTTGATAATTATTCGCATTAGTTTGGCAGATTAAACCTGTCGGAAAAAGCCTTTGGGGAGAATTAGTTAACGAATTTTTCACATCTGCAGGGCAGGCTTTTGGCCATTACCTGCCGTCGGCGAGTGCTTTTTTTGCGTGTTCAATCGCGCTTCGGAATCGCCATCCGACTCGTCGCCTTCACCTCGCGCAGCGCCAGGCTCGACTGGATCGACGCAATCCCCAGCTGCCGTCGCAGCACGCTTTCGACAAATTCGCTGTAGCTGTCCAGATCCTCCGCCAGCACCTGCAAGAGGTAATCCGCGTCGCCGGTGATCTTGTGGCACGCCAGCACCTGAGGGAGCTCCTTCACCACCGCCTCGAACGCATCCGGCGCATGGTCGGTATGGATCGCAAAACGCACATGCACAAACGCCATGATGTCCAGGCCGAGCAACTTGCGATCGAGGTTGGCCTGGTAGTCCTTGATCACGCCTTCTTCCTCCAGGCGTTTGCGCCGCCGCCAGCAAGGGGTGAGGCTCAGGGCCAGGCGCTCGCTCAGTTGGGCGTTGGAAATACTCGCGTCTTCCTGCAGCAGGGCGAGGATGGCGAGATCGGTGTCGTCCAGAACGACCTGCTTGGTTTTATTTTTCATATTTGGCTGTAACCAGGGTAAAAACACCCGATAAAGCTATCAGTGTAAGAAGTAAAAGCAAAGAAAGCCCTACGCAGCCAGAACAAAATAGACCCTGTCTTTTTCTGGCGGATGTATCCAAATGCTGACTGTTTTTAGTGATGACCACCGTTTGCACCACGGCACCGAACTCAAGGACGGCGTGCTCAAGCCCTCATTCGAACAACCCAGCCGCGCCGACACCGTGCGTGACCGCGTCCGGCACGTCGGGCTGGGCGATATCATCGTGCCGCGCCGCTTCGAGCGCGCCTGCTACGTCAACGCCCACAGCGAGCGCTACGTCAGCTTCCTCGAAACCGCCTGGGCCGAATGGACCGCCATCGGCCGCCGCCATGACGCGCTGCCGCTGGTGTGGCCGGTACGCGACCTGGCCAATGAGCAGGTGCCGGATTTTATCGACGGCAAACTGGGCTTCTTTGCCATGGACGCCGGCTCGCCGATCACCGCCACCACCTGGCAGGCGGTCAAGACCAGCGCGGACATCGCGCTCACCGGCCTGGCGCTGATCGACGAAGGCCATCACAGCGCCTTCGCCCTGTGCCGCCCACCGGGGCACCACGCGGCCCGCGAATACATGGGCGGTTATTGCTACCTCAACAATGCCGCGATTGCCGCGCAACAGGCCATCACCCAAGGTGCCAGGCGCGTGGCGGTGCTGGATGTGGATTTCCACCACGGTAACGGCACGCAGAATATTTTCTACGACCGCGCGGATGTGCTGTTCATTTCCCTGCACGGCGACCCGTCGGTGTCCTATCCGTACTTTTCCGGCGCCGACAGCGAACGCGGCGCAGGTACGGGGGAGGGCTTCAACCTGAACTACCCCTTGCCGAAAAACACCACGTGGGACCATTACAAAACCGCGCTGAACCACGCCTGCCAGCAACTCAAACACTTCGCCCCCGAGGTGCTGGTGATCTCCCTCGGCGTCGACACCTTCAAGGACGACCCCATCAGCCACTTCCTCCTCGACAGCCAGGACTTCCTCAGCATGGGCGAGATCATCGCCGGGGTCGGCGTGCCGACGCTGTTCGTGATGGAAGGCGGCTACATGGTCGACGAGATCGGCATCAACGCCGTCAACGTCCTGCACGGCTTCGAAAGCAAGACTGCCTGACCTGATAACAACACTCGCTCGATTTTTTTTCTGCCAAAACTCAAAAACATAACAAGAGGTTTTGTGATGAAAACAACCACGTCCGGGCTGTGTGAAAAGCCTGCGTTGCAACGCACCCTGAGCAACCGCCACATCCAGCTGATGGCCATGGGCGGTGCGATCGGCACCGGCCTGTTCATGGGCTCCGGCAAGATCATCGCGTTGTCCGGCACCTCGATCATCCTGATCTACATGATCATCGGGCTGTTCGTGTACTTCGTGATGCGCGCCATGGGTGAGCTGCTGCTGTCCAACCTCAACTTCAAGAGCTTCGCCGACTTTGCCGGCGCGTACCTGGGCCCGCGTGCGGCGTTCTTTCTCGGCTGGTCGTACTGGCTGAGCTGGAGCGTGGCGGTGGTGGGGGACGCGGTGGTGGTCGGCGGGTTTTTCCAGTACTGGTTCCCGCATGTGCCGGCATGGATGCCGGCGGTGGGCATGCTGTTGACGCTGTTCGCGTTGAACGTGCTGACGGTCAGGCTGTTCGGCGAAGTGGAGTTCTGGTTCGCGATCATCAAGATCATCGCGGTGCTGACCCTGATCGGCGTGAGCGTGGTGCTGATTGCCAGCTCGTTTGTCTCGCCCACCGGGGTCACGGCCTCCGTGAGCCACTTGCTGGACAAACAGGCGGCGTTTCCCAATGGCCTGTTCGGTTTTTTCGCCGGCTTCCAGATGGCGATCTTTTCCTTTGCCGGCACCGAACTGATCGGCACCGCAGCCGCCGAAACCCGAGCACCGGAGAGGACCTTGCCCAAGGCGATCAACTCGATTCCGCTGCGCATCATCCTGTTCTACGTGCTGGCCCTGGCGTGCATCATCGCGGTCACTTCGTGGCAACAGGTGTCGCCGAGCAAGAGCCCGTTCGTGGAACTGTTCCTGGTGGCGGGCTTTCCAGCGGCGGCGGGGATCGTCAATTTCGTGGTGCTGACCTCGGCGGCCTCGTCGGCCAACAGCGGGGTGTTCTCCGCCAGCCGCATGTTGTTCGGCCTGGCTGACCTGGGGGACGCCCCGGGTATCTTTGGACGCTTGTCGAAAAGCAGCGTGCCGTTTATCAGCCTGGCCTTCACCACCTTGCTGATGCTGCTGGGCCTGGTGTTGCTGTTTGTGGTGCCGGAGGTGATGACCGCCTTCACGATTGTGTCGACGGTGTCGGCGATCCTGGTGATTTTCACCTGGTCGACCATCCTCGCGTCCTACATTGCGTACCGCAAAAAGCGCCCTGACCTGCACGCCAGATCCCTCTACAAGATGCCCGGTGGTGTGCCGATGGCCTGGTTTTCCCTGGCCTTCATGGCCTTCGTCCTCGGCCTGCTGGCGTTGCGGCCGGATACACGCCTGGCGCTGTACGTGATGCCGGCCTGGTTTATCTGGCTGGGCATTGCCTTTCAGTTTTCACGCTTCAAGGCGGCCGGGGTGGTCAATCCCGGTCATAGGTGATTCACGGGTTCCCTAGAACTCCATTCTCAGGCCGACCGTGCCCTGGCGGCCGTTGAAGGTGTTGCTGTCCAGGTTGCGGTTGTAGCCCACCTCGCCGTACAGGCTGATGCCCGTGGCCACCTTCAGCGTGGCGCCGGCGCCCAGGTCCAGGGTGGTGGACTTCTGCTCGGTGTCGATGGCTGTCACACCGTTGAAGGTGACGGTGTTCTGCCCGGCACTGGTGTGCCAGACATTCGCCCGTACGTAGGGTTGAAGCGGCATGCTGCGGACCTGATAGTCACCGCGCAGGCGCACCCCGAGGCGGCTGGTGACGTTAGTGTCGGCGTCATAGGAAACGTTGGAGATCCCGTCGTTTTGCTTATCCAGTCTGGTCTTGCCGACGATCAGTTGCGCCTGGGGTTCAACCACCCAGTTACCCATCCCGGCAAACGGCCAGCCGACTTCGGCGGACGCCGTGACATTGTGCCCCCGGGTGTCCATCTTCACGCCACGATCCGACTCGTTATTGCCGTCGAAGCGGGTGCCCATCAATACCAGGTCGAGGTAGGCCTGGTTGGCGCCGATCAGCGTCCAGTAGACCCCCAGGCTGTCCCCGCGCAAGGTGGTCTTGCCGGCGTCCTTGTCCTGCCAGCCGCCGTTGAAGCCCTTGATGTTGCCTTTGAGGGTGCTGTGGCCGACGAAGAACCCGCTGCGTTGGGTCAGGCCATTGTCGTAGGTGCTGGCGTACAGGTCGGTACCCACCTGGAAGCCGGTCACCGAACTGTCGAGCGACGGGCTGACCGTCCCGGTAAAGCTCTGGCGCGTGCTGTTGCCGTAGGTCCGCCCCCAGCCCGAAGTGAACGGGCCGGTGTGCAACTGCTGGCTTTGGTCGCCCATGCGTTGGTGAAAGGTGCCGAGCATGCCCTGCACGAGTTGCTGTGCGGCGGGAAACAACGCAGCGTAGATCGGCACTTCCGGACGATAAATAGGGATCGGTTCGGTCCCGGGATTGGGCGGCAGCGGTGGTTCACCGGGAACCGGGGTGGGTAACGGCACGATAATCACCGGGCCAGGCGGCACCACGGGGATCGTCGAGCGCAGGTAGTAGTTCTCCGCCGTACCGGCCGTGACACCGCCTTTGAACAGGTAGTAGTCGAACGCGCCGGCAGGTACCGGGCCCGCCAGTGTAAATGCGCTGCCACTGCCAGACGCGCCGTTGAGGGCCTGCACCACCTGGATGCCGTCCTGCAGGGTGGCCGCGCCCGCGCCGCCGAGGTTGGTGACGCTGATGGCGGTGGTACCGGCGAGGGTGCCCTGGTTGATGATCAGTTTGTCGCTGGGGGAATCATCCGCGCCCAGGGCGCTTTGCAGTAAAAGCCGTCCATTGTCGCCGGTGTAATTGCCATTGATGGTCAAGGTGTCGCTGGTGCGGGTGTTGCCGGTGGTCATGTTGAGGGTGCCGCTGTTGGTGACGTTCACCCGTTGGCCGGCCGTAAACGGGTCGATCACCCCGGTGCCGATCAACAGTTCACTGGTCCCGTCGATGCTCAGGCTGCCCGTGCCGGTGTCGCTGTCACCCAGTTTCAGCGTTCCGCCCAGGATCAGCTGCGACTGGTTGTCCAGCCGAATGCTCTCCCAGTTGGAAAACAGGCCCGGATCGCCTGCCTTGGTATTGTCCAGTGTGAGCGTGTCGACACCCAGGCCAGCGTCGATCAACTGCGCCGCGGCCAGTTGGGTATTGACCAGGTTTTGCAGCACCGCCGTGTCGTCACCGGCGCCCAGCAGTACGAACGAATGCAGGTTGCCACCGGTCCATTCGAAGTGATCGTCGCCAAAGCTGAGGAGTATCTGGCCGTTGACGTCACCACCGGACACCGCCACGTGATCGTTGCCCCCGCTGACACTGATATTGCCGCCGACGAAGGCCGTGCCCGAGATCAGGATGGTGTCGTCGCCGAAGCCGGTTACCAGGTTGGCGATGATGCTGCCACCCGACATATCGAACAGGTTGTTGTCGAGTTTCATGTCGACTCGGCCAATGCGGCCGCCGCTCATCTTGGCCCGGTCGCCATCCTCGAAAGCACCGTCGATGATGCCGCCGCTCATGTTGAAGTCGTCCAGCCCATCGCCCTGGGCCAGTGACGCAATCCTGCCGCCGCTCTGGGCGTAGCTGTCGACGCCTGCGCCCTGGCTGACGGCGCCGGCCTGGCCGCCGCTGATCTGCGCCACATCCGCGCCCGAGCCCTGGCTGACGCTGCCGGTGATGTTGCCCAGGTTGAGCCGGAAAATATTACTGCCATCGCCCTGGTTGAGGTTGCCATCAATCCCGGCACTGGGCCCGTTCACATCCACCAGATCGTTGCCGGCGCCATAGGTGACATTCCCGGTAATCCGCCCCGTGGCGCTGAGGTTCAGGGTGTTATTGCCGGCACTGTCGGTAAAGCCTGGTGCCGTGCCGCTGTCGCAGGAAGAGAGGTCGTCGCCGGCGGTGTTGCTGATGGTGCACGCCCCGTAAGAGGCGCTCGGCAGTGTCGCCAGGGCAATCAGGTACAACAGGGTCGGAGTCCGTGAGCGCATGATCCATCCTCGTGCGAGGGGAAAGTTGCCCCGGCACCGGCAAAGGCCGGTGCAGGCCAGACCATGACAACGTGACACGCGATACGGAGCAGGGAGTGCGGGTTACCTGTTCGAAAACACCGGCCAATGCAAGGAGTTGGCATGGCTTTCTCGACTGCACCTCAACGGGTGCAGCGCTGTTTGCACCCTAGCCATACATCGTGCAGGGCGCTACTGTCAGAGTTGACAGGTATAGACGAGCTGCCGGTCTTACGAAAACACAATCTCGTAAGGCTCGCGCATACGCTCCAGCAGCACCTGGGCCAATATCGGCGCCAGGCCGATCTGCGGGTCGCCCGCCAACTGGCTGGCATACGCATGGACGGCGTGGAGTTTGCGCGCCACGGTCCAGGTGTCCAGGCGTACCTTGCGCGCCCGCTGCCAGGGGATCGTCGCACCCTCGCGGGCGGGGCAGTGCCAGGCCCAGATCGGCAGTTCATAGAGCTGCGCGCCCACCAGCCTGCAGGCGTTGGCGCTGGCACGGCCGACGGCCTCATGGTCGTCATTGCCGTCGTTGCGCCAGGTGGAAAACACCACATCGCCCGGTTGCAGGTAGCGCGCGATAAATTGGCTCAGTTGCGGTTCGCGGGCGGCGAGGGCGTTGTCGCAGAAACCGCCGCGAATCCACTTCAGGCTGTGCAAGGGCATGCCCAGGCGGCGCAGCGCCTCGGCGCTTTCCTGGGGCCGCACCACACTCAGGCGGCTGGCTGGCCACACGTGGGACCCCGGGTGGCTGGCACTGCCGTCCGTGATGGAGATCATTTGCAGGGGGTGTTCCAGGGTGCTGAGCAATTGCAGTAGACCACCGCAGGCCACCACCTCGTCGCCGGGATGGGGCGCGATGATCACCACGCGCGCGCCAGCGGGCACCAGGGAGGTGGTAGAGATAGGCGGGATTTGCGCCAGCTGCGGTGCGCTGTTCCAGATTTGCGCGGGGCCGCGACGGCCTTCACTGAGGGAGGCAGGCTTCATGGGCGTTACGTCCTTGTCGATTGATGCTGGGTCGTGCCCCGTTGACGGGACGACTCTATTTATTCACCACAGACTCCGCCGTGGTGCACGCGTGGTAATCCAACCCTGAATTACCAGCAAGGCGTCATCAGCATAGACAAGGATTGGTCGCTTTTACATTTTGCAATGTCGTTTTTTTCAAGACGCGCACATCAGGCTCTTCAAATAATCGCCGAACCCGCCCTGGGCGCGGGCCTCCAGGCGCGCGCTGGTGATGACTTGCGGGGCGTGGCTCCAGGCGATGGACGCCCCGCAGCGCTCGAGGTCGCGCACCAATTGCACATCTTCGTGACAGGGCAGCGGTTCGAACCCTCCGGCCCGCACATAGGCCCCGGCACTGATGCCCAGGTTGGCGCCATGGATATGCCGGTGGCCGTCACGGGCGTGGTACGCCTGCTGGTAACGGATCTGCGCCGCCGGGTCGAACCCTTCGCTCCAGGCGTCGACGGTCACGGTGCCGCACACCGCGTCGGCGCCCAGTGCCAACTGGGCCACCAGCCAATCGGGGGCCACGCGGCTGTCGGCGTCGGTGCATGAGATCCAGCGCGCACCCTGGTTGAGCAGGTGTCGCGCGCCCACCCCGCGCACATGGCCCACGTTGCGCGCCTGCACCTCCAGGCGCTGCACCGGGAACCCCTCGGCAATCGCCGCACTGGCATCGCTGCAACTGTCGAGCAGCACCAGGATCTGCACCGCTTCACCCAGCAGGCCTGGGTGACGGGCAGCCACCAATGCGGCCTCCAGACACTCGCCGAGCAGCGCCTCTTCGTTATGTACCGGGATCAGAATACCGATCATCGCAGGCCCTCAAGGGTGGCAACCGAAGTGCCGTCACGGCTCCACAGGTCGAGTAGAAAGTCGGGTTCGTGGTGGGTGGCGACCAGGGGCATCCCCAACCGCTCATGGAGCAGGGCATGCACCTGTTCGGCGGTCTGCGGGCACCCGTCGATCGTCGGGCGCCAGTGGCAGGCCAACACCTGGCCGCTGGCGGTGAGGCTGCCGAGGGCGCGATCGATCAAGCGGCACAGGTCATCGCGGTCGAGGTAGTAGCACAGCTCGCTCAAGACGATCAGATCGAATTCGCCGGTCGGCCATTGCCCGGGCAGGCGGCTCTGCTCCACTCGGGCATGGGCAAAGCCCAGCAAGCGGCTGCGTGCCAGGGCGACAGCGGCCGAGGCCGTGTCGCAACACAGCAGGTGATCACAGCGCGGAGCCAGCTCGAAGCTCAATTCGCCATTGGCGCAACCGGGTTCGAACACCGAGGCATAGCGCGGCCGGGTCAGGAGTGCCAGGGTCAGCGCCCGTTTGCGACGCTCGTACCAGCGTTGGCGAAAGGCCCAGGGGTCGTCGTTACCGGCAAACAGTTGATCGAAATACGGTGTCGCCACACTCATACGAATACCACTTCAAAAGGTTGTAGCAGACGTTCCACCACATAGGGCGCCAGCACCGGCGGCAGGCCGATCTGCGGGTCACCCTCCAGCTGGCTGGCGAACGCATGGATGGCGTGGCGCTTGCGCGCGACGGCTTCACAGGTCAGGGGGATTTTGCGGGCACGGTGCCAGGGCACCAGGCTGTTCTCGGGAGACGCCCAGTGCCAGGTCCACACCGGCAACTCATAGAGGGCCGCACCCACCGCGTGCGCTGCCTTGGCGCTCGCGCGGCCAACGGCCTCGTGGTCGCAATGGCCGTCTTCGCGCCAGGTGGTAAACACCACATCCGTGGGTTTGAGGTGGCGCTGGATAAAGGCGCTGAGCTGCTCTTCCCGCGCCGCGACCTGGCTGTCGCTGAAGCCGGCCCGCAACCATTTCAGGCTGTGCAACGGCACACCCAGGCGATGCAGGGCCTGGGCCGACTCCTGGGGGCGCACCACGCTCAAGCGCTCCACCGACCAGTGGGTGGAGCCGGGGTGACTGGCGCTGCCATCGGTGACCGAAATCAATTGAATGGGCCGGCCCAGTTCGGCCAAGCCTTGCAACAGGCCGCCACAGCCCAGCACTTCGTCATCCGGGTGCGGGGCGATGATCACCGCGCGGTGGCCCTCGGGCACCAATTGTTCGACGCTGATCTGCGGCAGTTCGGCCATCAGCGGCGAGTCCTGCCAGCGCTGCAGGGGCGTGCCCTGGCCGACGATCGGGTTGGGTTTCATAACTGCCACCTCCCTGTGGGTTCCCCGGCGACCAGTTCGCCGAGGCCGGCCAGGTCGCGTTCGGCATGGCTCTGGCGGACATACACCGGCAGGTCCGCCATCAACTGGGCGAAGTGCGGATCCTTGCAGTACGGACCCGCGCCCACGGCTCTGCCCACATGCCGCATGACCTGCTCGACGGTGTCCTCGATGCACGCGCGCACCTGCTGGGCCTGGTGCCGGGCATTGGCCCTGGGGTAGCGATCGATCTGTTCAGCGCTGGCCCGCAGCACACAGGCCGCGCTGTTCAAGGCGCTGTCGACCGCGCCCAGGTGGGCGAGGGCGTGGGGCTCCGAGCGCTTGCTGCAGTGATCGCGCAACACTTCGGCCAGGCGTTGTGCGGCACCGTACCAGCAGGCGGCGATACCGATGCCGCCTTGCCAGAACCCGGGGCGCGCGAGGTAGTCGCCGGGGCCGCCCACGGCAAGGCCATGGGCGCCGTCAAAGACGACCTCGACGCTGCCGGTGGCGGCCATGCCCACGGCATTCCAACCGTCGTGGGTCACCGTGATGCCCGGTTGGTCCATCTGCACCGCCACCAATTGCTGGCCGCCTTGTTCATCCCACGCCGTCAACAAACCATGGCTGAGCACCGCCGCCCCGGAACACCAGGCTTTACGCCCGTCCAGACGCAGGCGATGACCCTCGCAGCGCACCTGCACCTTGGCATTCGGCGGTTCTGCGGCCCACATGCCCCACAGACTGCCCAAAGGCGGCGCCGGGCTGCGCAGCTCGGCAATGATCGCCAACGCATCGGTGTGGCCTTCGAACAGCTTGCACAAGCGCAGGTCATGGCCAGCCACCTGCGCCAGGCGGCTGAACCGCCCGAGGGTGTCGCCGCTGCCAGGCAGCGGCAACTGATCGAGGCCTTCCTCCTGAAGTGCCCTCAAGGCCTTGGCCAGGGCCTGCGTGTCCGCATAGCCCTGGAAGCCTTGAAGGAATCCATGCAGTGCCATGTCACACCTCGTCGTCACGCTGCAGTTCGAACAGCAGCAGCGAGCGGCCGGTCACACCGTACTCGTGGTCGAACTCGAAGCGTTCCTGGCCACGTACCGCCGGCTCGTTGGTGTCGAGCATGCAGGTCCAGAACTCACCCTCCGGCACCGGCGGCAGGCGGAAATTGACCACGTCGTGGTGGGCGTTCACCACCAGCAACAAGGTGGCGTCGGCACCGGCGCGGCGAATCCCGGTTTCCTGGGCGCGGCCATCCATCAGCATGCCCAGGCAACGGCCGTGGCTGTCTTCCCATTGCTCGGTGGTCATCTCGGTGCCAGCCGGCGACAGCCAGGTGACATCCTTGACGCCGATGTCCTCGTTGTAGTCGCCCACCAGGAAGCGCCCACGACGCAGGATCGGGTAGGCCAGGCGCAGCTTGATCAGGCGCTTGACGAACTTGAGCAACGCCTTGCCGTCCTCGTCCAGGTCCCAGTTGACCCAGCCGATCTCGCTGTCCTGGCAGTAGGCATTGTTGTTGCCGTGCTGGGTGCGCGCGAACTCGTCACCGGCGACCAGCATCGGCGTGCCCTGGGCCAGCAGCAGCGTGGCGAAGAAGTTGCGCATCTGGCGCAGGCGCAGTGCGTTGATTTCCGGGTCGTCGGTGGGGCCCTCGACGCCGTGGTTCCAGGACAGGTTGTTATTGCTGCCGTCCTGGTTGTTTTCGTCGTTGGCTTCGTTGTGCTTGTCGTTGTACGACACCAGGTCATGCAGGGTGAAACCGTCATGGGCGGTGATGAAGTTCACCGAACTGTACGGGCGGCGGCCACGGTGGTTGAACATCTCGCCCGAGGCGGTCATGCGCCCGGCGAAGTCCGCCAGTTGGCCGTCATCGCCTTTCCAGAACGCGCGTACGGTGTCGCGGAAACGGTCGTTCCATTCAACCCACCCGGGCGGGAAGTTGCCCACCTGGTAGCCACCGGGGCCGCAGTCCCAGGGCTCGGCAATCAGTTTGAGCTGGCGCAGCACCGGGTCCTGGCGGCAGGCCACGAGGAAGCTGTGGCGTTCATCGAAGCCATCGCGGTAGCGGCCGAGGATGGTCGCCAGGTCGAAGCGGAAGCCGTCGACGTGCATCTCGTTGGCCCAGTAACGCAGGGAGTCGGTGACCATCTGCAGTACGCACGGGTGGCTCAGGTCCAGGGTGTTGCCGGTGCCGGAGTCGTTGATGTAGAAGCGCTTGTCATCGGGCATCAGCCGGTAGTACGAGGCGTTGTCGATGCCGCGCATGGACAGGGTCGGGCCGCGTTCGTTGCCTTCGGCGGTGTGGTTGTAGACCACGTCGAGGATCACTTCCAGCTTCTGCTCGTGCAGGTGCGCGACCATCTCCTTGAACTCGGCGATCTTGCCGCTGGCCAGGTAGCGCGGGTCGGGGGCGAAGAAGGCAATGCTGTTGTAGCCCCAGTAGTTGGTCATGCCTTTTTCCAGCAGGTGCTGGTCGTTGACGAAGGCGTGCACCGGCAGCAATTCCACCGACGAGATACCCAACTGGCGGATGTGCTTGAGCACATCATCTTCCATCAACCCGGCACAGGTGCCGCGCACGTCTTCGCCCACCGAAGGGTGGCGCATGCTGATGCCGCGCAGGTGGGTTTCGTAGATGATCGTACGGTCCCACGGCACCCGCACCGGCTGGTCGTTGCCCCAGGTGTGCGCCGGGTCGATGACCTTGCACTTGGGCACGAAGGGCGCACTGTCACGCTCGTCGAAACTGAGGTCGTCGTCCGGGTGGCCGATGGTGTAGCCGAACAGCGCTTCGGACCATTTGAGTTCGCCCACCAGTTGCTTGGCGTAGGGGTCGATCAGCAATTTGTGGTGGTTGAAGCGATGACCATTGGCCGGATCATACGGCCCGTACACGCGGTAGCCGTAGATCAGCCCAGGGTGGGCGTCGGGCAAGTAACCGTGGAAAATTTCGTCGGTGTATTCGGGCAATTCGATGCGCTCGAGTTCCACTTCGCCGGTGTCGTCGAACAGGCATAGTTCGACTTTCTCGGCGTTGGCCGAGAACAGCGCAAAGTTGACACCCAGGCCATCCCAGGTCGCGCCGAGGGGGAAGGGCAAACCTTCACGAATCCGCGACGGCTCGCTGCCCGGCGTCGAAGGGGTCTTATGGGGTTTGCTCATTGAGTTGCTCCTGCAAGGCTGTTTTTTCGGGCCGAACGCGGCCGTGCTGACGAGTTTTCAGCGGATGATAAGAAGAGTGAAATCACCTTTTGCCGACCGCGCCGGCAAAAGGTCGATGGCGCCGTGCGCGTTAAGCCTTGGGCTTTTTCGGCGCGGGGGGCTTCTTGGCCGCCGGCGGCGCCGGCTTGCTCGCGGCTGGCTTGGCTTTCGCCGCAGGCTTGGGGGCGGTCTTGGGCTTGGCGGCGGGCTTGGGTTTGCTCGGCGTCAGCGCTTCGGCTTCGGCCAGCTTGCGCGCCATCTCCCAGTGGCGCGCGTCTTCCCCGTGGGGTTTGCCTTCAGACTCCCAGATCTGATGCGCCAGTTCGCGTATGCGTTTGTCTTCAGTACTCATCACAATGCTCCTCACAGAAAATTTTCAGCTTTCTTGATCATCAGGATTGATAAAGACATTGACCGGGAAATCCCCCAGGGCAGTGCTGATCAACAGCTCCTTGTCTGGTGTGACTGCGCCTGTATGAAAAAGTCCCTTCCAGTTTTGCGTTGGTGCGGCGAACGGTAATTTCACCCGTGTATCGCCCCAAACCTGCGCATTGATCTGGGGATGCACACCGTTTTCAAGCAGTTCATGGGACCAGCGTGGCACCACTACCAGCACGCGTTTGCCCTGGTGTTCGCGGCAGAATGCGACCACCCGCCCGGCGTGTTGGCCGACCACTTCCAGCGCTGTATAGCGGCCGCTGCGGAACACCTGCGGATGGGCCTTGCGCAAGGCCAGTACCTGGGCAATCAAGGTTTGCTTGATACGCCCGTCACGCCAGTTGAACAACAGTTCGCCGATATCCGGCGGGGTATTGAGTGCCCGTTGCCGCGCGGTGAAATCCACCGGGCGACGGTTGTCCGGGTCCACCAGGCTGAAGTCCCAGAACTCATCGCCCTGGTACAGGTCCGGCACACCCGGCACGGTAAGGCGAAGCAAGGTTTGCGCCAGCCCATTCAGTGCGCCGGCAGGCGCGATGGCCTGAGCGGCGCTGCCGATCGCGCTACGCAGCGGCCGACCTTCCTCTGTGAGCAGCAGGCGGGTGAGAAAAGCCTCGACACCCTGTTCATAGGCCTCATTGGGCGCACTCCAGCTGCTCTGCAGCTTGGCTTCACGCAGGGCTTTTTGTTGCCACTGCCACAGGCGCTGGTGATAGCCTTCGAAGTCCTCGGCCTGGTCCAGCGGCCAACTGCCCAGCAACACCTGGTACAGGATCAGTTCATCGCCGGCCGACGGTGTGGCCGCGTCGTCGCGCAACGGCGCCGCCAGGGTACGCCAATGCTCCACGTGCTCGACATACCACGGCGCGCACTCGCTGAGCACGGCCAGGCGCGCGCGGGTATCTTCGCCGCGCTTATGGTCATGGGTAGCGGTGGCCAGCAGGTTGTCGGGGAAGGCCTGCAAGCGCTGTTGGTTGATGGCATGAAACTCGGCCAACGGCGCGCTGAACTGCTCGGTACTGAAGCCCACATCGTTGCGCGACAGCAGCACGGCCGAGCGGTAGAACGCGGTGTCTTCCACGGCCTTGGCCGCTGCCGGCGAGGTCAGTTGCTGGAAGCGCACACAGGCATGCTTGAGCATCTTGCGCTCGCGGCCCACCGGGCGATTGCGCCAGGGTTGGCCGCCGAGCCAATTTTCCAGATGCTCGAGCACCGGCCAGTCGCCCTCGCCAAGGGTCGTGCGGGCGCCGTCCATGGCCTGCTGGAACACCTTGTCGTCATCTGCGCTGCGACCGCGAGCACTGATATAGGTGCGGTACACCGGGAAGTGCACGATCAGTTCCTGCAGCGCGCGGCGGATTGCGCCGAGGGTCAGGTCGCGGGTCATCACGTCGTCGCGGGCCACTTGCAACAGGGCCTGGGCCACGCTTTCAAAGTCGCCGCCCAGGGAGCCGTTGAGGATTTGCTGGCGGGCCAGCCGCGCCTCTTCGATAAACGCCGAGGGCCGTTCGCTGTGACGCGTCCATAAGTCCGCCAGCGGCGCAAAGCCCTCGGGATGGTGTTGCAGCAGCGACAGTTGGTTCATGAATTCGTAGCCGGTGGTGCCGTCCACTTGCCAGTCTTCGCGAAGGGTTTCCCCCTCGCCGAGGATTTTTTCGACGAAGATCGGCAAGTGCCGTTCGGGCGACAGCGTATCCACCCGACGGCGCAGCTTGCGGCAGTAACCGCGCGGGTCGGCCAGGCCGTCGATGTGGTCGATGCGCAGACCATCCACCAGGCCTTCGCTGATCAATTCGAAGATCTTGCCGTGGGTGGCTTCGAACACTGCGGTGCGCTCCACGCGCAGCCCGCCCAGTTCGTTGACGTCGAAGAAGCGCCGCCAGTTGATATCGTCCGCCGCCGTGCGCCAGCTGGCCAGGCGGTAGGCCTGTTGCTCGAGCAACTGGTGCAGGCGCTTGAAGCCCTCGGGCGTGCGTCCGTCGAACTCGGTCAGCCGGCGTTCGATAAGCTCGAGGACTTCGGTGGCACGCTCGGCCAATGCCTGCTTGAGCCAGGCGGCTTCGGCGTAGGCGTCATCCTGATAGGCCAGGGCGCTGAAGCGGTCGGCCAGGGGTTTGAGCAGCTCGTCGGTGCCGAGGATCGCCGCGTAATCCCGTGGGCAGATCGGGAAGCGATGTTCGTAATGCTCAACATGAAACGCGCCGTGGGCGGCATCGAAATGCAGCGTCAGCGTGCCGCTCTGCAAGGCTTCGCCGTAGTCGCTGCCGAGAAAGGGCATGAGCAATTGGCCCTTGAGCAGCGGGTCGGGGGAGTGCCACTGGATATCGAAGAATTCGCTGTAGGGACTCAGCCGGCCCCATTCCAAAAGGTCCAGCCACCAAGGGTTGTCAGCGCCGCCCACGGCCATATGATTGGAGACGATATCGAGGATCAGCCCCATATCGTGCTCGCGCAGGGCCGCGACCAGGCGACGCAGGGCCGGATCGCCGCCCAGCTCGGGGTTAACGCTGGTGGGGTCGACCACATCGTAGCCGTGCATCGAGCCGGCGCGGGCACTCAGCAGTGGCGAGGCATATAGATGGCTGATGCCGAGCCGGGCGAAGTACGGCACCAGTGGCACAGCATCGTCCAGGGTAAAACCTTTGTGGAATTGCAGGCGCTGGGTAGCGCGCAGGGGCAGGGCTTTCATCGGTCACGCTCGTAGGCTTGGTTGCGCGCGACGGCCAGCAGTTCAAGGCGGCGCGCGGCACCGGCGTTGTCGAGCAGGCTGGAGGCCTCGCCCGGCAGACGGCGGCGCCAATTGGGGTGGGTGTCGGTGGTGCCGGGCAGGTTGGCCTGTTCTTCCAGGCCCAGGGCATCTTCCAGCGGCAACAGCACCAGCGGCGCACGGGTGTGGCCGAGGTAGCGCACGCTGGCGTCGATCATATGGTCGGTTTCATTGCGGATCTCATCGACGAAGTTCTGCGGGTCCTGGCTCAAGGCCTGGCGCAGCGCCTGGCGTTCACGCAGGCGGTGCTCGCTCCATTGCTCCACGGTGGGCGCATCGATCAGGCCCAACTGGACGTTCCAGTCGATATCGCGGCTGTGCCACCAACCGTTGAGGGTCGGCAAGTCGTGGGTGCTGGTGGTGGCCAGGGCGTTGTCCGGCCAGTCGAGGATCGGCTTGAACTGGCCATCGTGGCCCTGTTCGAACAACAGCACGCGCATGCCGAGGATCGAGCGGGCGACGAGTTTTTCGCGCAGCCCATCGGGCACTGTGCCGAGGTCTTCACCGAGCACGATCGCCTGGTGGCGGTGGGATTCCAGCGCCAGCAGGCGCAACAGGTCGTCCACCGGGTAATACAGGTAAGCGCCGTCACGCGGCGAGGCGTCCATGGGGATCACCCACAGGCGTTGCAGGCCCATTACATGGTCGATGCGCAAGCCGCCGGCATGGGCGAAGTTGGCCCGCAGCATCTCGATAAACGCGCGGAAACCGTTGCGCTTGAGACCTTCGGGCGAGAACGCGGAAATGCCCCAGCCCTGGCCGGCACGGTTCAGGATGTCGGGTGGCGCGCCCACGGTCAGGTCGGCCAGCAACTCATCCTGGCGGCTCCAGGCCTGGCTGCCACCGCCGTCGGCACCGACGGCCAGGTCCGCGATCAAGCCGACGCCCATGCCGCTGCCTTTGGCGGCTTGTTGGGCGCGCTCCAGGCAACGGGCGATCAGCCATTGGCCAAAGGCGTAGAAGCCGATCTCGGCGTGGTGCTCTTCGGCGAACGCAACCAGCGCAGGGCTTTGCGGCGAGCGCCACTCTTCAGGCCAGTGGCGCCAGTCAAGGTCCTCGCCTGCAGCGGCGCGCACTGCCTGCACGGCTTCGAAGCGACAATGGTTTTCCAGCGCCTCGCCACCGGCCTGGCGAAAGCTCAGGAAGTCGGCATGCTGCGGGTGATGGCCGTGACGGAAGTCTTCATACAGAACGCGCAACAGCCGCTGTTTGGCTCGCGCAGCGGCCGGCCAGTCGATCAGGCTGTGCTGTTCCAGCGCGCGCAGCTCTTCTTCCAGGCCAAGGGCTTCAATCGCATTGCGCACCTCACGTTCGCCGAGAATGCAGGCGGGCGAGGCATACAGGCTGTTGAGGAACAGGCGGCTGGACGGCGAGTACGGGCTGTAGCGCTCGGTATCGGCGCTGAACATCGCGTGCATCGGGCTGATCGCCAGGGCATCGGCGCCGCGTTCGGCGGCGGAACGGACCAGGTGTTCCAGGGCCAGGGTGTCGCCGAAACCGCCATCGCCCAGGCGGCGCAGTGAATACAGCTGGGCGCTCAGGCCCCAGGCGCGGGCGGGGCGGTTGTCCACCGCTTCGGCCACGCTGTAGCAATGGGTGGGCGCGACCGCCAGGGTAAAGCTCTGGTTGTCGATCTGCACCTGGTGGTAGCCCAGGGCGATAACCCCGGGAAGCACGGCATCGCCGTCGAGGCGCAGTTCCAGGCTTTCGCCGTCTTCGAGGTTGACCCGGCACAGGGTGTCGGGTTCGAAGTAGCGCGCCAGGTCGAGGCCTTCGCCGCTGTCGACGGTCATCAGGGGCGGCAGGTGCTTGTCTTGTTGCACCCGCTCCAATTCAAGCAGGCTGGCGTTGATGTCGGCATCGTTGTCGGCCGGGTGGCCCAGGCCTTTGAGAACCGCGCGCAGGGCGTCGGGGGTCACTCGTTGCGGGCGGCCGTTTGCGTCGATCCAATCGACGGCCAGGCCCGCGCGGCTGGCGAGGATTTCCAGGTTCGCTTCGCTCAAGGGTGCTCTCCAACAGGGGATAAGGTGACGCGGGCGCTGAAGGGCGGCAGTTGCGCACCTTGCAGGGCCGGCGTTTCGAACAGGACCGGCGCGGTGGCCGGGTGATCCAGCGGCGTGGCGCTCAGGTTCAGGTCGATCTGCAACAGGCTGCCGTTGCCCAGGCGCCAGCGCGCACTGACGGCGGCGTAGGCCAGCACCTGCGCGCCCAATGCCACGGCGCCAGGCAGGTGCGGCACGATATGGCGATGGCGCAGGCCCAGCAGTTGGCGGTAGAGCTCGGCGTGTGGGGTGTCGGCGATCACCGGGGCCGATTGCGCGAATGTCGACAGTGCGTTGGGATCCGGGATGCGTTCACGGCGCTCGGGGTCATGGAACGCGGCGAAGTCGGCAAATTCATTGCGTCGGCCTTCGCGTACCGCTTCAGCCAGTTCACCGTGGTGGTCGGTAAAAAACAGGAACGGCTCGCTGGCGTTCGCCTCATCCCCCATGAACATCAGCGGAATCATCGGCGACAACAGCAGCAGGGCGGTTGCAGCCTTGAGCGCCTGGGGCGAGCAGAGCTGGTGCAGGCGCTCGCCCAGGGCGCGATTGCCGATCTGGTCGTGGTTCTGCAGGAACGCGACGAAGGCCGTGGGCGGCAAGTCAGCGCTCGGTTCGCCGCGCTCGTGGCCATGGCGGGTGGTGTGGCCCTGGTAGATAAACCCTTCGCCCAGGCAACGGGCGAGTTTGGTGGTGGGATCCTGGGCAAAGTCGCTGTAATAGGCATCGGTCTCGCCGGTCAGCAACACGTGCAGCACGTTATGGAAGTCATCATTCCATTGCGCGTCGAAATCCTCCTTGAGCAGGCTGGCCTGGTTCAGCTCGTTTTCCAGCACCAGCCACACCTGCCGACCGGTATCCACCTGCTGGCGTACCCGATGCGCGAGTTCCTGGAGGAAACCGGGGTTGTCGATGGCGTGCACCGCGTCCAGGCGCAGGCCGTCGAAGCGGTACTCAAGCAGCCACATCAGCGCGTTATCGAGGAAAAAATTCCGCACCTCACGGCGCTCGAAGTCGATCCCGGCGCCCCATGGGGTGTGCACGTCTTCCTGGAAGAAGCCCTTGGCATACTGGCCCAGGTAATTGCCGTCAGGGCCGAAGTGGTTGTAGACCACGTCGAGAATCACGGCGAGGCCGTGTTCGTGGGCGCTGTCGACCAGGTGCTTGAGTTGCTCGGGCGAGCCGTAGGAAGACTGCGGTGCGTAGGGCAGTACACCGTCGTAACCCCAATTGCGCTCACCGGGAAATTGCGCCAGTGGCATCAATTCAATCGCGGTGACGCCCAGCTCGGCCAGGCGTGGCAGGTGCTTTTCGACTTCGGCGTAGCCCCCCATCGCGCCGACGTGCACTTCGTAGATCACGGCTTCGTGCCAGGGGCGGCCTTGCCAGTTGGCGTGACGCCAGGTGTAGGCGAGCGGGTCGACCACCAGGCTCCAGCCATGCACGTCCGAGGCCTGGGCCCGGGACGCGGGGTCGGGAACGTCCATTTCCCCATCGATGTTGTAGCGATAGCGCGTGCCCGCCGGGCATTTCACTTCAGTCTCGAACCAGCCATCTGCCTGGGGCAGCATGGCGATGGATTTACCGTTTTCCAATTCAACGCTGACATAAAACGCGTCTGGCGCCCACAAGGCAAAACGCGTGTGTTGCGCGTCCAGCATGATTGCGCCGTGGGGCCAGGTTTCCAAAGTCCGTAACGGCATCTATGAAGACCTCCCTTGATTATTTAGTCGATTTCCCCAAGGCCTTGGCCACCAGTTGTTCATACAGCTCGGCGTAGGGTTCCACCGCCTGGCACCAGTTGAAGGGTTGGGTCATGGCGCGGCTGCGCATGGCGTTGAGCAGGCCTTTATTGGCGAAGACCCGGAACGCGCGGCTCAGGGCTTCTTCGTAGCTTTCTACGGTGGATTCATTGAACAGGAAGCCGGTGACGCCATTCTCGATGGTGTCCGCCAGCCCGCCGGTGTTGCGAGCCACGGGCAGTGAGCCGAAGCGCTGGGCATACATCTGGCTCAGGCCGCAGGGTTCGTAGCGCGATGGCATCAGCAGGAAGTCGCTGCCGGCGAACATGCGCCGCGCGTCGGTCTCGTTGAAGCCGATGCGCACACCGACCTGGCCCGGGAAGCGCAGCGCCAGTTCACGCATGGCCTGTTCTTCTTCCGGCTCGCCGCGCCCGATAATGGCGATCTGCCCGCCGTTCTCGACGATAAAGCTCGCCACCGCTTCGGTGAGGTCGAGGCCTTTCTGGTAGACCAGGCGCGAGACCACCGCGAACAGTGGGCCGGTGGAGTCATGCAGGCCGAACAGCTCGCGCACGTGGTCGGCGTTGATGGCCTTGCCTTCCCAGTCACCGATATTGAAGTTGTGGGTCAGGTGCGTGTCGGTGGAGGTTTCCCAACTTTCATCGATACCGTTGGGGATGCCACTGAGCAGGCCCTGCTGGGTCTTGGCGGCGAGGAAACCGTCGAGGCCGCAGCCGAATTCCGGGGTGGTGATTTCCTGGGCGTAGGTCGCACTCACGGTGGTGATGTGGCTGGAATACGCCATGCCCGCCTTGAGGAACGACATCTTGCCGTAGAACTCCATGCCTTCCTGCTGCAAGGCGTGAGGCGGGATACCCAGCTCCGGCGTCGAGGCCAGGCTGACCACGCCTTGATAGGCGAGGTTATGGATGGTGAACAGTGTGGGTGTGCGTGACCCACGCCAGTGCATATAGGCGGGGGCCAGGCCGGCGGGCCAGTCATGGGCGTGCACCAGGTCCGGGCACCAGTGGATCTGGGCCAGGTTGGCGGCCATGTCGGCGGCGGCCAGGCCCAGGCGGGCGAAGCGAATATGGTTGTCCGGCCAGTCGCGGCCGTTGTTGGCGCCGTAGGGCGTGCCTTCGCGCTCGTAGAGCTCGGGGCAGATCAGCACATAGATGACCAGGCCGTCCTTGAGGTCCATGCGCCCGATCTTGCACGGCGGCAGCGCGGCGTGGCCACCCAGCTCACCGATGATATGGATCGGGTTGTCGCTTTCCATCACCTGCGGGTAACCGGGGATCAGGACGCGCACATCATGCAAGTGGGCCATGGCGCGGGGCAGGGCCGCGGACACGTCGCCCAGACCACCGGTTTTCACCAGGTCGGCGAACTCGGAGGTGACGAACAATACCTTCTTGCGATTGGGATTATTACTCACGATCGGCCGCACAGTGTTGGGCAGGTCGGCCAGTGACGTTGGCCCCTCTGCCGCCTTACTAAAACGCTCTCCCTGAGTATCTACAGCGGCACTGATCATAGTTCTCTCCCAATGTTGGTTGGCTAATGGCCCGCTGCCACTAGCTCCGAAGACCGCATCCTGCGGCCAGGCGCACAAGCGCTATACAAGCTGGCAAGGCTTATGCCAGTTGCACGGTCGGCTTAAATAGATTGGATGGACGGGCATCGGGTGTGAACCGCGTGCACTCGCCCTACCTTAAAACTGGACCTACGGCAGAGTTCGAAAGTTTAGATTTTTTGCGGGGTTTTTGTTTTGGAAGGGACCCATCGGTCATCAGTCTAGGACAGATTCCAGAGCCTGTAGGGTTTGTGCGGGAATTTTGTAGGACAAAAAACTTGTAACCATATGCAATTGAGGAAGGCGAGAGGTTGTAGTGAGCAGGCTTGCCCTGCGCTGGAGTGCGAAGCGCTCCCAAACAATTTGGCGGCCTGCCACCCCGTTGCCGGTTTTCAGGGCCGCTTCGCGCCCCAGCGCAGGGCAAGCCTGCTCACCACGAAGATTAAGCTCACACCCTTAGTGCGGGTCGCACCTGATTGGTGCGTCAGCCAAGCACCCGAATGGGCGCGCCCTTGGCCCAGGCCTGGATATCTTCAATCATCTGCTCGTAGAACTGCCGGTAGTTCTGCTCACTCACGTAGCCCACATGGGGCGTGGCGAGTACGTTGGGCAAGTGGCGAAACGGGTGATCCACCGGCAGCGGCTCTTCGGCGTACACATCCAGCGCCGCGCCCGCCAGGCGACCAGTGGTCAATGCCTGCACCAGCGCCTGCTCATCCACAATCGGCCCGCGCGCGGTGTTCACCAACCGGGCCGTCGGCTTCATCCAACTCAATGCCTCGGCGTCGACCAGGCCACGGCTGCGGTCGCTGAGTACCAAATGAATCGTGAGAATGTCGGCCTGCTCAAACAGCTCGCGCTTGCTGACCCAGGTCGCCCCGGCCTGCGCGGCGTGCTCCGGCGTGAGGTTTTCACTCCAGGCCAGCACCCGCATACCGAATACCTGGGCGAACTGCGCAACCTTCTGGCCAATGCTGCCCAGGCCGAGCACTCCCAGGGTCTTACCGTGCAGGTCGCCACCCAGGCCCACCTGCCAGCCACCCGCGCGCAATGAGTTGGCTTCGGCCAGCAGATTGCGCGTAGACGCCATGATCAGCGCCCAGGTCAGCTCCGGCGCCGCCTGCTTGTAGCTGTCGGTGCCGCACACCTGGATGCCCAGGGCCTTGGCGGCGGCAATATCGATGGCGGCATTGCGCATGCCGCCGGTCACCAACAACTTGAGGTTGGGCAAACCCTGCAACAGCGCTTGGTCGAAGGTCGAGCGTTCACGCATGACGCAAATGACCGTGAACGCCTTTAAACGCTCAATCATCGTGGCGGTATCGGCCGGATAGTCGTGCAGGAAGTGCACCCGCCCCACGGCCTCCAGCGGCGACCAATCCACCACGCCACGGGCGACATTCTGCCAATCATCAATGACTGCGATCTGTACCGACATGCACGCGTGCCTCGAAAAAAGTTGGATTAAAGGGCGTTCAAGCCCTGCAACAGCGCCTGGTGAAACTTCGCCGGCTCTTCCATCTGCGGCGCATGGCCCAGGCCTGGAAACTCCACCAGTGTGGCGTGGGGAATCAGCTTGGCCACTTGCTTGCCCAATACCGCGTAGTTGCCGATCCTGGCCTTGACCGCCGGCGGCGCAATGTCTTTGCCAATGGCGGTGGTGTCGGCGGTCCCGATCAGCAACAGGGTAGGCATCTGCAGATGCTTGAACTCGTAGTACACCGGTTGGGTGAAGATCATGTCGTAAATCAATGCCGAGTTCCATGCGACCAGCGTATGCCCTGGGCCATTGCTCAGGCCGGCGTACATGTCGACCCAGCGCTCGTACTCCGGCTTCCAGCGTCCGACGTAATAGGTATTGAGTTGGTACTTGCGAATCCCCTCGGCACTGACTTTCTGCTCCCGCGCATACCATTGGTCGACGCTGAGCGTGGGCACGCCCAGGGCTTTCCAGTCTTCCAGGCCGATGGGATTGACCAGCCCGAGCTGCTCGGTCTGCTCGGGGTACATCAGCGCATAACGGGTGGCGAGCATGCCGCCGGTGGAATGGCCGAGCAGCGTGGCCTTCTGAATGCCGAGTTTTTCCAGCAGTTGGTGGGTGTTGAGGGCCAATTGCTGGAAGCTGTACTGGTAGTGGTCGGGCTTGCTGGAACTGCAGAAGCCGATCTGGTCCGGTGCAATCACCCGGTAACCGGCGTCGCTCAAGGCCTTGATCGTGCTTTCCCAGGTGGCGCCGCAAAAGTTCTTGCCATGCATCAGCACTACGCTGCGACCGTTGGGTTGCCCCTTGGCCGGCACGTCCATGTAGCCCATTTGCAGGGATTTACCTTGGGATTGGAATTGGAAATGTTCGAGGGGATAGGGGTATTGGAAGCCTTGCAGCTCAGGGCCATAGCTGGCGGCGAACGCCGGGGCGATGCTGGCCGTCAGCAGGCCGGCGATGCAAAAGGCACGGGATAGAGGCATGGGCGGGGCTCCGAACAGGGTGCTCGGATGCTGTTTGCGGGGGATTAACGGGGGATTAACACCCACTGCAAGGTCACGGCGGCGAGCACCGCGTATCGCAGGCCCTTGGCCAGGGTCACCAGCAGCAGGAACCGCCACAACGGTTCACGCATCACCCCGGCCACCAACGTCAGCGGGTCGCCAATGACCGGCAGCCAACTGAGCAGCAGCGTCCAATGCCCCCAGCGCTGGTAATGATGGCGGGCCTTTTCCAGCTGCTTGTCGCTGACCGGAAACCAGCGACGCTGCTTGAAGTGCTCCACCCAGCGCCCCAGCCACCAATTGACCAGCGAGCCGAGGACATTGCCCAGGGTGGCGATACCCAGCAGCAGCCACAGGCTGTAATGCCCGCTGATCAACAGGCCAACCAGCACCGCTTCCGATTGCAGGGGCAGTAACGTCGCCGCGCCAAATGCGGCGAGAAACAGCCCCAGGTAACCCATCGGCACCGATCAGTGCGCCGGGTAGTCCGCCACCACCACATCCTGGCCGTCGCGGGTCAGGCCGATGACTTGATAGGCCTCGGCATGGCCGTCCATTTCCATGCCGGGCGAACCCATGGGCATGCCCGGTGCGGCGATACCCTGCAGGTCGTCGCGCTTGCGCAAGGCCAGTACCTGCTCGGCGGGCACATGGCCTTCGACGAACTTGCCGTCGATCACGGCGGTATGGCACGAGCCCAGGCGCGGGGCCACGCCCAGCCGCTGCTTGACCGCGCTCATGTCGGCTTCGACATGGTCATTGACCTTGAAGCCGTTGCTTTCCAGGTGGCTGATCCACTTTTTGCAGCAGCCACAATGGGCGTCGCGGTGCACATCGATGGGGATCAGGTCGGCGGCCTGGGCCAGGGTGGTGGTGAACAGCGCTGAAAGCAGGGCCAATCGCAATGGGGTTTTCATTGGGGTCTCGTCCAATACGGGCAGTAAGCCGGGCATTCTCCCTGCTTTTATCCGTGGGACGTCGGGTTAATGTTTCAAAATTATACGGAGAGCGAGTTTTCCATCCGTTGCTTGAGCCGGTCCAGTGCAATCGCCGACAGCTCGATCATGCGTTCATGGAGGCTGGCCAACTGCAATTCGGTTTCATAGGTCAGCACGCGCTTGAACAGGGTGCCGTCGCGAAAGGGCTGCAAAAAGTAATGGATCGAACCGTCGACGGCCAGTGAGGTGAACACTGTCTTGAACTCGTCGGGACGCCGGGCGATCTGTACGCGGTAGCTCATGGGCACGCGTACTCCGAGCAGGTCGATCATTTCGGTAAAACGTGCGCCGGCGGGGAGGGGGCCGCTGGTGCCGGTGTCGGCACCGAGGGAGGTGGGGTGCCATTCGTGCCAGCGATCCGGTTGGGTCACATAGTCGTAGACGGCATCGATAGGGGCCTGGATAAAACGTTCCTGACTGATCCGTTCCAAGCGGACCGACTGCTCGACAGCGCGCATGGCACACCTCCTGTGTGGCTGTGAACTGTCAGAATAGTCCCACTCCCGCACATTGCACGGGAGTGTTTCAGCCATTTATCAGCGCACCTTGAACCGGCCCATCAACGCAATCACCCGGCCATTGGCGTCCAGCAGGCTTTGTGTATTGGTTTGCGTGGCATGGCCGCTTTGCACCAGCTCTTCGACCATATGTCGGATATGCACCATGCTGCGGTTGATCTCCTCGGTCACCGCGCTTTGCTGCTCGGCAGCGGTGGCGATCTGGGTGCTGAGGTCATTGATATGGCTGACCGAACCGGCCATCTCGTCGAGCCCGGTGTTCACCCGTGCCGTGGCATCCGCCGCCGACTGGCAGCTGGCCTGGGTGTTTTCCATGGCCGCCACCGACGAACTGACACCGGTGGTCAGGCGTGCGAGCATTTCATTGATCTGCGAAGTGCTGGCCTGGGTACGCGCCGCCAGGGCGCGGACTTCGTCGGCCACCACCGCAAAACCACGACCCTGCTCGCCGGCCCGCGCGGCTTCAATCGCGGCGTTGAGGGCCAGCAGGTTGGTCTGGCCGGCAATCGCGCCGATCACGCCGAGGGTTTCGGTGATGCGCGCGGCGTCCTGGCGCATGTTCTCGACGGTGTGAGTGGCACTGGCGACTTCGCCGATCAGCGCACTGACGCTGGTGGACGCTTCACCCACCACCACGCGGGAGCGGTCGGCGTGTTCGTTGGCGCGCTGGGTGAACGAAGCGGTTTGCGCCGCGTTCTGCGCCACCGTATCGGCGGTGGAACTCATCTCGGTGATGGCGGTAACGGTCTGGTCGGTCTCCGAGGCGTGGCGCACCAGGATGCTGTTGGTGTGCGCCGAGGTTTGCTGCAATTGCTCAAGGCCCGATGACATGGCGCCAGTGGCCTGGGTCACTTCGCCGATCATGTCTTGCAGGTAGACGATAAAGCGGTTCACCGAATGGCCGATGGCGCCCAGTTCGTCTTCGGCGCGGATGGTGATGCGCCGCGTCAGGTCGGCATCGCCGGTGGACAGTGCGTCGATGTTGGTCTTCAGGATTTTCATGCGCTGCACCAATTGGCGGATCGCATACACCGCCAGCAGCACCAGCAGCAACACCATGGGGATCTGCAACAGGGCCAGGCTGCCGAGTACGTCATCGCGCTGGGCGGTGATCAGCGAGGTGGGCAGGGCGGTGGCGAGGAACCACGGCGTGCCTTCGATGGGGCGCATGTAGAAGGTACTGGCCACGCCCTGGTTGTCGAACTCGTTGCGCTGTAAGGCCTGGTCGCGATGGGCCAGGGCCTTGCTGACCTGGGCGGCAAAGGCCGAGGTCCCGGTCAGTTCACTGATGTTCTTCAACACCACCGGGCTGCTCAGGCGCGTGCTGTTGCTGATGATCTTGCCATCGCCTTCGACGATCAGCATTTGCCCGCCGATGTCCTTTTCCTTGCTGGCTACCAGTTCGTTGAAGAAACCCAGGGTCACGTCGATGGTGGCCACGCCGTACGCCGCGCCGTCACGCTGGATCGCCATGGCGCAGTTGGTGCGCGGCTCCTGGCTGGCGTCGTCCTTGTAGGCCGCGGCCCAGGCACATTGGCCACGTGGCGACGCGAGGCCGCCCTTGTACCAGCTCTGGTCGTAATAGTTGGGGGCAGGATCGCTGTTCCAGAAGGTGTTCACTGCCAGCTTGCCCGAGGCATCGCGGTGCCAGAAGGTGCTGTGCTTATTGCGCCCCGGCGTGCGCTGGTTGGGCAGCGGCCAGATACCGCCGCCGAAGACCTTCAGCTCACCATATTGGTCGACCAGGCCGGGCAGGACCTTGTCGATGGCATCGCTGTCGAGCAGGGGAATGGTCTGGGTGATGGTGCGTTGCTGGGACTGAACCTTGTTGAGTTCGCCCTGGATCTGCTCGGCCACCTCACTGATGCGGTTGAGCACCACCTGTTCCTCGGTATGGCGCAGCGTGGGCGCGACCAGTTGGCCGATGCCGACGACCGTCAACACGAACAACACCAGGACGAACAGCACCAGGAACAGGGTATAGCGAGCTTGGATGGAGCGCAGTGGGGGCATGGGGGTCGTCCTTACGAAGCGTTTATTATCGACGCGGCTGTTTTGGAGCTTCGTAGGGCTATCGGCTTGGCGAGGAAGAGCTTTAGGTACGGGGGTGCCAAATCAGGTTTTTAACATGGCGAGGCCAGCAGCTGCCTCGCCATGGGGATTACCGCTTATCGAATCAATGCCTGGCCTGCCGGCGCTGCATTAGTTCCCGCGACCTTGAGGGCTGGGTGTCCATAAGTAGGACTCCCTCAAGGGTTTGCCCATTTCTGCATTCAGGGCGTTCTCAGTGAAGTGTTTCGGATTGGTTACACGCGCTGATGTCGAAGGAGGGGTGCCGTCCTCGGAAGGTTCTTCAACGTAGGGTAAACCGACGGCTTGACGTTCACCATTCTCGACAAGGCCGTCGTCCCCCGGCGCTTCGCGGGTGTACCCCGGCTCAGTTGTACCGGTTGCGTAGGTGTAGGCGTGGTTTATCTCATGGGCGAGACCGGTTACGGGCACCATTGTGTTGGTACGCTCGGCGTTTTCGATAATAGATGGCGGGTCATAGCGAATGATGCCGCGAGTGACGCGGAAACCGGGAACGCCATCCGTGATATGCCCGTAGGTTCCGGCTTCTGCGCTTTCGCGCTCCTCGGGCGTCAATTCATCCAGTTCACTACCGCCAGGAATGTAGTCGGTACCGCCGTTCCCGATTGGCTCAATGGTGACCTTGCCGCCATTTGTTACCGCGAGCTCATCCATTTGTTTGAGTGCTTGTTGCCCTATGGGTGAACTGCGCAGAAATTCAAAATCGTCGGCGACGCGCTGCTTGAAAGCCTGTGCGTCCTCCTCCGGGGTCTGAGGGGGAGTTTCTACACTGAATCCCAGGTTGCCGGCATTGCTTGGCTTCACTTCGGTGAAAGTCGAACCCCTGGTGCGGTCGAAACCATCCGTGGCCTTGGCGTAGATAAGGTCCTTGCGCTGGTTGTTCCAGATAGTGTCGTTTCCTTTGCCGGTGTAGAAGGTCGTGCGCTCGTACCCTGCAAGGACGTCGTCGCCATTGCCCCCATGTGCAACGGTATGTCCGCTGCCTGAGAGAAGTACATCGTTGTCGTCGCCACCGTCCAGATAGGTCTGCCTGGTGGAGGGGCCAAAGCCTGCAATGAGCAGGTCCTTGCCTTTATTGCCGTACATTACGCCATTGCCGGGACCTCCCATGATTGTGTCATCGCCGTCGTTGCCCTCGGCATAACCCAGTCCGCTGCCCAACTGCAGGATATCGTTGCCAGCCCCTCCGAAAAGCCTGCTGCGACCTCCGCCCGCCTGGAGATAATCGTTGCCGTCGCCGCCTTGCACGCTCACGCGAAGCTTGACGTCATCGTCGATGATGACCGTGTCGTCACCGCCGTGGCTTTCGATGAATAGCTCGTGCTCGCTTCTTTCGTTTGTATTGATATCGACTAAATGCGGTTTATCGTTGATGAAGATCTGCAGCTTGTCCACCGACCAACTGCGCACGTGGATACGGTCGGCGGCATTACCGGTTTGCAGGTGCAGATAACTGGTCAGGATCTCCGGTTTTTCGGGGTCAGATGGGTCCCAGTCAACGACCCTGCTGATTTTGGTGTCACCGTCTACAAGCAGCGTGTGGGTGCGGCGGTTCACGATGCCTGGCGTCAGGTCGGTGGGAGGGGTGAAGTGCGAAACGTTTGTTTCAGCGAAAGGCCGGGGGAGTTGGGCGTAGAGTCCGGATGTCAAGGAGTGGGCAAGTGCAGATAACATCGGTATGTCCTCTGGGGTGGCGTGTAAGGGCACCCTGATTACGTATCAGGGTTGCTATTACGTGGAACTCCGACTGAGAAGGTTCCCCGCCCCCGGAGGGGCTTTAGTGCTAAACGTGTTGGCGTCGGAGCACCGCAAACCGGGTGCCCCTTGAGCTTGGCCGTCAGATATCCAGCATGGCCATCACCTCTGCGGGATAGCGCAGGCCGGCACTTGCATCGGCCGGAAAGATCCTCTCCAGTGCCGCCAGTTCAGCCGCGCCGAGGCGGATTGACACGGCCTCCACGTTCTCCTGCAGGTACTTGCGCTGCTTGGTGCCAGGAATCGGAATAATGAAGTCGCCTTGTGCCAACACCCACGCCAGCGCCAGTTGCCCGGCGGTGACGCCTTTGTCGGCTGCGAGGGTTTGAACCTGCTTGACCAGTTGCAGGTTCTTCGCGAAGTTCTCGCCCTGGAAGCGTGGGTTGGTGCGACGGTAGTCATCGGCATCGAAATCCGCCGGGCTTTTCAGGGCGCCCGTCAGAAAGCCTCGGCCCAGCGGGCTGTAAGGCACAAACGCGATGCCCAGGCGTTGGCAGGCCGCGAGGCAGCCGTTGCTTTCCTGGTCGCGGCTCCACAGGGAATATTCGCTTTGCAGGGCGCTGATCGGGTGCACCTTATGGGCGCGCTCCAGCGTGGCGGCGGATGCCTCGCTCAGCCCCAGGTAACGCACCTTGCCTTGCTGCACCAAGTCGGCCATGGCTCCGACGGTTTCTTCGATGGCCACCTGCGGGTCGATTCGGTGCTGGTAGTACAGGTCCAGGGTGTCCACGCCCAGGCGCTGCAAGGTGCCGTTGATGGCATCGCGAATGTACTCGGGGCGACCGTTCACTCCACGCACCGCCGGATTGGCCGGTTCACGCACAATGCCGAACTTGCTCGCCAGGAACACCTGGTCACGTTTGCCGGCAATGGCTTTGCCGATCAGTTGCTCATTGGTGTGGGGGCCGTACATATCGGCGGTATCAAGGAAATTGACGCCCAACTCCAAGGCGCGATGCAGCGTGGCAGTGGCCTCCGAGGTGTCGGTGCCGGGGGCGTAGAAATCACTCATGCCCATGCAGCCGAGGCCGATGGCACTGACGTGAGGACCGTTCTTACCGAGTTGACGAGTGTGCATGGGTGCAGCTCCTGATGAGGTAGGACGGCATTGTTGCCCTCGACAAAACCGGGATAAACCGGCTAAAAGCACTATCACTATTGATAATTTCTAAATAATCCTCCTGGAGTCGGCCCTTGGATCGTTTTAACGCCATGCGGGTGTTTACCCGGATTGTCGAGTTGGGCGGATTTGCCAAGGCCGCCGACAGCCTGCAACTGCCCCGCGCGTCGGTGACCATCCTGATCAAGCAACTGGAGGCGCACCTGGGCGTGCAGTTGCTGCAGCGCACCACGCGCCAGGTCAGCCCGACCCTGGACGGCGCGGCGTATTACCAGCGCTGCGTACAGCTGCTCACCGACCTGGAGGAAACCGAGGCGGTGTTCTCCACTCGCCGCCAGAACCCACGCGGCACCCTGAGCGTGGATATGCCTTCGGGGATCGGGCGCCTGATTGTGATTCCCGCGTTGCCGGCGTTCACCGCGCGCTATCCGCAGATCGAATTGGACATCGGCCTGAACGACCGCCCGGTGGACCTGATCCGCGAAGGTGTGGATTGCGTGCTGCGCGGCGGTCCGGCGCTGGATGAGTCGCTGGTGGCCAGGCCTTTGGCAATGATGGACCAGCTGACCCTGGCGAGCCCCGGGTACCTGGAGCGCATGGGCATACCGGCGGGCCTCGACGACCTGGCCAATCACCAGATGGTCGAGTATGTCTCCACGGCCAGTGGCAAGCGGTTCGGCCTGGAGTTCCTGGTCGACAACGCCGTGCACTCGATCCAGTTGCCCAAGCGCGTGGCGGTCAACAGCTCCGATGGTTATTTCGCTGCGTGCGAAGCCGGCTATGGCCTGATTCAGGCGCCGCACTATCATGCGATGCGGCAACTGGCCGAGGGCCGCCTGGTGCCCGTACTGGCGCAGTTGCCCGTGCCGACAATGGCGCTGACGGCGCTGTATCCGCCCCATCGCCAGTTGTCACAGCGGGTCAGGGTGTTTGTGGACTGGCTGGTCGAACTGTGTGGCCAGCCGGGCACCGGTTTGCACCGCTAGGCCTGGGCCTTGCGGTAAGCGCCGGGTTGCTGCCCGGTCACTTTGTGGAAGGCGCGGGTAAACGCCGCCACGGACTGATAACCCACCGCCACTGCGACATCCGCGACGGTCTGGTCCTGCTTGAACAATTGGCAGGCGTGGCGCATGCGCATCATCAGCAGCACCTGACCGGGCGACTGCCCGCACAATTCAGTGAAGCGCTTGAAAAACGCCGAGCGCGACAAGCCGGTGCAGGCCGCCATGCTTTCCAGGGTCCAGGCGTCTGCCGGGCGGGCGATCAAGTGTTCCAGCAGGTTCGCGAACGCCGGCTGGCGCCCCAGTGCGGCGAGGCCACCGAGTGCGTGGTTATCCAGCACTTGCTGGCGCAGTACATACAGGAACAACAGGTGGCACAGGCGCTCGAGCAAGGCCGCGGAAGGCGCCGGGTCGCGCTGGCACTCCTGCAGGATCAGCTCGAACAGGTTGCGGGCGGCCGTCAGCGAGGGGTCGCCGGCCCGCAGGACGATCCACGCGGGCAGGGTATCGACGATCATCGCCGACAAGCCCGACTGGAAGTGAAAGAACCCGCACACCAGCCCCACGCCGTCGCTGGCGCCGTTGTCCAGGGGCAGCATCGGGCGTCGCGGACACTCCCGCGCGCCGGCCGCCGTGGCTGCTCCGGACAACCGATACTCAAGGTCACGGAGCAGGAACACCGCGTCGCCGTTGTTCAACTCGACGGGCGTGGGTTCGCCGGCGATATGCAGCCAGCACTCGCCCTGCACGATCAGATGGAAACTCGCGCGCGCCAGGCCGTGGGTGCTGGCATGCCAATCGCCGCAATAGCGCCCGACATGGAACAGGCTGGTGTTGAGTTCGAGGCTGTCTAATAACCAATCGACAAGGGCACTGGAAGAATTCATCTAATGGAAAGACTCAAGAGCAAGTAATCGCTACTTTAGCCTATTGAGAGGATTTCTTATAACCAACAGACTGGATACACGAACCCTCAGGAGACCGCTCCATGTCCCGTGTACCGCTGCTCACCCCGCAAACCGCGCCACCCGCCGCCAAGCCGCTGCTGGAAAATGCGCTGAAAGCCTCGGGCTTCATCCCCAATCTGCTGGCCGTGCTGGCCAATGCCCCGGCGGCGCTGGAAACCTACATCACCGTCTCGGGCCTGAACGCCAAGGCCGAGCTGAGCCTGGCCGATCGCGAAGTGGTGCAGTTGATTGCCGCCACCACCCACGGCTGCGATTTCTGCGTCGCCGGCCACACCGCCGTGGCGCGCAACAAGGCCAAGCTGCCGGAAGAGGTGATCGACGCCCTGCGCCAGCGCGGCGAATTGCCCAATGCCCGGTATGAGACACTCGCTGCCTTTACCCGGGAAGTCATTGCCACCCGTGGCGATGTCAGCGACGCCGGTTTTGACGCGTTCCGCGCCGCCGGTTACACCGAAGGCCAGGCCCTGGAAGTTATTTTGGGAGTGAGCCTGGCAACCCTGTGCAACTTCGCTAACGTGTTTGCCCGTACCCCGCTGAACCCGGAGCTGGCGCAATACCGTTGGGAAAAACCGGCCAGCTGAATGGCTGATGGTCCCGCTGCTTTGACAAGGAGAAACATGAATGCTTGACCCGATCTTGAGCCGTTGGCTCGATGTTCAAGCGCAGGCCCTGGATGTGGGCAGTTGCGATCCCCAGGAAGTGCTGCCCCGGCTGGCAGAGGCCAACGTACTGCGTATCGGTGTGCCAAAAGCCTTCGGCGGCCTGGGCGGCGATGTGGCCGGTGCAGTCGAGGCCATCGCCCATGTCGCCAGCCATTCGTTGGCGGCGGCGTTTGTGTGCTGGGGCCAGCGCTCGTTTATCGAGTATTTGCTGCAGAGCCCGAATGAGCGGCTGCGCGAGCAATTGCTGCCGGACCTGCTCAGCGGCAGGCTGGCGGGGGCCACCGGTTTGTCGAATGCCATGAAGTTCCTGTCGGGCATCGAGACGCTGCAGATCAGCGCCGAGCCCACCGATCACGGCTGGACCCTCAACGGTCGCCTGCACTGGGTGACCAACCTGCGCAAGAACGGCTTTGTCGCGGCGGCGGCGGTCGAGCATGCCGGCGGCGGCGCGCCGTTTATCCTGGCGATCCCGGATTCGGTGGCTGGCCTGCAACGTTCCGGCGACCTGGAACTGCTCGGCCTGCAATCGAGCAACACCGCAGCCCTGGGCCTGGAAGGTGTCGAGCTGAGTCGCGAGTGGTTGCTGCACGAGGATGCACGCAAGTTCCTGCCGGCCGTGCGCCCGGCGTTCCTGGGTTTGCAGTGCGGTATGTCGATCGGCCTGGCCCGGCGCTCGCTGGCGGAAGTCGCCCATCACCTGGGCGCGGCCCGCACGGTGCTGCGCGAAGAACTCGAAGGGTTGCGCGGGACCTTGGATCACCTGGTGACCGAGCTGCAGAATGGCCTGCTCGCCGGGCGCTTCGCCGCCGAGCCGGTGGCGCTGTTCAAGTTGCGCATCGGCCTGGCCGAAACCGCCGCCAGCGCGGTGCAGCTGGAACTGCAGGCCAGTGGCGGCAAGGCTTACCTCACGGCCCATGGCAGTGGGTTTGCGCGGCGCTGGCGGGAGTCGGCATTTGTGCCGATCGTCACGCCCAGCCTGGTGCAATTGCGCACCGAGTTGCAACGCCAGGCCAACCTGTGAGCCCGGTGGTATTGAGTGCCCGGGGCATTGGCCTGGGGTACGCCGGCGGCCCGGTGCTGCAAGGCTTCGACCTGCAATTGCAGCGCGGTGAAGTGGTGTCGATCCTGGGCCCCAGCGGGGTCGGCAAGTCCAGCCTGTTGCGGGTGCTCGCCGGTTTGCAGACGCCCCAGGAAGGCAAGGTGCAGGTGTTGGGCGAGCCGTTGAGCGGCCCCCATCCACGTGTCGCCGTAGCGTTCCAGGACCCCAGCCTGTTGCCGTGGTTGAGCCTGGAAAAGAACGTCGCGTTCGGCCTGGATTTCGCCCGCCAGCCGCACCTGAGCGCTGATGAGCGCCGCCGGCGCGTCGACCACGCCATCGCGGCGGTTGGCCTGGAGCACGCCCGCCAGCAATTTCCGGCGCAGCTGTCCGGCGGCATGGCCCAGCGCACCGCGTTGGCCCGTTGCCTGGCACGCCAGCCCCAGGTGCTGTTGCTGGATGAGCCCTTCGGTGCGCTGGATGAAGTGACCCGTGCCGATATGCAGCACCTGTTGCTCAAGGTCAACCGTGAGCAGGGTTCGGCGGCGGTGTTGATCACCCATGACATCGACGAAGCGCTGCTGTTGTCCGACCGCATCCTGCTGCTGGGCAACCGCCCGGCGCGGACGCTGGGCGAATGGCGTATCGACCTGCCGCAACCGCGGGAAGAACAGGTGGAAGCCATCGGCGCGCTGCGCATCGAGATTCTTAAAACCCTACGGCAGGCGAGCCGCCCTCAACCCCAAACCCTTGACCTGCCGGAGCCCAGCCATGTGCCTGGATGACCTGACCCACTCGCGCCGTGACTTTCTCAAACTTTCCGCGGTACTCAGTGCCGCCGGCGCCTTGCCGCTGCTGAGCAGCCTGCAGGCCCGCGCCGCCAGCGAGCCGGATGCGCCGGTGCGCATCGGCTACCTGCCGATCACCGACGCGACGCCCTTGCTGGTGGCGCATAACAACGGCCTGTTCGAAGCCGAAGGCATCAAGGCCGAGCGTCCGGTGTTGCTGCGCAGTTGGGCGCAGGTGATCGAGGCGTTTATCTCCGGGCAGGTCAACGTGATCCACCTGCTGTCGCCGATGACCGTGTGGGCGCGCTATGGCAGCCAGGTGCCGGCCAAGGTGGTGGCGTGGAACCATGTGGGCGGTTCGGGGCTCACCGTGGCACCGGGTATTACCGAGGTGAAGCAACTGGGCGGCAAGTCGGTGGCGATCCCGTTCTGGTATTCGATCCATAACGTGGTGGTGCAGCAACTGTTCCGCGACAACGGCCTGACCCCGGTGGCGCGTGCCGCCGGCAGTGCGATCGGCGCCAATGAAGTCAACCTGATCGTGCTGCCGCCTTCGGACATGCCGCCGGCCCTGGCCAGCCAGCGCATCGACGGCTATATCGTCGCCGAGCCGTTCAACGCCCTGGCGGAGAACCTCAAGGTCGGGCGTGTGCAGCGGTTTACCGGCGACGTGTGGCGCAATCACGCGTGCTGCGTGGTGTTCATGCACGAACACGACCTGAACAATCGCCCGGAGTGGTCGCAGAAAGTCGTGAATGCGATCGTCAAGGCCCAGGTCTGGACCCGTGATAACCGCGCAGAGGCGGTGAAACTGCTGTCCAAGGACGGCCCGAACCGCTACACGCCACATGCCGAGCCGGTGTTGAGCAAAGTCCTGGCGCCAGCCGCTGCCGACCGCGCGGCCTACCTGGCCGATGGCGCGATCCGGCATGCCGACTGGGACGAGCACCGCATCGACTTCCAGCCCTATCCATTCCCCAGCTACACCGAGGAATTGGTGCGACGCTTGAAGGACACGCTGATCGAGGGGGACAAGAAATTCCTCGCCGACCTGGACCCGGCCTTTGTCGCCAAGGATCTGGTGGATGACCGTTTTGTGCGCAACGCCATCCAAGCGGTGGGCGGCATGGGCACCTTCGGTTTGCCCGAGGGCTTTGAGCGGACCGAGGAGATTGGCGTTTGAGCAACCGCAGAGTCCCGGGCTGGTTGCTCGGGTTGAGTGGCCTGGCCGGCCTGTTGTTGCTGTGGTGGCTGGGGGTGAAGGTGTGGGGCGATGGGGGCGGCCTGGCGGCGCGTTTTTCGCTGGCCGCCACCTTCAGCAGCCTGTGGGAATTGCTGGGGCGCGGTGAGCTGTATCTGCATATTGTCGTGAGCCTCAAGCGTATCTTCGTCGGGCTGTTCCTGGCCTTGCTGGTGGGGGTGCCGCTGGGGCTGCTGGTGGGCAGTTCGCGCAACCTGGAAGCGGCGACCACGCCGGCCTTCCAGTTTCTGCGGATGATCTCACCGCTGTCCTGGATGCCCATCGTGGTGATGCTGATGGGGGTAGGGGACCAACCGATCTACTTCCTGCTGGCGTTTGCCGCGGTGTGGCCGATCATGCTCAACACCGCCGCCGGCGTGCGCCAACTCGACCCGCGTTGGCTGCAGTTGAGCAGCAGCCTGAGCGCCACGCGCTGGGAAACCTTGCGCCGGGTGATCATCCCTGGCGTGGTGGGCCACGTGCTGACCGGCGTACGGCTGGCCATCGGGATCCTGTGGATCGTGCTGGTGCCGTGCGAAATGCTCGGGGTCAGCGCGGGGCTCGGCTACTACATCCTGGATACCCGTGATCGCCTGGCCTATTCGGAACTGATGGCGATGGTGTTGCTGATCGGGCTGTTGGGGTTTGCCCTGGATGCGCTTGCACGCGGGTTGCATCAGCGCTGGGCGCATGGGGGGAGCCAGTGACGGCATGGCCTGAGCCCGGCGGCCCGCCGTCGTCGGGGTGAGCGGCACACCGGAGGAGCCAAAGCTTTTCATCACCTGTAACATAAGACCCCGTCGACCCCGTGCATCCCGTCGCCGGGTATGTGCCTGGCGTGTTCGGCGATACACAGTGAATACATTCTTCCGGTTCAGGAACCCGTCATGACCCAAAAGCAACGCTTGAAATACTCGATCCTGATCGCCCTGGCGGTATTGGCGACGATGTTTGGCCTGTCCTACCTGCAGAACATCGGGTTTATCAGTGAGAAGACGTTCCAGACCATCGCCATCGCCGTCGCGGTCGTCGTGGTGGTGATCAACGGCATCATGCGCCGCAAGGTCAAGCTTTAAGGTCCGCCTCAGCTTCGAGCGTCGAGTACCTTGGCAGCCTCTTCATGGAGGCTGTAGCTTTTATCTGCGTTAAGGGTGATCACGCCTTCGCTGCACAGGCGCTTGAGCACCTCGCGCACACTCAGGAACGACAACGGGATCCCCAGCTCCAGCAAATGGCTGTGCACGCCACGTACCCCCAGGGTGCGCTGGTTGTCGGCGGCGGTGAGCAGGGCGTCGATGACCTTCAGCCGGATCAGGCTGGTGCGCAGGCCGAAACACTTGAGCAGGTGGCGAATACGCTGGTTGCCTTGCTGTTCGGGGGGGTTGCCGAACGCTTGGGCGCCGTTGCCAAATTGGCTGTCGGCTGCGGGTGGATGTCCGTCCGTGGGCACTTGCGGGTTGTACATGCAAAAACTCCTTATCAGAGCCTGATCAGGAAAATGATGGCGCTCTTAGTCAATAAGACGAACGAGCGTGCTAAATCATGAAGGGCGTGATGTAGAAAATTTGTCGGTATCGGCTTTGTCACATCTGCAGCGCCTCGGATAAACCTGCTCCAGGGTTAAATTTCTCCCGGTTTTTTGCGTCCTTACGGTGGGGTGGTTACCCCTGTGAGGGTGTTCAATTTGACTGCGGAGTCTGTGTGATTATTTCCAACGGGTTGGCCAGGGTGTGCGTGACGGGGCTGTTGCTGGGGGTGAGCCTGGCTGCAACGGCACGGGAGTCGACAACGCAGGCGTCGGCGGATATCCGCCGCACCAGTTTCGGCGTGCCGCATATTCGCGCCAATGACGAGCGTGGCCTGGGCTTCGGGATCGGTTATGCCTATGCCCAGGACAACCTATGCCTGCTGGCCAATGAAGTGGTTACCGTGAACGGCGAGCGGGCCCGGTACTTCGGCCCCGAGCAGTCGACCCTGGAAGAGCGCAACAACCTGGCCAGCGATGTGTTTTTCACCTGGCTGAATACTCCGGGCGCGGTGGCGGCTTTCTGGAAGGCGCAAAGCCCGCAGATCCAACAGCGCATGCAAGGCTACGTGGCCGGCTACAACCGCTATCTGAAAGAACAGGGCGCACCCGCCCAGTGCCAGGCGGCCTGGGTGCGGCCGCTGGTGGTTGAAGACCTGGTGAAATTGACCCGCAGGTTGTTGGTGGAGGGCGGTGTCGGCCAGTTCGCCGAAGCCCTGGTCGGCGCCGCGCCGCCCCAGGCCACCGCGAGTGTGCAACCCAGCGCCAAGGCATTCGAATTGGCCGCCGCCAATCAACAGCGCTTCAGCCTGGATCGCGGCAGCAATGCCGTGGCGGTGGGCCGCGACCGTTCGTTCAATGGCCGTGGCATGTTGCTGGCCAACCCGCATTTCCCGTGGGTGGGCGGCATGCGCTTTTATGAAATGCACCTGACCATCCCCGGCCAGTTGGATGTGATGGGCGCCGCGCTGCCCGGCCTGCCGGTGATCAATATCGGCTTCAACCAGCATGTGGCGTGGACGCACACGGTGGATACGTCCAAGCACTTCACCCTGTTTCGCCTGACGTTGGATCCCAAGGACTCCACGCGCTATATGCTGGATGGAAAATCCATCCCCCTGGAGAAAACCTCGGTGACGGTGCAGGTCAGGCAAGCGGACGGCAGCGTGAAGCCGGTAACCCGCTCGGTCTACAGCTCGCAGTTCGGCCCCGTGGTGCAATGGCCCGGCAAGCTGGATTGGGACAGTCGCCACGCCTTCAGCCTGCGCGATGCCAACCTGGGCAACGACCGCGTCCTGCAACAGTGGTATGCCATGAACCGTGCCACGAGCCTCAAGGACCTGCAAACCTCGGTGCACACCCTGCAAGGCATCCCGTGGGTCAATACCCTGGCCGCCGATGACCAGGGCCAGAGCCTGTACATGAACCTGTCGGTGGTGCCCAACGTCAGTGCGGCCAAACTGGCGCAATGCAGCGACCCGCGTGCCGGCCTGCAGATGATCATGCTCGACGGCGCCCGCAGTGCCTGCGCCTGGGACGTCGACCCGCGCGCCGCCCAGGCCGGCATCTTCCCCGCCGACCAGTTGCCGCAGCTGGAGCGTAGCGACTACGTGCAGCACTCTAACGATTCGGCGTGGCTGGCCAACCCCAAGGCACCGTTGACCGGCTTCTCCCCGGTGATCAGCCAGGACCACATCGGCCTCGGCCCGCGCGCACGCTTCGCCCTGCAACGCCTGCAATCCCTGGAGGCGCAACCGATCAGCGTCGCCGACCTGCAAAACATGGTCATGGACAACGAGGTGTACCTGGCCGGCCAGGTCATGCCCGACCTGCTGGAATTCTGCGCCAAACACCTGGGCGCCGACGCGGCTGCGCTCAAGCCACTGTGCACCAACCTCACCGATTGGGACCGGCACGCCAACCTCGACAGCGGCCTGGGCCTGGTGCACTTCATCAATTTGGTTGAAGACCTGCAGCAACTCCCCGATGCCTGGCGCGTCGCGTTCGACCCGGCCCAACCCCTGACCACCCCACGGGGCCTGGCCATCGAGCGCGCCCCCGTGGCCAAGGCCCTGCGCGAAGCCATGCTGGCCTCCACCGCAGCCGTGGCCAAACTCGGCCTCAACGCCGACAGCAAATGGGGCGATATCCAGGTCAGCGGCCAAACCCCGATCCACGGCGGCCCGCAAGCGCTGGGGATCTACAACGCCATGCAAACCGTGCCCCGGGCCGACGGCAAGCGCGAAGTGGTCAGCGGCAGCAGCTACCTGCAGATCGTCACCTTCGACGACCACGGCCCCCACGCCCAAGGCCTGCTGGCATTCTCCCTGTCCAGCAACCCGGCATCGAAATACTCGAAGGACCAGACCCAAGCGTTCTCCGAGAAAAAACTGCGCCCACTGCCGTTCACCGAGGCCCAGATCAAGGCCGACCCGCAGTACCAGCAGCACCTCATCAAGGAGTAGGGCAGGCGCGCAACCCCTTGATGCCAATACGAAATATTTTTGAAATCAAGGGGTTGCAGGCAAAAGCAAATAAGTACATAATGGCGCCCATCGAACGCAACGAAGCATTAAAAACTTCAATGTATTCAATGAGTTAGAGTAGAGGCAGGGCTCTATGGCCCACTCAAGTTTTTATGCGGTGAATGCCAGTGGCAAGGGCATTGATCGTTTGAGGCCGAGTAGCAAAATGGTTATGCAGCGGATTGCAAATCCGCCTACGCCGGTTCGATTCCGACCTCGGCCTCCACTCTTAAAACCCCGTAGATCAATGGTCTACGGGGTTTTTTATTGCCTGCGATTTGGTAATCGCTTCCGCAACTTTTCGGATCGCTTCCGCAACCCTACCTTTTTTGGGAAGCTCAAGAGGCCGTTATCGGTATGGCTCTCCTCGATTGAACGTGGGATTGTGCTCGAGACCAAGGAGCCTAAACGTCCACTCACGGCCAGAAGTAGTCAGTCGACGGGTTTGATAAAGATGATTAAACAGTTGGTATTTGGTAAACAACCGAGTCGTACTTGGCTGATGTGCGCATCTCGAGGATGATCCCACCAAGAGCCTCGGCAATACGTCGACTCGCATGGTTGTCCGTCGCAACGGGGTAGATGAAACTTTTTGCTACCACTCGCTGGCTGGCCCACTGAACAACCGCTTGGACCGCTTCACCTCCAAAGCCTAGCCCGTGTTTATCTTCACGAATCCAGATACCCAGCTCCGGCGTTTCACCGTGGGTATCGTGCAGGCCGACAAGGCCAGTAAAACGAGCATCGTCGAGTTGTCTAATTGCGAACACAAAGTCGCTGCCATCTGCGATTGAAGGCAGCCAGTGCCGCCAGACGTTTGCGTAGTCCTCAAGAGAAGCAGGTGGCTCCCACGACATGTAACGAGTCAACGAGGCAGTTATACAAGCGAAGGATTCAACGGCGTCCTGCGCGCAGAATGGCTGAATACTAAGGCGTGGCGACTGAATGCAGATTTCGCGGGTATCGACGAGCATCGTAATTTCCTTACAAGAGGTGCAGTACTCCGTGTGTGTCAAGGAAAAGTAACACGCTGACCATTTCTTCAGCGAATCGGACGTCTGCGTCTCTTGGCCGGCAGCTGACTATCGCCGCAGTTGACATCAATCCAAAGCGTTCACACTCCATCTCCGCGCAGGTCCATTTCCAGCATTCCTCTTGATATCCCCCTCAGTAGCCTCCTAATCAGTTAATTCAGTATGTTCAAGCCCAATGGCAAAGGCCGCGACGGCACATTTATCCTCATGACGAGATAGAAAATCATCGGTGACAGAGAGATCTGGACCAATTTTGGTAGAGACGCCACATTTTCCAATCGCGGCGATATATTGCCTTTGCGCTAATAGCGCGAGTGCTTCTCAGTAGTATTAAATGCCAGGCTCTTAAATACCGTATTTGTTAAAGATGCTCACAGAAAGTCATTAGCTATCCGCGAGCGGGGTGCGGCTTGCTAACTGGCTAGTGGTGTCTTGAAGCTTACGCAATTCGAGGGCAACTCGTGGCTGTATAGCTGTCGTGACAATTATTGATCCGTCTTTAGGGAATTTTGCATGATTATCAATATTAGTAATTCGATTCCAGAAAAAATCGCTCCAGGCGCTATTCGTCAAGAAACCGATAGCAAAGCTGAGGGTTCATCAAAGATATCTATGGACGAATCCGCTGTCAGCCCAGGAGATGGACTTAGAGGTGTGCTCGACGAGAAAGATGTGAGTTCCTCGAAAGCTCCGGATATTGTCGAAACGTTGAAGAGACAACTTGAAGAGTTACAAAAACAACTTCAAGAAGAACTCCGAAATCTTCAAAAGACTCAATCCGGAAAACAAAGTGAAGAAGCTAAAGCGGCAGCTGCGCTTGCGGCTCAAGCGCGTATAGGTGCCCTTAATGCATCAATATCGACACTGACGGCCGCCTTGTTGAATGCACTGATATCTCAAGGTGGCAGTAGTTCAGGGTCGCTGGTAGAAACTACCGCCTGAGTTTTGGGTAGTCGCTATCGCTGGCCGGGGCGACGGCGCAAACTCACCATCCTTATTTGTAAGGTCTCGCGGCCGCGTCGACCATATTGTAAACGCTGTTTGTAATCTCCAGCTGAGTAAGCCACAGAAGGAGGCTAGCATTGCCAATATCGATGGTTTTCGATACCAGCGGCACTCGCTTAGTATTCACGCTTCATACAAAGGAAGGGCATGTCCAGTGGCAGCAACCAAGAACTTAAGCAATCTCCAGGTAGATGGAGTGCTTTGTATAAGTTTGAGAAACCGGCAAGATCGCAGAAATTTAATAAAAAATGAATTTGCACAGTCTGGTCTGGTTATAGAATTCATCTTAGTCGATGCTGATGTGGAAAACCCGGAACGCGGGTGCTTCAACTCCCACATCAAATGTGCAACGTTAGCCGTTGAGCGGCGTTATAAAGCCGTATTGATTTTGGAAGACGATGCAACGCTTTCTAGCTTCTCGCCCTCGCAAATTTTGCGAATCAATCGCTTCATGACAATGCGAACGCCCAAGCTTCTTTACCTCGGTGCAACCCTGGGCAAGCTGTGGCTGACCTGGAACCGAGGAATAGCACGGGTTAGAGCCAAAGGGACGTTTGCCTATATTCTGTCGAATGAAGGCTGTAGAGAACTGATCAAGTTATCGACTTACACAGGTACTCCCATCGACAAACTTTTTACAAAGTCTTTCAAGGCTTACTGCTCACTCCCGCTTATCTGCAACCATCACCCGAATGTTTAGCCAAGAGCGATATATCTACGTGTCGAATAGCGGACGGCTCCTCAGCCGACGAAAAGTTTTGGCAGCGTAACTGGCGACGTCAATATACACAAGTGCTTAAAAATATCGGAAAAACCATTGTCCGACGGGACATTTAATCGAATATTTTTTTGCGTATTTCGCGGCACTCTACATATTAGAATAAAGCAGATAGGAAATGATCTGTGACATCCGGGGTGATTTTTCTATTTTCCATAATTGTCTAGGCTAGCAAAAGCCTGGCTCCGTTATTAGATGATCCATCATCGAGAGTAATTGCATTCTGCCTTACATGCCAAGCGATGCGCTTTGAGGCGCGCGTGACTCTGCTGCTTAGGGCATATTTAGGGCATGGCACGGGCCGCAGTAGGCCGCCAAAGCCTGCTAAGGTTCGCTCGTTTTTCCACTATTGCTGGCCTATACCGGTATACGCGAAAACAAGAACGGGTTCGAATCCCTGTCCGGACAGTTGATTGGACGGCTTGATAGAACGAGAGGAGGGATACCCGACTGTAGGCGATGAAGCATAGAAAATCCATTCCGCAACGGAAATAGAACCTCCCGATTTCAGAGGGCTCCAGCGAGGAAGAAATATTGACGATGCGGAATTTATGTTGCTATAAGTAATTGAAAATAAACAATATATTTGTGGATTGCAAATCCGCCTACGCCGGTTCGATTCCGACCTCGGCCTCCACTCTTGGAAACCCCGTAGATTAACGTCTACGGGGTTTTTTATTGGGCGAAAGAAAAGGCCCGGGTGCCAACCTCTCGAGCAGGCCGATCTACCTCCCTCCGCATCCGCCTGTGCAGGCGCCATTCCCTTGCCGTTGTGTACAGCGTTGTGCCTTGTTCCTCCCGCGCTCGAAGGGTTTTTCGACGAGTGACGTGTCTAGATCAAGGGTCAGGAGGCTTTTAAGGTTGTCATGGCCCGTGTTGGCGACTACCCTGAAAATGTTCGTATTGTTACGAATAATTTCGGTTGTGGCTGTTTTCAAGTCACGCTACTTCAGGATGAGGAACGAAAATGTTTTCACACGAAGGTCCCGCAATAGAGCTGTTGCTATTCATTTTTGGTCTGGCGATGCTACTTTTGGTCGTTTGGTTTTTTCATCATCAATACGAGCGAAAGACGGGGAAGGGTGTTAAAAAACTACATGATCTCGACGACAAACGCTCAACCTGACGCTGCTGTCGAATGACTTGATCGAGTCGGCTCCCGCTGGCTCGCACTGTTCACTGACGTAAAGATCGAGGGCTGGCTACGATTTCCGAGTCGAGGCCCTCATTCTTGAGCGTACTGAACTCTATCTTCAGCGCCAGTCTCTGACCTGCTGATGCGCTGCGCCTTCACTTCACCCGCGTACCTGGCGATTTTCTCCCGCTGAGTTGCCAGCAACGTGCAGATCTTCACTAGCGCCAACGCCTCACTCGGCGTCCTGCTGCTGTTTGCCAGGGCTGTCAGTTCAACCACGGACCAGCCAATGACTGCAGTTGCATCTTCCAGGTCATAAAACAATTCCTGCTGGGCGGTTCTGGGTCCATCGAGGCCCTGTATCAACTCGTTCATCTACTTCTCCGCCTGGTGCTGATTCAGTTCAAGGCCCATGACCACCATCCCTATTTCTACCAAATCCGTGCTGAAGGGGATTTCACCGATCCGGCGAAACCCAAACCCCGCGTAAAACCGCTGGGCATTTAAATTGCTCTTGAGCACGTCCAGCCACAGCAAGCGTTCCCTGCGCTGCACCGCCTGATCGCAGATAACCTGCAAAAGTTGCCTGCCATAGCCAAGACCGGCGGCGGACTTGAGGAAATAGATTTTCTGCAGCTCTGCCCCCAATTCGCCAGTGATCGGCGCCGGGGTTGACCAGTTGACCTTGGAGAAACCCAAGGGGTTACCCCGTTCGTCTGAGGCGATAAGCCACGAATGACGGTCGGGCAGCTCAAGTGAGCGGCTGAGCGAATCCTGTGAGAAATCCTGTTCGAGAAAGTCCTGCATGCCTGAGGGAGACCAGAGTGTCGAGAAATGCGCTTGATAGGTTTCGCAGCCGACTGCACGCAGGCTATCGAGATCGGCCTTGGTCGCTGCGCGAATGTTGAGCATGTTCTTCCCCCCGGTTAACGCGTACCCAATGAGTTGACGTGTATCCACCCCAACACAAACCCTACCAAGACGTTACACGAAACCCATGACGGACTTCATTTAACGCGGTCTTACTTGACGTACACCCAACCTTGTAAAGCAGAGAGCGTTGTCATGAAGTTGAATTACCTAACCAAGGCGGCTGTTGTTGTCGCGCTGTTGTCGACCTTGTCAGGCTGCTGGATATTCATGCCGCCGGGCGGTGGTGGGGGTGGTGGCCATGGCGGTGGTGGTCATGGTCAAGGCGGCGGCCCTGGTGGCGGTCCGCGCTGACAGCCAGTCAACGGGAGGCAGGCCATGAACAATGGCCTGCCTCTTTTTTGCCCCGGATAAATCCCAGGCAAAGAAAAGCCCGCGATGGGGAGCACGGGCTAAAAGGGATGTTCATTAGGAGCTGGGTTCACCATAAGGGTGCGTCTGTGAAAGCTTTGTGAAAACGCCGGAGCCATCTGAACCTGAAGTGTATGCCTCGATCCGTGCCTGGCTGTACGAGGCGCCGGGCGGCATAACCCACTACTGTCGCAGGCCTACCACACCGCTCGGATGCCGCACCATGTCCATGTCTACCAGCCTGCTGTCGGCTTTTGTGCTGTTCGCCTTCGTGTCCTCGATCACCCCAGGTCCGAACAACACCCTGTTGCTTGCCTCGGGGGTGAACTTCGGGTTTCGCCGCTCGATGCCCCATGCGCTGGGGATCAGTATCGGCTTCATGCTGCTGGTGATTGCGGTCGGCCTGGGCCTGGGCGAAGTGTTCAAGGTATTCCCGTGGGCCTACACGGTGTTGCGCTATGTGGGCGCGGCGTACTTGCTGTACCTGGCCTGGAAGATCGCCACGGCGGGCGGCATGTCCGATAGCAATGAGGAACACGGCAAGCCCATGACCTTCCTCGGCGCGGCGGCGTTTCAGTGGGTGAACCCCAAGGCGTGGATCATGGCGCTCGGGGCCATCACCACCTATACGCCGGCTGAGGGCTATGTCACCAACGTGCTGGTGATTGCGCTGGTCTTTGCCGTGGTCAACCTGCCCAGTGTGTGCGTGTGGGTCGGGTGTGGCAGCGGCTTGCGCAATGTGCTGCGCGAACCGCGCTGGGTGAGGCTGTTCAACTGGTCAATGGCCGGGCTGTTGGTGCTGTCGCTGTACCCGATGTTGTTTGCCGGCTAGGCGTCAGACCGGCGAGATGGTTGCCAGCAGCCCGATGCCGATGGTCAGCACTAAAAAACCGAACAGGAAAATCGCCATCTTGGTCATAAGGCCTCCGAAGGGAAGGGGGTAGGGATGGGGGCCATTGTCCGCCCAGGCGGCGTTTCAATACAGGCGCAGATAGCAAAGAAAAAACCGTATCAGATGCGCCGGCGAGGGTTCTGCCACGGGCTTTTTGCGCCTGTGGTTTTTTCAAGATCAGTGCCTGAGACAGCCAGCGTTTTTCCCCCTAAGATGGCGCCCATTGCATCAACAATAAAAGTGGGCCAACCCTCGATGGAAAGACGCCAGTTCAGCGGTGGCATGAAAGGCAAGAACCTGCGCTACCTCAACGAAACCTCCCAGCCGGCATCGGTCACCCGCGTCGGCTTCCTGCTGCTCGAACATTTTTCCCTGCCGGCATTCACCCAGACCCTCGACACCGTGGTCACCGCCAACCTGCTGCGACCTGATCTGTTCGCCACGCGGACCTTCGGGTGTGACGACGGGGAAGTCATCAGCGACCTGGGCCTGGTGATCCGCCCCGACGCGCGTCTCGATGCGCCCGCGCTGCAAGGCCTGGATCTGCTGGTGATCTGCGGGGGCTTTCGCACCGAACTCAAGGCTGACGATCCCTTCATCCAGCTGCTGCGCACGGCCGCCGAGCAGGGTGTGAGCCTCGCGGGGTTGTGGAACGGCGCATGGTTCCTCGGCCGCGCCGGCCTGCTGCAGGGCTACCGCTGCGCCATCCACCCCGAACACCGCCCGGCCCTGGCGGAAGTGTCCAAGGCCACCCACGTTACCAGCGAGCCCTACGTGATCGACCGCGACCGCCTCACCGCGTCGAGCCCCTCCGGCGCCTTCCACATGGCCCTGGACTGGATCAAAAGCTTGCACGACAAAGCCCTGGTCGAAGGTATCGAGGACATCCTGGCCTTCGAAGAATCGCGTTACCGGCGCATCAAACCCAGCGAAAACGTCAGCGTCAGCGCGCCCCTGCGCGAAGTGGTCAAGCTGATGGACGCCAACCTCGAAGAACCGCTGGAACTCGACCAACTTGCCGTCTACGCCGGCCGCTCGCGCCGCCAACTGGAGCGCCTGTTCAAGGAACAACTGGGCACCACGCCGCAGCGCTACTACATGGAACTGCGTGTCACCGAAGCACGCCGGCTGTTGCAGCACACCGAACTGTCACAGGTGGAGGTGCTGGTGGCGTGCGGGTTTGTCTCGCCGAGCCATTTCAGCAAATGCTACAGCTCGTATTTCGGATATCGCCCCTCCAAGGAGAAGCGGTTGGTCAAGTAAGGTGACTGTCGCTCTATGCGCGCCGGCATGATTTTTCAAGGAGGACCCATGTCTCTTACACGTTTGGATCGTTATCGCGGCAGTTTGCTGGGCTTGGCCTGTGGCGATGCAGTCGGGACCACGGTGGAGTTCATGCCCCGTGGCACATTTACTCCGCTCACCGATATGGTGGGAGGAGGGCCGTTCAACCTCAAGCCCGGCCAGTGGACCGACGATACTTCAATGGCGCTGTGCCTGGCCGAAAGTCTGTTGCGCAAAGAGGGGTTTGACGCGGCGGATCAGATGGGTCGCTATCTGAATTGGTGGAAATGGGGCTATTTGAGCTCCACCGGCGACTGTTTCGATATTGGCCTGACCGTGAGTAAGGCGCTAACGGCGTATCAAGACAGCGCAAACCCCTTTTCAGGCTCTACGGATCCGTATTCCGCCGGAAATGGTTCGATGATGCGCCTTGCACCGGTGGTGTTGTTTTACTTTCCGGACCTTCAACGTATCCGCTATTACGCCGCCGAAAGCTCGCGCACCACCCACGCTGCTCAGGAAGCAATCGAGTGCTGCCTGGTGCTGGCCCAGGCAATCAGCAATGCGCTTGAGGGTGTTTCAAAGGATCAGGTATTGCAGTTGGCGCATATGGACCTCGCGGCGGCCAACGTCGCCGCACTTGCGCAGGGCAATTACCTGGAGAAGTCCCGTGATGACATCGTCGGCACCGGCTACGCCGTGGCGTCCCTTGAGGCCGCACTCTGGTGCTTCCACCATACCGACAGCTTTGCGGCGGCAGTGCTGATGGCGGCCAATCTGGGCGATGACGCAGACACTACCGCAGCCATCGTTGGCCAACTGGCCGGTGCATATTATGGCGCCCAAGCGATTCCTGGCGACTGGTTGGAAAAGCTGTGGATGCGCGAAGAAATCCAAGGCATGGCGGATGCCCTGTTGGCAGCTTCGACCGGTAATCTCGTGCAGTGAAGCGAGCACCGTCTGCAAAACCATGAAGATCAAATGTGGGAGTTGTCGAGCTCAATTGTGGTGAGCGGGCTTGTCGAATCGTCGCACCGCCCGCGCTGGGCTGCGCAGCAGCCCCAAAACCAGGCGCAGAGGAGTGCCTGAGACTCGGCATTCGTCTTGATCAGGGGCGCTTCGCCCCCCACGCGGGGCAAGCCCGCTCACCACATGAAATAGCGTGTGCAAGTTGCTGTGCTTGGAGGTGGCGGTTCTTCTCAAAACCGCCCCAGTCGATACGGCCCTAGCGCCGGCAACCCCGAAAACGCAGGCGCCCCCGACGCCAATTGCCCCACCATCTCCGCCGTCACCGCCGCCTGGGTCAGCCCCAAATGCTGATGCCCGAACGCAAGCAGCACCTTCCCGTCACACACCCGATCAATAATCGGCAGCGAATCCGGCAGCGACGGTCTGAAGCCCATCCACGGCGTCGCGTCCTCTGCACTCAGATCCTCACGAAACAACCCCTGGCTCAACCGATGCAACTGCCACGCCCGCGCCATGTTCGGCGGGCGGTCGAGGCCGGCGAATTCCACGGTGCCGGCCAGGCGCAGGCCGCCTGTCATGGGCGTCATGATGAACTTGCGCTCCAGGGACGTGACGGCAAACGGCAGGCGCTGCTGTTCATGGGGCAGCATCAGGTGATAGCCCCGTTCGGTGTCCAGCGGGACTTTTTTGCCGGTCAGGGCGGCGGTGAGTCTGGCCGAGTGGGCGCCACAGGCGATCAGCACCTGGCGGGCGGCAAAGGTGCCTTGATCGGTGCTCACGGTGATGCCATCGCCTTCAATCCGCGCATCCAGCACCTGGCGTTGGAGGAACTGCACGCCACTGGCCTTGGCCGCCTCCACCAATTCGCAGACCAATCGGTAAGGGTCGAGGAAGTGCCCTGTTCGCGGGAAAAACAGGCCGCCCTGGATCTGCGCGGCCAATTGCGGGGCAATCTCATGTATGGCATCCCCCGACCAGAACTCCACCGGCACGTTTTGCGCCTGCATGCGCCGTTGCAAGCCATCGATGGCCGCGCGGGAGTCTGAACGTTCGAACACCAGCAGCGAGCCATCTTCGCGCAACAGCTCCGGGCGCTGAATACTGGCCAGCAACCGTTGCCAGGCGCCAAGGCTCGCTTCATTGAGCGCGCGCAGACCCGTCACCGTGCGCTGGTAACTCGCCGGGCGCAGGTTCAGCAGCAGGCGGATGAACCAGGGCAGGGCGCGTGGCAGGTATTTCCAGTCCAGGCGCAGCGGGCCCATGGGGTCCGTGAGCATGGCGGGCAAGCGCTTGAGGATCGACAGGTCGGCGATCGGGAACACTTGCTCGGTCGCCAGGTGCCCGGCGTTGCCGTAGGAGGCGCCCATGCCGGGCGCCAGTTGGTCGATCACCCGCACTTTCCGCCCCTGGCGCGCCAGCTGCAGGGCGCAGGCAACGCCAATGATGCCGGCTCCGATTACGGCGATATCCGCAGGGTCAGGGTCGTGCATCCGCTACGCCTCTCTCGACCAGTTGGCATACCACTGGCGAAACAGCGCGTACTGGGTTTCGGCGTAACGCCGCTGGGCATCGCTGAGCACGTCGGTCTCGTTGAAGTGCAGGGCGTAGCCCGTGTCGCCGTTAAGCACCATCAGATGCTTGTAATACAGCACCAGGTCGCAGCCTTCATCGAAGGACGACAACACCGCCAATGCCGCTTCCAGCTCCCGCGCCAGGCGCCGGGCCTTGGCATCACCCTTGGCGGCTTGCTTGCTCAGGGCCACCAGGTGCAGCACTTCGCGGGGCAAGGCATTGCCGACGCCGGTGATCGCGCCCGTGGCGTTGCAGTTGACGAAACCGTGCACCACCTGGGTATCGACGCCCACCATCAGGGTCACGCTGTCGTCCTGGGAGGTGATGTGCTCGGCGGCATAGCGCAGGTCGGCAGCGCCACCGAACTCCTTGAAGCCGATCAGGTTCGGGTGTTCGCGGCGCAGCTCGAAGAACAACTCCGCGCGGGTGGCAAAGCCGTAGTAAGGGCTGTTGTAGATCACCGCCGGCAGGTTGGGCGCGGCCTTGAGGATTGCCGAAAAGTGCGCCTTTTGCGCGGTGGCGGACGCACCTCGGGACAGCACGCGCGGAATCACCATCAAGCCCTGGGCGCCGACCTTGGCCGCGTGGGCGGCGTGGGCCACCGCCTCGCGGCTGTTCACCGCGCCGGTACCGACAATGGTCGGCACGCCGGCCGCCACCAGGCGCGCCACGCCTTCCTTGCGCTCGGCTTCGGTGAGCAACGGCCAGTCGCCCATGGAACCGCAATACACCACGGCGCTCATGCCGATATCGATCAACTCGCGGCCCTTGGCGGCCAGCGCGTCGAAGTCCGGCTTGCGCGCGGCGGTGCACGGGGTCATCAACGCGGGGACGCAACCGGTGAAGATGTTGTCGCTCATTGTTCTGGCTCCTTGCAGCGTTCAATCAAAGGGGTTGGGCTCAGATGCCCCAGGCAAACGGGTCCTGCTCGTCGATCAGCAAGGTGCTGTCGGCGGTCATGTAGGCGCGGCCGGTGATGAAGGGGATGACACGTGTGCCGTCCCATTCATATCGGCCTTCGAAGCGGCTGCCGGTGATGCTGGCTTGTACCCAGGTTTCACCGGGGTTGAGTTTCCCATCGGCGGCCAGGCACGCCAGCTTGGCGCTGGTGCCGGTGCCGCAGGGTGAGCGGTCGTAGGCTTTGCCGGGGCACATGACGAAGTTGCGGCTGTCGGCGTGGGCGTCGTCGGCGAACAGTTCGATATGGTCGATCAGGGCGCCGTCTGCGCCGTGGATGCCCTGGGCCTCGAGGGCCTTGAGCATCGCCCAGGTGTAGTCGGTGAGGGCGTCGACGTTGCTCATCTCCAACGCCATGCCATGCTCGCAGACCAGGAAGAACCAGTTGCCGCCCCAGGCAATATCGCCCTGGACTGCGCCATGGCCCGGTACATCCACCGTCACCTGCTGGCGATAGCGATAGGCAGGCACGTTGCGCAGGGTCACGGCGCCGTCGTCGTGCAAGGTCGCGGCCACCGGCCCCACCGGGGTGTCGAGGGTGTGCACGCCCGGCTGGATAAGCCCCAAGTGGTGCAGGGACGCCACCAGGCCGATGGTGCCGTGGCCGCACATGCCCAGGTAACCGGCGTTGTTGAAGAAGATCACCCCGCAGGTGGCGCCCGGGGTGATGGGCGCGCAGTACAGCGCGCCGACCAGTACGTCATTGCCACGGGGTTCCAGCAGGCAGGCGCGGCGCCATGGGTCGTGCTCCGTGCGCAGGTTTTCCAACTGGTCGGCGATGCTCGCGCCCTTGAGCGCGGGGAAGCCGGTCATCACCAGGCGCGTGGGTTCGCCGCCGGTGTGGGAGTCGATCACATGCAGTCGCTTCATAACGCGCTCCATCAATAAGAGCTGTGGGCTGCCTTCTTGTGAGTGTAGGGATAGGCATGCAGTGGCCCTATCGTGAACGCGCAGGCTGGGCGGCGATTGATGTTTTTTGCCGACATCGATGACGAAATCAGCACAGTTCGCCCTGCTCGACAGCACCCCGGGCATGGGGCAATCTGCTTGCCATCAAGGTGACAGCCGGGGAGAGACACTCATGCTTCAACGCGCGTTTGCGAGCCTTTGCCAAGGAGCAAGTCCTCCCCACAGCATCGAGCAACTATTGGCCGGCGTAGCGCAATTGCTGCCGATGCTGGACGTGATCCCCAATGCCGCCATCTTCATCAAGGACCTGGAGGCCCGTTACGTCCTCGCCAACCGCACCCTGGTGCAGCGCTGCGGCCTCAAGCAGTTGCAACCGTTGCTGGGCAAGACCAGCGCCGACGTCTTTCCCGCACCATTGGGGCCGGGCTATACCGAGCAGGACCGGCGCGTGCTGCAGCAGGGTTTTGTGCTGGAAGACCAACTCGAACTGCACCTCTACGGCAGCCGCGAACCCGGTTGGTGCCTGACCCACAAATGGCCGCTGTACAACCACGAAGGCCGCATCATCGGCCTGGCCGGGATATCGGTCGACCTGCAATCGGCCAGCCAGACCCACCCGGCCTACCAACGCCTGGCCGCTGTGGACGAGCACATCCGCACGCACTTCAACCGCCGCGTCACCCTCGGCGAACTGACGCGCATCGCCGGGATTTCCGTGGCGCAACTGGAGCGCTACTGCAAGCGCGTGTTCCACCTGACACCCCGGCAGATGATCCAGAAAGTACGCTTGGAACACGCCCATCGGTTGCTGCACAGCGACATGCCGATTACCGAAGTCGCGCTGCAGTGCGGCTATACCGACCACAGCGCGTTCACCCGGCAGTTCAAGGCATCGACGGGGTTTACGCCGAGGCAGTATCGGGAAACCTGCTGAGCGCCCGAGCCCCCGTTCAGGCACGCCACATTGCAATGCAACGAATGGCACACCGAGCCCTCATATGTTCACGAGTAATGTTTAACCACGACAGGTACCAAGCTTATGACCGCGGCTGAAAACAACCATGTGAACTGGCTGGTGGAACAATCGATGCTGCACGCGGCACGCCAGCGCGCCAAGCTCTATTCGGGCCAGGGCCGGTTGTGGCAACAGCCGTACGCGCAGACCCGGCCCCGTGATGCCTCGGCCTTGTCGTCCGTGTGGTTTACCGCCTACCCGGCGTCGATTGTGACGCGTGAGGGCGGTACGGTGCTGGAGGCGCTGGGGGATGAGACGCTGTGGCATGCGCTGTCGAAGATCGGCATCCAGGGCATCCATAACGGCCCGCTGAAGAAATCCGGTGGCCTGACCGGCACCCGGCACACGCCGACCATCGACGGCAATTTCGACCGCATCAGCTTCGAGATCGACCCGCAGTTGGGCACCGAGGCGCAGTTGCAGGCGTTGACGCGCATGGCGGCGGCGCATAATGCGGTGATCATCGACGACGTGATTCCGTCCCACACCGGCAAGGGCGCGGACTTTCGCCTGGCGGAGATGGCCTACGAGGATTACCCCGGCCTTTACCATATGGTGGAGATCCGCGAGGAAGACTGGCCGTTGCTGCCCGAGGTAGCCGAGGGCCGCGACGCGCAGAACCTCAGCCCGGCCCAGGTGGACGCCCTGCGCGACAAGCACTATATCGTCGGCCAGTTACAGCGGGTGATCTTCTTCGAGCCCGGCGTCAAGGAAACCGACTGGAGCACCACGCCGGTGGTCATTGGCGTGGATGGCAAGCCGCGTCGCTGGGTGTACCTGCATTACTTCAAGGAAGGCCAGCCGTCGCTGAACTGGCTCGACCCGACCTTCGCCGCGCAGCAGATGATCATCGGCGACGCCTTGCACGCCATCGACGTGATGGGCGCGAAAATCCTGCGCCTGGACGCCAATGGTTTCCTCGGTGTGGAACGCACCCTCGATGGCACGGCCTGGTCCGAGAGCCATCCGCTGTCGATCACCGGCAACCAGTTGCTGGGCGGGGCGATTCGCAAGGCCGGCGGTTTCAGCTTCCAGGAGTTGAACCTCACGGTGGATGACATTGCGTCGATGTCCCATGGCGGCGCCGACCTGTCCTATGACTTCATCACCCGCCCGGCGTACCAGCACGCGCTGTTGATGGGCGATGCCGAATTCCTGCGCCTGATGCTGCGTGAAATGCACCGCCAGGGCATCGACCCCGGCTCGCTGATCCACGCGTTGCAGAACCACGATGAGCTGACCCTGGAGCTGGTGCACTTCTGGACCCTGCATGCCCACGACACCTTCCTTTACCAGGGGCAGACATTCCCCGGCAATATCCTGCGCGAGCACATCCGCGAGCAGATGTACGAACGCCTGGCCGGCGAGCATGCGCCGTATAACCTCAAGTTCGTGACCAATGGCGTGTCCTGCACCACCGCCAGCATCATCACGGCGGCGCTGGGCATTCGCGACCTGGAGGCAATCAGTGCCGCCGACATTCAACAGATTCGCCAGATCCATTTACTGCTGGTGATGTACAACGCCATGCAGCCCGGGGTGTTCGCCTTGTCCGGCTGGGACCTGGTAGGCGCGCTGCCGTTGGCCGCCGAGGAAGTCGCGCACTTGATGCAGGATGGCGATACCCGCTGGATTCATCGCGGCGCGTACGACCTGGTGGATCTGAACCCTGACGCAGCATTGTCGGCCGGCCAGATGCCACGCTCGAAAAGCCTCTACGGCAGCCTCAACAGCCAGTTGCAGGACCCGGACTCGTTCGCCTCGCAACTGCAAAAGATCCTCGCCGTGCGCCGCGCCTACGACATCGCCGCCAGCCGCCAGATACTGGTGCCCGACGTGCAGAACCCCGGCCTGTTGATCATGGTCCACGAATTGCCGGCCGGCAGAGGCACGCAAATCACCGCGCTGAACTTCGGCGCCACGCCGATCACCGAAACCCTGAACCTGCCGGATATCGCGGCGGGGATGGTGGTGGACATCATCAACGAACGGGTGGAGGGCGACCTGACGGCGGAGGGCGAGTTCACCATTACCCTGGATGCGTACGAGGGGTTGGCGCTGCGGGTTATCAGCAGCACGCCGATGTAACCTCAATCTTCCAAGCACCGAAGAACCCAATGTGGGAAGGGGTGTTGTCAGGCCTGTGGCTGCTTTTCAGCCAACTGAAACCGATACCCCACCCCATACAACGACTCAATCGGGGTTTCCCCCGGGCATACCTGTTCCAGCTTGCGCCGGAGGTTGCGGATATGGCTGTCCACCGTGCGGTCGGTGACCACCCGGTGGTCGGAGTAGAGGTGATCCAGCAACTGGTCGCGGGAAAACACGCGGCCGGCGGCGCGGGCGAAGGTGTTGAGCAGGCGCAGTTCCAGGGGCGTGAGGTCCAGCGCGATGCCGTCCAGCGAGGCCTGGTAGCGGGCTTCGTCGATCAGCAGGCGCGGCGCGCCGGTGCCGAGCAGCTGCGGGCTGCGGCGCAGGATGGCCTTGACCCGGGCCACCACTTCACGGGGGCTGAAGGGTTTGCAGATGTAGTCGTCGGCGCCCAGTTCCAGGCCGAGCAGGCGGTCCACTTCTTCGACGCGGGCGGTGATCATGATGATCGGCACCGCGCTGAAACCGCGCAGGTCCTGGCACAGCTGCATGCCGTCACGGCCGGGCAGCATCAGGTCGAGCAGGATCAACCTGGGCTCGTGGGCACGCACGGCGGGCACCACGTGCAGGCCATTGTCCAGGCACCGGGTGGTATAGCCGGCGGCCTCCAGGTAGTCGCGCATCAGGGCGGCGAGCTTGGGTTCGTCTTCGACGATCAGGATCGGCGGTTCATCGTGCATGGTTCACAGGCTCCGGGGCAGGCGCAGGGTCAGCCACAGGCCGCCGTAGGGCGAGTGGTCGGCAACCAGGCTGCCATCGTGGGCGTTGGCGATGCTGCGGCAGATTGCCAGGCCCAGGCCGGCGCCGCCATGCTCGCGGTTGCGCGATGACTCGCCGCGGTAGAACCGCTCGAACAAGCGTGGCAACTGGCTTGCGGACACGCCCGGCCCGGAGTCGAGAAAGTCGATACGCACCGTGTCGCGGTCGACCCCCACACTGAGGCGCAACCTGCCGTTGACGTCGGTGTAGCGCAGCGAATTTTCCAGCAGGTTGGAAAACAATTGCTGCAGGCGACTGGCATCCGCCAGCAGCTCCACGGGCTCGCGCGGCAGCTCCAGGTCGAGCTGCAACTGGCGGGCAGCGAAGCGTTCCCGGTACATCGCCAGGCTGTTTTCGAGCACGTCGTTGAGCATGCATGGGGCCTTGCGGTAGGTCAGCGCACCGATATCCGCCAGGGACAACTCATACAGGTCATCCACCAGCTTGCTGAGCATGCCGACTTCGCCGAGCAGGGATTTCATCGTATTCGGGTCCAGGCTGCGCACACCGTCCTCGATCGCCTCCAGCTCGCCGCGCAGCACCGACAGCGGCGTGCGCAGTTCGTGGGAGACATCTGCCATGAACTCCCGGCGCATTTTTTCGTTGCGCTCCAGGGTATAGGCCAACTGGTTGAAGTCACGGGCCAGTTGGCCGACTTCGTCGTGGGAGGCCACGGCCACGCGGCTGCTGTAGTCGCCGCCGGCCAGGCGGTGGGTGGCGGCGGCCACGCGCTTGACCGGCTCCAGCAGTGTGCGGGCGATCCACCAGGCAATCAGCATCGCCAGCAGCAGCGAGAACACGCCCATCACCAGGCTGGTGCGCAGCTGGTATTGCTGGAAGCGTTCGCCACCGGCCTCGGTCACGCTCTGGAACGGGGTCACGGCCAGCCAGCCCACGGTTTCGCCCGCGACCACAATGGGGCTCACCAGCGCATCCTCACCAATCGCGGTGTAGCCGGTGACGCGCTTGCGGTCCTTGTCGAGCAAGGCGATGCGAAACAGCGCACCGGTCAAGTCCGAGGCCAGCGGTGTACGTAGGTCATGGGTGAACCGTTCTTCGTCGGGGTCTGGGCGCATGATGTCGAACCAGCGATCCGGGCGGTTGCGCATGAACGCCCAATTGCCTTCGCGCGCATAAGCACTGGCCAGGCGCGGCACCACCGTGGCCATGCGCTCCAGCGCCTGTTCATTGATATAGCCAAGGAACCCGCGGCCAAAACTCCAACTGGTGGCCAGGCCCATGCTGAGGATGACCAGCAGCACACCGGCCGATACCGCGACAAACAGTTTGGTGGAGATACTCAACTTCATGAACAAGGGCCGTAAAAGAGTGGACCCGCCCATTTAGGGCCCCAGGGAGGAAACATTCAACCCAGGCGGGCAATCTTCAATTTTCCTGCACATTTGCCCAGCAGCATGACGGTAAGGCTTGCACCACCCCGTCTTGCAGAGGCAACTATGTCGACCAAACTTTTCGCCAAATACCTGGTAACCGCCGCGGTTCTCCTGTCGTTCGTCATTCTGGTGCTGCTCGGCGGCTGCTCGTCTGGCGACCCCGCGCCCGCAGTCGCCACCCCCAAGGTCTCGGTGATCACTGTGCAGCCCAAGCGCCAGGTCATGACCACTGAACTGGCCGGGCGCACCCAGGCGTTTATGGTCGCCGAGATTCGCCCGCAGGTCGGCGGTATCGTGCAGCAGCGCCTGTTTGTCGAAGGCACCGAGGTCAAGGCCGGGCAGGCGCTGTACCAACTGGATGCGGCACCCTACAAGGCGGCATTGGCTGAGGCCCAGGCGAGCCTGGCCAAGGCGCGCGCCACCTTGAAGTCGGCACAGACCACCGCCGCGCGTAACGCCCGGTTGGTGAAGATCGACGCCATCAGCCAGCAAACCAACGAAGATTCCCAGGCCACCCTGCTGACCGCCGCTGCTGACGTCCAGGTGGCCCAGGCCGACCTCGACACTGCCCGCATCAACCTGGCCTACACCCGCATCAGCTCGCCAGTGGCCGGGCGTATCGAGACGTCCACGGTCACCCCCGGCGCACTGGTGGTGGCCAACCAGGACACCGCACTCACTACCGTGCAGCAACTCGACCCGATCTATGTGGATGTGACCCAGTCCACCACTGAATTGCTGGCCCTCAAGCGCGACCTGGCCCGTGGCGTGTTGCAGGCCAACGGCGACGGCGAGGCGCGCATCAGCCTCAAACTGGATGACGGCAGCACCTACAACCACGACGGCCGCCTCAAGTTCAGCGGGGTCAGCGTCAACCAGGGCACCGGCACCGTGACCTTGCGTGCGGTGTTCGACAACCCCGAGCATGTGCTGCTGCCCGGCATGTACGTGCGTGGGGTGTTGGAGCAGGCCCGGGATGACCAGGCGATCCTGATCCCGCAAAAAGCCGTAAGCCGCAGCGCCAGCGGCGTGACCTCGGTGTTGCTGGTGGTTGACGGCAAGGTCGAGCAACGCGTGCTCAGCGTTGACCGCGCCGTGGGCAACCAGTGGTGGGTGACGGCGGGTTTGCAGGCCGGTGACCAGGTGATCGTCGAAGGTGGCCAGAAAGTCCGCATCGGCGCCATGGTCCAGACCCAGGCCGCCGATGCCGGCGCCCTGGCGCAGGAGGGTTGAACATGGCGCGTTTCTTTATCGATCGACCGATTTTCGCCTGGGTCATCGCCATCGTGATCATGCTCGGCGGCGCGTTATCCATCAGCCAGTTGCCGCTGGAGCAGTACCCGGACATCGCGCCGCCCACCGTGCGTATTTCCGCCACCTACACCGGCGCTTCGGCCAAGACCGTCGAAGACTCGGTGACCCAGGTCATCGAGCAACAGATGAAAGGCCTGGACAACCTGACCTATATGTCGGCCTCCAGCAGTTCGGCGGGCAGCGCCAGTATCAGCCTGACCTTTGGCGCCGGCACCGACCCCGATGTAGCGCAGATGCAGGTGCAGAACAAGCTGCAACAGGCCGAGTCGCGCTTGCCGCAGTCGGTGCAGAGCGAAGGCCTGACCGTGACCAAGGGCGGCTCGGACTTCCTGATGATTGCCGCCCTGGCCTCGGACAACCCCAGCGTCACCGGCACCCAGATCGGTGACTACATCTCCAGCACCTTGCTCGACTCCATCAGCCGTATCGACGGCGTGGGCGACGTACAGACCCTCGGTTCGGGCTACGCCATGCGCATCTGGCTGGACCCGGCGCTGCTGGAAAAATACGCGCTGATGCCGTCGGATGTGAGCACCGCGCTGGAGGCGCAGAACACCGAAGTGTCAGCCGGCCAACTCGGCGCATTGCCGGCGGTGAAGGGCCAGCAACTCAATGCCACCATCAGCGCGCGCAGCAAACTGCAGACGGCCGAGGAGTTCCGCAATGTGGTGGTCAAGTCCGGCAGCGACGGCGCGGTCGTGCTGCTCGGTGATGTGGCGAGCGTGGAGTTGGGCAGCGAGAGCTATGACATCAACTCGGCCCTCAACGGCAAGCCGGCCGCCGCCATGGGCGTGCAACTGGCGGCGGGCGCCAATGCGCTGGAGGTGGGCGAGGCGGTCAAGGCCAAGCTCAAGGAACTGGCGCCGTTTTACCCCACCGAAATGCAATTGAAGAACGTGATCGCCTACGACACCACGCCCTTTGTCAGCCTGTCCATCGAGGAAGTGGTCAAGTCCCTGGGCGAGGCCATCGTGCTGGTGGTGCTGATCATGTTCCTGTTCCTGCAAAACCTGCGGGCCACGCTGATCCCGGCGATCACTGTGCCGGTGGTGTTGCTGGGCACGTTTGGTGTGCTGGCGTTGTTCGGTTACTCGATCAATACCCTGACCATGTTTGCCATGGTCCTGGCCATTGGCTTGCTGGTCGACGATGCGATTGTGGTGGTGGAAAACGTCGAACGGGTGATGAGCGAGCAGGGCTTGTCGGCCCTGGCGGCCACGCGTCAATCGATGGATGAAATCACCAGTGCACTGGTCGGCATCGCCCTGGTGCTGAGCGCGGTGTTTATTCCCATGGCGTTTTTTGGCGGTTCCACCGGGATCATCTATCGGCAGTTCTCGGTGACCATCGTCTCGGCCATGGTGCTGTCGGTGGTGGTGGCGATGACCCTCACGCCGGCACTGTGCGCCACGCTGCTCAAGCCGGGGCATGCGGTTCAACGGGGCTTCTTCGGTTGGTTCAACCGTTCCTTCGAACGCTGTTCCAGCGCCTATGAAGCGTTGGTCGGCGCTGTCCTGCAACGCTCACGGCGCAGCCTGGTGGTGTATGTGCTGATCGCCGCAGCCATGGCGGCGGGTTATGCCAGCTTGCCTACTTCGTTTCTGCCGGATGAGGACCAGGGCATTCTCATGGCGCAAATCCAGCTGCCGGTGGGCGCTACCGACAGCCGCACCCAGGCGGTGTTGCAGCAGTTCGAGGCGTACATGCTCAAGCAGCCGGAAGTCGAGGCGATGATCAGCATCAGCGGCCTGGGCATGGGCGGCAACAGCCAGAACACCGCACGGGCGTTCATTCGCTTGAAGGACTGGAGTGAGCGCTCGGACGATGCCGCCACGATTGCCCAACGTGCCACGTTGGCCCTGGCAAGCATCGGCGATGCCGATGTATTCGTGATGCAACCGCCCGCCGTGCGTGGCCTGGGCCAGAGCTCGGGGTTTGATTTGCAGCTCAAGGACCTCGCCGGTCTTGGCCACGACGCATTGGTGGCGGCGCGCGAGCAGTTCATCGCGCTGGCCAGGCAAGACCCGCGCCTGCTGGGCGTGCGCAGCAATGGCCTGGACGACGCGCCGCAACTCAAAATCAGCATTGATGACCGCAAGGCGGGGGCCCTGAGCCTGAGCACCAGCGACATCAACAGCACCTTGTCCACGGCGTTGGGCGGTACCTATGTGAACGACTTCCTCAACCAGGGCCGCGTGAAGAAGGTCTACGTGCAGGGCGAAGCCAGCACGCGGATGCAAGCGGCCGATCTGGACCACTGGTTCGTGCGCAACAGCAACGATGAAATGGTGCCGTTTTCGTCATTTGCCAGCAGTGCCTGGAGCTATGGCTCGCCGTTGCTGGAGCGCTACAACGGCACATCCTCCCTGGAAGTGGTCGGCGACCCGGCACCCGGTGTGAGCTCCGGCGCGGCGATGGACGCGGTGGAGGCGATTGCCCGGCAACTGCCCGATGGCATCGGCTACGAGTGGACCGGCCAGTCGTACCAGTTGCGTCTTTCCGGGTCCCAGGCGCCGTTGCTGTATGCGGTGTCCATCCTGTTTGTGTTCCTGTGCCTGGCCGCGCTGTACGAGAGCTGGTCGGTGCCGTTCTCGGTGATCCTGGTAGTGCCCCTGGGTATCGTCGGCGCGGTGTGGGCCACTCGCTTTACGGGGTTGAGCAATGACGTGTACTTCCAGGTCGGCCTGCTGACCACCGTAGGGCTGGCAGCGAAGAACGCGATCCTGATCGTCGAGTTTGCCAAGCACCTGCAGGAGCAGGGCAACAGCCTGCGCGAGGCGACGCTGATCGCCGTGCGCCAGCGCCTGCGGCCGATCCTGATGACGTCCCTGGCCTTCATGTTCGGCGTGCTGCCCCTGGCCGTGAGCAGTGGCGCAGGTTCCGCCGGGCGCCGGGCCATCGGCACCGGTGTGCTGGGCGGCATGTTCAGCGCCACGGTGCTGGGGATCTTCTTTGTACCGCTGTTTTTTGTGTTGATCCGTCGCCGCTTTGGCCGTGTCAGCACGACGCCCATTGTCGAAAAAGGTGACGCATGACCCGCTTTCTCTTCCCGTTAGTGGCCGCAGTGGTCTTGAGTGGCTGCATCAACCTGGCGCCACACTACCAGCAACCCGAGGCACCGGTGCCTGGCGAATGGCAAGCGGGTGTGCAGGGTGAGGTGCCGGCCGACATCCAGTGGCAGCAGTTCTTTACCGACCGCCGCCTGGCACACCTGCAAACCCTGGCCCTGGCCAATAACCGCGACCTGCGCCTGGCCAGCCTGAATATCGAGAAGGCCCAGGCGCAATACCGCATCCAGCGCGCAGCGGCGTTCCCGACCCTCGACGCCAGCGTCAGCGGTACCCACAGCCGCACGCCGGGCTCGCTGTCCAGCGGCGGCACGGCCGTCACCAGCCACGACTACAGCGCGCAATTGGGCCTGAGCAGCTATGAGGTCGACGTGTTCGGCCGCGTGCAGAACCTGCAGGACGAAGCGCTGGAAGACTACCTGGCGCTGACCGAAACCCGGCGCAGCACGCAAATCAGCCTGGTGGCAGAAGTGGCCACCGCCTGGCTGACCCTGGCCGCCGACAACGAGCACCTGCAACTGGCCGAAGAGACCCTGGCCAGTCAGCAGTCCACCTACGAACTGACCCAGCGCAGCCACGCCCTGGGTGGCTCCACGGCGTTGGCCGTGGCCCAGGCGCAAACCACCGTCGAATCGGCGCGGGTCGATGTGGCCGAGTATCAGAGCCAGATCCTCCAGGACCGCAACGCCCTGCGCCTGCTGGTCGGCAGCGACATCCCCGATGCCTTGTTGCCCGACGCCCACCTGCGATCGGCAGCGGCGTTGGTGCAGGTGCCGGCCGAGCTGCCGTCGAGCCTGTTGCAGCGGCGCCCCGACGTACTGGCGGCGGAGCACAGCCTCAAGTCCGCGAACATCGACATTGGCGCGGCCCGCGCGGCGTTTTTCCCCAGCATTAGCCTCACCGCGAATGCGGGCTCCGCCAGTGCGTCACTGTCCAGCCTGTTCAAGGCCGGCAGCGGCGCGTGGACCTTCGCCCCGAGCATCAGCCTGCCGATCTTCGATGCCGGCAGTAACCGCGCGACCCTGGATGCGGCCAAGGTCGAGAAAGAGATCCAGGTGCAGACCTACCAGCAAACCCTGCAAACCGCATTCAAGGAAGTCGCCGACGCCCTGGCCGTGCGCAGCACCCTGGACCAGCGCCTCACCGCCCAGCAAGCGTTGACCGAGGCGAGCCAGAAGAGCTACGACCTGTCCGACGCGCTCTACCGCGCCGGCTCGCAAAGCTACCTCGAAGCCCTGGATTCCCAACGCTCGCTGTACAGCGCCCAGCAGGACCTGATCACCCTGCGCCTGGCGGAGCAGAGTAATCGGGTGAGTTTGTATAAGGTGATGGGGGGAGGGTGGCAGTAAATATGGCGAAGTCTGTACAGCAGTTCAGCGTCGAACGGTTTTGGAAGCGCGTTATGGATTTGCTAGCGAGATGAACTTCATTGTCTTGTCACTCAGCACTGACAGATCATCAGCCGTGATGCGTATACGAAGGTTGCTGTCTACACCGCTGGAGATTTCACAACACCCAAACAACGCAATTGATGCGGGTTTGCCCTTGGATATCCAGTAATCAAACAACGCAGCGTACAGACACTCGGACAGCTCGTCGAACTCAAGCCGTTTTTTGACGAATAGGAACAATTGCTCAAGATTTCGGAGATCGTCTTTCTTGTTGTTGAAGTCTTTACAGGCGAGGGTCAAGGTGTTCGCAAAAAAGAGGTTCGTGCAACGTCCTGTTTGGCTGCCAAAGGCCGATAAATGCCGGGTAAATTTTGCAAGGCAAATTTGCTCGATAGACAGTACAGCTATACCTTCACGAATTAGCTGCAGGTTTTGGGCAAGCATCCACACCACGCCGTCATCGTCACTGAGTAGCGGGCAGAGAGTGAAAAGTTTTTCGCAGTTGCCGAGAAAACCCTCGCAGTCGCGTGCTGCCAGCGTGAGGCTGAGGCTTCGTCCCCATAGTGACAAGTGCGCCTGGCCTGCTTCATTCGAATAAGACACGTTGAATACCACTTGGATTTGACTCGCCAGGGCTAAAGCGCTTCGTAGGTCATTTTCAAGCAGTCGCGCAGTCTGCGCGTTGAATACCGCTTTGGCCTCCATGGCGATTGCGACTGCCGGGTCGCTGACCCGTGCGACGTAGCGTTCTATTTCAGGATGCAGTTCGAGTACCTTTGCTGGCGTTTTTAGTTTCGCGTATGCGTACATGATATTGACCAATGCCCAAGTTGAACTGACGTGGAAAGGCTGGTCCAGGTTTCCTTGTTCAATGCCCTGTCCCACCTGTGGTGCCAGCAAAGGAAGGCAGCGTTTGGCCAGCGGGATCAGTTGGCTACTTAGCGAGTAAGTATCGCCCAAGGGCTCACTAAGGTACTTGGCGACTTCTTTGTAAAGACGCGCCAGGAGTGTGTTCAGCTCAGAGGAAGCGCCAAAATTCGTTTGGAGGATTTGGGCAGAAACCAGCGCCTCAGCCAGCATCTCTTCATGGTGGTTTTGTATAGCTGCCATGGCAACGTTCACAATAGCGTCCCCCCAGAAGAGCTCAAACTTGTCGTCTGGATGTTCTATGACTTCGGTGACGAACTGCCTGGCTTCCAGATTGACTGCGCGCGCACGCGCTACGTCGACTTGTTTCTTGACTGGGTCAACGATCAGGTGCATAAGCGCTTTGAGCTGCCGGTACGCCACTTCTCGATCGGCGGGGAAGTGTTGTGCCAGCCTGGATAATAGCTCGCAAGTACGATTGATTTGCGCCGCAGACGGTTTTTGCGTGCCGAGTTTGATCATCGCGTTATAAAGCAGCCGTGCGAGTAGGCTCAGCGCAAACTTATGAGTTGTCGGCACCTTACAGGCGACCGCCGTCAGCATGTCGAGTAGACGCAGATATCCTGGGAGGCAGATCGTGGTTTTTTTCAACGCATCCAGGGTTTCGAGCAGGTTGTAAGGGTGGAGAGTCCATGCCGAACTCAAGATAGCCTCAAGCGAGGCGTCGGTTAGAGTCGGCAGTGCGGTAGCGGGCGCGAACTGCATTTGAGGGCGCCACAATTCATCGATAAAGAACTCGCCGATCAGGTCGGGCTGCAGGATGCCTCTCGGAGGGCAGACCTCTAAGGCTGCTTTGGTAGTCGGCGCTAACTGTGTTGCAGGAATCAGCTGCGCAAGGTCATCCCAGAGTTGTTGCTGTTGTGTGCTCAACAGTTCGAAGATGTGCTCATGCTGTCTCAAGTCTTCGACGGTGGGGATCCGATATGTCTGGGTCTTGGGGTCTTTGACCAGCAGGTAGTCCGACTCATCATCGCCGGTTCGAACAAGTACCCGGTGATCCTCCTGGAGGATATCCAGGCCGCGAATAAGAGTGGCCACTGCGAGCAACTGCACGAGCCTTGGAAACAGACCTGTGTCATTGCATCTGGTTTTCCAGCGCTGCGCCTCACGTTGCAGCACCGGCAGCAGCAACTCGCGCAAGGCGGGCACGTGAGTATCATTTGGCGCTCGGCTGAACGCCCCTGCAATCAGCGCAATCAACAAAGGACGGCCTTCGCTGACGTGCATGACCTGCGTCCAGAACGGTGAGGACGGCGGTGGCAGTTGCTCCACGACCGCTGGTGCTCCGGCTTCTAGCCAGGCCCGTAATATCTCGCCAGCCTGTGCACTCAGCGCGGTCAGTTCGCGCGGCGCCTGGTACTGATTGTTTCTAATCAATGTCGCGGTGGTGCTTTCAGTGAGGACCAGCTCTTTCCACCAGTCTGCGTTTTCATTTGCTTCTCGCTCAAGCAGTAACACACGCAACTTCGAACTCAGGCTATCGCCCAGTGCGCAGCACATTCTTAACAATGCCTTGAGCGCTTCAGAGTCCCGTGCCGCATAATCGAACACCAGCAGAGTGGGGCGTTGCAATTGTTGAAGTTGCTCGACGGTCGGTAGGTTTTTCGCGTCGGTGAAGCCGCAATACCAGTTATCTTTGTACTTGAGCTCAAGTTCATGGGCCAAGCGCGTCTTGCCAATTCCCGCGGGACCACACAGCGTCCACCAACTGAATGGCGACGGGCTTTCCATGAAGTCCGCCAGTACGTCCAAGTCACCGCCACGCCCCAGCAGCGGAATCTTACGTTCGGCGAAAAACAACCAGCGGGGAGTGAACGGCGGGATTTCCTCTTGGGAGACTTCAGTCCTGAGCAACCAAACGGGACGGTGCGCGGGGTCTTCAGCATGGCGATAACTTTTAAGTATCTTCCACACCACCAGAAGCGGTTCTGGCGTTAGCTTGGCAGCCTTTTTCAGCAGGTCGGTGTAGTCGAGAATATCCGTCTTGGCATTGAATGCCAGCCGGCTTCCCACCACTTCATCAATAGCCTTTTGAAAATAGCTTTGCTGTTTATTGGTCAGCACATAGACGATGACCCGTGTGTAGGTTTTGTCCAGGTCGTGGTTCAAGAACTTTGCCAGTGTGTTCTTTACTTTTGTCAGGGTGGTGGTGCCAGATATTTGGATGCCGATCTGTTTGACCTCATCCCCCAGGTCGATGGCTGGGTAGTCCTCTTTCTCTTCGTTGAGGTTACGCAGGTCCGGCCAGCCCATGATGGTTTGGAATAGGGGCAGAACGACTTTTTCTGAGATCCTGTGGACGTCGAACAGACCCATTGCCGTGCTGGCTTCGACATTCTTCACCAACCAGATGAATTCGTCTTTGACTTCAAGCAGCAACTTCTGGTGATCCATAGAACGCCTTCATCCTTGAAAAATAGGGTGTGTTTCGACTCTGTAAGCGAGGCGAATCTACCGTTATCACACGTTGCTCTCAAGTCGTAGGACGAAGGGGGCTGGAAAAAGCCGCCCAAGGCGGCTTTTTCCAAGAGGTTGGATACCCGGGCGTTGAACTATGGCCGCCGCTGATCCTGCGCCGCCTGTAACACCCGCAGCAGATTCCCGCTCCAGATATTCGCCACCTGCTGCTCGCTATACCCGGCATCCAGCAACCGCTGGGTAATCACCGGCAACTGGCTCACATCGTCCAGCCCGCTTACGCCACCGCCGCCGTCCCAGTCGGCGCCGATACCGACGTGGTCCGGGCCGGCCACTTCCAGCAGGTGCAACAGGTGCTTCATGAACACATCGAGGCTGGCCTTGGGTTGGGCGAAGCGCTGGTTGAGGCTGTCGCGTTCCTGATAGAGCGCCTTGACCTGTTCCGGGCTGAGGGCGGCAAGGTTGTGGAAGCGTGCGCCGAGCGCGGCCATGGCTTTGTTGCGATCCGGGTTGGGCGTGAGGGGGATCAGGTAGTCGCTGTAGGCGTTGACCTGGATTACCCCGCCCTTGGCCGCCAGTTGGCGCACGCGGTTGTCGTCGAGGTTGCGTGGGTGCGGGTTGACCGCGCGGCTGCTGGAGTGGGAGGCGATGAGCGGGGCGCTGGACAACGCCAGCATCTGGTCGAACACCGCGTCGCTGGCGTGGGACACATCGAGCAGGATGCCCAGGCGGTTGGCTCGTTGCACCAGGTCGCGGCCCTTGGGGCTCAGGCCTTTCCATTCCGGCAGCGCGGTGGCCGAGTCGGCCAGGTCGTTGTTCATGAAATGCACCAGGCCGAGCATGCGCAGGCCTTGGCGGTAGTAGGTGTCGAGCAACTCGGGATCGGAGCTGAGTGGATCGGCGTTTTCCATGCTGATAAACACCACGCGCTTGCCTTGGGCCGCGATACGCCGGGCGTCGGCGGCGGTCAGGGCCAGGGCGAAGCTGTCGGGGTTGCGGTCGATCACATCGCGGATGCGGGTGAGGGTGGCCAGGCCATAGGCGCTGGCGTAGGCGCGGCCTTCCTCGGTGCGTGGGCCTTGGGGCGTGTAGACGGCAAAGAAACCCCCATCCAGGCCGCCTTCGCGCATGCGCGGCAGGTCGACCTGGCTGCCGTCCTGGCGATAGTCGTGGCGCTCGAGGATGTTCCAGCCGGGGCGGGTCAGGGTCAGCGGCGTGTCCAGGTGGCTGTCCAGTACCAGCAGGCGTTGGTGCAGGGCCAGGGTGGCGGGGCTGACGGCGGTGTCGGCGTGGGCCAGCAGTGGCAGCAGGGCGAGCAGCAGCAGGCGCTTGTTCATGCTCAGAACTCCATGCTCAAGGTGCTTTGGAAGGTGCGCGGCGAACCCGGGCGGAACACGGCGGGGCCACTGGTGCTGGTGAGGATGTAGCCCAGGTAATCCTTGTCGAACAGGTTGTCGACATTGAACCGTAACTTCACATTCTTCAGCGGGCCGTAGTGCAGGCGCTCGCCCCCCAGATCCAGGTAGGCGTTGTACAGGGTGTAGCCGGGCACCGATTCACTGTTGGTGAAGTTGCTGTAGCGCTCGCCGATATAGCGTGCCGAAAAGTTCAGCAGTGCCCATGGCGCCAGTTCATAGGTAACCCCGGCCTGGGCAAGCCAGCGCGGGCTGTCGGGCACCTCGTTGCCTTTGATCGAAAGGCCGCCGGCGTCGTTCCGGAACGTGGAGGTGTTGTAGGTCAGGTTGCCGTTGAGCACCACCTTGTCGGCCAGGATCGGGGGTTTCCATTGCCCGCTCAGCTCGCTGCCGTAGGCCTGCACCTTGCCGACGTTCTGGTAGTAGGTTTCCACCTGGCTGCTGCCGGGCACGGCTGAGGCGAAGGCTTGCAGGCGGTTATCGAAGTCGGTGCGGTACAGCGCCCAGGCCGCGTTGAAGGTCGGCCGGTTGATGCGATAGCCCACCTCGTAGTTCTTCGCCCGCTCCGCCTCCGGTGGCGGCGCGCTGGGGCTGGCCGCGCGGAAGATGTCGTCGGCGCCACGGGGCAGGGCCATGTTTTCCGAATAGGAAGCAAATACCTGGGTGTCATCGGTGAGGTTGTAGACCAGCCCGGCCTGGGGCAGGAAGGCGTCGTTCCACTGGGTGGCCAGGCGCGGCTGGCGGTCGTTGATATAGTCGCCGGCGTTGCGATAGCCCTCGATGCGGTACTTGAGGTGCAGGCTCTTGAAACCGAACTGCAGGCGCAGGCGGTCGTCGAGCAGGGTCCAGGTGTCCTTGAGGTGGTACTGCAACGAATTGCGCGTGGAGCTGAAATCCCCTTGCAGGTGCACCGGCTCATTGAACAGCGGCTCGCCGGCCGGGCTGCCGTCGGTGAGGTTGTAGCGCGCCTGCTGGCGGTTGAACACATCGGTCTCGGCCCACATACCGGTGTCGATCTGGTGCTGGCCGATGTCCCATTGCAGCCCGGTGCGCCCGCCGAAGCGATGGCCGCTGAGGGACGACAAACCGTATTGCACGCCCCGTGGGGCAAACAGGCCATCCACGTTGCTTTCGGCGTTGTGCAGCGCCAGGGAAGTGGCGTAGGCCTCGGGGGACACGCCAAAGCCCTTCTTGGCCTCGTAGTAGAGGGTGGTGTAGTTGAGCAGGTCCGGGCGGATCTCGAACTGGCCGCCCAGGCTGTACAAGGTGTCGCGGCGCTGGTTCACCGCCTGTTTGTAGAACTGGTTGTAGTGGGTGTTGCTGTAGCGCACGCCGGGCACGCTCTCGGGTAAGTCGGGCAGGCTGCCGAGGTAGGCGAAGTAACGGCCCGAGCGACCGAACGGGTCATTGGTGCTGCCGTCGTACTGGGCGCTGCTCACGTAGGGCGAGTCGTAGTCGTAGAACGCGTTGTGCACGGCGCGCAGCCACACCTCGTCACGTTCACCGAAGCGATAGCGCACCTTGGCTTCCAGGTGTTCACGGTCGATGGTGCCGGGGCCGCGCCACAGGTCGCCGTCGATTTTCGAGCGGCTGAAATACGCCGACAGGCCCTGGTATTCGCCGCTTTGCAGCTTGACGAAACTGCGCCGCAGGCTGTCGCTGCCGAGGGTGTAGGACAGGCTGGCGCCCGGCTCGAGGGTGGGGTTGCTGGTCTGGTAATCCACATACGGGCCCAGGGACGCATAGCCCGATTGCGACACGTCGCCCGCGCCGGTGGAGGCGGTGACCCGCTCGGTGTTTTCATTGTCGACGTAGCGATAGATCGGGCTGCCGCCGAACTGATCGGTACGGCCCAGTGGCACACCGTCGATGGAAAAGCCGATCTGCTGCAGGTTGAAGGCGCGCACGAACACCGAGTTGCCGAACTCATACAGGCCCAGCGCATCGTTGACCTGCACGTTGAAACCGGGCAGCGCCTCGAGCATTTTCAGCCCCGAAGTGCCGGCCGGCGCCGACAGCAACGCCTGGTGCGAGATGCTCAGGGTATTGCTGATCTTGTCTTCGCCAATGGCGGCGCTGGCTTCAGTCACGCGGGCACCGACCACCTCGACTTTGCTCAGTTGCGGTTCGGTGGAATCGGCGGCCTGCGCCGCCCAGCTTGAATCGGCGACCAGCAGGCTGGCCAGCAGGGTCTTGCGGTACTGAGCAATCATTGTCTGTCCTTGGCAAAGGTGTAGCGTTAAAGCCCGGCGTGGGCTTGGGCGAGAAACTCGGGCTGGGCCCACTCGTGCACGCTGAAGTCGTTCTGCAGGAAGCCGCGTTGCACCAGGAAGTCCTTCTTCAGCTCCAGGGCCGCCAGGTTCTGCGGCGCCAGGTTCGGTACAAAATCCAGCTCGGCGATGGCACGGCGGATAAACCCGGCGTCCGGCAGGAAGGTCACGCGGGTGAACAGCTCGGCGGCGGCATCGCGGTGCTGGTTGATCCAGCGCCCGGCGCGGATCGCGGCGCGCAGGAACGCCACGACCACCTGGGGATGCTCTTCGGCAAAGGCACGGTTGACGGTGGTGGCGTAGGGGCCGTTGTGGTTTTTCAGGGTCCAGTCCGGGTAGCGTTCCAGGTCTTCGATTACCGTGAATTCACCGCTGGCGAGCAGCGCCGGCACATGCCCGGCCGCGACATGCAGCGCATCCACACGGCCTTCGGCCAGGGCCTGCACCTCATGCCCGGGTTGGCCATGCAGCCCATGCAGTTGCGACCAGAACGCCGAAGGCCGCACGGCCGGCAGCAAGGTCTGCGGGTCGCCTTCGTCCTCCAGCTCGATCAGGCGTACTTGCGACGGCTCCAGCCCGGCCAGTTGCAGGGCATTGAACAGGCCATGCTCGGCCAGCGCCTTGAGCACATCGACCCGCGCCGTGTTGCGGCTCACCGGTACGCCGATGCGCTTGCCGAACAGGTCGGCGACCTGGCGGATACGCCCCTCGGCACGCACCAGGATCTGCCCGGCGCGTTGGGTGGCGGTGCTGGCCACCAGCAACGTATCGGCCTGGTCGGCGCGCGCCCACAAGGCCGGCACCGCGCCGCCGTCGCGAATCAAGCGGGCTTCGCCATGGGTGAAGTGCGGCAGCCAACCGAGGTTGTCGGGCAGTGAGCGCAGGTAGATCGCGTCGGCGCCGACGCGTTGGTATTCCTCGTCCAGCCAACCGAGTTCAACGGCAATGTTGGACGCGACCAGCAGCGGGCAAATGCTGTAGTGGGTGGGCAGTGTTTGGCTCATGGCAGACTCCTTGGTGAATGGGGGGTGGCGCTTAGGCGTTCGAGGCCTTGTTGCAGGTCGGCGAGCAGGTCCTCGACCGCTTCCAGGCCCACGTGCAGGCGCAGCAGCACGCCCGCTTCAATCTGTGCCGAAGGGTGGCGTTGCTGTTGGCGAATCAGGCTCTCGAAACCGCCCCAGCTGGCGCCCATGGCGAATAACCGCAGGCTTTCCAGGAAGGCCTTGGTGTGGGGCTCGAAGCGCGGCTTGAGGACCACGCCGAACAGCCCGGTGGAGCCGAGGAAGTCACGCTTGAACAGGTCGTGCCCGATGGCCCCCGGCAGCGCCGGGTGCAGCACCTGGGCCACTTCGGGACGCTGTTGCAGCCACTGCGCGACGGTGAGCGCCGAGCGCTGGTGCTGGCGCAGGCGTACACCCAGGGTGCGCAGGCCACGCAGGCCCAGGTAGGCGTCGTCGGCGCTGGCGATATAGCCCAGTTGGCGGACGGTCTCGCGCACCGTCGAATACAGGGTTTCAGTGGTGACGATCACGCCGAGCATGGCGTCGCTATGGCCCACCAGGTACTTGGTGGCGGCATGAATCGAGATGTCCACGCCGTGGGCGAACGCCTTGAAGAACAGCGGCGTGGCCCAGGTGTTGTCGAGCATCAGCAGTGCGCCGTGGGCATGGGCGACGCGGGCCAGGGCGGGAATGTCCTGGACCTCGAAGGTGCTGGAACCGGGTGCTTCGGCGTACACCAGGCGCGTATTCGGGCGCAGCAAGCCGGCGATGTCGGCACCGAGCATCGGCGCGAAGTACGTGGCCTCAATGCCATAGCGCGGCAGGATCTGGTCGAACACCTGGCGCGCATGCCAATAGCAATTGTCGGTCACCAGGATATGGTCGCCGGCCCGCGCCACCGCCAGCACCGCGCCGACAATCGCCGCCAGCCCGCTGGGCATGATCAGCCCGCGAAAGCCGCCTTCCAGCTGCGCCACGGCGTCTTCGAAGGCAGCGGTGGTGGGGTTGCCGTTACGGCCGTAGATATGCCCGCGATAGTGCGGGTCGGCGGCCTGTTGCAGGTGCTTTTCGAGAGTGCCGGTGTCGGGCCAGATAAAGGTCGAGCTGCGATACACCGGGGTGTTGACGCTGCCTTCGTGGCTGGCGGGGTCGCGTCCCAACTGGGTCAGCAGGGTATCGTCATGCATGGGGTCAGTGCTCATGTGCGCTCCAGCCGTTTGGCCAGGCGGGAGAGGGGGTAGATGTAGACAAAGAAGGCGATGAACACCAAGCCGTAGGCGGGCAGCAGCAGGTCGTTGCGCAGTTGCGTGGACAGGTGCGATTGCACGGTGGTCATCAGCTCTTCCACCCCCAGCAGGTTGGCCAGGGAGGTGGACATGGTCACCGCGCAATACAGGTTCATCCACGGCGCCACCAGGCTGGGCAGGGTCTGCGGGATGATCACGTGGCGCAGCGCCTGGCCGTGATGCATGCCCAGGGCCTGGGCGGCTTCCCACTGCCCCAGCGGCACCGCGCGTACGGCACCGCGCACGATCTCCGAGACATAGCCGACAGCGGGCAGCGCCAGGCCCAGCGCGACCTTGAGCCAATCCGGCAATTGCCACCAGCGTCCGGCCCAGTGCACTTCATAGGGCAACAGGTAGGCCACGTAGAACATCACCACCAGCCACGGCAGGTTGCGCAGCAGGCGACTCAGCTGCCCGGCACCACGGCGCAGGCGCGGCCGGGCGCTGACCTGCAGGCTGCCGAGCACGACACCGGCCAGCGTGGCCACCAGCATCGCGGTGACGCCCATGAGGATATTCAGGCCGAAGCCTTGCAGCAGCGCCGGCGCCCACTGCCACAACAGCGCGGGCCAGGACGGTTCAGGCAGCATCGGGCAACTCCTGGCCTGGCAGGCGCAAGTGGTTTTCCAGGCGGCGCAGCAGCCAACTGCTGGTGCCGATCAGCAGCAACCAGACCAGCAGCAACACCTGCATCATCTCGGCGACGTTGAAGTTGTCCGACCAGATCCGATTGCTCGCATAGAGCAATTCCGGCACCGCAATCGCGTAGGCAATCGAGGTCGACTTGATGGTTTGCACCACCGTATTGCCCATGGCCGGCAGGCTGTTGCGCAGCGCCAGCGGCAGTACGATATGGCGCAGTACCGTGGTGCCCTGCATGCCGAGGGCGGCGGCCGCGTCGAGGGTGGCGCGGGGCACGGCATCGATCCCGGCGCGCAGGTTCTCGGCCTGGAACGCGCCGCTGTGCAGGGCGATCACGATGATCGCCCATTGCGTGCCGTTGAGCAGCCGCACACTGGTGTCGTCCGCCAGCGGCAGCCAGGCGCCGACGCCGAAGTAGAAAAAGAACAGCTGCACCAACAGTGGCGTGTTGCGAAACAACGCGACGTACCCCGCGCTCAACCGGCGCCACAGCGAGCGGCGCGAACCCAGGCCGGCGGCCCCCCACACACCGATCACCAGGGACAGGGCAATACTTGCCACCGACAGCAACAGTGTCAGGCCCAGGCCGAGCAGGAAGCGCTGGCGGTCCATCGGGTCCCACAGGATGCTCAGCGACAGGCCATGCTGTTCCAGCCACAGGCGCAGGTTGGCCTCACTCATGGCTGGCCCGCGCATGCTGCTGCGCTACCCAGGCATTCGGCGCCAGGCCGTAGCGCTGTTCCAGGCCGATGATCACGCCCTGGGCATGCCAGCCTTCGACGATGCTCGACACCGCCGCCAACAACGCCGGCTGGCCCTTGCGCAAAGCAATGCCCCACGGCGCCGGATCCTGGCCCGGCAGCTTGACCTCGTAGTCGGCCCATTCCGGCTGGCGCGCCAGGGCGCTGTACAACGCATCGTCACCCATCGCCCCCAGGCAACGGCTGTCGGCCACCGCCTTGCGCACTTCGGCCGTGCCGTTGAACGAGGCGAACTGCACGCCGTAGCGCGTTTCAAACGGGCGCACCCACACACTGGTGGCGGGCGCACACAGGGTCTTGCCGCGCAGGCTTTGCCAGTCCGGCACGGCGGTACTTTTCGGCGCAAACACGGTGGCGGCCGAGCTGTAGAAACCGGGAACGGCAAAATCCACTTCGCGCCGCCGTGCGGGGGTGTCGAGCAGGGACGTGACCAGCACCTCGCAACGGCCCTGTTCGAGGAACAGCAAGCGGTTGAGCGGATTGACTGGCACAAGTTGCAGCTTGAGCGGCTGGCCGACCTTGGCAGACAGCTGCTGTTGCAGGTCGACGATCAGGTCCAGGATCAACCCGCCGGGCTTGCCTTGGGCATCGAAGGTCTTGAAGGGGGGGAATTCGTCGCTGGTGCAGACGTTGAGGGTGCCACGGGATTGGGCCCGTTCCAGCAGGGGTTCGGCGTGGGCGTGGAGTGCGCCGAATGCAAAAATAACCAACAGCGCCCGCTGCCAAAGTGACCTGTCGTAAGGACCGGAGGCAAGTCGAATCGTCGCACCGCCCCTTCCACTTTTATCAGGGCGATGGGCGAGCGCACTCATGTCGCACTCCAGCCCAGGCGCGACCGCTGCGCCGCGCCGCTGGGAAAGGGCTGCGGCGTACCGAGCTGCTGCGCCAGGAAGGTCAGGTAGGCCGCCTCTTCCAGGTTCACCAACAACCGCGTCGCGGCCAACACGTCCCGTTCCGACCAGGCAAACGGCCCGTGATTGGCCAGCAACGCCGCCGGCGCACGCGGATGTTCACGTAACGCCGCCACCACCGGCTCCGGCGCATACCGCGGCCCCCATGCGGTCAGCGGCACCTCCTGGTCTTCATCCAGAATCCCCAGCAACTGCGTGGCATGGGGGCGCAACGCTCGCCCGGCAATCGCGAAGGCGGTGAGATACGGCGAGTGCGTGTGAATCACCGCATTCACCAAGGGCCGCTCGCGGTAGATCGCCACGTGCAGCGCCGCCACTTCCTTGAGGTTGTCGGTGAGGCTGCCCTGGCTGTGTTGCAGGTCAAAATCGACAATCGCCGCCACGCCACTGTCGGCGCCGCTGAGCGAGGCGATCACCAGCCGTGCTTCGCCGGGAATGCGCAGGCTGATATTGCCCGCCTCATTGCTCGACAACACCTGGTGCTTGATCAGCAGTTGCTTGGCCAGGGCAAAGTCGTGTTCGAACACTTGGGTAAAACGCACAGGATCAAAGCTCATGGGAACTCCTTGGTTGAGTCAGAAGCGGTAGTCGGCTTTCACGTAGTAGAAGGCGCCTTCGGCACCGGCCGGGGAGATGCTCTGGTAGGCCACGCGCCCGCCGACAAAGCGGTTGGCCACGTCGATCTTGTCCGGGTAACTGTCGAAAATATTGTTGCCGCCCAGGGTCAGGGTGAGCGCCTGGTTGATGTCGTAGGACAGGCTGGCGTTGCTCACCCATTGCGCCGAAAAGGTCTGGTCGCGGGCTTCGCCCAGGTTGGAGTCGAGGGTGTAGGTGCCGTAGCGAATCGTGTTGACGCTCGCCAGCCAGGCGCCCTTGCGCCAGTCGGCACCGAGGATCAGCTTGCTGTTGGGCGAGGCGCTTTCCACATAGCTCAGGGCTTCGCGATTGATCAGGGTGATGCCGGTGCCGGCCAGCGGGCCGGGGTTGTCCTTGATGTCGGTGACCTGGGTCTTGCTGTAGTTGAAGGCGCCGTTGAGGGTCAACTGGCTGGCGTCGGCCAGGTCCAGGCGATAGTGGGCGGCGAGGTCCACGCCGCTGGTCTTGGTGTCGAGTGCGTTGGTGAAAAAACTCACCCCGGAGTAGTTGCCATAGCCTTGGTTGGCGAGGATCTGGCTGACCTGGGTGCCGCTGAGGGTTTCCGACAGGGCAATGCGGTCCTTGATGCGGATGTGGTACGCATCGAGGCTGACACTTGCACGCTCGAGCGGCTGCCAGACCACGCCGAGGGACAGGCTGGTGGATTTTTCCGGCTTCAGGTCACTGGCGCCCAAGGCGCGGGCGACCGGGGTGTTCACGCTGACGGTGCCGACCTGGTAGGCGGTGGGGTCGCCGGCCTTGAACTCGGTCTGGGTCGCCGAGGTGCCGATCTGCCCCAGGGTGGGCGCGCGGTAGCCGCTGCTGAGGGTCGAGCGCAGGCCCCACTGCGGGGTGAAGTCGTAGCGCGCGGAGAACTTGCCGGTGCTGGTGGTGCCGAAATCGTCGTAGTGCTCGCTGCGCCCGGCCAGGCCCAGTTGCAGTTTGTCGGTGACTTGCTGCTCCAGGCCCAGGTAGCCGCCGAACACGTGGCGGGCATAACGGCCTTCGTCGCTGTCCTGGGTGCCGGGGAAGCCCTGGGCGCCGCCGGCACGGGCGGGCAGGGCGCTGCCGTGGGTCCAGGAGGCGAGGTCACCGGCGATCACTTCATAGGCTTCATTGCGCCACGCCAGGCCGCTGGAGAACACCAGCGGGCCCGCGCCCCAGCCGACCTTGAATTCCTTGATATGGTCGAGGCCGACGTTGGTTTGCTCATTGACCAGCGCCCCGGCATTGAAGCTCGTCGGGCTGGCGGCGCCGAGGCTGGCGTTGAGCGAATCGCTGAGGTGATAGTCGATGCGGTTGCGCCCGTAGTTGGCACTGAGGTCGAAGCTGCCGAGTTGCTCATCGCGAATCTTTACGCCGCCGGTGACCGAGGCATCCCGCGAGCGCACGTCGAGCAGCGGCAGGAAGCCGTTGGGGTACACGGCCACCAGGTTGTTGGGGTCGATGGGGCGGCGAAAGGTTGCCTGGGATTCGCCGGTGCGGTCCTGGTAGGTGGCGAAGCCGTACAGGTCGACCGTGTCGCTCAGGGACAGGCCGCTGTTCAGCGCCAGGTTCCAGTCCTCGAGGCCCGGCGAGCCGTAGCGCCAATGGCGGTCGGCATCCGCTTCACGGGCGTCGCCGCTGGGGTAGAACTGCCGGCCATCGGTGCCGCCGGTGGAGGTGCGTTCGCTGCGCAGGCCTTCGCCGCTGAGGGTGAGAAAGCCATCGCCGGGCAAGGTGAAACCGCTCCAGCCTCCCACGGACCGGCGAAAGCCATCGCCCTTGGTGTACTGGCCGAAGGTGCTTTGCACGGCGCCGCCGTGGTCCTGCTCCTTGAGCACGATATTGACCACCCCGGCAATCGCATCCGACCCGTATTGGGCCGAGGCGCCATCGCGCAGTACTTCGATATGGTCGACGGCGCTGACGGGAATCGTCGACAAGTCCACCGCCTGTGAGCCACGCCCCAGGGTGGCCTTGGTGTTGACGAACGCCGAGGCATGCCGACGCTTGCCATTGACCAGCACCAGCACCTGGTCGGCCGCCAACCCGCGTAACGACACCGGCCGCTGCGACGACACGCCATCGGTGCCGTTGACCTGCGGGTAGTTCACTGACGGCACCAGGGTTTCCAGGGCCTTGGCCAGGTTATCGGTGCCGGCGCGCTGCAGTTGCTCGCTGCTGATCACATCCACGGGGGCCGCGCTTTGCAGCGCGGTGACGTCGCTGCGCCGGGTGCCGATCACCTCCACGGATTTCAGGCGTGGCGCCAGCGGTTGGCTGTTGGCCGCTGCTGCAGGGTCGGCCAGTCGATGGATCAATACCGCACCGCTGGCCGTCTGGCTGAAGCCCAACGGGGAGCCGCCCAAGGCAATGCCCAGCGCCTGTTCCTGGCTCAGTCGGCCCTGGATCGCGCGGCTCCCACGGCCTTCCACCAGCGGCGGGTCGAAGGCGATAGGGTGGCCGCTTTGCTGGGAGATGCTCAGCAGCACCTCATCCAGGGGGCCTGCGGGGATATTGAAGTCAATCACCCGTTGTACCGTCGCCGCGTCGTTTTGCGCCAACGCCAGGCTCGGCAGCGTCAGCCCGCCCATGGCCAATGCACACGCCAAAGGCGCCAGGGTGAATCCTGTTTTCAACATGCCAATCTGCTCCGGGTCGTGATGTTCTTTACGACCTTGAGCAACTTCGCGTGTGGATTTTCACTACCAAGTTAGAACGATTAGTTGGGTGTCTAGATGATTTAGTTGCGCTTATAAGCTTCGATCAAATGGGTCTAAGTGCGCAGTGAAAATATAAGGGACTATCTGCACAAGGGTACTGACAGCCAGAACGGGTTGTCCGCGCAAAGCATACAACGTTCACCGCGATGAACGTGTACGGCGGTCTGCACGCTTACGGAGAAGCTCATCAGGAGACAGATGCCCATGTCTGAAGTGCAAGTTCTACAGGTTCATGTCCAACGACCTAGCCGTTCGGTCAGTTGTGGCGAAAAAACGTTTCAGCTTAGCCTTCTCGCGGTAATCAAAGGAGGAGATTGCTATGTCTGAAGCCCTGGCTATTCGTTGCGAGAACACCGTGCCGCGCAGCATGGTGCACCGTGCCGCCGTCAGCGAAGTGTTCCTGACCGGCGCGGAACTGGTAAAGGAAGGACACTTTCGCTGCAGCGCCCAACTACCGCGTACCCACAGTTACTTCAGTGAACATACCCACCGCGCCGCACACTACGACATGCTGTTATTGCTGGAAGTATTCCGCCAGGCGTCAATTTATATCTCCCATGCGTTCCTCGACGTCAGCGCCCAGGACAAGTTTATCTACCTGGACAGTGTGACCCGCGTGACCGACCGGAGTTTATTGGTGGTGGGGGATCGTCCGGCATCCGCCGAGATCGATGTCTACGTGGTGGATGAATACCTGCGTCACGGCGAGCGCAGTGGCGTGACCCTGAACATGTCCCTGAGCATCAATGGTGAAGTGGCTGCACGCCACGAACGCATGAGCATTCGCTGGATGAGCGGCGCGGCCTGGAACAAGATGCGTGCCCGTGGCCTGGCGGCGATTCCCGCCAACGCCGACCCATTGGCACAGTTGCCGCCACCCTTGAGCCCATCCGCCGTAGGGCGTCACTGGCTGAACAATGTGGTGCTCGGCCGTGAACTGGAGCAGGGCGCCGCGACGCTGGTGGCGCCGCTGATCGTCGACCTGAACAACCCGGCGATCTTCGACCACCCCCTCGACCATATCCCCGGCATGCTGTTGCTCGAAGGCTTCCGCCAAGTGGCGCTGGTGGCGGCGGACCGGCAGTTGCAGGTGGGCCCGGAGCAGTTGCTGTTATCCCGCTGCCATGTGGTGTTCACTCGCTTCGGTGAGTTTGGTTTGCCAACCCAGGTGCGTGCGGACCTGACCTCCCTGGCCCGTGACGAACACGGTCGCATCACCCTGGCGCTGGAGGTCGAGCAGGGCGGCGCGGTGATTGCCACCGCTGAGCTCGAGTTGCTGCCGCTGGTCGCCAGCCAACCCTTGGCCCTGGTGGCGGGAGGTGTGCGATGAGCGACCTGCAATTTATCTGGTTCGATTTCGGTGGCGTGCTGTCGCCGCCGATTCCTGCGCTGTTCGAGCAATACCAGGTCAAGACCGGCCTGGCCCCGCACGTGCTGCAACAGGCCATGGGCGATGTGGCCGATGAGTTGGGCGTGCCCATGCTCGCGCCGGTGGAGAGTGCCTTGCTCACCGAGCGCGAGTGGGGCGAGCGCCTGGCGCAGGCCCTGCGCCGCCGTGACCCGCAGGTCGATTTATCCCGCGCTCACCTGCACACCTTCGGCGCGCAATGGTTCGCCGGGGTGCCGGCCAATGCGCCGCTGGTGGCCGCCGTGCGCGCACTCAAGCGTGCTGGTTTTCGCGTCGGCATCCTCACCAACAACGTGGTGGAGTGGGAGCGGCATTGGCGGGCGATGGTGGGCCTGGATGAGGTGGTGGACCTGATTGTCGATTCCAGCCGGGAGCGCAGCCGCAAGCCGGAGCCGGCGTTCTTCCAGGTGGCGACCGCGCGCTCGGGCGTCGCACCGCAGCACAGCCTGTTGATCGACGACGTCGCGGAAAACATCGAAGCCGCCGCCGCGCTCGGCTGGCAAGTGCTGCACTTCATCGACAACCACCAGGCGCTCGCCCAGCTGCAGCGCCTCACCGGTGTCAGCCTGTTGCAACCTGCCGTGGAGCCTGCCTGATGAATATCGCCGTGATCGCCAGACCCGAGGTCACCGTGGCGCGCATCCCGCAGTTGGATGCACCGCCGGCCTATCAACCTGCCAGCCCCGCCAATGGCCTGCCGAGGATTCTGCTGCCCAGCGGCCACCTGGCCTTTCACCTGACCCGTTACGAACACGTGCAGGCGTTGCTGCTGGATAACCGCGCGATACGCGCGCCGTGCAACGAAGAAGACGGCGCGAGCTTTTTGCCGACCATCACGCCGCCTGAACTGCTGCTCAACAACGACATCCCCGACCATGGTCGCCTGCGCAAGGTGGTGGCCCGGGACTTCAGCCCCAGTGGCGTGGCGTTGCTGCGCGACAAGGTGGAACACGCCACCCATGAACGCCTCGATGTACTGCAACGCCAGGCGCCCGGTGCCGATCTGTTTGCCCAGGTGCTGGACCACATCCCCGCCACGGTGGATTGCCAGTTGCTCGGTATCCCCTTGAGTGACCGTGAGTATTACCGGCCCCTCAGCCATACCGTGCAGGTGGCGTCGGACGCCGATGTGCCGGAACTGCTGAACCAGTTCTGGGGCGTGTACAACTACCTGACGGACCTGGTCACCGGTGCGCGGCCCACCGCTCCCGATGGGCTGATCCAGCGCTTCGTCGCGACCCGTGCCGACAGCGAGCCGCCGCTCAACGACAAGGAGCTGGTGGGCATCCTCCTGGGGGTATTGATCGGCGGCGACCAGAACATCCTCACCGTGCTGACCAAATCGGTGTACACCCTGTTGGCGGCCCCCGAGCTGTGGCAGCAATTGGTCGACGATCCGGGGCTGATCCCGGAGGCGGTCGAGGAGCTGCTGCGCCTGATTCCCCTGGGCACCATCTCGACCTTTCCGCGCCTGGCCAGCGTCGACCTGGAAGGGCCGTGGGGGCTGATTCCCGCAGGCAGCATCATTTACGCCGATGCGTTTGCCGCCAACCGTGATCCGGCGGCGTTCCCCGAGCCCCTGGCGATTCGCCTGGACCGCAAGGGCGCGCGGCATTTGCAGTTCGGCTACGGCATGCACAACTGCATGGGCGCCGCCCTGGCGCGCCTGGAAATCACCACGGTGCTGCAGATCCTCGTGCAGCGCTTCCCGAACCTGCGCCTGGCGGTGCCGGCGGACCAGGTGCCCTGGGTCGACGGCATCATCCTGCGCCGTCCTGCCCGCTTGCCGGTGCACGGCTTCACTTCAACCTGACCTTGGAAGGACCCATGAAAACGACCTTTGCCGATACGGCTCTACTGACCATCATCCTGCTGGCGATTTTCGTCGTGCCCAGTTCCATCTCGGGTACGGCGCTCGCGTTGCCGGCCATCGGCGCCGACATCCAGGCGCCGCTGACCAGCCTGCAATGGGTGGTCAATGCGTTCAACCTGGCGTTTGCCTGCTTCACCCTGGCGTGGGGCGCGCTGGCGGATCGGCTCGGGCGCAAACGCTGTTTTGTCGCCGGCGCTTCGCTGTACGTGGTGGCCTCGGTGCTGTCCGCCGTGGCCGAGAGCGCCTGGCTGCTGGATGCGGCGCGGGGGCTGGCGGGCATCGGGGCGGCGGCGATCTTTTCCTGCGGCATCGCGATTTTGTCCACCCACTTCAGCGGCCCGGCGCGGCTGCGCGCGTTTGCCCTGTTCGGCACCGTTGCCGGCCTGGGCGTGAGCCTGGGCCCGACCTTGTCCGGCCTGCTGCTGGACAGCGTCGGCTGGCGCGCGATTTTCTGGGCCCATGGGGTGACCCTGGTGATCGTGCTGCTGGGCAGCCCGTTGATTACCCGCGATGGCGTGCTGGCTGAACGCACCGCGCGCTTCGATGTGCCGGGGGCGACACTGTTTGTGCTGGCATTGCTGGCGCTGATGGTGGCGATTGTGCAGGGTTCGCAATGGGGCTGGAGCAGCCGCGGTGTACTCGGCCTGGTGGCGGTCGCCGTGGTGCTGTTGGCGGTGTTCACCTGGCAGGAGCGTCGCCACCTGCAGCCGATGCTCGACCTGTCGCTGTTGGCGCGCGGGCCCTTTGTCGGCCTGGCGCTGGTCACCGTGGCGGCGTCGTTCGGCTTTGTGACCTTGCTCACGTACCTGCCGAGCTACCTGTTCGGCGTGCTGCAATTGAGCGCGACCCATGCGGGCCTGGCGATGTTGCTGCTGACGGTGCCGATGCTGTTTTGCCCGATCCTGGCGGGCAAGTGGGCGGCACGCGGGGTGTCGGCGATCGGCATTCTCAAGGCCAGCCTGATTGCGTTGCTGGTCGGTGTGGTGGCGTTGGCGCTGGTCAGCCAGGTCGGTGTGGCGCTGTGGCAACTGGCAGTGCCGCTGTTGCTGGTGGGCATCGGCATGGGCCTGTCGGCCGGGCTGGTGGATGGCCTGGCGCTCAAGACCGTGCCGGAGCAGAAGGCCGGGATGGCTGCGGGCCTGCTCAACACCTTCCGCCTGGGCAGTGAAGCGATTGCTGTGGCCTTGTATGGCTCGCTGCTGGCGACCTTGCTCGACAGCCAGTTGCGCGGCACGCTGAGCCGCCTGGCGCCCGACCCGGCGACCCTGCAACGCTGGATCGACGACGTCGCCGCCGGCAACCTCACCGGGTCCCTGCAAACCCTGGGCGCGGAGCAAGCGGCGACGGTGCACAGCCTGTTTATCGGCGGCTATGACAGCGCCTTCCATGGTGTGCTCTGGGCGCTGGCGTTGATCTTGCTGGTGCTGACCGTGGTGGTCACCTGGCTGGTACGCCCATTGCGCGAACAGGAACGCAGCGAGGCGCAACTGGCCACGCACTGAGCCACGCGCCGTACCGCCTGCGACAGCCGCAGGCGGTGCTTTGGCGTGCCCGTAAAAGCGCCGAAGGTTATGCAAAAAATGCAGCTTGATGGCTTTTTTTATTCTTTTATCTGGTGAAGCCCCCTGGGGCAAACTGGACTCACCTGCCCGGACGCAGGTCTACCTCAAACCGACAGGCCCACCACCACTTGTCCGCTGGCGTGTGCAGTCCATGAAGATTATGGACCTATGGACCCGAATGCTTTGCTCAAGACCCGCCTTATCGGCCAGATTTTCCAGCAGCACTACAGCTGGTTGTGCGCGCGTTTGTCGTACCGCAGCGGTTGCAGCCACAGCGCCGAGGACATCGCCGCCGAGACCTTCCTCAAGGTGTGGATGCTGCCCGACCCCACGGCCATTCGCGAACCGCGCGCGCTGCTGACCACCATCGCCCAGCGCCTGATGTACGAGAGCTGGCGCCGGCGCGACCTGGAAAAAGCTTACTTGCAGATCCTGGCCGACGTGCCCGAACACGTGCACCCATCGCCCCAGGAACAACTGATTCTGATCGAGAGCCTGCTGGCCATCGACCGACTGCTGGACGGCCTGTCGGGGCAAGCCAAGGCGGTGTTCGTGCACAGCCAGTTGGACGGCATGACCTACACGCAGATCAGTGAACGCCTGGGCCTGTCCCTGGGGCGCATCCACCAATTGATGACCCAGGCCCTGCGCGCCTGTTACCTGGGGTTGAGCGAGTGAGCAAACAGCCTTTGAACGACCCGGTGGCCGAGGAAGCCATCGGCTGGCTGGTGCAGATCCAGTCCGGCGACTTCAGCCCCGCCCAGCAGCAGGCGCTGGATGAATGGCGGGGCACCTCGGCCCATCATCGCCAGGTATACGCGCAACTGCTCGCCGGCCTCGATCAGCTCAAGGCCTCACCCTGGCGCGGGCGCTCCAGCGCGCAGTTGCTGCGCAGCCTGGAGCAACCCAACAGCCGTCGCGCATTCCTGCGTACCAGCCTGTGCGCGCTGGGACTGGCGGCCGGCGCGGGGTGGGGCTGGCGTTTTGAAGACGCAGGGCAGACCTACGCCACCGGTACCGCCGAGCGTCGCAGCTGGCAACTGGCCGATGGCAGCACCCTCAAGCTCAATGCCCGCAGCGAGGTGGTCTCGACGCAGGCCGGGGACGCGCACAGCCTTGAACTGCGCACCGGCGAAATGCTGGTGAACCTGCTGCGTCCGCTGCAGGTCAAGACCCGCGCCGCCCATATCAGTGCCACCACGGGCCGCCTGATGCTGAGTGAACAGGACGGCGCGATGCGCCTGGTCACCCTGGATGCCGATGCGGTGCTGCACTTCGACGGCGGTGCCCAGCAACGGGTGGCCATGCACCAGAGCACGCTGTTCGACCACCAGCGCATCCTCACCCAAGTGCCCATGGCCGCCACCGAAACCGCCTGGCTCGACGGCTGGCTGGTGGTGCGCAACCAGACACTGGCCAGCGTGGTGGAAGCGATCCGGCCCTACCGCAAGGGCATCGTGCGCCTGGATGCCGCGGTGGCGCAGCTGCGCGTGAGTGGCCGGTTCCCGCTGGATGATGCGCGCCAGACCCTGGAGGCCTTGGAGCAAAGCTTGCCGATCAGGGTGACGCAGTGGGGTGGGGTGCTGGTGTTGATCGGGGCGCGGGCTTAGGGGCCGGCCAGGCGCATGGGGGGGCTGAAGACCACTCCGCCACGCTGGCTGCCGGGGTTATTTCATGTCCCTTGCCTGCACCATTCATTCAGAGCATGCGGCGCAGCACGTCGTTGCGCGGATCGCGGTCGTAGAAGCGGTGCTTGAGGGCGCCTGCGACATGCAGCACGATCAGCACCAGCAGCGTGTAGGCGAGGACTTTGTGCAGCCACTGGAACACCGCGAACCAATCGTCATTCTTCGGCAACAGCTCCGGCAGGTTGACCCCGAAAAAGAACACCCCGTCGCTCATCGTAAAGGTGCTCGACATGGAGTAACCCATCAGCGGCACGATCACCAGCAGGACATACATGACGCGCTGCGTCAGGCGTGACAGGAAGCGTTCATATCCGGCCAGGGTTTCCAGTGGCTGCGGCAGCCTGGGGGTACGAAAGCGCACGGCAAGCTGAGTCAGCACCACCAGGAACGTCAACACCCCGAAGGACTTGTGCCACGGGTAATAGAGCTCGAATTTGCTCGCCACCTCATCATTCATGCCGGTCATATGCCAGCCTGCCCAGAGCAGGCCCAGCACCAGTACTGCCCGCAGCCAGTGCAACAGGCGCAGGGACGTCGGGTAGCGATCGATTGTCGGTTGATCCATTGGGTTCATATCAAGCTCTCCAGGGAGCGATGCACGGTGGAATGGCCACCCTCGACGTTGGAGAGTGGCTCGGTCAGGACAGCGCGTGTGCTCAGGCCGGCAGCAGCACGGTGATGACTTTCTCCTCGGTGTAGGCCAGCGCGCCGCTGAACCCGCCTTCACGCCCGATACCGCTGGTCTTGACGCCGCCCCAAGGCAGGTTGGCGTCCAGCGGGCTCCAGCAGTTGATACCGACGGCGCCGGCCTTTACCGCCGCCGCCACACGGTGCGCCCTGGCCAGGTCGCCGGTCCAGACCGTGGCCGCCAGGCCGTAGGTGCTGTCGTTGGCGAGGGCGATCGCTTCGTCTTCGCTGTCGAACGTGATCAGCGTGCCGACCGGCCCGAAAATCTCGTCCCGGGCGATGTCCATGTCGTTGCGGGCGTTGGCGAAGATCGTCGGGCGCACGAACCAGCCCTGCTCGGGCGTCGAGACGCCGCCGGCCAGCAGGGTTGCCCCCTGGTCGATGCCCCGCTGGATGTAGCGGTTGACGCGATCGAACTGGGCTTTCTTGGCCACCGGACCCATCTGTACCCCGGGCTCGCGCGGGTCGCCGACGTTCACTGTGTGTGCGGCCTCGGCCAGCGCGGCGCCGAAACGCTCGGCGAGGCTGCGCTGCACCAGGATCCGCGAGCCGGCGGCACACACCTGGCCCTGGTTGGCGAACAGGCCGAGTGCACAGCCGCGCAGGGCATCGTCGAAGGACGCATCGTCGAACACAATCTGCGGGCTCTTGCCGCCCAGTTCCAGGGCCACGCGCTTGAACAGCACGCCGGCCGTGCGCTGGATTTCACGCCCGGCCTCGGGGCTGCCGGTGAAGCTGATCTTGGCCACATCCGGGTGCTCGCACAGGGCGCGACCGACTTCGTTGCCGTAGCCGGTGACCACGTTGATCACGCCGTCCGGGAAGCCGGCTTCCTGCGCCAGCAGCGCCAGGTGCAGGGCCGACTGCGGGGTTTCCTCCGAAGGCTTGACCACCACGGTACAGCCCGCCGCCAGCAACGCGGCGAGCTTCCACACGGTGATCATCAGCGGCGAGTTCCAGGGCACGATGGCACCGACTACGCCGACGGGCTCGCGCACCGTGTACGACAGGGTTTTGGTGCCGAAGTAACCGCCGGTGGGAATGGTGCGACCTTCGAGCTGATTGGCCCAGCCGGCGGCGGCGCGCAGGTTGGCGATCGCGTTGGGCAGGTCCATCCGGCGCGGTTCGATGGGCGAGCGGCCGATGGCATTGGCGTCCAGATCGGCCAGCCGTTCGCTGTCGCGCTCGACCAGGTCGGCCAGTTTCGCCAACAGTCGGCCACGCTGGGCGCCGCCGAGTTGGCTCCAGTCGCCCCTTTCCAGTTGGTGGCGTGCCGCCGCCACGGCACGTTCCACGTCTTCGCGGGTGCCACGGGCGGAGCTGCCATACACCTGCTCGGTCACGGGGTTGACCAGGTCGAAACGGCGACGGTCGAAGGCTTCGCAGGGCGTACCTTCGATGAAATGATTCAAGTGCTCAGTCATGTTGCGGTCCTCGAGTAGTGGGCAGGCTCACGCCTTGAGGGACGCCAGGGCGTCGCCGAAGATGTCCAGGGCCTTGAAGAACAGTTCGCGGGAGATCGTCAGCGAGGGCATCACGCGCATCACGTTGCTGTAGCGGCCGCAGGGGATCATCAGCACGCCGTGGTTGAGCAGGTAGCCCATCAACTGGCCGATCTTTTCGCCCGCCAGGGGCGCCTTGGTGAGCGGATCCTCGACCAGTTCGATACCGATCATCAGGCCGCGCCCGCGCACTTCGCCGACCAGCGGGCTGTTGAAGCCGCGAATATGCGCCTGGGCTTCCAGCCCCAACGTGTGGGCGCGGTTGAGCAGGTCGAGTTGTGGATCCTGCAGGATGCTGATGTTGGTCAACGCCACGGCCGCCGACAACGAGTTGGCGGCAAAGGTGTTGGGCATCGAGCCGTCGGGAATCTTGGCCGCCAGGTCCGAACGCATGATCAGCCCGGCCATGGGCAGGTCGCTGCCGATGCCCTTGCCGAAGGTGAGCATGTCGGGCTTCACGCCGGAATGTTCGACCGCCCACATCTTGCCGGTGCGTCCTGCACCGGATTGCACTTCATCGACAATCAGCAATGTGCCGCTGCGGTCGCAGGCCTGGCGCAGCAATTGCAGGAATTCCGGCGAGGGTGGCACGTAGCCGCCTTCGCCCTGCACCGGCTCCACGATCACGGCCGCCACGTCATCGGCGGCGGTATAGGGGGTGTTCAACAGGTAGTCGATGTACTCGCCGGCGATCTGCTCGGCGCTTTTGTGGGTGGTGTCGAAGGGGAAACGGTAGGCGTACGGGTAGGGTGCGTGGATCACGCCCCCCATCTGGGCACCGAAGCCCTTGCGGTAGGCGGTGCCGGTGGTCAGCGCGCCCGAGGCATGCCACACGCCGTGGTAGCCGCCATGGAAGGCGATGATCTGGTGGCGTCCGGTAATGCGCCGGGCAAACTTGATCGCGGCCTCCAGCGCATCGCTGCCGCTCTGGGTGAAGAAGGTCACGCAGTCGCCACGCAAGCCATCGGGGGCGATCTCGGAGAGCTTGGCCGCCAATTCGGTGCGCCGCGTGCTGTTGATTTCCAGGGCGTGCATCAGCACTTCGGACTGTTCGCGAATCGCCTGCACCACTTTGGGGTGGCAGCGGCCGACGCTGCTGACACCGACGCCGGCGGACAGGTCGATGTAGGTGTTGCCGTCGGGGTCTTTGAAGGTCGCACCGAAGGCGCGGTCCATGGCCACCGGCATGCGGCCGCCGCCGCGTGCCATCGACTCGGTGCGCGCCGACAGCGCCAGGGCCTCGCAGGTCTTGGGGCCGGGCAGTGTGCCGGAGACAATGTGCGGGGCATCCGCGAAGTGCAGGGCTTGAAAGTTGGCTTCACTCATGACGGTCTCTCTGGAATGTCGATTTAAGTGTGCCGATCATCTCCGCCGCGGGTTCCCGGCCGGTAGCCCGAATCGGCACATGAGACGCGGGCATTCCAGCGCATAAACAATTTGCAGGATGTGACCGATGTGCGAGTATCAAAGGCATCGGCGATCTAAAAACAAGAATGTTGGTAGAGGCACACCCCCCAATGAAAAACCAGACGATCAGCCATTTCCGCGATATCCACGTCCACGCAGCCACCATCCAACAGTGGAGCCAGGACTACAGCCAGCTCACCGCCGGTTCGGCCGAGAGTTCGCTGATGCAACTGACGACGACCGGTTGCCACCTGTTCCTCGAGCAGATCAACCAGCGTGTGGTGCAGAACGGCGTGGCGCCTCGCGACAAGATGTGCTTTGCGGTGCCGATCAATGTGCCCGGCTCGGTTCGCATGCAGGGCCGCGAGGTGGATGACAGCAGCCTGTTCTTCCTCCACGGTGGAGAGGAGTTCATGTTCCATATGCCGATGGGCATGGAGCTTTTGTCCATTACCTTTGAGCGTGAATTGTTCGAAGAGGCGCTGGAACAGACGGCGTCGGCGAAAGAACTCAATCGGTTGCTGCGCCAACCGGTGATAAAGGTGTCTCCCCAGCGTTTCGTCCAGGCCCGGCGTCGATTGCTGGCATTGTTCTCCGAGGCCCTGGTAAACGATGACCTCGACTACACGCGCGAGCGTGAGTCGGCGCTGGAACAGGCCATGCTCGGCGAGCTGCTGCAACTGATGACCGACCCGGCCTGTGACAAGCAGCAGCGCAGCCCCAGTTCCACGCGCAGCTTTATCGTCGAGAAATGTCATCGCCTGGCCACGACCGAAATGATCGACGTGCCCAGCGTGATCGATTTGTGCCAGCGTCTCCAGGTGAGTCGGCGCACGGTGCAGAACAGCTTCCGCTCGGTCGCCGAGACCACACCGCTGAATTACCTGCGCTCAGTGAGGCTCAACGGCGTACGCCGAACCTTGATGTCTACCCGGGCATCCGAGCTGTCGATTGGGGATGCCGCCGCCCAGTGGGGCTTCTATCACCTGAGCCATTTTGCCGCGGAGTACCAGGAGCTGTTCGCGCAGTTGCCGTCCCACACGACCCGCGCCGCCATTACCGGCAACGTGCGCGCCTGAACCCAAGCCTTTAGCAAGATCTGAATCAGCCTGCGTCGTCCGCTCGGGATGTGCAGGTGTTTCGCCGTGGGCGCTTGCGTTACCGATTTGGGATACCGGCACGCTGTCGGGCAGGCATAGGATCGATGCCAGCGTGCAACAACAACGACAAGCTATTCGGTACCGGTCGACAGCCGGCTGCACCGATCCTACAGCGACTGCCTCATACAATAAGGTCAACAGCATGAGTGTATCCAACTCGATCAACAGCTCCACGGAGCTCAAGCGTGGCGCCCTGGGTGTGGGCTTTATCATCTTCTTCGTGGTATCGGCGGCAAGCCCGCTGAGTGTGATCGCCGGCGGCTTCCCCATCGGCATCATGCTGGGTAACGGCGCGGGCACCCCGGCGTTGCTGATCCTGGCCTTGCTGGTACTGCTGGCGTTCTCGGTGGGTTACACCACCATGGCGCGCCACCTGACCAATGCCGGCGGTTTCTACGCGTTCACCGCCCGTGGGCTGGGCGGCCTGGCCGGTGGCGCGGCCGGGGTGCTGGCGATGTTTGCCTATAACATCCTGCAGGTCGGCTTGTACGGCATGTTCGGCGGGGTAGTCAGCGGCACCATGGAAGCCGCCTTCGGCCTGGTGCTGCCGTGGTGGTCCTATTCGCTGATGGCGATGGCAAGCATCGCGATCCTGGGGTATCGCAAGATCGACCTGTCCGCGCGGGTATTGTCGGTGATGGTGATCGCCGAGTACCTGGCGATCCTGGTCCTGGATTTCGCCATTCTCAAGTCCGGTGGCGACAGCGGCATCAACCTGGATTCGTTCAGCAGCCGCCATGTGTTCAGCGGCACGCCGTCAATCGGCCTGCTGTTCTGCTTCGCCGCCTTTATCGGCTTCGAGGCCACCACCATCTACGGTGAAGAAGCCCGGGACCCGCAGCGCACCATTCCGATTGCGACCTACTGCTCGGTGTTGCTGATCGGCGGTTTCTACGCGTTGTCGGTGTGGTCGATGGTGGTGGGCGTGGGTGCGGACAAGATCGTGCCGATGCTGCAGGCCTTGCAGGACCCGACCACGTTTATCTATGGCATGTCCGACCACTTTGTCGGCCCGCAACTGACCCAGGTTATCCGCGTGCTGTTCATGGTCAGCATCTATGCCGGCCTGCTGGCCTTTCACAACGCCGCCGCCCGTTACTTCTACGCCATCGGCCGTGACGGCCTGTTGCACAGCCAGTTGGGCACCACCCATCGGGTGCACCAGAGCCCGCATATGGGCTCGGTCTTGCAGAGCCTGATCTCGGCCGTGGTGGTGTTGATTTTCGCAGCGCTGGATGCCGATCCGATTCTGCAGCTGTTTGCCTGGCTGTCCAACCTGGCCACGCTGTGCGTGATCCTGCTGATGGCGCTGACCTCGGCCGCGGTGCTGGTGTTCTTCCGGCGCCATCCGCAGCTCAAGGTCGGGCTCTGGCGTGGGCAGATCCTCCCCGGTTTCTCGTGCCTGGCGCTCGTGGCCGTGCTGGTGCTGGCGGTGGTGCATTTCGATGTGCTGACCGGTGCCAGCCAACTGCTGTCCTACGGCCTCTGCGCGATCATTCCCCTGGCGTTGCTGGGCGGTGTATTCCTCGCGGCGCGGCTGCGCAAGGCGTCGCCGCAGCGGTTCCTGGCCTTGGGCAGCCACAAGCTTTAAGGCGTGGGCGGCGGTGTCTGCCTGCTCAGCCTGACCAGCAGCGCGTGGTCAAGGCTGTCGAAGGGTCAACCAGGCTGGAATGACCACGCCTGCCGAGTAGGCCCCGCTGGAAATACTCCCGAGGATCAGCCAGCGGCGTGGATAAATCATGGGGGAATTCAATGTTGGAGAGTTGAAAGGCGGCCACCGCAGCTCAGTCAGGCGGCACGCCATTACACGCGGAAATGCCCGACCAGCTGTTGTTGGTGATTGGCCATCTGATGCAATGCGTCACTGGCCTGCGACGCCTCGTGCATGCGCCCGGCGAGTGTTTCGCTGATACCGCGGATGTCGCTGACGCGATGGCTGATATCGTCCACCACGCTGCTCTGCTCCAGGGCCGCACTGGCGATCTGCTGATTCATTTGTTCGATCACATCCACGGCCTGGGAAATATGCCCCAGCGCAACCCGGGTCTGTTGCACCTGGAGCACGCTGCCGCCCGCTTGCTCGCGGCTCAGTTGGGTACTGTGCACCACCGCCTGGCTCAGCTGTTGCAACGTTTCGATCACCGTGCGTACCTGTTCGACCGAACTCTGGGTGTTGCTGGCCAGGTGCCTGACTTCATCGGCCACCACCGCAAAACCGCGACCCTGCTCGCCGGCACGGGCCGCTTCGATAGCCGCATTCAACGCCAGCAGGTTGGTCTGTTGCGCGATGGCGCTGATCACGTCCAGTACCTGACCGATCTGGTTGCTGCTGTCGGCCAGGGCGTTGACTTGCTGGAGGGTGGTTTCAAGGCGTTGGTCGAGGGCCTCGATGCTGCGTTCGGCGGTGGAGAACACCGCCTGGCCTGAGCGGCTCGCGTTTTCGGCGGCGGTGGCGGCGTCGGCGGCGCTGTGGGAGTGACGGGCCACTTCCTGGGCACTGGCGCTCATTTCGTGCAGCGCGGTGGCGGCCAGCTCCACTTCGCGGTATTGGCGCTGCATACCGGCACTGACTTCGCGGGCAATGCCGGACGAGGTGTCGGCGCTGTCGCGGGTGTCCAGGGACGCGGTCTGGATGGCGCGAATAATCGGCTGCAAGGTGTCGAGGAAACGGTTGAAACCATTGGCCAGGCGGCCCAGCTCGTCGCGTCGCCCGAGGGGCAGGCGCTGGGTCAGGTCCCCGTCGCCTTCGACAATGGCATCGAGCAGCTCGGCCATCTTCAGCAATGGGCGAGTCACGCCGTAGGCCGCCAGCCAGATCAGCAACATCCCCAGGCTGCTGGCCAGGATGCCCAGGCCAAGGTTGAGCCAGTTGGACTCACGGCTTTTGTCGTCCAGTTCGCTCTGCATCTGCCGGGCGGACGCCTGCACCCGTGCCTGCGGGACCTTGATCTGCAGTTGCCAGGCTGGGGTGCCCGCTGCCGTTTGCACGGATTGGCGGATGTCCAGGGTTTCCCCCGCGACATCGCCGCTGCGTCCCGCCACTTGACCCGAAGCCGACACCAGGGTGACCTGGCTGTCGCCCTGGTAGAGGTCCTGGCTGAGGTTGGCGGCCAGTTTCTGCAAGGTGTCGAGGCTGATGTCCATGCCCACCACGCCGAGCACGTTGCCGTCGACGATCAGGGGGATGGAAATGCTGCTCATCAGGGCTTTGTGGCCTTCCACTTCGATGGTGTACGGCTCGACCACACACACCTGTCGTTGCGCCTGAGGGCAAGCGTACCAGGCGTTTGCCGGTGCGCTGCCGGGGGGCGCTGTGTTGGCGGCGATTTGTGCCTCGCTCAACACCTCCTGCACCAGTTGCCCCGGCTGGCTCTGGGACCAGTACAGCGCAAAGCGCCCGGTTTCATTGCCGGCCAGGGCGCGTTGGTCGCGCCAGTCGGCGTCGCTGCCGGCCAGTGCATCGGGCAGCATGATCACGTACAGGCCGAGGACTTTTTCGCGCTGCCTGAGGGCTTCTCGGGCGATGCCGACCAGGGCTTGACGCAATTGCACGACCGTCAGGCGTCCATTGAGGGTTTGCTCGCGCAGTTGCAGAACCTGCTGGGCGAACCCTTCGCCATACAGCGCGGTTTCATTGAAAAACCGCTCCACCTGTTGGCCATGAGCCACGGCCTGGGCCTGCAAGCGTTCCAGCGCGGCCTGTGTCAGCAACGCGCTGCTTTGCTCCTTGAGCAGCTTTGCACTGGTTTGATTCTGGTAGGCGCTGGCGCCAATCAGCGCGCCCACGACTGCCAGCAGGCAAAGTCCGCTCAGCAGGGTGATACGCCATTGGAGGGTGAGATGGGCTGGACGCATGGCTGGGGCTTCCTACGGGGGCGTTGGCGGTGATGGGCACGTTCTTATTCTTGTTGCCGGCATCCGCGCATAGCACGGGTGAGGCTAGGGTGCGGGCATGACAGGCCGGGCGGCTATCCCGAATCGGCAACAGCGCGAGGAGGGATCGGGCGGCCCCGACCTGTTTTGGGGCGGGGCTTTGGATGCTACCGATTTGGGATAGCGAGCCGTTCCAGGGCGGGCATAGGATCAAATTCAGCGCGCAACTAAAACAAAACGCTAACCGGTGCCGATGCGGTGTGGTCGGGCCAACCCAAAAGCGACTGCCTCATACAATAAGGTCAACAACATGAGTGTATCTATCCCGGTCAACAGCTCTACGGAGCTCAAGCGTGGTGCCCTGGGTGTGGGCTTCATCATCTTCTTCGTGATATCGGCGGCAAGCCCGCTGAGTGTGATCGCCGGCGGCTTCCCGATCGGCATCATGCTGGGCAACGGTGCCGGTACCCCGGCTTTGCTGATCCTGGCCTTGCTGGTGCTGCTGGCGTTCTCGGTGGGTTACACCACCATGTCGCGCCACGTGACCAATGCCGGTGGCTTTTACGCGTTCACGTCCCGTGGCCTGGGTGGCCTGGCGGGCGGTGCCGCTGGGGTGCTGGCGATGTTTGCCTATAACATCCTGCAGGTCGGGTTGTACGGGATGTTCGGTGGTGTGGTCAGTGGCACCATGGAAACCGCCTTCGGCCTGGTGCTGCCCTGGTGGGCCTACTCGCTGATGGCGATGGTGAGCATCGCGATCCTGGGCTATCGCAAGATTGACCTGTCGGCGCGGGTGCTGTCGGTGGTGGTGATCGCCGAGTACCTGGCGATCCTGGTCCTGGACTTTGCCATCCTCAAGTCCGGCGGCGACAGCGGCATCAACCTGGACTCGTTCAGCAGCCGTCATGTGTTCAGTGGTACGCCGTCAATCGGCTTGCTGTTCTGCTTTGCCGCCTTTATCGGCTTCGAGGCCACCACTATCTACGGCGAAGAGGCCAGGAACCCCAAGCGCAGTATCCCGATTGCCACCTACTGTTCGGTGTTGCTGATCGGTGGTTTCTACGCGTTGTCGGTGTGGTCGATGGTGGTGGGCGTGGGGGCGGACAAAATCGTGCCGCTGCTGCAGTCCCTGCAGGACCCGACCACCTTTATCTATGGCATGTCCGACCACTTTGTCGGCCCGCAGCTGACCCAGATCATCCGCGTGCTGTTCATGGTCAGTATCTATGCCGGGCTGTTGGCCTTTCACAACGCCGCCGCGCGTTACTTCTACGCCATCGGCCGCGACGGCCTGTTGCACAGCCTGCTGGGCACCACCCATCGCGTGCACCAGAGCCCGCATATGGGCTCGGCGTTGCAAAGCCTGATCGCTGCGGTCGTGGTGCTGATATTTGCCGCGATGGATGCCGATCCGATCCTGCAACTGTTTGCCTGGCTGTCCAACCTGGCCACGTTGTGCGTGATCCTGTTGATGGCGCTGACCTCGGTGTCGGTGTGCGTCTACTTCCATCGGCATCCCGAGCTGAAGGTCGGGCTCTTGCGTGGACGGATCCTGCCCGGTATTTCGTGCCTGGCGCTGGTGATGGTGCTGGTGTTGGCGGTGGTGCATTTCGATGTGCTGACCGGTGCCAGCCAACTGCTGTCCTACAGCCTCTGCGCGATTATTCCGGCGGCCTTGATCATCGGCATCGTGCTCGCCGCGCGACTGCGCAACAGCTCGCCGCAACGCTTCCTGGCCTTGGGCAGCCACAAGCTTTAAGGCCCCCGCGTTTTTATCGCTCGACTAACCAGACAATCGCAGCCTGCCGTTGCTCGGCATGGCGCGCCAGCGTGTGAAAGGAAGGTTTCAAATGCACAACTATAAAATGCTCATCGATGGGATCCAGGTGGCCGGTGAAGAAGGCCGGTTCGATGTGATCAACCCGGCCACCGGGGCCGTGTTCGCCCAATGCCCGGCCGGTTCCCTGGGGCAACTCGACCAGGCGGTGAACGCCGCGCAGTTGGCCTTCAAGAGCTGGCGCCACAGCAGCCACCCTGATCGCTGTGAACGTTTGTTGGCGATTGCCGCCGATATCGAGCAGGAGGCCCCATCACTGGCCCGGCTGATTGTGCTGGAACAGGGCAAGCCATTGGAGCTGGCCTTTTCCGAGGTCATGGGCGCCGCCGCCTGGACCCGCTACGCGGCCGGGCAGGAAATTGCGGTGGAACGGGTGGAAGAAACGCCCACCCAGCGCATTGAGCTGCACCGCAAACCCTTGGGCGTGGTGGCGTCGATCACCCCCTGGAACTGGCCGTTCATGATCGCCGTCTGGCACATCATGCCGGCGCTGCGTGCCGGCAACTGCGTGATCAGCAAACCGTCGAGCCTGACGCCGCTGAGCACCCTGGGCCTGGCCGAGATCATTGCCCGGCATGTGCCCCGTGGCGTGATCAACTGCGTGACCGGCGAGCAGGGCTTCGGCAGTGCGATCACCTCGCACCCGGGGATCCAGAAGATCGTGTTCACCGGTTCCACGGCCACCGGGCAAAGCGTGATGCGCGGTGCCGCCAGCAACCTCAAGCGCCTGACCCTGGAACTGGGCGGTAACGACGCCGCCATCGTGTTGCCCGGCACGCCGGTGGAGGCGGTGGCCGAGGCGATCTTCCAGGCGGCCTTTCTCAACATGGGCCAGACCTGTGCTGCGCTCAAACGCCTGTATATCCATGAGTCGCAGTACGAGGCTTTTGCCGACGCGCTGATGCACATTGCGGCGCGCCAGGTCGTGGGCGACGGCCTGGACGCCGGTGTCACCTTCGGGCCGGTGCAGAACCTTGAGCAACTGGAACTGGTGGAAGCCCTGGTCGATGACGCACGGGCCAACGGTGCGCGGGTGTTGTGCGGCGGTGCGCGTCTGGACCACCCCGGGTTTTTCTATCCACCCACCCTGGTGGCGGACGTGACCGACGGCCATCGCCTGGTGGACGAAGAACAGTTCGGCCCGGTGTTGCCGTTGATTGCCTACCGGGATGTCGAGGATGTCCTGAAGCGCGCCAATGCCGGTGACATGGGCCTCGGCGGCTCGGTCTGGGGGCCGGATGTCGAGCAGGCCCAGGCCTTGGCCAGTCGCCTGGAGAGTGGTGTGGCGTGGGTCAACTGCCACGCCCAGATCCAGCCGAACACGCCGTTTGGCGGCAGCAAGATGTCGGGGTTCGGTGTCGAGTTCGGTCTGGAGGGGCTGCTGGAGTTCACGGGGCAGCAACTGTTGTTTGTGCGCAAGCAGGCTGTCGAAGAAGGAGTTTGAGCCATGCGTTATCTATCCCGTCATCCCGTATTCGGTTGCACGCTTGTGTGCACCCTGGCGCTCGGCGCTATCAGTCAGGTGCACGCTTATGAGCTGTACAGCGATGAGAGCCGTCACCTCAACGCCGACATGACCGCGGTGTTCGGTCAGTTCAACAGTCGCAAGAACTACGATGGCACGCCGGGCGGCTCCAGTTGGCGTGAAGGCTTTATCAAGTATGGCTTGAGTGGCGACCAGGCACTCGGCGGCATTGGCCGCGCCTACGGGGCATTTGCCCTGGTCAGCTCCGCCACGTGGGGCGATGGCGATCCGGGTGGCAACAGCCTCGGCACCGAGCGCACCACGAAGATTGAAGACGCCTACCTGGGCTGGCGCTCCGGCGATCTGTTCCCGGCGCTCGGTCAAGACGGCGTGGATATTTCCGGCGGGCGCCAGGTGGTCAAGGTCGGCCGAGGGTTCCTGATCAACGACGATGGGCTGAACCCGGGCAAGGGCCCGGCGGATGGCACCTTGAACCGTGGGGGCGCCTACTACCTGGCGGCCCGGCACGCGTTCGACCAAACCGCGGTGGTGCGCCTGGGGGGGCAGGATGGCCTGCACGGCAGTGTGCTGTGGCTCAAGTCCGATAACCGTATCCAGGCCGAAACCGAACTGGCCGCCGCGACCCTGGACTACACCGCCCGGCCGGGGACGCTCGGCTTGACCTGGGTGCACGGCCTGGACGTGAACGATCAATGGGCCAGCGACTTTCAACGCCAGCGCAAGGGCATGAATGTCTACAGCGTGCGCGGTGAGGGCGATGCGGGCATCCCCAACGTCAGCCTGGCCTTCGAGTACGCCTGGCAGGACAAGGACGCGGGGCCAGAAAAAGCCTGGTACGGCGAAGCGGGCTACACCTTCGCCGATATCGCCTGGGCGCCCAAGGTGACGTATCGCTACACCCGCTATTCGCAGAACTGGGATGCACTGTTCACCGGCCAGAGCACGGGCTACGGCACCTGGTTCCAGGGCGAAGTGGCCGGCAACTACGCCGGGCCGTTCAACACCAATACCCGCATCCACCATGTCGGGCTGAAGGCAACCCCACTGGAAAACCTGAGCCTGGGCGCGCTGTATTTCGACTACGCCACCGTGCGCAAAAGCAACGCGTTGAACCTCGATGGCCGTGAGTTGGATGTGTACGCCGAGTGGGCGGTCAACCCGCACTTGATCATCACCCCGCTGGTGGGGCTGTACACACCCAGGCAGGACGCGACCACCGGGGGCAATCAGGTCGGCGGCAACGGCACCAACCTGTACAGCCAGTTGACGCTGGCCGTGCCGTTCTGAGCATGACGCCTAGGGGGCGGTGTGGCTCGGCGGGTTGCGCATGTTTTCGGCAATCCGCTGGGTGGTGTCCATGACCATTTCGATCACGGTTTCCTGGCGCAGCAGCTTGAAGTTCTGGGTGGTGCCGACGGCCGACAGGCTGCCGACCACCTCGTCGAGGTCCGCCTGGATGATCGGCGCAGCGATACCGGTCAGGCCCAGGTTGAGTTCGTCGTGGGTCAGGCAGTAGCCGTCCTTGCGGATTTTTTTCGCGGCCCTGGAGAAGCCCGCCCAGTCATACGGGCTGTCCGGGTCGTTGGCCATGTGCTCGTCGAACAGGCGTTGCAGGCGGCGTCCTTTCTGGAAGGCGATCAAGACCTTCGATTGTGCCCCGCGGAAAAACGGCAGCGGTTGCCCGCGCCCGAACGCGAAGTGATAGGTGTCGGTGGGTTCGGCGATGTAGGTGTTGATGATGCGCCCGTCGTAAAACACGCTGGCGAACACCGCCAGGCCCGTTTGCGCCGACAGCTCGTGCATCAGCTCGCGCCCGGCGAGAAGGATCGGGTCGTACTGGCGCATCATCCAGTCCAGCTCGATGACCCGCGGGCCCAGGCCGTAGCTGCCGGCGTCCACGCGGGTCAGCAGGCCGGCGTCACACAAATCCTTGACGTAGCGGTACACGGTCGCCCGTGACAGGCCCATGCGCTCGGCAATGGTGTCGGGGTCGATCTTTAGCATTTGCGGACCGAACAGGTCGAGGATGCTCAGCAATTTGCTCAGGCTGCTCATTGTGTTCCTAAAAGAAAGGGAAGGGCGCTTGTGGCGTCCCCACGGGGAGCCGGTTGCCCAAGCGCTGGCGCAACACTACCGCAGTGAGAGAAAAACGCAATCGCGGGTTAGATTTTAAGGGTGTTTAAGTCGCATAAATCTCACTTAATGAGAAAAACAAACATAAAATGCTTGTTGGTTGCGGATTTGTATGTGATAAATCTCATCACTGCAAATGCTCAAGCAAGAGGGCTGAAAATGAATGGTGCGCAACTGATAGTGAATGCGGCAGCGGCAAGCGGTATCGAGTACTGCTTCGCCAACCCCGGGACCACCGAGATTCCCCTGGTGGCCGCCATGGCCAGCGCACCTGCTCTCAAGCCGGTGTTGTCGCTGTTCGAAGGGGTCTGCACGGGGGCTGCGGACGGCTATGGCCGGATCGCCGGCAAGCCGGCCATGACCCTGACCCACCTGGGGCCGGGCTTTGCCAATGGCATCGCCAACCTGCACAACGCGCGTCGGGCCAATACGCCGATCGTCAACGTCATCGGCGATCACGCCTCCTGGCATGTCAACTACGATCCGCCCTTGGCCAGCGACATCCAGGCCCTGGCCGGTGCCGTTTCCGGTTGGGTGCGCACCTCGCGCACCGCTGCCGGTATCGGTGAGGATCTGCAGGAAGCCGTGCGTGCGGCCTGGCAGGCCAAAGGCCAGATCGCCAGCCTGATCCTGCCCATGGACCTGCAGGCCCACGCAGTGACCCATAACGGTGTATTCGCCCCTCTGCGCGCACCGGTTCGTCGGTTTGCCGGTGACCGGGTCGAAACCGTGGCGCAGGCATTGCGTGACGGCCAGCGGCTGGTGTTTATCGTCGGCGATGAGGGCTTGTCGGTCGCGGGCCTGGAAGCGGCGGGACGCCTGGCGCAACTGCCCGGCGTGCGCCTGTTTGCCGAGACCTTTCCGCGCCTGAGCTACCGTGGCGGTGGCTTGCCCGACCTGGATCGCCTGCCGTATTTCCCGGAAGTGGCGATTGAAATCCTTGAGCAGTACGACCTGGTCATCTGTGCAGGCGTGCCGGAGCCCATCAGTTACTTTGGCTACGAAGGCATCCCGTCGCGCCTCGCCGAGCGTGAGCGCCTGCTGAGCCTGGCCGAGGTCGGTGACGATGTCGCCGGCGCGTTGACGGCGCTGGCCGATGCCCTGGCTGCACCGGCCTACGTGCCGACGCCGGAGGGCATCGAACTGCCGCCCGGCCATGCCGAACTGACACCGCAGTCGATCGGCCAAGTGCTCGCTGCGTCACTGCCCCACGACAGCATTGTCTCGGTCGAGGGCGGCACCTGCGGCTACCCGTTCTTTACCGCCTCCGCCCGCGCCGCGCGGCATCGGGTATTGACCAATACCGGTGGCGCGATCGGCCAGGGGATTCCGGTGGGCTTCGGCGCCGCTTTGGCGGAACGCGGCAATAGCGTGTTCTGCCTGCAATCCGACGGCAGTGCCCAGTACACCATCCAGACCCTGTGGAGCATCGCACGCGAGCAGTTGCCGGTGGTGATCCTGATTGCCGCCAACCATCGCTACGCGATTTTGCAGAACGAGCTGCGCCGTTTCGGCATGACCGAAATGGACCCCCAGGCCCTGCGCCTGACCGTGCTCGACAACCCGCGTATCGACTGGAAGGCCCTGGCCAAAGGCTACGGAGTACCGGCCTGCACGGTCCAGACCAATGCCGAACTGCAACGGGCCCTGGCCAATGCCAAGGCCGACCGTGGCCCTTGCCTGATCGAAATGGCGCTGTGAAGGAGTCGACTATGCATCCGCTCGAATTATTACCTGCCGTCCAGGCATTCCTGGCGCAGCCCGGTCGCCTGTTTATCGGCGGCACCTGGCAGGACGCCGTCGGCGGTCGTCGCTTTGCCGTGGAAAACCCGGCCACCGAACAGACCCTGGCCGAAGTCGCCCAAGGCGATGAACGCGATGTGAATGCGGCCGTTGCGGCCGCCCGCGCAGCCTTCACCGGCACGTGGGCCTTGCAGTCACCGGTGCAGCGCGGCCTGTTGCTGTTTCGCCTGGCCGATCTGTTGGATCAGCACCGCGAGGAACTGGCGCAACTGATCACCCTGGAGAACGGCAAACCTATCGCCAACGCGCGCGGTGAGGCGGCCAGCGCGGCAAACATCATTCGCTACTTCGCCGGCTGGCCCACCAAGATCGAAGGCAGCACGCTGCCCGTATCCCCGGCCAGCGGCGCGCCGATGCTCAACTACACGTTGCGCGAACCGGTGGGGGTCTGCGCGCTGATCGTGCCGTGGAACTTCCCGTTGACCATGTGCGTGTGGAAGCTCGGCCCGGCGTTGGCCACCGGTTGCGTGGCGGTGCTCAAGCCCGCCGAGCAGACCCCGCTGGTCGCGATCCGCCTGGTGCAACTGATCGAGGCCGCAGGTTTCCCCGCCGGCGTCGTCAACCTGATCACCGGCCTGGGTGCCGACACGGGTGCACCGCTGGCACAGCACCCCGACGTGGACAAGATCGCCTTTACCGGCTCGACCCAGGTCGGGCGGCTGATCGCCCAGGCGGCTACCCGCAACATGAAAAAGGTCTCACTGGAACTGGGCGGCAAGTCGCCGAACATCATCCTGCCCGACGCCGACATTGTGCGCGCCGCCAAGGGGGCCGCCGATGGGATTTTCTACAACCAGGGCCAGGTGTGCACGGCTGGCTCGCGCCTGTATGTGCACGCCAGTGTGCTCGACCAGGTGCTCGAAGAATTGCAGCGCCATGCCGCCGCCTATGTGCTGGGCAATGGCCTGGACCCGGCCAACAGCATGGGGCCGTTGGTGTCTGCGCGGCAGTTGAACACGGTCAAGGGGTACCTGCAGCGGGGCCGGGAGGAGGGTGCCGAACTGATCTGTGGCGGCGAGCGCCCCGCGCACCTGGAGCGTGGGCACTTCATTCAACCGAGCGTGTTCCTCGACCGTGCCGAGCGCGCCTGCGTGGCCCGCGAAGAAATCTTCGGCCCGGTACTGACCGTCATGAGCTGGACCGACATCGACGACCTGGTGCTGCGCGCCAACGATTCGCCGTATGGCCTCGCCGCCGGCCTGTGGACCCGCGACCTGCGTTCGGCGCACCGCGTGGCGGCACAGCTCAAGGCCGGTTCGGTATGGATCAACTGTTGGAACGTGGTGGATCCCTCTTCACCGTTCGGTGGCTACAAACAATCCGGCTGGGGCCGGGAAATGGGCAAGAACGTGATCGATGCCTACACCGAGACCAAAAGCGTGTTTGTCGATCTGGCCTGAACTGAATAATCACACGAGGTAATTGCTATGGATCTGGAATTGAAAGGCCGCGTGGCCATTGTCACCGGTGGCGGTATGGGCATCGGCAAGGAAGTCGCACGTTTTCTCTCCGAGGAAGGCTGCAAGGTGGTGATCTGCGCGCGGCGCATGGCGTTCCTGCAGCTGGCGGCCGAAGAGATCAGTGCACAGACCGGCAATGAAGTGCTGCCGCTGTTCTGCGACACCAATGACATGAAGGCCGTGTCGGAGATGGTCGAGGCGGCTCACAAGCATTTCGGCCGCATCGACATCCTGGTCAACGGGGCCGCGGCGCCATCGGGTGTGGTGCGCAATGACATCGAACACGCCGGCGACGATGAACTGCTGTCGGACCTCAACACCAAGGTGATCGGCTATTTCCGCTGCGCCAAGGCTGTGACCCCGCACATGAAGGCGGCCGGCTTCGGACGCATCATCAACATCGGCGGCCTCACCGGGCGCAGCAGCAAGGTGCTTTCGGGCATGCGCAACCTGGCGATCGCGCACATGACCAAGACCCTGTCCGACCAGCTCGGCCCGTCGGGGATCACGGTCAACCTGATCCACCCGGGCGTGGTGGATACCCCGCATATCCAGGAGCTGTACGACCGCGAAGCCGTCAAGCAAGGCAAGACCGCGCAGCAGGTCGAGCAGGCCTACATCGACGCGACACCGATTCGCCGCACCCTCGCACCGATTGAAATGGGCTGGCTGATCGGCTTCCTGGCATCGCCAAAAGCTGGCGCAGTGACGGGCGAATCCATCGGCATCGACGGTGGCTTGACCCGTGGCATCTATATCTGAGGAGCATTTGTGATGAGTAACGGAACCCTTTTGGTCGCCACCGTCGGGCAAGCGGTGATCCGCAGTGCCGACGATGGCCGTACCTGGCATCGCCTGGGCCTGGGGCAGGACCTGGAGTTCGATGCGATCACCCGATCCTTGAGCCTGCACCCCGACACGCCCGAGCGGATCTATGCCGGTACCGATGTGGGCTTGTGTGTGAGCCACGATACCGGTGGGCATTGGCGGCGCATCGATTCGCCTTTCAACGGGCAGACCGTGTGGAAAGTTGCGGTTGACCCGCAGGATGCACAACGCATTTTCGTCGGCACCGGCGCGCCTTCGCGTGCCGTGTTGTGGCGCACCCTGGACGGCGGCCTGAGCTGGGATCGCGCCCCGGTGGAAATCCCCGAGTTCTGCGACGGCGTCAGCCGCCCACGCCTGCTGGCCTTCGCCTATGACCCTACCGACCGCAACCAGCTGTGGTTCGGCCTGGAGGAGGGCGGGCTGTTCCATTCCCGCGACGGCGGCGACAGTTGGACCCGCGTCGACGACCGGCTGCTGTGGGACTACAACTCCGACGTCCACAACATCCTGGTGCTGCCCAACCACGGCGAGAAAGTCATTGTGGTGGTCTGCGTCAATGCGGTGTACCGCAGCCTGGACGAGGGGCTGACCTGGACCGGCATCATCGGTCGCGAAGCCTTCGGCCTGTACTACATCCGCGCCATGAACGCGCCGTTGGGCACGCAGAACGAGCTGTACCTGAGTATTTCCGATGGCACCCCCGGCACCACCAGCAAGATCCTGGTGTCCCGTGATGCCGCACTCACTTGGAACGTGCTGCCGCTGCCACAGCAGCCCAACTCCTGTGTCTGGGCGATTGCCTTCAACCCGGCCAACCCGCGACAGATCGTGGCGGGCACCAAGTACGGGCATTTGTTCACCTCCGACAATGGCGGTGACGGCTGGCAGAAGCATTGGCGGGAATTCAGCGAGATCGCTGATGTGCTCTGGACGCCTGCGGTTGCGCAGATCAAGTCCGGGCATCAATCCATCGTCAAAAAGCACTGAGGGATAACGCCATGAAGATCGAGATCCTGCGGACTCACTTATCGCTGTGGGTCAGTGACCCTGACGTGTCGGCACGCTGGTACGCCGACATCCTGGGCATGCACGAAAGTGCCCGGGGCGAGAGCTGGGTCATGATGGCATTTGGCGGCAAGCACCACGACATCGCCCTGATTCGCGCCGACCCCGGCGCCCATCAAGGCGGGTTGGGCCTGCAGCACTACGGCCTGGAAATCGCCGGGGACATGACCACCCTGCGCCAGCTCTACGGCATGTTGCTGGGCAAGGGCGTCGAGGTGGTGAAGATCACCGATCACGAGATCGGCCATGGCGTGTATTTCAACGACCCCGACGGCAATCGCATGGAGTTCTTCCTCGAGACCGAACACGACGATGCGCGCGGCAAGGCCCGGTTCAAGGCCGCCGGCGCGCCGAGCCGACATTTCAACCTGGATCCACTCGACCCACTTTGAGGCAACCCTGATGAAAACCGCGAATTTTGCTACGTATCACATCCGCAAATGGTACAGCTTTGTCGAAGAAACCCTGGCCAACGAAACCGGCCAGCTGGCCGATGGCGAGCCCCTGTTCAAGTACGCGATCGCCGCCGTGATCGCCAACCCCTATGCCGGTCGCTACAGCGAGTCGCTCGCCGAACTGGTCGACCCATCGCCGTTGCTGGGCGAAGAGTTTGGCCGGCGCATACAGGCACTGGCCGGTGCCCATGAGATTGTCAGCTATGGTAAGGCGATCCTGGTGGGCAGCGCGGGCGAATACGAGCACGGCAACGCGTTCCTGACCAACCCGGCCGCCGATCCGATTCGCGTCGCGCTGGGCGGTGGCAAGTCGTGGGTGCCTTCCACCGGCAAGCGCGGCGGCCCGGGTTCGACCATCGACGTACCCCTGGCGCACAAGGATGCGCTCTACGTACGTTCCCACTACGACAGCATGTCGCTGATGTTCGGCGACGGCCCCGCGCCGGACGAAGTCATCGTGATCTGGGCCTTCGCCACGCGCGGGCGCCTGCACGCACGGCTGGGTGGCCTGCGTGCCGAAGACATCCAGGGCGTTGACGGGCTGCACTGATGACACGCGTGCGGGCCTTGGCAACGCCGGTTTAAAACCACAACAAGAAAGCGGTGAACAGCGATGAAGCAGGAGAAGACCCAGGTTGTGATTGTCGGGGGCGGGCCCAATGGGATCACGGCCGCGCACTATATGGGGATGTACGGTATCGACTGCGTCGTCCTTGAGCTTGCCGACTGCATACTGCCTTACCCACGCGCGGTGGGCATGGATGATGAAGCGCTGCGCGTGTTGCAGGCGATCGGCATCGCCGAATTGGCAGTGCGTGACATGATCTGCGATGTGCCGCTGCGTTATTACAACGCGCGGGGCGTGTGTTTTGCCGAGGTCAAGCCAAGTGCCGCGCAGTACGGCTGGCCGATGCGCAACATTTTCATGCAGCAGTTGCTCGAAGGCACGCTGCGCGAAACCCTGGGGCAGCGCAGCACTGTGGTGTTGCGCCAGGGCCATGAAATGCTGGAGCTGGAACAGGATGGGGAGAGCGTGACCTTGCAGGTGCGCGATGCCCAGGGCGAGGTCTATCAGCTGCGCGCCGATTACGTGATCGGCGCCGATGGCGGGCGCTCCACCGTACGCAAAAAGCTCGGCGTCGAACTGCTGGGGCTGACCCATGCGCGCAAATGGGTGGTGGTCGATACCGCCAATGACACCCTGGATGCGCCTTACACCGCCCTGCACGCCGACCCGCAGCGGCCCTTCGTGTGCATCTACCTGCCGTACCAGCAGCGGCGCTGGGAATTCATGCTGATGGAGGGCGAGGACGAGGCGAAGATGTGTGACGAGAACACCATTCGCGACCTGATCCGTGGGCATATCGGCGACGCCGTGGACGCGCTGAATATCATCCGTATCCGCGCCTACACCCACCATTCGCGTGTGGCGGCGCGGTTTGTCCAGGGGCGTGTGGCACTGGTCGGCGATGCCGCGCATATATCGCCACCCTGGGCCGGGCAGGGCCTTAATTCCGGGTTGCGCGACGTGGCCAACGTGGCCTGGAAACTGGCCGCGATCATCCAGGGGCGTGCGGCCCATGGGATCCTCGCCAGCTACGACCAGGAACGTCGCGGGCACGCCACCGAACTGGTGGCCCTGGCCGACAATATGGGCACGGTACTGGGGCTGACCAACCCGTTGATGGCCGGCGTGCGCGACTGGTTGTTCCAGGCGGTGAACAGCGTCGATAACCTGCGTTCGCACCTGCTGGAGTTCAAGTTCAAACCCAAGGCCACCCTCACCAAAGGGCTGGTCTATCACGAACGTGCCGAACTGCGTGAAGACGACCTGGTGGGCCAGCTGTTTGTGCAGCCGTTTATCGAAGACGCCCAGGGCCAGCGTCGGCGCCTGGATGACGTGCTGGGCAATTCCTATGCGGTGCTGGGTTACCGGGTCAATCCCCGTGAGCCACTGAGCGAAGACATGGCAAGGTTCTGGGCGCGCTGGGACACGCGCTTTATCCAGGTCAATCGCTCGCGCAGCGGCCTGGGCCGCCACCAGCCCTTGACGGCCACGGACGCCATCAGCGTGGAGGATGTGGATAACCGCCTCGGCGAATGGTTCTCCAGGGTGCGTGACTGCGTCGTCGTGGTGCGTCCTGACCGGTTTGTCGCCGCCATTACCACGCCTGAGCGACTTGACGCGGTATTACGCAAGTTAGCGGGGCAGCTGTCATGAGCATCGATACGGGCGTATTGAATCAGTTAGACCAGGCCACGCGTGCGGTGCAAGCGATTGCGCCACTGGCCCCCGAGGCGTTGGACCTGCGCGGCGGCTACGCCCTGCAACGCCAGGCGCTGGATGCGCGCCTGGCGGCGGGCGAACAGTTCAGCGGTTGGAAGATCGCCTTCGCCGGCAGCGCCGCGCAACGGCGCTTCGGCATTGACGAACCGGTGTATGGCGGCCTGACCGACGCGATGTGCGTGCAGCCGAACACGGCGGTGGCGCTGTCGCGCTTGATCCAGCCCAAGCTGGAGATCGAAGTGGCGATTGTGCTGGGGCGCAGCCTCGCGCCCGGTGACTACAGCGATGAACAGATCCTGGACGCGATTGCCGAAGTGGCGCCGGCGTTCGAGATTGCCGACTGCCGTTGGCAGGGCTGGGCGTTCGGGGTCGGAGCCTTTCTTGCCGACAATGCGGCGGCGGGGCTGTATTGCCTGGGGCCACGAAGCGCGTTCGATGCCGTCGCGCACACCCACGTCGCCTATCGCCTGGAATGTGCCGGCGCGCTGTGCGGCGAAGGCGATACCGAGGGCCGGGAGGACTCGCCGCTGACCAACCTGTGCTGGCTGGTTCGCCGTCTGCTGGCCGACGGTCAGCCGGTGGAGGCCGGGCAGGTGGTGCTGTCCGGTGCGTTGTTGGCGCCCATGGATATCCAGCCCGCCACCTACCGCCTGCAGATGTTTGGCACGGAACTGGCTTTGCTTTTCACCGCGGACACCACCCCCGTGTAAGCGACAGCTGCCGTCATGGATGACTTGAGTCCCCTTCAGGCCGATGACAACAACGGGGCCCCCGAGGAACGACCACCATGCTTGCCGAAGTTCGAACCTTCAATGACCCTCAACTGCACGCCGGTTCCATCCAGGGCTGGCAGCAGGTGTATGACCAACTGGGGCGCGGCTGCCTGACCAGTGAGCTGCGCCAGCTGTCGGCCGAGCGCTTTCAGATCTTCCAGGAAGTATTGGACAAACGCGTGGTGCAGCGCGGCCATGCGCCCAAGGGACGGCTGTGCGCGGCCATGTCATTGGGCGGCGAGCCCGTCGTGCAGGGCCAGCAGGTGGGCACCCACAGTGTGGTGCTGTTGCGCGCTTGCGAGGAGTTTGTGCTGCATGCGCCGGAAGGCACGCACTTCTTCGCTTTCAACGTCGACACGGTGCGTTTCGCCAAACTCGCCGCCTTCGAGTTGTCCAGCGACCAGCTCAAGCGCTTGAGCACCCGCTCCCAGCTGTGCGTGGATGACGCGTTACTGCTGCGGATACGCCAGCGCATCTACCCGCTGTTTCGTCACCTTTTGCAACAACCCGAGGCCATCAGTGCAACCGCCGAGAACATGCTCGAAGACGAGTTGCTCAATGCGTTTCTCGACCTGTTCAGCAATGCCACCGATGAGGTGCGCTGCCGTCGCGGCAACTTCGCCGTGAGTGCGTACCTGGTCAAGCGTTGCCAGGAGTTGATCGATGCCAGCGGCGATACCCCGCTGAGCATCCTCGACCTGTGCGAACACCTGCGGGTCAGCCGGCGCACCCTGCAGAACAGTTTCCAGGCGGTGACCGGCATGCGTCCGCTGGAGTACCTGCGCAACCTGCGCCTGAATGCGGTGCGTCGACGCCTGATCGCAACGCCGGCCTGCAGCCAGAACGTCGGTGATGTGGCGGTGGCGATGGGCTTTTTCCACCTGAGCCACTTTGCCGCCCATTACCGCGAGTTGTTTGGCGAGTCGCCTTCGCACACCCGGCGGGCGATCGGCTGAATAGACGAAGGGTCAGGCCGCCGTGTCATCCAGTCCCGGGTCCACGCGTTTGCCGATGTCCTTGAGCCGGGCCAATTGGTCGACCACGCTGGGGGCTTCATCCAGGCAACTGACGAACGTCCACAGGTACGTCATCACCGCATAGATATGGCCGGCCTTCACCGCGGGCGCCAGCGCCAACTGGCTGATGGCGACCACGAACAGCAGGGCCGCAAGGATGCCGATGGTGAGGAAGGCAACCGCCTCACGGTCCGACAGCCCGATACGCAGCCGCGACAGCACCTGATAGTGGCGGCGCAGCGTGGGGGCGCCGACCTTTTCCACCAGGCTGATTTCCTTTTCCAGGCGGTTGTTCAGCCGCTCATGCAAGCGCTGGTTGCGCCGTGCAAAGCCAGGCACCACCACCAGGCACAGCCCCAGCGCCACCAGGCACGCCAGGCCGACCCAGGGTTCGATTACCAGCAACATGGCCGCCGCGCCGATGATCGAGACCAGCGCCGTCGCAATGGTGGGCACGTGTTTTTCGAAGAAATCGACGAACTCCCGTGCCAGCACCACCCGCGCGGCGGACGTTGAGGTGCTGTGGCGTTGCAGGCGCTGGTTAAGAATCACCGGCACGGCAAGGTCGGCGTAGATACGCGTAAAGGTGCGGGTGTCCAGGGCCCGTCGGGCGGCGCCCACCACCCAGAACCCGAGGACCACGGCGGCGTAGAGCAGGGCATTGCCGGTGTCGCCACGGATAATCGCGTCGACGGCAAACCCCGCAAACAACGGGTAGGCCAGCAGCAGCGCGTTTTCCAGCGCCACCAGCGACAGGGTGCCGGACAACTTGCCGGGGTAGGCCTTGGCGATCGCCTTGAGTGTCTGGCTGGCGGATTGTTGACCGATTTTGCGGCTCTGCTCGATCAGTAGTGGAGGTGTGACGGAGGGCATGGGCCACCTGGTTTACGCAAAGTAGGGGGGCGGGAACTCAGGGTCCCGGTATAAAGACCGCGGGTGAAGTCGAGCAGATAGCGCGTTTCCTCGGTCATCAGTAACAAGTCGATCTGCACTTCTTCGATCACGATTTCCAGGGTGATCAGCAGGCAAATCGCCGGCGCGGTAAATAACCAGTGGTAATAGGACTGGCTGAACAGCGATGCGACAACCCCCAGGACCCACAGTGACAACACCAGGCGTGGCGCCTGTTTCTGCAGGGGAATCCAGAAGCGCTGCAACCGCTTGAGCTTGGCGCTATAGAGCCGTACCGAGTCTTCAAGCAGTGCCACGTCAATCACGTTTCGATCACGATAGTTGAAAGGCATACAGGCAATTCCTGGCTGACTACACGAGGCGGGTGTGTGGCCTCTGGTCAAGGCGCGCGCAGGCAGCGCGCGAATCAACCAGGCCAGGTTGATTTCGTTGACTTGCACCCATTCGCCGTTCTGTGGAATCCCTTCGCAGCTCTTGAAAGCAATGCAGCGTCCTTGTGCATCGAGCAAGGCAAAGTGGCGGTACCGATTGACCCTGAAAATACAGAGGCGCATGCCTTCACCTGGGGGCGGTTGGGGTTAGATGGCGACCAACTGGTCGGGCCAGCTCAGCTCGAACAAGGTGCCGCCGTTGTCGAGGTTCCGGCAGGTCGCGCGACCTCCATGGGACAGGGCAATCGCGCGTACGACGGCGAGCCCCAGGCCGCTGCCGCCCTGGGCGCGGGAGCGCGAGCTTTCGCCGCGCTGGAACGGCTCAAAGATGTGCGTTGCAAACGCTTCTGCGATCCCCGGGCCTTCGTCCGCGACACTCAAGGTATTCAGGCCATCCTGGTTGCCCAGGCGCACCGTGACGTTGCCGGGGGTTGCATGGCGTTTCAGGTTGTCGAGCATGGCCAGCAAGGCTTGGCGAATCCGCGCCGGATCACACTGCACAGGCCGTTCGAGCAGGTCCAGGTGCAGCACGAACCCGCAGGCCAGCAGGCCCGGTTCGAACAGGCAGGCGTCGGCCTTGATCTCCTCGGCCAGGTTGGCACTCTGGATCTGCACTTCGAGGTAGCCGTTGTCCGCCAGGCCTACGACCCGCAGGTCCTCGATCAGGCGCGTCAGGCCTTCCACCTGGCTCAGCAGACTGTAGAACTGCGCCTGGTCCGGGGTGAACACGCCTTCCGCCAACCCTTGCAGGCGGCCGCGCAGGATGGTCAGCGGGGTGCGCAGTTCATGTGCAATCGCGGCGTTCCAGAACGACTGCTCTTGCGCCATGCGTTTCAAGCGTTGGGCCATGCTGTTGAAGTCATCCACCAGCAAGGTGGCCTCTGCCAGTGAGCGGTCGGACGCCGTCGCCCGGGCATCGAGGTCACCATCGGCGAGCCGGCGAAGGCTGGCCGCGACCGAGTTCAAGGGCATCAGAATGCGCCGGGACAGTTTGATCGCCACCACGGCGCCCACCGCGAGGCTGATGCAGGTGATCAGCGCCATCCAGGCCCACTCCATGCCGGTGGGCAGCCATTCGTCCACGTCCAGATCCGACGGCGGCCAGAACGTCCAGAGCAACGCGTAAAACACGTAGGAGCCGACCACGGCCAGGGCGATCACGCAGAGCACCACGGCGGACATCGACACGATGATCTGCCGGCTCAAACTGTTGGCGGTCTTCATGGCTGGCTCCCGAACCGGTAGCCGACCCCACGGATGCTGGCTGGTACGCCCTGGAGGCCGAGGTCTTCGATTTTGCGCCGCAACTTGCTGATATGGCTGTCGACGGTGCGCTCCAGGCTGTCGCTCTCGGGGGAACACAGGGCCAGCAACTCGGCGCGACTGAATACGCGCTTGGGGGCCTTGGCCAGTTGCGCCAACAATCTGAACTCGGTCACCGTCAGGTTGAGCCTGCGCGTGTGTGCACCGACCTGCACGCTGACTTCATGGCTGTCGATGTCGATTTCAAAGGCATTCACCCGCAGCACGCGCTGGCGGGCGCCGTAGCCATGATCGAGGGAGCGACGCAGCACCGCCTGGGTCCTGGCGACGACCTCGGCGGGGTTGAACGGCTTGACGATGTAGTCGTCGGCACCGATGCGCAGGCCCATGAGTTTGTCCATGTCCTGGTCCTGGGCGGTCAGCATGATCACCGGTGTGGTGCCCCGGTGGCGGATCTCGGCCAGGACCATCCAGCCATCCAGCTGCGGCATCAGCACGTCCAGCAGTACCAGGTCGGGCTTGAGCGATTGATGCAGTTCAAGGGCACGGCGCCCATCCAGGGCATGGGCGGTCTGGAAGCCGCTGCGCTTGAGATAGGCCGCGAGGATATCGGCGATTTCCGGCTCGTCTTCGGCGATCAGTACCAACGCCTGGCGTGGGGACGCGAGGTCCGTCGGTGTCGATACAGGGTGTGATTCAGTCATGGTCGGCTCGGTCGTGCTGTTCGGTCATCGCAGTATGGCGAATTACCATGGGGCGACGAAGACTACTGTGCACCACGAGCATGCGCTTTCATGGGAGGTTTTATGGAGAAACGATGGAGACGCGGGTTTATTCGCAAACGGCGTGATCAGGCGTAGCTGATCCTGTCGGTGTAGGCGTTTTGCGTCATGGTGCGCTGGTAGTCGCAGGGGGTGGTGCTGACCAGTTTCTTGAAGTCGCGCAGGAAGTGGGATTGGTCGGCAAACCCCAGGTCGAGGGCCAACTGCGAAAACGATACATCGTGCTGGGTATTGAGGGTGTCCAGGGCCGCCTGGCAGCGGATGATCCGGCAAAACGCCTTGGGTGACATGCCGGTGTCCTGGTTGAACTGGCGGTGCAGGGTCCGGCTGGTGTAGCCGCTGAGGTCTTCGAGTTGCTGGATGCGGATATCACCGCGATGGTGCAGCGCCTGCTGGATGATCATGGCGGTGAGTCGCGACGTCTTGCCCATCAGGCGCGGGGTCAGGTAGTCGTTGAACAGCCGCATCTGGTCGCCCAGCAACGGGGCCTGGACGATGCTTTCGAAGAGGCGTTGGGCGAACTCGGAGACTTCCAGCAGATCGAGCTCCCGCTCGGTCAATTCTTCGGCCAGTACATTGACGAAACCGGGGATCACACCCGGCGAAAAGCGCACGCCGAAATAGTGGTGGTGCTGGTGCAGTTCGACCGCCTGGGCCACCAGCGGGGTGCCGCAGATGCGCGCAGTCGGTCGCGTCGCATCACAGTCGAACAGGATATCCACGCAGCCATCCGGCACGGCCAGCAGGTTGGACGATTGCGCCACATCGAAGGCATAGAAATGCGAGATCGCCGGGTGCGCGGACGGCATCACTGAATAGCGTGAAGAGTTGAGCACGAACCAGGGTTGTTCGTTCGCGGTGTGGAGCCGGGGAGTCGGCACACTCGGTTTGATCATGGTTGTTCCTTGGGCAGGCAGCGCCAGGGGAAAATCAACGCATTAATCGCGCCAACTATCGTCATGCCCGACTGAACGGTATGTCCGAAATTTACAATACCGCCGCCATCCCCCGCCCGATACTCGATCTCGACAGCGTGGAGCTGCGCCTACCGCAGCGATATCACCTTCAGCCCGAGAATAACTATGTCTGCAACTACAAAAATCGATTTTATCTACCTCTCCGAGCAGGACATGATCCGCGCGGGTGTGACCGACATGCTGGCCTGCGTGAACACCATGGAGGAAATGTTCGGCCTGCTGTATGCCGGTGACTACCGCATGGCCGGCCCGAACAATGATTCCCATGGCGCGATGGTGATTTTCCCGCAGGATTCGCCGTTCCCGAACATGCCCAAGCCCACGGCGGATCGGCGCATGATGGCCATGCCGGCCTACCTGGGCGGCAGCTTCTGCACCGCCGGGGTGAAATGGTACGGCTCCAATATCGCGAACCGCGAAAAAGGCCTGCCGCGTTCGATCCTGATGTTCACCCTGAACGACCCCGACACCGGCGCGCCGTTGGCCCATATGTCGGCCAACCTGCTGTCGGCGTACCGCACCGGTGCGATCCCCGGCGTGGGCGCACGCCACCTGGCGCGCAAGGACTCGAAAGTCGTCGGCCTGCTTGGCCCGGGCGTGATGGGCAAGACCACCCTGGCGGCCTTCATCGCGGTGTGCCCGCATATCGACACCCTGAAGATCAAGGGCCGTGGCCAGCAGAGCCTCGACAACTTTATCGCGTGGGTCGAACAGACGTATCCGCAGATCACCACGATAGACGTGGTCGACACCCTCGAAGCGGTGGTCCGCGACTCGGACCTTGTTACTTATTGTAGCTCCGGTGCCACGGGCGACCCCTCGATCTACCCAATTGTGCGGCGTGAGTGGGTCAAGCCAGGCGCTTTCCTCGCGATGCCGGCGTCTTGCTCCCTCGACGCGGGAATGGAGCAGCCCGACGTACGCAAGGTGCTCGACAACACCGGTCTGTACCAGGCCTGGTTCGAGGAATTGCCCAAGCCTGCGCATCACAACGTGCCGGTCATTGGCGTGCGCTTCATGGACATGATTGCCGAAGGCAAGATGCAGCTCGATGACGTCGAAGACATCGGCAAGATCATCGCCGGGGCCGCGCCTGGCCGCAGGAACGATGAGGAAATCATCATCATGTCGGTGGGCGGCATGCCCGTCGAAGACGTGGCCTGGGGCACGGTGGTGTACCGCAACGCCGTCAAGCACGGCATCGGCGTGACCTTGAACCTGTGGGAAACCCCGGAGCTGCGCTGAGCCGTAGCTTCATTCACTTTGACGAGGCATTCGACATGACAAAAATCACCAAGCTCAAGACCGGCTCACCGTTCGAAGACCAGGCCAGCTATTCGCGCCTGGTGTGCGTGGACAACTGGATCTACGTGTCCAACACCGCCGGCCGTAACCCCCAGACCAAGCTGATCCCGGAGGATGTCCTGGAACAGGCGCACCAGGTGTTCGCCAACATCGAATCGGCCCTCAAGGCTGTCGATTCGAGCCTGGCCGACGTGGTGTGTTCGCGGGTGTTCATCCAGGACCCCAAGGACGTGCCGGCGGTGATGGGCCTGATCGGCGAGAAGTTTCGCGGCGTCGACCCGGCCAGCACCGTGACCTGCCCACCACTGGGCTCGACGGTCTACAAGGTGGAGCTGGAAGTGACGGCGTATCGCAACGCGTCGAAGGCGCAGGTCGACCTCATTCGCCTGTCGCAATAATCGTCACGCGGCCATGCACAGGCCTGGCCGCCCTTATTCGTTTACCGAGTCCTGACCATGGCACCGACAATAGCGCCCGTGACAACCTCCACCGTGTTTCCCAGCGCGACTGCCGTCGTCATCATTGGCGGCGGGATCATCGGCCTCACGGCTGCGCTGACCTTGGCTGAGCGCAATATCGCCGTGGTGGTCCTGGAAAAAGGCCGGATCGCCGCCGAACAGTCGTCCCGCAACCTGGGCTGGGTGCGCAAGACCAGCCGCCACGCGGCCGACATCCCGCTGGCCCTGGCCGCCGACCGCTTGTGGGCGCAGATGCCCGAGCGGGTAGGGGCGGATGTGGGGTATCGCCAGGAAGGCATCATGTTTGTCGGGCGCACCCCGGCGCAAATGGCAATGCACGAGGGCTGGCTCAAGTCGGTGGAGCATTTGTCGCTGGATTCACGCCTGCTCAGCAAGCGTGAGATCGACGCGCTGGTGCCAGGCGGCACGGGTGACTGGGCCGGTGGCATCTTTACCCCTTCCGATGCGCGTGCCGAACCGACGCTGGCCAGCAGCGCGATTGCCAGGGCCGCCATGGACAGGGGCGTGGTGATCATCGAGCAGTGCGCGGTGCGTACGCTGCAGATGTCCGGCGGCGCGGTCAGCGGTGTGGTCACGGAAAAGGGCGAAATCCGTTGTGATCATGTGCTGCTGGCGGGGGGCATGTGGTCGAGGCGCTTTCTGGGCAACCTCGGTGTGGCGTTGCCGACCCTGCCCCTGACCTGCTCGGTACTGCGTACCCACCCCATGGAGGGGCCGACGCAGATCGCGGTCGGCGCGCCGGACTTTTCGTTTCGCAAGCACCAGGACGGCGGTTTCATCATTACCCAACGGGGCAAGTTGGATGCGTTCCTGACCCTCGACCATCTGCTGCTCGCCAAGCAATACATGCCGCAGTTCCGTGCGCAACGCAGTGTGCTGAACGTGTCGCTGGGCAAGCCGTTCATCAATGACCTGGCCCTGGCGCGGCGTTGGCGCGCCGACAGCGTCAGCCCGTTCGAGCGCGTCAGGGTGCAGGATCCGGCGGCCAACCCGCAGCTCAATAACGACGCGATGAACAACCTGATGGCCGCCTGGCCGGTGTTTGAACACGCACGGATCGCCCAGGCCTGGGCCGGCACTATCGACGTGACACCCGATTCCAACCCGGTCATCGGCCCGGTCGCGCAGATTCCGGGGCTGACCGTGGCCACCGGTTTCTCGGGTCACGGCTTCGGTACATCGCCGGCGGCGGGTCATCTCGCCGCGGACCTGGTCAGTGGGCATGCGCCGATCATTGACCCAAGCCCTTATCGCTTCGACCGTTTCTAAAGGAGCAAGCCCATGCCTGCAGACAGCTGTTTCTTCACCAACCGTTCGGGCCTGCGCCTGCATTATTTGCGCTGGGGCGCATCGAGTGGCGTGCCCCTGGTGCTGTTGCACGGCCTGCGCGCCTATGCCCAGACCTGGGAGTCGCTGGTGCAATCCCTGGGGGAGGGCTACTGCATCTATGCCCTCGACCAGCGTGGTCGTGGGTTGAGCGACTGGGCCGAGCCCTCCACGTATCACACCCAATCCTATGTCGAGGACCTTGAGGATCTGATCGCCCATGTCGGCCTGCAGCGCTTTGTCCTGCTCGGGCATTCATTGGGCGGCGCCAACGCCCTCGAGTATGCGCGGCAACATCCGGGACGCTTGCTGGGGTTGCTGATCGAGGACATCGGCCCCGGCTCTTCAACCCAGGGCGATGGCGCCGCACGTATCCGCCGCGAGATGGGCCAGACGCCGTTGCAGTTCGACAATTGGGACGCGGCCCGCACGTTCTGGAGGGCTTCGCGCCCGGGGTTGTCGGAGCAGGGCCTGGCGTCGAGGCTGGCGCATTCGATGCAGGAACGCGACGGTGTGATTGGCTGGCGCCATGATCAGCAGGGGATTGCCCAGGCCCGCCTGAGTATCGAGCCGACGGACCTGTGGCCAGCGGTGCGCGCGCTGGATTGCCCCAGCCTGTTCATTCGTGGTGGTCGCTCGGACTTCCTGCCGCCGGCGACGCTGCAGGCGATGAGGGCCAGCAACCCCCATGTGCGGACGGTGGAGGTCGCCGACGCGAGCCACTATGTGCACGACGATCAGGGCGCGGTGTTCAACGCGCTGATTGCAGGCTTTCTGGCGAACCTTGACCCGCCGAGGCAATGAGCGGCGGTTGCCCGCCAATGTCGATATCAGGCACCGGCGTGCCGCTATGAGGCTATTTTTGCGGCGCGCAGGCCGCGTACTGTGACCCGTCATTAAGAAATGATGATCGCCTGACCTTCCAGTCAGTACGTCTTAACGTCGATCACAGAGAATAAAAAACAACGATGAATAGCCTGATTTCCAAGGATTCCAACGGCCAGTTGGCGCAGGGCTTCAAGCCGCGTCATGTCACCATGCTCTCCATTGCAGGCATTATCGGCGCGGGGCTGTTTGTCGGCTCCGGGCACGCCATCGCGGCGGCGGGGCCGGCCGTGATGCTGGCGTATCTGTTTTCCGGCCTGTTGGTGGTGCTGGTCATGCGCATGCTGGGGGAGATGGCGGTGGCCAACCCCGACACCGGCTCATTCTCGACCTACGCCGACCAGGCCATCGGCCGCTGGGCCGGGTTTACGATCGGCTGGCTGTACTGGTGGTTCTGGGTGCTGGTGATTCCCATCGAAGCCCTGGCCGCCGGGCATATCCTCAACCAGTGGTTGCCGCAGATCGACGCTTGGCTGTTCGCCTTGTTGTCGATCTTTTTGTTGGTGGTCACCAATTTGTTCAGCGTCTCCAAGTACGGTGAATTCGAGTTCTGGTTTGCCATGGCCAAGGTGGTGGCGATCATCGGCTTCATCGGCCTGGGAGGCGCGGTGCTGATGGGCTGGATTCCCGAGCGGGAGGCCAGCGGCCTGAGTCGCCTGATGGAAGAACACGGTGGTTTCGCGCCTAACGGCCTGTCGGCGGTGGTCGGGGCATTCATCACCATCATGTTCAGCTTTATCGGCACGGAAGCCGTCACTATCGCGGCTGCCGAGTCCAATAACCCGGCGCAGAATATCGCCCGGGCCACGCGCTCGGTGATGTGGCGCATCGGCGTGTTCTACGTGTTGTCGATCTTCGTGGTGATTTCCGTGGTGCCGTGGAATGACCCGCTGTTGGCGTCGGTAGGTTCTTATCAGCGCGCCCTGGAGCTGATGAACATTCCCCACGCCAAGTTACTGGTGGACGTGGTGGTGTTGATTGCCGTGGCGAGCTGCATGAACTCGTCCATCTACATTGCTTCACGCATGCTGTATTCCCTGGGCAAGCGCGGGGATGCGCCCACGCTGATGAAAAAGACATCGGCAGCGAGTGTGCCGAGGGCCGCCGTGATCGCCAGCACGATCCTCGGGGCAGGCGTGACCTTGCTCAGTTACTTCATGCCCGCTGGATTGTTCCAGTTTCTGCTGGCCAGCTCGGGGGCCATCGCCTTGCTGGTGTACCTGGTGATCGCCGTGTCGCAACTGCGCATGCGCAAGGTCCTGCAACGCCGTAATGTCACCCTGACGTTCAAGATGTGGCTGTTTCCCTGGCTGACCTGGGTGGTCATCGTCTTCATCTGTTGCGCATTGGCGGTGATGCTGCTGACGCCCGAGCACCGCTTTGAGGTGTCGTCGACCATCGGCCTGGCCTTGCTGATTTCCCTGGTCGGCGTGATCACGGCGCGGCAGCCCGACCGCACCCAAAAACCGATCCCCCTGGCTTCGCGCCCATGAACCCCCGGCCGGTCACCTGTTTGGTATTCGTGCTGCTGGATCAGTTCACCCTGATCTCGTTGGCGTCGGCGGTAGAGCCGCTGCGCATGGCCAACCAACTGGCAGGCCAGGAGCTGTATCGTTGGCAGACCGCCAGTGTCGACGGTCATCCTGTGTGGGCCAGCGACGGCATGCCCATCACGCCGGACTGTTCCATAGCCGCTGCGCCCTCTGCGGATATCGTCGTGGTGTGCGGCGGCACGGGTATTCAACACACCCTGAGCGATGAATTGATGAAGTGGCTGCGGACCCAGGCGCGTTATTCCAGGCGCCTGGGTGGTATTTGTACCGGCAGTTGGGTATTGGCCCGGGCGGGGCTGCTCGACGGGTTTGAATGCAGCGTGCATTGGGAGTGGCTGGCGGCCATGCAGGAAGCTTTTCCACGGGTGAGCCTCAGCGCCAGCGTGTTCACCCTCGACCGCGATCGCCTGACCAGCTCGGGCGGCACCGCGCCCATGGACATGATGCTGCACCTGATCGGGCGTGAGCATGGGCATGAGTTGTCGGCGGCGATTTCGGACATGTTCGTGTACGAGCGCATGCGCAACGAGCAGGATCATCAGCGCGTGCCGCTCAAGCATATGCTCGGCACCCAGCAGCCGAAGCTGCAGGAAATCGTCGCGCTGATGGAGGCCAACCTGGAAGAACCGATCGACCTGGATGAATTGGCCGAGTACGTGGCCCTGTCACGCCGGCAGCTTGAACGCATGTTCCAGAAGTACCTGCACTGTTCGCCCTCGCGTTACTACCTGCGGTTGCGGCTGATCCGCGCGCGTCAGTTGCTCAAGCAAACCCCCATTTCCATCGTGGAGCTGGCCTTGCTCTGCGGGTTTGTGTCCACGCCGCACTTCTCCAAATGCTACCGCGAGTACTTTGGCGTGCCGCCCAGTGACGAGCGCCTGGTGACGGCAGGCGAGCGAGCCGTCATGTTGAAGCCGATGATTCGCGCCGTACCGGTGCCGATGCCAATGAGTGCCCTGGAGCAGGCGCGGGGGGAGTCGACCTTTGCCAGTGTCCGGCTCAAGGCCAGGCGCTGAGAGTACGGTGAGTGGCGCTGATCAGCGACGCTTGCGTTTCGAATTTCAGGCGCCACTCACGCCGGGTTCAAACCCGCATGAACGCCTTGATTCGCTCGCCGCACTGATCGGCACGAATCATCCCAGGCGCCGCATCCAGCGCAACCAGGCCGTCTTCCATGAAAATCACCCGGTCGGAAATGGACAGGGCGAAGTCCATCTCGTGGGTCACGATCAGCATGGTCATGCCTTCTTTGGCCAGGTCGCCGATGACCTTGAGCACGTCGCCCACCAGTTCCGGGTCAAGGGCAGACGTCGGCTCATCAAACAGCATGATATGTGGATCCATGGCCAATGCGCGGGCGATTGCCACGCGTTGTTGCTGCCCCCCAGACAACTGATGCGGATACTTGTGCGCGTGAGCCAGCAGTCCGACCTTGTCCAGCAGGGCGTAGGCGCGCTGCTCGCTGATGAGCTTGTCGCGGCCGTGATAGCGCGGCGCGAGGGTGACGTTGTCGAGAATGGTGCGATGGGGAAACAGGTTGAAGCCCTGGAACACCATGCCGATGTGCTGTACCCCACGGCGTACTTGTTGCGTGTTGGTGTTGTCACCGGCGTGGATATAGCTTTCGCCGAACAGAATGATCTCGCCTTGGTCGATGCTTTCCAGGGCGTTGACGGTGCGAATCAGCGAGGTTTTCCCCGAGCCGGACGGGCCGATGATGGAAACCACCTGACCCACATTTACATCAAGGTTGATGCCTTTGAGCACAGCGTGCTGGCCGTAGCGCTTGTGAATGTCGACCAGTTGCAGGGCGGGTGCCGAGCCAGGCCCGGAGGCTTTCCGAGCGCTTGCCGAAGGAGGGGCGGGTTGTGATGCGCGTAGGCGCCCCATGCTGGTGTCATCCAGCGTCCGGGGTGTGCGGTTGTTGAGTTCCAGGTGGTGCTCCAGCCAATGAAACAGCCAGCCGAGCACGGTCACGATCAGCACGTAATACACCGCCACAGCCGACAGGGTTTCCATCACCAGGAAGTTTTGCGCGTAAAGGCGCTGGCCCACGGTCAACAGTTCGGTCAAGGAAATCACCGAGACCAGCGAGGTCAGTTTCACCACGGTGATGTATTCGTTGATCAGCGTCGGCAGGGAAATGCGGAACGCCTGGGGGATCACGATCAGGCGCTGCAAACCGATCAGGCCGATGCCCAGCGCGCGGCCGGCCTCTTTTTGACCTTTGGCCACGGATATCAAGCCACCACGGTGGATTTCCGCCATATAGGCCGCTTCGGTGACCACCAGGGCCAACAGGCCGGAATAGAACGGGTTGGACAGGACGCCACGGGTGACCGGGAACATCTGCGGCAGGTTATAGACGAACACCACGAGTACCAGCAGCGGCACGCTGCGAAAGAACCAGATATAAATCGACGCCGGCACGCTGATCCAACGCGCGGCCGAAAGCTTGGCCGAAGCCAGCAGGAAGCCCAGCAGCATGCCGATGAACCAGGCCAGCGTGCTGAGCTCCACCACCGTAATGCAGGCTTTCCAGAAGTCCGAGAGCGAAAACAGAGAAAAAAAGTAAGGCCATTCAAATTGCATGTGTCTCTCCAACTGCTGGCGTCGACACAGGCTTTACCTGGGCCGGGCAGTCAAGCGAAAGCCGCCGACTGTGGGAGCGGCTGCGCTCCCACAGGGCTGCACCGGGTCAGTTAGTCGGTTCTTCGAGGTTGTATTTCTTCAACAGGGCGGTGTATTCACCGGAGGCCTTGCTCGCCTCAAAGGCCTTGAGCAGTGCCTGATAGAGCGCGTCGTTGCCTTTCTTGACGTAAATCCCCAGCGTCTGCTGATAGATCGAGTGCTCGGTGCTCACCACGACGCGGCCCTTGGTGCGTTCTGCGATCATGCCGGCGGCGCCGTCGATCTCCACCTGAGCCTGCACATTGCCGGAGAGCAGCGCCTGGGTTACCTCCGGTGCGGACGGGAACTCGCTGACCATAATCGCGCCCTTGTTATTCGGAGTGCAGTAGTCGGTCGAGAGCGTGTTGAACTGCGTCACCCACGTGGTGCCTTTTTCCAGGCCGACTTTCAGGCCGCAGAGGTCTTCCGGTACTTTCGGTTTCAGCGGGCTGTCCTTCAGCACCATGATCGCTGCGCCGGTCTTGGCGTACGGGATGGTTTGCGCTTGCGTCTGCCGCTGGGGCGTGATGTACATGCCGGAGATGATCGCGTCGTAGTGGCCGGCGTTCAGGCTGAGGATCAGGTTGGAAAACTTGGTGTCGACGAAGTCGGCCTTGAGGTCCAGGTGCTTGGCGAGCAGGTGCGCCAGCTCGGGGTCGGAACCGACGACGTTTTTATGTTCGTCGTATGACTCGAAGGGCGGATAGGTGATTTCCATGCCGACCTTGAGTACGCCGGGTGTCACCGTCGTTGCTGCATGGGCGCCGGCCGCACCAAGGAGTGCGACGGCCAGCAGGGTCAAGCGGACAGCATGATTGATTGGATTGCGCATCATCGATGACTCCACGTCGGTAAAGTAGGGCTGGGCGGGTGGTTAAACAGGGCGGTGTGACCAGGCTGAGGGTTGCATCAGGACGCGTCCTGCGCCTGGCTCTTCAAGTGACCGAAGCTCGATGGCTTGCGTGCTTTCTCGTACAGCTTGAGTTCGCCCCGTTCGACTTTGCGGCGCAGGTACTGATAGGTCTGCAACGCTTGGCCGAACATGTGCTCACCGATGGTGATTTCCTCGTAATCCTTAGCGTCTTCAAGAAACTGTGGCAGTGGCTTGATCTGCGTATGGAAGTCGCACGCGTAGAAGAGTGGGAAGGCGTAGCGCTCTTCGCTGACGGTTCGCACTCGGTGAGCCGTAGCGACGAACGTACCCGCGGTCATGACCTCCAGCATGTCGCCGATGTTGACCACAAAGGCACCGTCCACGGGTGGCGCATCAATCCATTGGCCTTGATCGTTCATCACCTCGAGGCCTGGCTTGTCGGCAAGCAAAATGGTGAAGCACTCGTAGTCGGTATGTGCACCAATGCCGGGTGCGTCTTGGGCGGCCAGGTCAAAGGGGTAGTGAATCAGGCGCAGTTTCGACGGTGGGCGGGTAACCAGTGCCTCGAAATAGTCCTCTTCAAGGCCTAATGCGAGCGCGAAGCCCTTGAACAGGCGACGCCCCAGCGCAAACACCGCAGCGTAGTACGCTTCGACGGCGGGACGGAAACCCGGCAGGTCCGGCCATTCATTGGCCCCGATCAAGGGGGTTCCGGCCCTGACCAGCGGATCGTCTTCGCCCACTTCAAAACCGATATCGAACGCCTCCTTGTGGTCCGGTTTGCCTTTGGCATAGACCTCTTCGCCTTCAGGCACAAACCCCTTGTGGCTGCGGGAGGTGCCGATGTAATGCTGCATCTTGTACGCAAGGGATTGCGCAAACAGGTCCTTCGCCGCGTGGCGCAAGCCGTCGATCAGCGACGACTCGATGCCGTGGTTCTTGATGTACAGAAAACCCACTGCGCGGGCGGCGTTACCGAGTTCTTCGGCCACTGCCTGGCGCTGTGCGATGTCGTCGCTGTACAGCCCGGCGATGTCCACCAGCGGAATGCGATTGAAGTTGGCGGCCTTTGGCGTTTGGTCAGGCATGAAGTAACGCTCCTTATCGGGTTGAGGCACCGCTGAAGCGCCGGAAATGCTCGCGCTCGGTATTTGCCATCCACACATTCAGCGACCACAGGTCGGCCACCGGCACATTGGTGAAGGGCAGGTGATGCAGGTAGCCGTCGGCACCGAACTCCGGTGTCAGCGTGCTGACCTGATAGCCGCGACTTTCCTGGGATCGCCAGATGGCCTCCCAATGCTGCTGATGGAAGGCCAGCGCTTGGGTGTACTCGGGAGCGGCGGGGTGGGGAACCTGGGGCCCCTGGTCATAACCGACCCGGGCTTGAATGTGGTGAACGCGCTCGACGAAAGCGCTGAGGTCATCTTCCGGATCGTTGAGCAGGCGCTCGCAGGTGACCACCCAATGACTGATGTCGCTGGTGAAGCGCAGGTCCGGCAGTTGACGAATCAGCTCGAGGGTGACCCAAGGGTTGAACAACGAGCGCGCACGATGGGTTTCAAAGGCGCACACCTGGCCGTGCTTGCGCGCGACGTCCATTGCGCGGCCAAAGAAGTCGACTTGCTGTGCCAGTGGCCAGCGGTCGTTGCCAGCCAGCAGGTTGATGAAGCGCGGCGACAACTCAGCCGCCCAAGCGAATTTTTTATCGAGGTCCAGAAGGTGTTCGTCGACGCTCGCCGATTGTTGCGGCAGAACATCGTAGGCGCTGAAGACGGTACTGATATAGCTGACATGGTTGGCGCGTAGAAAGGCTGCGAACTCGGCGCGTTCGCTGGCGGTCATGGGCAGGCGGGCGTCCATGCCATCGAACCCGGCCTCAAGCAACTCTTCGAGCGCTTGTGCCTTGCTCGCGGTGTAGCCCCACAACGTCCGGAATACTTCCAACTTCATCGATCTGCTCCAAAGGTGCCTTCGCATGATTGACACAGCGGCGTTTCGGCGTGGACCGAAACGCACAAAAAACGGCAGTGACAATCAGAAAAGGCAATCTTCGGGCCGCATCTCTGTGGAAAGGCTCCTTTGTTGCCGCCAATAGTAGGGAGAGGCGCTTGGCGGAAAGAATAGGGAAGTGCAAATAGATAGTTCAGAGATTTCTAAACTATTGAGGGGCGACGGGTAACGCGCGGGTGACGGCGAATCTGAAGGCGACGGTAAAGCCGCCTCCTGCTTTATGGCTACTGGGCGTTCAGCCCGTCGAGAAACTCTGTGTGTTGCAACGTCCTGGAAAACATCGGCAGCGTGAAGCGTTCTGCGGCCTGTTGTTGTTCGTCGGTGAAGGTCGCTGTGCAATCGATCAGGGTCACCACGTTATAGCCCTTCTCATAACCCGATCGAACCGTGCCTTCGACACAGCAATTGGTCAGGAAGCCCGCCACCACCAGGGTCTGGATGCCGTTGTTGCGCAGCACCAGGTCCAGGCCTGTGGTAGCAAAACCGTCCAGCCCGCGCTTGCCCTCCACGAGGATGTCGCCGGCTTCCCGGGTAATCGCCTCGCTGATGTCGACGCCCCAACCGTTCATGTACGGGTTGAATCGAGCCAGACCGTGACACTCAGTCCGCGTTGTTGCGCGGTATCGGTAAACGACAATTGGACGCGTGCCCCGGTACGCTCGGTGATCGCCTTGACGATGGACAAACCGAGCCCCGAGCCCGCCTCATCGGTTCCCAGGCCGCGATAGAACGGATCGAATACCCGTGCCTGTTCCTCGAGGGGGATTCCAGGCCCTGAGTCCTGGATCAGCAGTTTGACCGCACCGGGCACCGACGCCACCGACAGATCGACGCGGCCGCCCGCTGGGGTATAGCGGATCGCGTTATCCACCAGGTTCTTGACCAGGGTAAACAGGTCCATCCGGTTGAAGGTGAGGTGCACATCCTGGGTGCTTTCGACGCCAATATCGAGCTGTTTGCATTCAGCCAATGGCAACAGGTCTTCCAGGACCTGTCGGTAGATTTCATGCACTGACACCACGCTTTGATCCCGGGCTGCCTCCGATTGCGCCGCGGCCAGGCTCAGCAGTTGGTCGATCAATTGGCGTCCGCGCTCGATACCCCGTGAAAGAGGCAGCAAGCGCTCGCGGGTCTGGGATGACATGTGCGTGGCGGCCAGTCGTTCGGCCTGCAGGGACAGGGCGGTCATGGGCGAGCGCAATTCATGGGCCGCGTCGGCAACGAAACGGCGTTGGTTGTCCATGGACCGGGCAACCCGTGCCAGCAAGCGATTGATGGCCACCACAAACGGGCGGATTTCGGTGGGCAGATGCTGTTCATGTATCGGGTGCAGTTCCTGTTCGGCGCGCTGATCTATTTCCGCCGACAGGCTGGCGATGGGGCGAAACAGCTTGCGCACCAGGTCGCCGACGACCAGCAACAGCACGGGAAACAGGATCAGGAACGGCAGCAGGCTGCGCCAGGCGCTTTCTCGTGCATCGTTGTCGCGGGCGTCGGACTCCTGGGCCACCGCAATACGCTCGCCGTTGGCGGTGGTCCTGACCAGTACACGGAAAGCCTCGCCCGCCACCTCGACCGTGGACAACCCTTCGGCCAAGTTGGCCGGGAATGGCAGTGGAATGACCTCATCGGTGAGACCCGAGGGATCGATACCGTCGCCAAGGTGTTGAATGATCAACCGGGACTCTTCGTCGTCGCCGTCGATGGTGGTGCCTTGCGGGTACTGCAGGGTCATGTGCTGGCGATCAAACAGGATCGCCACCTGGCGCAGGGTGTCGTCCTGCTGTTCGTGGGCTTCTTCGAAGGCTGAGACGAATGCAAACCCGCTGGCAATCAAGGCGACCAGCAAAATGGCCAGCGACAGGGCCACCGAAAGCCGCAGTTGTACCGATTCACTCAAGCGTTTCTTGACACCATCCATCCCATGCCCCTGACGTTCTTGATCACATGACTGCCCAACTTGCGCCGCAAGGCGTGAATCAGGAACTCGATGGCGTTGCTTTCAACTTCATTGCCCCAACCATACAGGCGCTCTTCCAGTTCGCAGCGCGAGAGGATCGCACCGGGACGGATCAACAGGGCTTGCAGCAGCGCGAACTCGCGGCTGGATAGCGCTATATCGCTGAGTTCGACGGTTGTCGCTTGCTTGGACAGCAAGTCCAGCGAGACCACGCCATTACTGAGCACGGGTAATGCATTGCCGCCCTTGCGGCGCAGCACGGCACGCATGCGCGCGAGCAATTCCGCCATGTTGAACGGCTTGAGCAGGAAGTCGTCGGCGCCGCCATCCAGGCCGCGCAGGCGATCATCCAGGCTGTCTCGGGCGGTAATGATCAGCAAGGGCACCGGGTTGTTACGCTCGCGGATGGTCGCCAGCACGTCGAGGCCGTCCTTGCCGGGCAGGCCAAGGTCCAGCAGCACCAGGTCATAGTGATGGGTGTCGAGTGCGGCCAGGCCGCTGAGGCCGTTCTTGACCCAGTCCGCGGCATAGCTGGCGTCGCTGAGTGCGCGCTGGATAGCATCGCCAATCATCGAATCGTCTTCGACCAACAGTATCCGCATGTCCCTCTCCGCAAAAAAACAGGCGCGGCAGGGCTGACTGTCGCGCCTGTATTGAAGCACCTGCGCGGGTATTTGTCCGCACCGGACGGTATCAGCCTTTCATCGCGTCGAATGCCTTGAGCAGGTCGTCCATAGCAGCCTTGCAATCAGCCTGTTTCGGGCTGCTGTCACGCAGTGCCGACAGGGCACGGTCGATGGCTTTGTCCAGTACATGCCAGTCACTGGCCGCGCGCGGCTTGATGCCGGCTTCGGCCGAGTCCCAGGTGGACTCCAGGTCTTTGATCCGGGCTTTCGCGCCAGGCAGGTCGTTTTTGTCGACCAGGCCGGCCACTTCGACGGCGATGCTGCGGAACTCGGACAGGTCGCCCAGTTTCGAGGCGGCCTTGCCCTGGCTGTTGGTCGAACCTGGCGTGACGGGGGCCTGGGGTTTATCGGCAGGTTTCGAGCAGCCGGCAGCGATACCCAACAACAGGATCGAAGCGGCGATTGCGGCGCGGCGAATAAGGTTTTGAACAGGGCGCATGATGAGGTCCTTGAGGGTAATTGAGTTATGGGCGCAGGGTTCTGCGGTTGCCGACGCCGATTTGTGCGACGGCCACCAACAGGACAATCACGCAGAGGAAGATCGCGCTGGTCCAGCTGGCGCCCATGCCCAGGCCGCCGTAGGTCTTGGCCTGGGTCAGCAAGTCGCCGAGGGAGGCACCGAAGGGGCGAGTCAGGATGTAAGTGATCCAGAAGGTCAGGACCACATTGGCACCCAGGCGCCAGGCGAGCAGGGTTGCGCCGATCATCAGCGCAAAAATCACCGCGCCCAGGGTGAAGCCCAGGCCCAGCGCTTCGGTGGCCAGGTCGCCGGCGGCGGTGCCGAGCGCGAAGGTGCACAACACGGTGGCCCAGTAGAACACCTCGCGCCGTGGGGTCACGATGGCCCGGATCGACAGGCTGCGTTCGGTGCGGTACCAGACCAGGAAGTTGAGGGCGAGCAGGACCGAGAAGATCACCGTGCTGGTATACAGGCTGATGTCGAGTTTATCGGTGAGGATGTCGGTGATCTGCGTCCCGACAATGCTCACCAGCACCACGGTCAGCCAGTAGATCCAGGGGGTGTAGGCTTTGGTGCGCAGCTGGAAAAACAGCGCAATGGCCAACAGGGCGGCCATGCCGATGCTGGTCCAGCCGGCACCCAGGCCCGCATCGACGGCGAGATAGTCCGCGCCGGTTTCGCCCACGGTGGTGGACAGGATCTTGATCACCCAGAATGACAGGGTCACCTCGGGTACTTTGTTCAGCCAGCGGGCTGCTGTGGCATTCATCGGGTTTACCTCTCCTGTGCGCGGTGGTGGCGCAGGGGAGAAGGTACGGCACGAAACTTAGCCGGGACTGAGGGCCGGCGACCTATGCGGAAAATACATGCGCCACGCCGATTGTCGTCAGCTGCACCGTGCTGCCGGTCAAGGGCGCCTGCAGGCCCGAACTGCGTACCAGGATCGCGCGCCCCGGTGCGCCATCGTCAGGCTGCAGCGCCACGGTCAGGGTGCAGGTGTTCCCGCCAAAATCACGCTCGGTCACCACGCCCTGGCAGCCGGCGCCTGACCCCGTGCTGACCTGCAACTGCTCGGGGCGCAGCATGATCTGTGCAACGGGACAATTGTCCAGGCTGTTGACCGCGATACGGCCCAGTTCGCAATGGGCCCATCCGGCTTCGAGCCTGGCAGGCAGGATCACTGCATCGCCCAGGAACAAGGCGGTCTGTTGGTCGCCGGGGGACTGGTACAGGTCCATCGGATGGCCGGACTGCACCAGGCGTCCCTGACGCATCACGGCCAGTTGATCGGCAAACGACAGCGCCTCACTCTGGTCGTGCGTCACCAGAATCGTGGTAATACCGGCGTCGCTCAGCAGCCGTGCGACCATCTTGCGCATCGCCGCACGCAGGCCGGTGTCCAGCGCCGAAAAGGGTTCGTCCAGCAGCATCAGGCGTGGTTGTTGCGCCAGTGCACGGGCCAGGGCCACCCGTTGTTGCTGCCCGCCGGACAGTTCGTGGGGCCAGCGCCGCGCCATGCTGGCGTCAAGGGCCACGCTGTCCATCAGTTCGGCGATGCGTGATTCGCGTTGCGGGCCCTTGGCGGCCAGGCCAAAGGCGATATTGTCGGCCACGCTCATATGCGGGAACAGCGCACCGTCCTGCGGCACATAACCGATCTGGCGTTGATGGGCCGGGACGGCGTGCGTGGCGTCGACCAGCAGTTGGCCATTGAGCGCAAGGCTGCCGCTATCGGGAAACTCGAATCCGGCGATCATCCGCAGCAGCGTGGTCTTGCCTGAACCTGACGGCCCGACGATCACCGTTCGGCTGCCGGTGGGCACCGACAGGTTGACGTCGGCCAAGGCGCGCTGGCTGCCGAAGGACTTACAGATTGCATTGAGTTCGAGGGCGTTCATCGGCCAGCCGTGCGTTTGGATTGGTGATAGAGGAGGCCGGTCAACGGCAGGGACAACAGGATCATGATCAGCGCGTAGGGGGCTGCGGCGGCGTAGTCAATTTCACTGGTCATTGCCCAGAAGCCGGTGGCCAGGGTGCGGGTGCCGTTGGGGGCCAGCAGCAATGTGGCGGTCAGCTCATTGGTGATCGCCAGGAACACCAGTGCGGCACCGGCCGCTGCACCTGGTGCGGCCAGGCGCAGGGTGATCAGCCAGAGTGCACGGGCGGGCGAGCGGCCGAGGCTGCGTGCCATGTGTTCCAGCTCCACCGGCGCCTGGGCGATCCCGGCCCGCAAGCTCACCAGCGCCCTGGGCAAAAACATCAGCAGGTAGGCGAGCAGCACGGTGATCGTGGTCTGGTAGATCGGTCGCGCGAAGTGAATGGTCACGGTCACCAGTGCCAGGGCGACGACGATGCCGGGCAAAGAGCTGGTGATGTAGTTGCAGCTCTCCAGGATGCGCTGCAAGCGCCCTGGCGCACGTATCGACAGCCAGGCAATCGGCACCGCCGCGCAGGTGGTCAGCAGCGCTCCGGCAGCGCCGAGCAACAGGGTTTGCTCGAGGGCCGGCAGCAGTTCATTCATCTGCCACACGGCCACGCCGCCGGCGACCAACCATTTGCCCAGGGTAATCAGCGGCACACCCAGGGCCAGCGCGCAGGTGAACGCTTGCAGACCAAGGGCGGCGATGCGGATGGGAGTGCCCAGGCGCAGGGTGCGCTGGTCCCGGGCACTGCCCGAGCCGACCCGTGCATAACGCGCGGCACCGCGGGCCGCCGATTCGATCGTCAGCATCGCCAGGCTGCACAGTGCCAATACCGCCGCCAGCATGTTGGCGGCCGGGCCATTGAAGGTCGACTTGAACTGGTCGAAGATCGCCGTGGTGAAGGTGTCGAAGCGGATCATCGCGTACAGGCCGTATTCGGCCAGCAGGTGCAGGCCCACCAGCAGCGCGCCGCCGCAGATCGCCAGGCGCAACTGCGGCACCACCACCCTGAAGAACACCGCCCAGGGTTTGAGCCCCAGGGATTCGGCTACGTCTTCGATAGCAGGATCGAGTCGCCGCAACGTGGCCGCCACCGGGAGGTACAGAAACGGAAAGTAGGCGATGACCGAGACCAGCACGCCCGCCGGCAAGCCATGGATCGACGGCACCAGGCTGACCCAGGCATAGCTGTGCACAAAGGCCGGCACCGCGAGGGGAGCCACTGCCAGCAATGACCACAGACGGCGTCCCGGCAGGTCGGTGCGTTCGGTCAACCAGGCCAGCGCGACGCCCAGCGCCACGCACAAGGGCAGGGTGATGACCACCAGCAATACGGTGTTGACCAGCAACTCGGCAACCCGAGGCCGGAACACCAAGGCCTCGATCTGTGCCCAGCCGATTTGCCAGGACACACCGATCACGAAGGCGATGGGCAACAGGGCCAGCAGCGAAACCAGCACCGATAAACCGGTGACCCATGCGCCGCCACGCCTGAAAAAAAGCGCGTGGCTGCGCTGTGAAGGTCGCGCGGGTATCGACCGGGCGGCAGCCGCCTCCAGGGTTTCAGGCAACAATCAGAGGAGTCCGGCCTGGGTCATCAATGCGACGGCTTTTTTGCTGTCGAGTTTGGACGCATCAACCTTGGGAGCATCGAGCTGCGTCAGCGGTACCAGTTTGGGGTTCGACTCGGCGTTCCGGCCCACGGCGTACTCGAACGAATTGCCGCTCTTGAGAATCGCCTGGCCGTCCGGGCCGGTGATCCACGCCAGGAAAGCCTGGGCCTGCTCCTTGTGTGTGCTGGAGGCCAGCACGCCGGCACCGGAGATGCTGACGAACGCGCCCGGGTCCTGGTGCTTGAAGTAGTGCAGCGCGGTGTTCTTGCTGTTTTCGCCGGTCTTGGACTGATCGACGAAGCTGTAGTAGTGGTAGATCACGCCACTGTCGACCTGGCCGGCATTGACGGCCTTGAGTACCGCACTGTTGCCGCGGTAAATGCTCGCGTTGGCTTTCATTGCCTTGAGCCAGTCGAGGGTGGCGGCCTCGCCCTTGAGTTCGAGCACGGCAGCGACGATCGCCTGGAAGTCGGCCCCGGCCGGGGAGGCGGCCCAGCGGCCTTTCCAGTGGGGAGAGGCAAGGTCCATCAGGGATTTGGGCAGGTCGGCTTCCTTGAGCGCGCCCGGGTTATACACAAACACCGTCGAGCGCGCAGCGATACCCACCCATTTGCCGTGGGCCGGACGATAGGCTGCACCGACCTGTTCCAGGGTGGTCGGCGCCACGGGGGCAAACAGCCCGGCGTTATCGACCAGCACCATCGCCGGTGAGTTTTCGGTGAGGAACACATCGGCCGGGGAGGCAGCACCTTCCTGCACAATCTGGTTGCCCATCTCGGTGTCATCGCCATTGCGGATGGTCACCGGAATCCCGGTTTCCTGGGTAAACCCTTCGACCCACGCCTTGGTCAGGCTCTCGTGCTGGGCGTTGTACACCACGATGCCAACGCTGTCGCTCGCGGCATAGACGTGCCCGGCGGCGAGCAGCGCGCCGACCAGCAGGGCTTTTTCAAGGAACGACGGAAAACCGATAGTCATGAGAGGGCAAGCTCCTGATGGTGAGGGTGTGCTTGAGGAATATAGCTGGAGATTCCTGACCAATAGGAATCATTTGCATGCTGAGGCGCGGCGAATGTAGAGCCGGGAATGAAAAAAAAACGTGAAAAAAAGGTGAGTTTTACCGAGCGCGCCCCACGGTGTTTGCAGGCATGTGTCATTCACCCGAAATGGCGCGCTACGGCAATTACTAAGTTCTGAAGCGAAGCACCAGGTCGTTCAGGTTTACAGCCAACCGTGACAGCTCATTACTTGCCGTCAGCGTCTGGCGAGTGCCTTCGCTGCTTTGAACGGCAAGGTCGCGGATGCTTATCAGGCTGCGATCCACATCACGCGCTACGTGAGCCTGTTCCTCGGAGGCGGTTGCGATCTGGATATTGCGATCGTTGATTTCGAGTACGGAATCTATGATCTGGCGCAGCGACTGGCCGGCTTGCTCCGCCGTATCTCGCGTGCTGTAGACCTCAGACGTGCTCATCTGCATCGATTCGACGGCGGCTGAGGAGCCTGTTTGAATCGTCGAGATCATCTGTTCAATTTCCTGGGTAGAGGTTTGGGTGCGGTGCGCCAGTGCCCTGACTTCGTCGGCGACCACTGCAAAACCGCGGCCTTGTTCTCCTGCGCGGGCTGCTTCAATTGCAGCGTTCAACGCCAGCAGATTGGTTTGCTCGGCAATCGCCCGGATAACGCCGAGTACCTTGCTGATGTCTTGCGCCTGGCCTGCTAGCGCTTTTACCTGCTCCGAGGAAACTTCGACTAACCCCGTCAGGCCGCGCATGGCCGTGAGCGTTTCAGTGACCCTTTTATTGCCAAGATCGGCTGCCAGGCTGGACTGCATTGCGGCTTCCGAGGTGGAGTTGGCATTGCGGGCAACCTCTTCGACAGCAGCGCTCATCTCGGTGACGGCCGTGGCAGCCTGCTCTATCTCGCTGTTCTGCTGTTGCAAGGTGCGATCAGCACTTTCCGTGATCGAAATCATTTCGACGGCAGCGCTGCTGAGTTGAGCTGAGGCGCCTGATATTTCCAGTATCGTGCTCCGGAGGTTCTTCTGCATGATATTGAGCGCATGCATCAAGCGGGATGCTTCATCCGAACCGGTGACTTCCAGGTCATGGGTAAGGTCGCCGGCCGCGATATCTTCCGCCAGTTTCAGGGACGAACTGATGGGGTTCACAATACTGTTGGTGAACAACGTGGCCAGCAGGGTAGTGAGCGCAAAAGCCACCACCAGCACAGCTATCAGTACCCTGACGCTATGGGTATAAACCTCTGCTGCATCCTGCCCCGACAAAACCGCCTGGCGTGCATTTTGCTCACGTAGAAGTGTGAGCTGCTCTTGATAGGCACTGGCCCGCTGTGCCTGCTCGGTGTTGGCGAACGTGATCGCTTGTTCATGGTCAGGCTGATCGAGGGCGAGTACTTTTTTCAGGCCCTCAATGTAGGCATCCATTGTTTGGCTGGCCTTCTCAAACTGCAGTTGATCCTGTTCGCCGGAGATCAGGTTGTCACGATAAAACGCGCTCTTCGCTTCAAGCGTTCGCATGGCCTCTTCGACCTTTGACAGCGACGCATCATGCACGTCTTTGGAGGTACTCGAGAGCATGCGGATACTCTCAAGGCGCGCATGCAGAAGGGCGATCTGAATATCGTCAATCACCTGGATGCTCGGCAGGGAGTTTTGCTCGATGTTCTGCTCCGCCGTGCGCAAATGACCGATTTGTAAATAGGAGAAGCCTGCCAAACTGATCAGCAAGAGGGTGATCAGACCGAAGCAGACGAACGCTCTGCGCGCGATATTCAAGGATCTTAGTTTCATATAGGCCTCCGAAGGCCGAGGTGTCAGGGGAGGGGGCAGCCCCTGCGTCAGTTTTTGTTGATCACGAACAAGGGCTGCCTTTGCAGGCGGCACATTGGCGCTGACTGTCATCCTGGCGGCGATGCGTACAGTGAGGAATTCAAAAAAATGAATCGAGGTGATAGTTGCGATAAATTATTGCGCGCTAATCATTAGTCTATTAAATATTTCCGTGGGCGCCTGATCCTTTGTCAAAGCGGCCGGAAATTCGTGCGAAGGAAACAAGGGCCTGCATGAGGTTAATCAGGCAAGCCCTTGATAGGTGGATGTTCAGGGTGGCGCTATGGGTCAAAACTCGGTTATGACGGTTACCCCTGCCGTCTCGAAGCGGTCCATGTTCGTCAGCGCGTCGATGGACTGTTCCAGGCTGATGGTTTTACCCACGAGTTTTTCAGGCGCCAGCTTGCCTGAGGTGATCATCTCGATCATGGCGCCATAACGATGCGCCTGCATGCCGTGGCTACCGTAGATCTCAAGTTCATGGGCGATAACCTTGCCCATGGGGATGGCCGGCGTGGCGTGATCAGCGAGCATCAGCCCGACCTGGACGTGCTTGCCGCGACGGCGCAGGTTGTTGATGGAGTTGAAACAGGTGGTTGGGTGGCCCAAGGCGTCCAGCGAGACGTGGGCACCGCCCTGGGTGACTTCCAGTACGGCTTCGGTGACGTCCGCGACGCACTGGGCATTGATGGTGGCGACAGCGCCGAGCGCACGTGCCAGGTCGAGTTTTTCCTGGGAAATATCGATGGCGATCACGTTCGCGCCAATGGCCTGGGCGATCATCACCGCAGACAGGCCGACACCTCCGCAGCCATGTACCGCGACCCACTGACCGGCGCTGACGTTGCCTTGGTCGACGACTGCACGGAACGAGGTGGCGAAGCGACAACCCAGGCTTGCAGCGGTTGCGAAGTCCATGCTCTCGGGCAGCGCGACCAGGTTCAGATCGGCCTGGTGGATGCCGACGTACTCGGCAAAAGTGCCCCAATGAGTGAAGCCCGGCTGGAATTGCGTGTGGCACACCTGCTGATTGCCGCTGTTGCACTGCGCACAAGCACCACAGCCACCCACGAACGGCACGGTCACCCGGTCACCGACCTTCCACCGCGTGACGTCGTGGCCCACCTCGGCCACGATGCCGGCCAGCTCATGACCCGGTACATGGGGCAGTTCAATGTCGGGGTCATGGCCTTTCCAGCCATGCCAGTCGCTGCGGCACACTCCGGTGCCAAGCACCTGGATCACCACGCCATGGCGTTCCGGAGATGGATCGGCCACGTTCATCAGGCGCGGCGGTTTGGAAAAGGCTTCGTAGACGACTGCTTTCATTCAAATTACCTAGGCTTGGAGGGGCGATTCAGGCATTGCCATTATGAATGAGCGCCTTGAAATTACCTTTCAATTTGCAATTGACCGAACGCAAGAATTGAAATTAACCTTCATTTTTAGGTGAGAATTTGAAGGGGTATTTCATGATTGAGCAGCTCGATAAGGCGGACGTTGCAATATCGGAGCGTTTGCAGCGGGACGGCAAGCTGTCGAATGTCAAGCTGGCCGAGCAGCTGTCCCTCAGCGAAGCGTCCTGTTGGCGCAAGCAAAGACGCCTGGAAGAATGCGGGGTTATCGAGGGATACCAGGCCGTTCTCAATCGAAAGAAACTCGGGCTGGGCCTGAAGGCGTTTGTCCAGATCTCCTGCACGGATCACAGCGAAGAAGCCACGGCAACGTTTGAAAAGATTATCCAGGCGGCCCCGCAGGTATTGAGTTGCCATAACACAACGGGGGAGGCGGACTTTCTCCTTGAGGTGGTTGCACGGGACCTGGACAGCTATAGCCGCTTTGTCGAAACAGTGCTGAGGAAGCTCCCTGGGGTTTCAAGTATTCGCTCGAACCTCTCCCTGCGAGAGATGAAGACCACTCATCGACTGCCCGTCAGCGAGCTCTTGAGCATCTGAAGGTCGTCGGGCACGTGGAGAGCCATCGTTCGTCCGGACAATCGAGCATTTCGGCACTGTTATCGAGCATTTCGGCACAGTCTCCCGGTTTTGTTCAACCTAGACTCGAGCTTCACTTTCAGACTCAGATGGAGCCGCGATGAACATCAGATTGATCCTGCCAGCACTTTCCATGGCCGTCACACTCAGTGGCTACGCTGCGGATTTCTCACTGACCAGCCGGGATATTGCTGACAACCGCCCGTTGACCCGTCGCGAAGTGTTCCAGGGCTTCGGTTGCGAAGGTGGCAACACGTCTCCTGAGCTTTCGTGGAAAAACGCCCCCGCAGGGACCAAAAGCTACGCGATCACCGTTTACGATCCCGATGCCCCCACCGGCAGCGGTTGGTGGCATTGGACGGTGGTCAACCTGCCAGCCTCCACCCATAGTTTGCCAAGCGGCGTGGGGGCGAACCTGCCTGCGGGTGCTGTGCAAGGGCGAACCGATTATGGCCAGCCGGGGTTCGGTGGCGCTTGCCCTCCTGTCGGCGATAAACCCCATCGCTATCAATTCACCGTGTGGGCCTTGAAAGCCGATAAGCTACCGCTCGACAACCAGGCCAGCGGAGCCTTGGTCGGTTACATGCTCAACGCCAACGTCCTGGCCAAAGCGACCATTACTTCCACTTACGGACGTTAAGAACCATGCGCCCTTGTGACGGCATACAGCACCGGGAAAATATTATCGATGCCTGTGTCATTCGGGCGCGACATGCCCTTACCTTGCCCAGGGTGCCGGTGTTCGTGACCACCTTGTGTCGAGTGCGGCAGGGGGAAAAACTGTTGCAATGGGATGACCGGGAAATGCGCGCAGGGCCTCGGCATCTGATTCTGATGCCGGCCGGGCGCGAGCTGGGTATCTCAAACTTCCCCGGCCCTCAGGGTCACTACATCGCCGATGCGGTGACCTTTCCCGTCTCGACATTGCGTCAATTCAGCAGTCGATATAGCCAGCAGATCAAGAGTGGTCGCGGTGCACTGAAGAGCGATCTATGCGTTCCCCTGGACAGGCACACCACCCAGGCATGGGAGCAGTTGCTGGTCGCCATCCATGCAAACGCCCCGCAGGCAATCTGCACACATTATGGGGAAGCGGTGCTGCTGAGCCTAAGCCTTGGCGGCCAGGCCGGACCTTTGCTGATGGGGCGCAACGATCCCTTGTGCGAGCGGGTGCAGCAACTGGTAATGGCCAGCCCGGAGAGAGACTGGACGGTTGCGAGCATCGCACAGCACATGAACCTGGGGGAGTCGACCTTGCGTCGCCAACTGGCGAACGAGGGTAATAGTTTCAGGAACATTCTGGAGGGCGTTCGACTGTCGACAGCATTACAACGGCTGCAGACAACGTCTCGCCCGATCGGTGAAATTGCCAGCGCCTGCGGCTACGCCTCCGCCTCCCGTTTTGCCGTGCGCTTTCGCTCACACTATGGCCTGTCACCCCGTGAATTGCGGGCTGCGATTTGAACCGTTGCGGCAGGGCTTCCCCCAGTCTGCCGGCCGGCAGTGCGAGCCAGGTGTTGACGTTTATCGGTGGGTACCGGACCAGACTGTCTGGCGATAGTGCTACTGTCTACGCAGTCCCCCCGGAGCCTGCTGGATGCCCCATCAAACTTCAGTTCACCCCATCGCAACGCCTCCAGCCGCGCCAGGCGCTGAAGAACCGCGCGCTCACCCACCTATGTGGCATGGCAATCCGGACTTACCCACCTTTGGCAGCACTGGGGCGGCCATATTGGGTTTCTGTTTTGTGCTGCTTATGTTCCTGCCGGTCATAGGGGTGATGGTGCTGATCCTTTTCGGTCTCGAAGCGATGCAAGGCGCATCGTCCAGCGATGGGGCGAGTCTCACCACGTCGCCTCTCATCCTGTTCATGCTTGGTTTTGTTGTGCTCATGGGGCTGGTTTTCGCGTGGATGTTCTCTGCGTCCAGAGTGCTGGCCTTCACCTTTGACGAGAACCGGCAACTGCTTACTCTCACCGTCACCCGTCGCGGCCGTAAACCCGCCGAAGTGCAGGTGCCCTTCAGCGATATCATTTGTATCAGCCCTTACTTGCTCGCCAGTTATGACCGCCATGGCCATTTCAGCGTCGTGTGTCAGGGGCCGAGGGGCAAGGAGTTCGAATATCGATTGGCTGAGGGGACTTCTCTGGAAGACATGGAATTTCATGCCGCATGGCTGCGCGCAATAATAGGCGAACGGATGCATGAACCAATGAATCTGGACAAATGAACGAAGCACCTCCGAGCACTATCACCTTTCAATCGCATCGATAATTGCGCCGCCGTCAGCGCCATCCAGTAAATACCCACGGCGCCGAATGGATCGAAACATGCACCGGCAGTGCCACCTTGTGCCAGTTTGGGCGCGTCCATTCGTCTGTTGCCCGGCACTCTGGTGGGCATGGCGTTTCTCAACCTTAAGCACGGATATCCCGAGCCCAAGAACGGAGAGCCAGCATGGAAATCAATGAGAATGCCCCGGGCAACATTTCACAGCAGGCTGTTACGCGCGGCACGGACAACGAGACAGGGCACGACCCGAAGCGTGATGAGGATAAGATCCCGCTGCCGCCGGACGACGATGCACCCCTTGAGGAGGATATGTCTGATGTGGACGCTGCCGATTCAGTGGCGAGCGAACACCCTGACAACTGAGGTGTTTCAGATCAACGAACCCGGCCAGGGTGTCGCAGATGGCTGGGAATCCGAAGGCGGCTGTAAAGCCGCCTTCTGGGCGATGGCTACCGGGCGTTCAGCCCGTCGAGAAACTCGGTGTGTTGCAACGTCCTGGAAAACATCGGCAGCGTGAAGCGTTCGGCTGCCTGTTGTTGTTCGTCGGTGAAGGTCGCGGTGCAATCGATCAGGGTCACCACGTTATAGCCCTTCTCATAACCTGATCGTACCGTGCCTTCGACACAGCAATTGGTCAGGAAGCCCGCCACCACCAGGGTCTGGATGCCGTTGTTGCGCAGCACCAGGTCCAGGCCCGTGGTGGCGAAACCGTCCAGCCCGCGCTTGCCCTCCACGAGAATGTCGCCGGCTTCCCGGGTAATCGCCTCGCTGATGTCGGCACCCCAGCTGCCGGCGCGGAAAGCGCTGCCATCGGCAACGCCCTTGAGAATCCCGTAGTCGCGGGTGGTCAGCTCCGGGTAGCCCTCGGCGAACTGGATCGGCAGGTGGATGATCTTCACGCCGAGCGTGCGCGCCTGTTCAACCGTGGTGGCGGTGTTCGCGAGCATATTGGACGTGTGCATGACGTCCTTGACGGCGTCATGGAACACGCCGCCTTGGGTGGTGAAGTCGTTCTGGTATTCGATCAGCACCAGGGCGGTGGTGTGTGGGTTCATGTCGGGTCTCCGATAAGTGGGTCGAGCAACAAGCGTAGAACAGCAGGCAGGGTTGGGTGGGGCGGCAGTCAAACACAAAACTATGGCTAAGAGCGCCGCATCCGTTTACAGACCGCAAGCAAAGCGGGCACTTTGATACTATGCTCATTGCCAATGCGAGCCATCTACGGGTTTCAATGTTCGGCCGCCAAGGGCTCCGACCCTGGCAAAGTCATTGACGTTGGCGACAGCCGGTGGGTGGTCTTCAGGCGTTTTCAACGGCTCACGCAACAACCCGCACGCGGCATACAGGGAAACGTTCAATGCCTGCCCCACACCTCACCTGCTTGAAAATCTCCAATGTGGGGGCCAACGGCTCCAACCAGAACACGCCGTCGATCCAGGCTGTAAGCCGGAGCGGGTGGATAACTGTTGGTAAATGCCAAGCACGATGGAGAACAGCATGAACACCCAGTCGATCCACACGATCTTGAGGCGCTTCGCCGGCTGCGTGGCGGGGCTGGCGATGGTTGCCGCCAATCCGGCCCAGGCTGCCGCCGAGGGCATCGCCAGCGGCCCTACCGCGAGCTACAGCATTGCCTTCAGCAATTCCTACGCAGGCAGCGATTTTCGCAAGGTGATGGTGCGCAACTGGCAGGAAATTGCGCTCCAGGCGCAAAAGGAGGGCTTGATCCGTGAGGCTCCCGTCGTCAGCGCCAATAACTCGGCTTCGGAACAGGCGGCCCATATCCAGGACATGATCGTCAAGGGCGTCGATGCCATCGTGATCCTCGCTGCCTCCGACACGGCCCTCAACGGGGTGATCCGCGATGCCTGCAACGCCGGCATCGTGGTGGTCGTCATGGCCAGCCTGGTCACCGAGCCCTGTGTCTATACCGTGGATTACAACTGGTCCGCCATGGGCCGTGTGGAAATGGACTACATCGCCGAGCGCCTGAAGGGCAACGGGACATTACTGGAGATCCGCGGCATCGCTGGCGATGCCACGGATAAAAACATCAGCGATGGCATTCGCAAGGCCGCCAGCGACTATCCGGGCCTGAAATTCGTCAAGACCGTTTACGGGAACTGGACGGCTTCTGTCGCCCGCAGGGAAGTGACGCTGGCGCTGCCGTCGCTGCCCACCATTGATGCCGTGGCTACCCAGGGTGGCGACGGATATGGTGCGGCCATGGCGTTCAAGGCGGCGGGACGCCCTTTGCCGATCATTGTGATGGGGAACCGTCAGGACGAACTTGCCCTGTGGAAACAGGAACGCGATGCCAATGGCTACGAGACCGTCTCTGTCTCTGCCTCCCCGAGCGTCTCCCAGATGGGGTTCTGGGTGGCCCAGCAGATACTGGCGGGCAAGCAGGTGCCGAAGTTCGTCGAAGTGCCGCTGGTACGTATTGATGCCAAAGACCTGGACGCCTGGCTTGCCACTATGCCGGTGGGCGGTGCCGCCAATCCGTTCTACGGCCAGGCTTCCGTTGCGGCGATGATCGATGCGGCCATCAACCATACGGCGCCGCCGGCGCCTTTGCCGGAGGTGACGAAACAGTAGCGGCGGGCTAGGAGGCGAGGCCCCATGTTGACATTCAAATCAGCCACGGCCAGGCCCATTGCCGTCAGGATCGGCCTGGCGGTTGCCGCACTGGTGTTGCTGATGCTGGCGGTATCGCTCGTGAACCTCTACGGCCTGCGAGGCATGGTACGTGCGGTGGATTCCGCCAGCCATTCCGCGGAAATTCTGGCCTCGGTCAACGGGGCTACCGGGCGGGTGGAAAACTTCATTGCCACCCGCGACCAGGACAGCGTGTCCCAGGCCGAGGGCTTGGTCGCGACCGCTATCAACGGCCTTAACGCCATCCCGGCGGCAGAGGCGCAATCGCTCAAGGGCAGCCTGGAGAGGCTCGCTGCGGCGATCGCGTCCTTGCGGGCGGCGACCCTGACCATGGATGGCGAAACCGAGAATATGACCGCCCATTACGCCCGGATGCGAGAGGCGACGGCCCTCGTTGAACTGGGTATCGCCGCTGGGCTGAAGGGCCTGGACTCCCGCGCCGCCGACCACCAGGCGCGGGTGAGCAACGCCCAGAGCGCCCATCGCATCCTGGATATCCTGCGCAACGGCGAACGCATCATTACCGCCAATGTGGCCCAGGTGCTGGTGAGCGGTGATGGTGCCGCCGCCACTGCGGCGCGCAACGCCTGTGCGGCGCTGCCACCTGTGGTCGAGCAATTGCGTGAGTTGATGGGGGCGCCGCAACAGGTGGCGACCCTGGAACAGTTGGCGACGGCGGTGGCAGCAGCCAGCCTGGCGCTCGAGCAGCTTGGCGAGGCTCCCAGGCTCCGGGGCGGCGAGGCTTTGCGGCATCTGGGGGCTGTTGGAGGCGTGGCAGAGCGCCTTGAAGTCATGTTGGCTGAAGTGGACGAGCACATTGCCCATGACGCCAGTGACATTCAGGCCGCCATCGGTTTGCTGCAAAACGCCGCCGCGTTGTCCAAGCGTTTCGCCGAACGTGTTGCCACCCTGGAAGCGCAGACCTTGTCGTTTCGCCTGGCGCCGTCGGCCGAGGTCGCCAGCTCTGTAGGCGTCATCCTCGATGAACTCTCCCGTCTCGCCCGGGTTCTGCCATCGTCTGTGGGGCAGCAGGCCAGCGCTACGCCCCTGACGGTCAGCGATCAGATTGCTGGCTACCGGGCGGCATTTGCCGGGTTCCATCAGGCGAGCAACGCCTTGGGCGACGCGCGCGACCAGGTTCGTATCGAGGCACGCAGCGCTGGCCTGTTGGTTGCGCGCTTCGCAGGCGAAGCGCGTTCAGACGCCTTGGTCCACAAGGATCGCGGCATGCTGGCGACAATAGTCGCTGGCGCCGTCGCCATCCTGCTGGCCGGAGCCATTGCCTGGAGCACCTCGCGGTTTGTCGCGCAGCCCATCGTCGCCCTGGCTTCGGCCATGCGCCGGCTCGCTGCCGGTGACTTGACCGCCGAAATCGCCAGTGCTGGACGCGGCGATGAGATTGGGATCATGACTCGCGCTGTCCGGGTGTTCCAGGAGAATGCCTTGCGCATCCGGGTGCTGGAGGCCGAGGCCGAAGCCGAAAGACAGCAGGTGCAGGCCTCTCTGGAGAGAATGGTCGCCGAGCGGACCGACACGCTGCACCGGCAGACCGAGGTGCTGGAGGCGCAGGCGGTTGCACTTATTCAGGCGCGCAACCAGGCCGAGACGGCCAACCAGGCAAAGAGTGATTTCGTCGCCACGGTCAGCCACGAACTGCGCACCCCTTTGACCCTTATTCTCGCCCCGTTGGAGCAGCTCTCGGTGGCGATCACGCCGCCGACGGACTGGCGCGTGCAAATCGAGCGCGCACAACGAAACGCACTGCGCCTGATGAACCGCGTGAACGATATCCTTGACTTCTCCAAGGCCGAAGCAGGCAAGTTTGAGCTGTGTCCGGCGCCCGTTGATTTGAACAAGGCGGTGGGTGTGCTGGCCGAGGACGCCGCCATGGTGGCCAAGGGCAAAGGCTGCACCTTGACCTGCAGCATCGATCCTGCCCTCGGCACCGTGTTCCTGGACCCCCGACACTTCGAGAAGATTCTGCTCAACCTGGTGAGTAATGCCATCAAGTTCACCCCTGCTGGCGGTACGGTGCATCTGGCAGTCACTGCGCTTGATGACGAGCGATTTGAGCTCGTGGTGCAAGACTCGGGCATTGGCATCGCGCCTGACAAATTACTCCTGCTGTTCCAGCGTTTTTCCCAGATCGACAATTCCGCCACGCGGCATTACAGCGGTACAGGCATCGGCCTGGCCCTGGTCAAGGATCTGGTCGAACTGATGGGGGGCGAAGTCAGTGTCAACAGTGAGCCTGGAAAGGGCTCGTGCTTCCTTGTTCGATTTCCTCGGGGAACCGAGCAAGACACGGTGCCGACCGAAGCCGGTCATCTGCATGAGGGATCGTCACCCACCGCAATGATCACAACCGAGCAGCGCCACTTGCTGTTCGACGACGGCCGCCGTGGCAGTAGCAACGACCAGGCGTCCATGGCCGATGCAGACATCGAACGGCACCCGGAACGCACCTCGCAGTCCAGGGTCCTGGTGGTCGATGACAGCCCGGAAATGCTTGGCTACCTCAGCGAGCTTTTGCGCGACGACTACAGCGTCGTCACCGCCGCTGATGGAGAACAGGCCTGGGCCATGCTGCAGCGTCAACCGATCAATGTCGTTCTCTCGGATGTGATGATGCCGGAGCTTGACGGCTTTGGCCTGACCGCCAGAATCAAGGCGAGCGCCGGTTTTGCCCATCTGCCCGTCATCCTGTTGACCGCCCGCGGCGGCAGCGAAGCTTGCATCTCCGGGCTTGAGAGTGGCGCCGATGACTATATCGCCAAACCTTTCTCGCCATTGGAGCTCAAGGCTCGCGTACGCGCGGCGCTACGCATGAGCCAGGTGCAATCCGAGCTGAATGCGAAATCCCGTCAGGCGGGCATGGCCGAGATCGCCACGACGGTGCTGCACAATGTCGGCAACGTCCTCAACAGCGTGAACGTTTCGGCCGAGTTGGTCAGCAGCCAGATGCGCACCTCCAAGGCCCAGGGCCTGGGCAAGGTGGCGCAGATGATGAACGAACACATCCATGAGCTGAGCGATTTCTTCACCCAGGACCAGCGGGGAAAGATGCTGCCCGACTACCTGCTCAAGCTGGCGCAGGCGGTGGCGGCAGAACAGCAGGGCATCATCGAAGAGCTCGAGCAACTCACCAAAGGCATTGACCACATCAAGACCATTGTCGCTGCCCAGCAGTCCTATGCCGTTGCCGTCAGTGTCGTCGAGACAATACCGGTCTCGGAATTAATCGATGATGCCTGGCGCATGAGTGCCGGCTCACGGATGAATCAGGAGGTGACGGTGGTCAAGGACATTGCCGACTTGCCCCTGCTGTCGCTGGACCGGCACCGGGTGCTGCTGATTCTGGTAAACCTGATCAGAAACGCCAGGCAGGCGTTGGACGGCGTGGTCGATCGCAGCCCGTGCATCACGTTCAGCGCCTCCCTCATCGCTGACGGGGCAGTCTTGCGTATCACGGTGGCCGACAATGGCAACGGGATTACGCCAGAGCACCTGACGCGTATCTTTTCCCATGGCTTCACGACTCGCAAAGACGGTCACGGTTTCGGCCTGCACAGCTGCGCGCTCGCCGCGCAGGAAATGGGTGGCAGCTTGACCGTGCACAGCGACGGGGCAGGGCAGGGCGCAACCTTCATTCTCGAGACCCCTCTTGATGCGCCGCAGAGTAAGCGATGAGCATCGAACAAGCGCCCTATGGGCTGGGCCGTGGATAAAGTTCTATCAGGTTCGATTTTCAAGTCAGCTGTGCGCTCCCACTCAGTTCGAATCTCGCGGGCCGGTCTTATCAGCAACCATCATTTTTCCGTACTGGTCGTTTTCGCATCATTTGACGCCTCTTTTTGAAAGCGCAGCAGGGTATCGTGATACGTTTTTCTTCGACGATGGTCCGTGTCATAGCCGCCGTTAGCGGCGACAGTGCCGGCTTGAATATGGTCCAGGTAACTGAACAATCTTCGTGCTGACAGAAAGCTGATCGCATAACCCAGCTTGACCATCTTGTCTTGTAGCGCGTATCCCGGTACCCGGTTATCCATCATGAAGCGCAAGTTATGTTGTTTAATTACATCGCAGTTCCATAAGGTGCAAAAACTTTTCAAGTGGGTTTCTCTGAAAGGCTTGGGGTTTTTAGAGGGTAGCCCCACGTAACGCATGAGTGTTCGGTAGTGGTACTTCATCAGTCGAGTGCCGAACCGCCAGGCAGTTCTTAAAAAACCGCGATTGATCTGTTCTGTACAACCGACTGCCACTGTACGCGGCGTTGCAGTGCTTTGGCTCATCATCATACTGAACACATCGGTATCAAATACAAATGTGTCCGTATGAAGCAGGAATAAGTACGGAGTTTCAACATATCCCAAAATCAGATCAAGGGCTTTACCATGCGCGATATATCCGGCTTCTCGAGGGTGGGGATCCTTTCTACCAAGTTGATCCAATCAAGTGTCCGCAAGTAGTGGATGCTTTCATCGGCGGAACCGTTATCCACTACCCAGACCGGAACTTGATGGTATATAGCGTAGTCGCGTAGCAATCCTAAGCAAAGGCGTGTCATGTGCAGCGTTTTATAATTAACCAGGGCAATACTGAACAAGGCATGTTTTGCCGAATGAGCGTTGTCGTCAGGCATTAGTGAAACACTCCAGAATGATATATCGGTCGTGCGCCGTTTGCGACCCGGCCGGCAGGCTCGATGGGTCGCCATCACCTCATGAGTTGTCGGGGCAGGAGAGGCGCATTAGCCAAGCTTAATAGGTTGTTCTGTTTGGTAGCGTTAATTTATGGTTAAGGTGGGTAAATAACAGAGTGGGAAGTAACTCGAAGCGCTCGTGGTATTTACCATAACCTTACCGACTTCTGACATTTTTCAGGCTGGGTACGTCGTAAGCTTGTTCGTGATAGTGCGCAGTAGTGCTGGCACTGCGTAACCGATAAAAGTGGAGGTGGTTATGTTGAGTAAGCAATTCGCCAATGGCCCATGTGTGTCTCGGCAGCTGGAAATATCTGGCTTGCACCAAGACAGTCTTCAGGATCAATTACGTAAGCTCCTCGGTCATGGTTTTAATTTGATGTTATTTTGCAGCGGCGGCCAATATGGTGGTCGATACTGCCATGTGCAAATACACCATGACAAAAGTGGGATTGAGCTTGAGTTGCATGGCGTATTCGACGAACGCTTCGTGCATGAGGCGTGCCTGGCCATAGAGGAAATAAAGAAGCAAGTGCGCTTGGCGATAGGACCACTTCGAGGTATACCAGCACCTGCTCGGAGAAAAGTACATACAGCCCATTATTGACGAATTACACGGGCTGGCGAAGTTACGCCGCACACGCCAACGGCGGAGCAATCAACGGTCCCAATAGCGCGCTGGTCATGGGCTGCCTGCACGTCAAGTCAATCATTGGTGCTTTCTTCACCCCTGAGTTGGCGGCTCATGGCATCGCAGCTCTGCGACCACGAGGCCAGCCATTCCGGCATCTCTGGCGACCGTTCGGGCAGTCCCAGTTCTCGAACAAACTCGCTTGGCGGAACAATACCTTTCGCTGAACGAAATAGACCTCGCATTACGACAACGCCGATCACTCTGCCTTTGCTCACAAATCGATGCTCCATGAAGCTCCACTTGTCGTCCCAGCCAAGCATCCTTGTGTGGATTTCAAACGCTTCAAACAGTCTAAGCTCACGACGAAATTTACCCCAAGTGTCTCCGACGATGGGCAGCGCCTTTGCTCTAATAGCTACTCGATAGGCGCCACTGCGCAAAACGAAATCCATGCGTCCGACATCGGCCAGGGTGAAATATCGGCCGTTGGTGACATGTCGATTGAAGTCGAGGTCCAGTGGCCAGACGCGCATTCGGATGACGGTTGATTCCAGCGCTTTTGCCGGTCTGCGCCAAGGTCGACGAAGCAGCATGAGGAGAAGTCGAAACCAGAGATTCATAAAGACGCCGATAGTTGAATGATTGGCGTACTTTAAAGTGCTGAGGGGTGAGCCAGGTAGGTCCCTAAATGACTTAATTCTGCGCAAAAGTACATTCCGATCACTCATTCTATGGTTTAAGTTTTTCTAGCGGGTTTCGCAGGCGTCTATCGCGCTATCTGCGGCCTGTGGGTTTCGCGACCTTTGTCCGCCCGTTCTCGGCGATTGCCCAAGGTGCACCGCGAGTCGCTGGGGGGCGTCCTCCCTCGACCCCCTCCAGCAAGCAAGCACCCGAAAAGCTGCAACTGGACGGCTTTTAATCAGTGCCATCTATCTCAGGTCCTCTGTTAGATTAAATATATATAGCTTGCCGAGTGCAAAGCTGTTGGAAGTCATAAGAGGGTTAAAAGGTCAGGCACTAAGCTGCCTTGTGCGAAAAAGTGTCATAAATAAAATTTCTTTTGATTCAATGGGTGAGAACAGGCAGTCAGTAACTTTAAGAAAGTCAATATGCGAAACCATGAAGTTTTATTCATGTTGGTGGCTGAGGAGCCTTGATTTGCGATGCTTGATATTGCTGCAACCCTTCAAGTACATTTCATTTAACTTCCAGTATCAACGCTCACCAACAGGAAGTTACCTTCTTCCCGCGCGCATCAAGATGGTATTGATGCGGTTACGGCGATAGGAGCAAACTGGGTAGGCATATTTTCTGGTATCAATGAAACGTCACATAAATATCGAATTAGAAAATCAAAAGCACAGATACAAGATCTCATTAACCGAGGTGTACTGTATGCAAAATCACTGGGCCTGAAAGTTCGCTACGCCGCCCGATTATCGGCGAGTACAGCTTCGTACATACCGCAAAGCTTCATGTGACCGCCGGCTCCCGAAATAGAAACTGCTATCACTGGATAGACCCGGTTTACTTGAGCGAGTAAGCCGTGCCATGAATCTTATGCGAGCACCTCAACATGATGGGGCATGAGTGGTTGACAGGCGTCGGTCTGATTTTCCTTGGAATAATAACGGGATTCGTCGGGACCAACACCGGTGGCAGTGTGTTTTTGACCGTTCCGGTGATGATCTGGCTGGGGATTGCACCTCAGTCGTCGATCGCCACTGCGCGCCTGGCCTCGGTAGGCACCATCGTTGCCGGACTGCGGCACTTCCATAACCAGGGAAAGGTCGATTATGCGCTGGCCTTTCCAGCTGCGGTACTGGGGTTGGTTGGGGCTCTGGCAGGCGCGAGCCTGCTTCTTCAAATAGATCCCGCGCTGCTGCACAAGGTAATTGGCGGGCTGACATTGCTGCTCGTCGCACTGTCTCTTATAAAAAAACCTCGTAGCGGCGAAACACCTCCCTCAGCGATCAGACGTCTGTTTGGCTATATCCTCTTTATCCCCGTGGGAATGATCGGCGGGCTATTTGGTGGGCAAGCCAAACTCTCGACGTATTTATTCATTATCTTTTTCAGAAAAACCATCAGCGAATCGGTGGGGACCCGCAAAGTCGGTGGGCTGGTTCTCTCCGTGGGTTCATTACTGATTTTCGGCGTCAGCCGCCTCATTGACTGGCAGTACGGATGTTGCCTGATTATTGGCACGCTATTGGGTGCAAATGCCGGCGCGAAGTTTGCCTTAAAGAAGGGCGACCAGTGGATGGAAGCAGTTTTCAATCTAGTCGTGGTCGCGTTGGCATTGAGGATGCTGTTCTGGTGACCAGATCGGATGGGGACTCGCAAATACGTAAATGGCCTCACCTGTTTGCCAAGCCTTCATCCACAAATGGTCATGTCCTGTCTTTCATGTATTCGATCTCACAGGCTGTAGGCGTAAGCTTTGGGTTTTGCTTGCCTGGCGGCGGTATCAGGGAGTGCCAACTAGTACATCACCCAAAATCGAACTCAGGATGTACTAGAAAAATGTTGGGGTGAGTGAGTGTGGGGGACAAATGTTGGCAACAAAAAACCTGCACAAGGCAGGTTCTATGTGGGTTTCAGCGACTTCTTGGGAGGTCGTGGAACGTAATGATGGTGCCGAACCCGGAATCATAAAAAAAATAAGCTTTTGATATGTATAGAGTATTTGCGTTTTGTGTGCTGCTTCTATCCCTAAAAATATCCTAATTTTCCAGGTCTGCTGCGTGTTCGGATCCTGGTCATTTTGTGAAGTGATTTTAGTGAGTTTTTTATTGGAAAGTCCGAAAAAAGTTTGGCTGTAAGCGTCCGCCCGACACCCTCTTGCTGATCAGACCTTTGCCTGCTTCAACCTCTGATTGATCCACTCGCAGTCAAACGCCGTCGGATCGAACCCATCATCCCCATACCACTCCGACATTGCCTCATGCTCAGGGTGATTCGGATCCGCCAACGCTGCCAGAAAATCGTCATGCCCAGGTGCACCACCAATGTCTTCCAGCGGGCGGCACGCGAACGCAAAAACACCGTTGTCATCGCTGAAAGCCATTTCGTTTCCTGCTCACTGTTTAGTGCCCGATCGTGGCACGTAAGGCCGTATGACGTAGCAGAGCGATGCCAGTTGCGATTAGGGTATTCTTCATAAGTGAGAGTCCTGCCTCAGATTCAATCTATGCGCTTAACGATACCGAAGCGGCCGTTTTTAAAGTCGCTGGCACGGAGGACATCCGGGGCAGCTTGGTCGCAGCTGTAGGTCGAGTAGCTCACAGGGGGGATTACCAAATCGATCTGAGCTACGATTCGCGCAGCCTGAAGATGAGGCAACGATGTGTAGCGGCTTGGTTATCGCTTCATTTGAGACTTGGAGCCCCATGGAGAATCTGATATTCGCCTTGTGAGCAAAGTCATTCGCTTCGTCGTGGTAATTACCAGGAACGTCGCATAGCTGCTCCAGCTGACAAATCAATCCCCATGCTGACCGCAAATATAAGCGACACGCTGCGGCTGTGAACAACATATGGGCAAGTGAGCAGGCAAGTAAGCTAGGCTGTTCGCACGACAGTCCGTCGATATTCGATGGCCTGAAAATAAAGGCGCTATCAATGTCGAAGCATTTGCTGTTGGGCTGGACCCGTTCCTTGTGCGTGCTTGCTGCCTTGAGCGGCGCGGCCACCATGGCAGTTGCTGCCCCGCCTGAAAAAACCGCTACGGCGCCATCGGACATGCAATCGGTGTCCCTGGCAGGCGGCAAGCTGAAGTTCGTGCTGGAAGGCGTCGAGGCCCGTGCCTTGAACAGCGAGAACGGCGGCACGATGTACTTCGATCCGAAAAGCGAGCGGGCCATCATCGTTACCGAAGGTCCGGCGCCGACTGCGGGCACCACCCCGGACGCTGCGTTTCGCCTTGCCGTGGATACCTTGAAGGAAAAGCAGCAGGCCGCTTCACCCAACTTTCGCATGACCAGCGAGAAGACCATTCAGGTGAACGACTTGAAGATGTACCGCCTGGACGGCACCGACGATTTCAACGGCCTGAAACTACTGATGGCCTCGTTGATGGCGATGAACGATCAGACGATCACCATCATCGAAGTGATGTCCAGCGTAAACGACCCGGCCGGCCATACCGCTGCGTTGAAGAACATTCTGGGCAAGTAAACCGCAGGTTTCCGGATAGTAGGCTGTTGGCTTGCTACGGTCTGTCCATCACAAGGAACCCGTATGAGCTCGTGCGCAAAGCTTGCCCAACTCGGTCGTTCCATAGCTTTAGCGCAATATAAAACTCAATAAATAGCTTTGCCTGCACGCGCTGATCGGATTTCTGGTTCTAAAGGGAAACGCCACGATTTGGCTGCAGCACACTTGCGCTATAGCTTCGATACGAAGCTGCCTTCTAAACTGCGGACAGACTCCTGATACTTCTTGTTGAGTTGCCGCAGTGTGTGATGAATAGAGTGCTTATCCAAGGTTTCAAGGGCACTACATCAGATGTTCGGTCTTGCCGACCACGTAACGCCAATCGGCGCCGCCCAGATCGACGTCTTCCCACCGCATCTGCACTAATTCGCCAGGGCGGACCGGCAACATGACCAGCAGGCGCAACGCTGCCGTCGTTGCAGTCATCCAGACGCAGCGGAAACCTGCCCAGGTCGACTGGCCTTTCGATTGCCGGATTGCTGGTGACGATATGGCGGATCTTCAGCTCCTCGATGTTGCTGAGCGCCACGTTGCGCTCCACCCAGCCGCAGCCCTCGGCAACCCCAGGATGGCGCGGATGATGGTGCGCACGCGCCGGGCCATGGCCAGGGTGCGTTGACGACGCAACTCGGTGATGATCGTAGTGATGTGCTCCAGCTTGATCTCGCTGACCGGTTTTTTGCCAATGGCAGGCAAGATGTGGTTGTTCAGCGCTCCGGTCGACCCGAGATGGATTTGGTCACCAGTTCGGCAGGCTTGAATGCCAACCCTTGCTTGGCCACGTACGCGAAGGTGCGCTCTTCATTGAGCAACTTTGCCTCGATCTTGGCGGTCTTGGCCTTGAGCGGGACGATGTGATTAGCCACATCGCGGCGTGCGCCGCGGGCAATGTCGCGCGCCTCCTTGAGACCAATGTCGGGGTAAGCGCCGATGGAGAAGCGGTTTTCCTTGCCATGCAGGCGATACTTCAATCGCCCAACCTTGGAAGGAGATTTGTCGACCTTTCTTGACGCCCTTACCTCCAAGTAGAGCCCAGGGACTTCGCCATCGGCGTGTTTACCCGGTTCGGCCAGCGAGCGGATCAAGGCATCGCTGAGTTTTCGTTTGAAAACAACCGCAATATCTGGGGGCATCGGTGGGGGCATCCTTTTTAAGGAACCGAAATTTGCCCCCCATTATGCCCCCAGTCACATGCGCTGCTCGAGCAATTGTGAATTCGCGCCCTAGCGGTGATCCACCGCAGTATTTGATCGGGCTCAGTGGTACAACCCCTTTGAAATTGGCAGGTTCGTCCACTTTGCAGATGCTTACTGACGGCCAGCCTGCTGCTATCTACTGATGCATCTCGGTCACGGACATAGTGAATACCAACTTGGATCTGCCAGCGTTGGAATAGGAATGGGGAACATCGGTTCTGGCCACTGCCGAACTCCCCGCAGGGATGACCAGCTCTGTTTCCCCTACCACGCATTTCAGCGTGCCTTTCTCCACATGAAACAGCTCAAGCGTGCCCTGAGGATGTCCCTGTGAAGCGAAAAATTCGCCTGGGTGCATTTCCCAACGCCACAGTTCGATCATATTAGGACCGGACGTTCCTGCCAGAAGCCGCGCCGTTCCTCCCAGGTCCCCGGTCCAGAGCGTGGGGATGTCTTGGCTGTCGATGATATGGGCGGATGGGGCTTCGGTCACGTTGACGATGTCTGCAACGGACAGGCCCAGCGCGGCGGCGATTTTGCAAAGGATGCCGATACTGGGGTTCGCCGTACATTTCTCTATTTCGACAACCATTCCTTTGCTCACCCCTGAGCGGCGAGAAAGCTCATCCAGCGTGATCTTCTGTGCTTTGCGCGCCTGTTTGAGCGTGCGCGCAACGGCCAGGCTGACGGCTTGAGCATCAGCGCCAGGGGTAATCGACAGGCTGGTATTCGTGGTCATTGATGAATGTCATGAAAAAAATGTAGTGGGATTCTCGGCCTTTACCAATTGCCCCGTCAATCTGCGCACGCGTTATAGTAGATGATATTGGTCACTATATTGACTTTATTGGTCGTCACTGACTAGCATGAAATGACATTTGGATTTCTGGAGGTTTTTGATGCTGTCCGCACTGCCGTTGATCGATCAAGCCGTTGCAGAATTGGCTCCGGAGTTCAGGGCCCTGAGCATTGTGGTGGGCGCTGCGTCACTGACCCATCCTGAGGTTGCTCAGGCAGCCCTGGACCGTGCTTGCAAGGCTGTACAGGAAGGTGGGCCAAGCTGGGGAGAAGCTCACCTGGCCGCATGGGCGGAGACATTCCGAAAGTTCGGCGCCAAGCCGCAGCGTACGCCCTGTTCAGCTGAGGCGCTGCGTAAACGGGTTTTGCGTGACGGAAGCTTGCCTAGCCTGGATCCCATCGTCGATCTCTACAACGCAATCAGTATTGAGTACGCCATCCCTGTTGGCGGGGAAAACATTGAAGCCTATGTGGGCTCCCCTCGGCTCGTAGTCGCTGATGGCACTGAGCCTTTTGACACGATGAAAGAAGGTGCTCCTGCTTTCGAATATCCAGACCCCGGCGAGGTTGTCTGGCGCGATGACAAAGGCGTGACCTGCCGTCGCTGGAATTGGCGGCAAGGTGTCAGGACCCGTCTCGGTGCTGACGCGAAGAGCATGTGGTTCATTCTGGAGAGTCTGCCGGCGATGCCGCTTGAAGCCTTGACGGAAGCGGGGGACAAACTCATCGAAGGGTTGCAGCAAATGATGCCAGGCGTCCAGATCGAAAGCTCACTGATTGGTCCTGGGGCCAAATAGTCCATAGACCACTGCAAGGAGTGATGACGATGTTTACCGGCCTTAGTGCATTTCCTCTGACGCCTATGGATGAGCAGGGTGTGGACGAAAATGCTTTTACTCGTCTTGTGCAGCAATTGGTGGCAGCCAAAGTAGATTCCATCGGGGCTCTAGGATCCACTGGGGGCTATGCGTATCTTTCTCGAGCCGAACGTTCTCGAGTTGCTCAGTTGGCAGTAGAGGCCGCGGAGGGCGTGCCAGTGATGGTGAGCATCGGTGCGCTGCGTACACGCGACGTTTTGCTGCTGGCCGAGGATGCGCAAGCCGTGGGAGTCAAAGCCTTGCTGCTGCCACCCGTGTCGTATCAAAAACTGACTCAGGACGATGTGTTTTCGATGTACGAAATGGTTTCGGCCAACGTCTCAATCCCGCTATGTGTCTATGACAATCCTGGTACCACCCATTTCGAATTTACCGATGAGTTACACGGGCGTATTGCAGAGCTACCCAATGTCAGCTCAATCAAAATCCCTGGCGTCCCCGAGGCGCCGCATCTGGCCAGGGAGCGCGTGGAGCGCCTGCGAAAATTGATTCCGAGTCACGTAACTATTGGAATAAGCGGCGATGCGTTTGCCGCTGTTGGAATGAACGCCGGCTGCGATGCCTGGTATTCGGTCATGGGCGGTTTGTTCCCCAATACGGCGCTCGCCATCACACGAGCAGCATTGTCAGGTGACGCCTTTGAGGCTACGCGCCTCTCCGAATCCTTGAAGCCGCTTTGGGCATTGTTCAGCCAATTTGGAGGTAGCTTTCGCGTGATAGCCACTGCAGCAGAGCTACGCGGCATGACTCACTCTCCGAGCCTGCCTTTGCCGCTTAGACCCATCGAAGGGGAAGGACGCAAGCAAATTGCAGCGGTGATAGACGCGCTTGAATTGAGCTGAGCACTGCGGTGAATACTCTGCCTCCTCATGGTTGAGGAGGCAGACATCCAACTGCCTACAGTTTTAAAAACGTTGTGAAATGATCTTGGTATCCCTCCAGGATTTCCCTGGGTAGGATCGTGCTAACACTTCCTCGATGCTGGAGCCCATGAGAAAGCACATGAGCAAGGATTTGCTCCTTGGTCATATTGCCCGGTTTGCCATCCTTGAAGAAAAATTCCACCGGTTCACACAGCTCTTTTGCAGTGACTGATTTTGTGTAGTCAACAAACCATTGATTTGCCTTTGTGAATGCCTCTTCCAACTGACGAATGTCTTGCTGCTGCTCAGTGACGACGTCGTCAAACTTCTCCGGTTTTCCCTGCAGTCTGGCGATGAATAGCTGGTCCACAATATTGATGTGCCTGAGCCAATAACAGGCCTTCTCCATCTCCACAGGGAAGGACTGTGCAACGGGCGCTTTCAAGCACCTGAGTAACACATCCTCAGACCATGCCTTGTACTGATAAAGCGAGTGCAGCAGATTCTTGGCACACATAGTGTTCTCCCATTTTTCAAGCATTGTCGGCCGTGGCACATCCCATGAGCTGGTGCAAAAGGGGGGCTCGTGTATCAGGAACGGAATACCGTTGGTGAGATATTATAGTCGATATATTGACTTTTTTGGTCGTTGGCTTGAAGCTGGATCAAAGGCGATTAACGCTACCGCATTGAATTCCGGCGAAGACCCAGCTTGCAGGTGGCCCGCTCGGAAATAGCTTGAGGGTGTCTTGGATCATGAAATACGTCAGCACACGGACCCCTGGTAGAACGTACGAATTCGGCGAGGTGCTGATGGGGGCGTACGCGCCTGACGGGGGCTTGTACGTGCCGCACAAGGTTCCCCGCTTCAAAAAGGAGGAGCTCTCAAAGCTCGAATGGTTGCCCTTCCATGAATTGGCTCGCTACGTAATCGAGCCCTTTCTGGGAGGTTGGATCGAGCGGGATCAGTTGTCTGGTATCCTTGAGAAGACTTTTGATTGTTTTAAAAGTAACGCAGTGACACCGCTTTACCAGACCGCGAGTAACGAGTGGATACTTGAATTGTTTCATGGGCCGTCAGGCGTCTATCAAGACGTCGGCCTTCAATTGATGGCTCGCTTTATCGATCATAATTTGCTGAGGTCTGGGAAGAAGGCGCTGGTTATAGGTTGTACCGGTGGAGATACTGGCGCTGCAGCAATAAAAGCATTTTCGGGAATGAAGGGCGTTACGCTGTTGGTATTGCATCCTTCCACGGGGTTGACGGCGGAGGACCGCCGACGCTTACTGAGTACGCACGAAGATAATGTTGTGAATGTTGAGATTGACGGAGACTATTCTGATTGTCATCGTTTGTGTGAGCAGTTCCTGAAAAAAAATAATGATGCGCAGCAGCATCTCATTTCGTTCAACTCAGTGCATTGGGTTCGCGTGCTTGCGCACCTGTCGTTCTATTTCTATTCTGCTCTTCAACTCGGTGCGCCTAAAAGAGAGATTGCTTTCAGTGTCCCGACTGGAAATTTTGGCGCCCTGTATGCTGGTTATATTGCCAAGCAAATGGGGCTGCCCATTCGACAGCTTATCGTTGCCACGAATGCTAACGCCGGACTGCATAATTTTCTCCAATCAAATTTTTACAGGCGAAATGAGATTCGTGCTACCAAAATCCCCACTATGAATGTTGCATTGGCCTCTAATTTTGAGCGCATACAGTGGAGCATCTTAAATCGATGCGGAGAAAAAGTAGCTCGTAATATGCAGCTGCTAGAAGGCGAGGGCACTATTCAGTTAGCGCAGGATGAATGGTTGGAGGCACGCAAACTGTTTGACTCACTGGCTGTGGACGATGCAGACGCATTCAGTTGTATTCATGAGGTCTTTGCAGAGAGTGGATATCTGGTCAGTCCCAATACCGCTATCGGCTTGCGCGCTGCACGTATAAGCAGACGCAGCTTGATGATCCCCATGATTTGCCTGGCAACCACACATCCGTCGAAAGTTGGCACTGCAACCCAAAAGTCAGAGGTTGTTGGCCACATAAATACTGTTGGTGCTCCTGCAGTCGCCGAACAAGACTGTACTTCAATTCCCAACGACGTCAGGTCGCTGATCTCGCTGGTCAGGGCCTTATCCAAAGACACGGAGTCTCACTCGTTATAAGTCCGGAGCCAGAGATGAAACGTGTTTTAGATAAGGTTGATGAAAAGATTTTGGAGGAGCTTACTCGTAATGCACGGTTGGCCCACAACGATATTGCCCTAAAAGTCAATTTGTCCAGGAACGCAGTCAGGCTGCGGATTGAGCGATTGGAACGCGATGGGTATGTCCGAGGCTACACAATTATTAAAGGTATGCCCTCAGCCGATGCAGGACCCATTAATGCATTAATCTTCGTTTACCGTAAGGATCGTATGCGAGATTCAGAAGTTGTTCGCTCCGTTGGTGCAATGCCTGAAGTTATTTCCTGCAATGTGATGAGTGGCGACCTCGATATTGTACTGACGGTTCAGGCGATGAATGCAGATCGTATCCACAGGGTATGGAGTGAGATCTCGACGCTGCCGGGAGTCCTGAATACCGTAACGTCTTTTGTTCTGTCGAGCACAAAATAGCAAGTTGCGCTGTTGCACGAGCATTTTGCTCGCAACAACGTTCTGTTTGCCATATTCGTAAAGTTAAGTTGGCGGCTTACTATCTCAGCACCACAACATAACAATGAGAACCCTGTCGTGACTGAATACAAAATTGCGTTGCTTGGATTTGGTGGCGTTAACCGCGCGCTGACCCAGCTTATTGCCGATAAGAATTCGCGTTGGGCCGATGAATTAGGTTTTACCTTGAAGATTGTCGGTGTCAGTGACCTTTACCTCGGTTCGATCATTAACAAAGACGGCCTGGACGCTCGTGAATTGGCAGCAGTGCCTGCTGCTAAAGGCAGTTTCAGGACCCTGGCCGGCGGGACTGCTGAGCCGGCAAACGAAACCGTTATCCGCTTCTCTGGCGCCGATATTGTCGCTGAGGCAACGTTCACCAATCCTGTGGATGGTGAACCGGCTACGACCTTCTGCCGCTGGGCTCTGGAAAAGGGCGTCAGTGTCGTGACCACCAACAAAGGGCCCGTGGCGCTGCATGCACAAAGCTTGAAGACGCTGGCCGATAGCACCGGCGCCCGCTTTGAATTTGAAGGTTCTGTCATGAGCGGGACCCCGGTTATCCGTTTGGCCAAGGAGTCACTGGCAGGCTCGGAAATCACCGGCTTCAAGGGGATCCTCAACGGCACGTCAAACTTTGTCCTCTCCAGCATGGAGACGGGGTTGGACTTCTCGAGTGCTGTCGCAAAAGCCCAGGAGTTGGGTTACGCCGAAGCCGATCCAACAGCGGATGTAGAAGGGCACGATGTGCGCTTGAAGGTCGTCATCCTCGCCAATGAACTACTGGGCGCAAAACTCAAACCAAGCGATGTCTTGTGCAAAGGGATCTCTGAAATCACGGCCAAGGATATTGCCGAGGCGACGAAAGCAAGTGCCCGCTGGAAGCTGATTGGCAGCGCAGAGAAACGGAGCGATGGTTCGATTTCGGCATCGGTGAGTCCCCAGCTCTTACCGGCGAACGACGCGCTCTCAGCCGTGAGCGGAGCCACCAACGCAATTACCTTCAACACGGCCATTCTCGGTCCCGTCACTGTAGTGGGGGCGGGGGCAGGTCGTTTTGAAACCGCCTTCGCATTGCTCGCCGACATCGTAAGCATCCACAACCACAAAACCACGTCAGGTAAGTAATCATGAATAGCTTGAGTCTCTCGCTCGCTGCTGATTATAAGGCCATTACGGTGCTCAGCCCGTTTGACGGCAGCAAAGTGGGTGAAGTGGCAGACATACCCGCATCCTCCGCTACCACGATAGTTGACACCGCCATTTTAGGCGCCTTGATTGCCAAGGATCTGCCACGCCATGAACGTGCGCGTATCTTGGAAAAGGCTGCAAGCTCAGTCGAGCGTGACAAAGACGCCTTTGCCAAACTGATCGTCGCGGAGTCGGGAAAAACGCTGAAGCAGGCGCGAAAGGAGGTATTGCGCTGCGTCAACACCTTGAAGTTGTCTGCCGAAGAAGCCAAGCGCAATGCCGGTGAAGTCATTCCTTTTGACGCCTATGTCGGGTCTGAATCCCGTCAGGGCTGGTTCACCCGTGAACCGTTGGGCGTCATCGTCGCCATCACCCCTTACAACGACCCGCTTAACCTGGTCGCGCATAAATTGGGGCCTGCCATTGCGGGAGGAAATGCAGTTGTTCTCAAGCCGTCTGAGCTCACACCGCTATCAGCGATCAAGCTGGTGGAATGCTTGATCGACGCGGGTCTGCCTCCGGTTGTTGTCACCGTCGCGACAGGCGGCGCCGCCCTGGGCAAGGCTCTTGTGGCCCACCGTGCAGTGCGCATGGTGTCTTTCACCGGCGGCTTTGTCACGGGTGAGCAGATCGCTCGTACAGCTGGCCTCAAGAAGCTGGCGATGGACCTTGGCGGTAACGCGCCGGTCATCGTGATGGCTGATTGTGACTTGGATGAAACCGTTGATTCATGCGTGTCGGGGGCTTTCTGGGCGGCCGGACAAAACTGCATCGGTACCCAACGGATCCTCATCGAAGCTTCACTCTATGAAGCCTTCAAAACGCGCTTTGTTGAACAGACCTCTAAGTTGATCGTCGGCAACCCTGCTGATGAGCCGACGGACGTAGGGCCGATGATTACCGAGGCGTCAGCCAAGCGTACCGAGGAAGTGGTCAATGACGCCATTGCCAAAGGCGCCACGTTGTTGGTTGGCAACACACGTAACGGCTCGCTCTATTCACCTACCGTGCTGGAAGGCGTCGACCGCCATTGCAAGTTGTGGTGCGAAGAAGTGTTCAGCCCGGTAGTCATCCTCCAGCGCGTCGGCTCCCTGGATGAAGCATTGGCGCTGGCTAACGAACCAGAATACAGCCTGCATGCCGGGATCTTCACCAGCAATCTGAAGGTTGCATTGACCGCCGCTAAACGACTGGAGGCGGGCGGGGTGATGATCAACGACTCTTCCGACTACCGCTTTGATGCAATGCCTTTCGGCGGTTTCAAGTACGGGAGCATGGGCCGTGAGGGCGTACGTTTCGCTTACGAAGACATGACCCAACCCAAGGTCGTTTGCATTAACGGTGTGAGTGGAAGCTAAGCAACTCACTCAACTCAAGAATGAAACACACAACAATAAAGAGGAAACGACATGCGCCCCGACAAGCACAATCTTTCGACATTATCTGCAGCGACGCTGGCTGTTCATGGCGGCAATGTCGCGGATGTCACCAGTGGCGCCGTCCGTACACCATTGGTCATGGCAAACTCCTATCTCTTGCCGGAAGATCCGGCGACCATGGACTGGTCGAGCCCGGACGGGCTCGTGTACACACGCAATCAAGGCCACAACCAGGTTTGCCTTGAGAAGAAACTCGCAGCCCTTGAAGGGTGTGAAGACGCGGTGGTATTCGCGACCGGTGTTGCCGCCTTGCACTCGGTATTTTTTTCATTCTTGAAAAGTGGTGATCACGTCATCGTCAGTGACATCACCTACCAGGCAGTCTGGCGGCTTTTCGCCGAACTACTGCCTGAACGTTACGGCATTGAGGCAACCTTCGTAGACGTCGGTGACCTGGAATCGGTACGTAACGCCATTCGCCCCAATACCAAGCTGATCCACACTGAAACGATTGCCAACCCCACCACGAAAGTTGCGGACATTGCCGCATTGGCTGAGATTGCACACGCCCATGGCGCGCTGATCTCTGTGGATGCCACATTCACGCCGCCTCCATTTTTTCGTGCAAGTCAACATGGTGTCGACTTCGTCATCCACTCATTGACCAAGTACATCAATGGCCATGGTGATGCCATGGGCGGGGTGGTGATCGGCTCCAATCCGTTGATCAACAAGATCAAGAATGATGCATTGGTTGACCTCGGCGCGACCATTTCGCCGTTCAACGCGTGGATGATCATGCGCGGTTCGGTCACGTTGCCACTGCGCTTGAAGCAATTGCTGAACACGGCCGAAAAGTTGGCCCAGTTTCTGGATGGCGACGATCGGATTGCCTATGTCTACTACCCCGGTTTGCCTTCCCACCCGCAGCATGAGTTGGCGCGTCGGCAATTTGCGGGCAAAGGCTATGGTGCTGTGATGGCGTTTGCCGTAGAGGGCGATCCTGACACCCAGAATCGCTTTGTCTCGAACCTGCGCATCATCACGTCGGCCGTTTCATTAGGGCATGACGAATCACTGATCGTGCACGTAGGGGCAGAGGGTCGAGGTGGCTTTGACAAGTACCCTGAAGAGTTCCGCGAGTATGGTCATTTGCGCTTTTCTGTCGGATTGGAAGATCCAGATGACTTGATCAAGGATATTGCGTTCGCGCTGGACGCAACATTCAAGTGATTTAGTTGATAGCGTCACGGAACTAGGGTTTGGTCAACCCGTCTTTACCCCCGTCGTCGCGGGGGTCTTTTTAATAACGTTGACGTTTTAATTGCGCCTGGCGCAGACAGTCTTTGCGTTTTTTATTGTTTGGGAGTTGCTCATGGCTTGGGTGAGTTTGATCATTGCAGGACTATTTGAAGTTGTGTGGGCTTTTTCGATGAAACAATCTGAAGGATTTACGCGGTTAGTGCCCACAGTCATTACATTTGTCACTGTGATTGCCAGTTTCGCGCTTTTATCCTTCTCGATGAAGAGCTTGCCGCTGGGTACGGCGTACACCATCTGGACGGGGATCGGCGCTGTGGGCGCTTTTGCGGCGGGTATTTTCTTCATGGGTGAACCCGCCACGCTGTTGCGTATCGTGGCGGCCGTATTGATTGTCAGTGGGTTGTTAATGATGAAGCTGGTGTCTGCTTGAAAGGCGAGCATTTTGCTCGTGATAACGTTCAATTTGCCATATTCGTAAAGTCGTCGTACTCAGGTAACGTTCAAGTCGAGACGCAGGTCTCGCTAAATAATAATGAGTGTCACGGTTAATGCTGACAGATGTTTACTGCCCTTAATCCAACTACAATATCTAGGGATGTAATTATGATTTCGCTAAAGAAACTGTATTTAGTAATGGGCTTGGCGTTGTGCACAAGTGCAGTGTCTGCCAAGGAATACTCCACCTTGCGTTTCGGCGTAGATGCCAACTACGCACCGTTTGAGTCCAAGGCCGCCGATGGCAGCCTCAAGGGATTTGATATTGACTTGGGCAACGCGATTTGCGCCAGGCTTTCAGTCAAATGCATCTGGGTGGAAAGCGATTTTGATGGCCTGATTCCGGGCCTCAGGGCCGGCAAGTTCGACGGCATCCTGTCATCCATGACCGTGACGGCCACTCGTGAAAAAGCCATTGATTTTTCAAACGAGCTTTTTTCCGGGTTCACGTCCTATGTGTTCAAGAAAGGTTCGGGCCTGAGCACAGATGTGGTGTCACTCAAAGGCAAAACGGTTGGCTATTTTCAAGGCAGTATCCAGGAAGCTTACGCCAAGGCCGTGCTGGACAAAGCCGGGGTAAAAATCCAGTCCTATCAGAACCAGGACCAGGTGTATTACGACCTGGTAGCGGGGCGGCTGGATGCATCCCTGCAGGACGCGCTTCAAGCTCAACTGGGTTTTATCAACTCACCCCAGGGCACTGATTACGAAATGAGCCCATCGGTAGAGAGCCCTTATCTTCCCTCCAAGACAGCCATCGGCATCGCCAAGGGCAATGCAGAGCTCAAGGCCCTGCTGGATAAAGCGATCCAGGCCCTTCACGACGATGGCACCTATGATTCGATCCAGAAGCAGCACTTTGGCGATCTGAATCTTTACAGCGGTAAATAACCACCCGGCGCTCGTCCGCTGGATGGGCGTTTTTCGCTATAGGTTGTTGATCATGTTCGAAACACTATTAGGCGCATTGGGGCTGTCTGCATTCAGCTTGCAAGGCTTCGGCCCACTGCTGCTCGAAGGCGCCTGGATGACCGTCAAGCTGTCCCTATCCGCCCTGGCGCTCAGCGTATTGCTCGGGCTGATTGGGGCCAGCGCCAAACTGTCCAGTCTTAGGCTGCTGCGCCTGCCAGCGCAGCTCTACACCACGCTGATTCGTGGGGTGCCCGATCTGGTACTGATGCTGTTGATTTTCTATAGCCTGCAAACCTGGCTGACGGTCATCACGGTGGCGTTGGGCTGGGAGTACATCGAAATCAATCCCTTCGTCGCAGGAATCATCACCCTTGGGTTTATCTACGGCGCCTATTTCACCGAAACTTTCCGCGGCGCCATGCTGGCGGTACCCCGTGGCCAGGTTGAAGCTGCTACCGCCTACGGGTTAAGTCGCACACAGCGTTTTCGCTTCGTGGTGTTCCCGCAAATGATGCGGTTTGCCTTACCGGGTCTTGGCAACAACTGGATGGTGATTCTCAAAGCCACCGCGTTGGTGTCGATCATTGGCCTCGCTGATTTGGTAAAGGCTGCCCAGGACGCAGGAAAAAGCACATACCAATTGTTCTTTTTCCTGGTACTGGCTGCACTGACCTACCTGATCATCACCAGCGCCTCCAATTTCATCCTGCGCTGTCTGGAAAAATACTACGCCGCCGGTTCACGGGAGGCGGTGCGATGATCGAACTACTGCAGGAGTACTGGAGGTCATTCGTCTACAGCGATGGCCAGCAAATCACTGGTCTGGCCATGACATTGTGGTTGCTCAGTGCATCGCTTTTCATCGGATTTATCGTGTCTATCCCACTGTCCATCGCACGCGTGTCGTCCAGGTTTTATGTGCGCTGGCCGGTGCAGTTTTATACCTACCTGTTCAGGGGTACACCGCTCTATATCCAGCTGCTGATCTGCTACACCGGGATCTATAGCCTGGCCGCAATACGTGCTCAGCCTGTGTTGGATGCATTCTTTCGCGATGCGATGAACTGCACCATTCTTGCCTTCGCGCTGAACACCTGCGCCTACACCACGGAGATATTTGCCGGGGCTATTCGCAACATCGCCCATGGGGAGGTCGAGGCTGCAAAAGCGTATGGCCTCTCTGGATGGAAGCTCTACGCGTTTGTGATTATGCCGTCAGCCTTGCGTCGGTCGCTGCCGTATTACAGCAACGAGGTGATCCTGATGCTGCACTCGACCACTGTGGCATTCACCGCCACGGTTCCGGACATTCTCAAAGTCGCCCGTGACGCTAACTCTGCGACCTTCTTGACCTTTCAATCGTTTGGTATTGCGGCGCTGATTTACCTGGCGGTGACCTTTGCGCTGGTCGGTTTGTTCCGAATTGCCGAACGTCATTGGTTGGCTTTCTTAGGGCCGACTCACTGAGTCCTGTGTCTGACAGGGCCGCTCCCGAACTGCTTAGAGGAAGATTGCGAACATGTACAAATTGACGGTTGACGGGCTACACAAAAGTTACGGTACCCATGAAGTACTCAAGGGTGTTTCCCTGCAAGCCAAAACGGGCGATGTCATCAGCCTGATCGGCGCCAGTGGCTCGGGGAAGAGCACGTTCCTGCGCTGTATCAATTTCCTCGAAACACCCAACGACGGCGCCATGAGTTTGGATGGCAAGCAGATCTGCATGGTTAAAAATCATGCAGGATTACGTGTGGCGGATGACCGCGAGCTGCAACGGCTGCGTACCCGCTTGGCCATGGTCTTCCAGCATTTCAACCTGTGGGGACACATGACCGTGTTGGAAAACATCACCATTGCCCCGCGGCGGGTGCTAGGCGTCAGCAAAAAAGACGCAGAAGATCGTGCCCGGCGGTACTTGGATAAAGTCGGCTTGCCTGCCCGTGTTGCCGATCAGTTCCCTGCGTTTCTTTCCGGAGGTCAACAGCAGCGGGTAGCGATTGCCCGTGCCCTTGCCATGGAGCCCGAGGTCATGCTGTTCGACGAACCCACCTCGGCGCTCGACCCAGAGGTGGTGGGCGAGGTGCTCAAAGTCATCCAGGGCCTTGCTGAAGAGGGGCGCACCATGATCATGGTGACCCATGAAATGGGGTTTGCACGCAAAGTGTCAAACCAGCTGCTGTTTCTTCACCAGGGACTGGTTGAAGAGCAGGGCGGACCTGAGATCCTGGATAATCCCAGAAGTGAACGCCTGCAGCAGTTTCTCTCCAACGGGCTGAAGTGAAATACCTTGGCTATGACCAGCGGAAGGAAGATCCACGGGCCCCCGGAGTGTTTGGGACGCATCGACGAGGCCATCGTCGATGTACTGCGCCGTAACGGGCGTATTACCTATAAAAAACTTGCCTCGCTGGTGCACTTGAGCGAGAGCCCTTGTCAGCAACGCGTTCGCAAGCTGGAGAGGCTGGGCGTCATCCGCGGCTACGGGGCATTCATTGACGAGCATAAGCTATCGCCCGGTTTGTCACTGGTGGTTCTAGTGACACTGGCAGACGACAGAGGATGCCGCACGCAAAAGATGTTTGAGGCGCTTGTCAGTGCTTGCCCGCAAGTCATTGAGTGTCACCTGGTGAGTGGTGCGCTTGATTACTGCCTGCGGATACGCTGCCGGGATATGGAGCATTTCCGATCAGTCACTGAGTCCTGGCTGGAGAGCACTGAACTGCACATCGAGAAACTGGTGGCCTATCCACAGTTGGCCGTCATCAAGCCGTCATCAACGCACCTCGGTATCGAATAACAATTACAACACCCCAAGCCTATGGATAAACCATGATGATTGCGAACCTGAAGTTCAGTCATAAGGTATTGCTTGCGGCATCATTCGTTGTTGTCGCAGCGTTTTCGCTTTTTACGCTTTACAACGACTCGATTCAACGCAAACCATCCGAACGAACCTTGAAAACCACCTCGAGGAAATGAGCAAGATCACTGCTGCAAGTGTTCAGTCCTGGCTCTCCGGGCGAATACTTCTGGTTGATCATGTCGCCCAGACGGTTGCCAATGATCCCGCGTCGCAACACATCACGCGGCTGCTGGAGCAGAAGTCGTTGCTCTCGACGTTCACCTTCACTTATCTAGGCAGTCGTGACGGCAGTTTCGTCATCAGGCCAGAGGACGATCTACCTGCTGATTACGATCCTCGCACCCGGCCTTGGTATACCGACGCAATGGCTGCCGGAGGGACAACGCTGACCGAACCTTACCTGGATGTGACGACAGGGCAACTGATGATGACCATTGCAACGCCGGTCAGTCACGATGGCCAGGCGCTTGGGGTGGTAGGCGGGGACCTGACACTTGAGACGCTGTCGACCATAGTCCGCTCGCTCGACCTGGGTGGAATGGGCTATGCCTTTCTGGTCAACGCAGATGGCAGGGTGCTGGTTCATCCCGAAAAAGAACGGGTGATGAAGCAATTGAACGATATTTACCCGCTGAACACGCCATCCCTTAGCTCTCATATCAGCGAGACGGAGCAGGACGGAAAACCTCAAGTTTTGATGTTCTCGCCGATCAAGGGACTGCCTTCGGTGAACTGGTATATCGGTTTGTGCATCGACAAAAGCAAAGCTTATGCGGCACTTGATGATTTTCGCACTTCCGCCATTTTATCGATGATTGTTGCCGTGGCGACCACGCTGCTTCTGCTGGGGCTGCTTATTCGCGTACTGATGCGGCCCCTGAGATTGATGGGTACAACCATGCGGGATATCGCCCAGGGAGAGGGCGACCTTACCCGCCGCTTGGGTGCACACTCGAAAGATGAGTTCGGAGAGTTGGCCGCAGACTTCAACCTTTTTGTGGAGCGAATCCAGCGCTCAATACGTGAGGTGTCTTCTGCCACCGAGCACGTCAATGAAGTGGTCAGGCACGTAACGCAGACCTCCAGTGCCTCCATGGCAAACTCGGACGACCAGGCCAATCGCACCAACAGTATTGCGGCCGCGATTAACCAACTCGGCGCGGCGGCCCAGGAAATCGCGCGTAACGCGGGTGATGCTTCCCTCCAGGCGTCGGATGCCCGGTGCCAGGCTGAAGATGGCCGCGAGGTAGTGACCCAAACGATAAATGCCATGGGTGCGCTCTCGGGGAAAATCCGCACGTCATGCAGCAACATAGAAGCGCTGAATGGTAAGACGGAAAATATCGGGCGGATTCTTGAAGTCATCAAAGGCATTTCCGAACAGACCAACCTGCTGGCACTTAATGCCGCGATCGAGGCCGCGCGGGCGGGTGAAGCCGGGCGTGGGTTTGCTGTTGTAGCGGACGAGGTCCGCAGCCTGGCTTACCGCACTCAGACCTCAGCCCAGGAGATCCATTCAATGATTGCAGAGCTTCAGATGGGCGCACGTGAGGCGGTACTCACCATGAACGAAAGCGAACGCTACAGTAAGGACGGTGTGATTATCGCCAACCAGGCCGGTGAGCGGCTGGGCAGTGTCAGTCAGCGCATCGGCGAGATTGACGGAATCAACCAGTCGGTAGCGACAGCAACGGAAGAGCAAACTTCAGTTATCGACTCACTGAACATGGACATCACCGAGATCAAAACCCTCAACCAGGAAGGGGTGGCAAACCTGCACGCCACACTGCTTGCCTGTGATGATCTTGAACGACAAGCCACACGACTCCAGCAGTTGGTGGATGGCTTTCGAACATAGGCCATCCCCCACAGAGGGAAGCGTTAAATCAGGTGCGGGAGAGTAGAAGCTTAAAACCTGCGGCGCCAAAGACCAACGCAAGGGTGCCTTCAATCCATCGACGCGCCCTGCGATAACCCCGAATCATCGGCGCCGTAGAGAAAACGATCGCATAACCGCAGAAAATAGAAATGCTCAACACGGCACAGCCAGCCAGGATGATCATAACTGTTTCAGGTGTCGCTTGTGGTCCCAGACCGAGCGTCATCGTGGCGATCCAACCCAGTAAAGCCTTTGGGTTGGTCAGGTGCATAAGCAAGCCCCGCCGATAGAGGCCAAAACCCGAGATAGGCGGTGCTGCGGCCAGCGCTTTCTCAATTTTCTCGTCAGGTGTCAGGGCAGAACGTCCCGCTTTCAGGGCTAGGAACAACAAGTATGCTCCGCCGACGATCTTGAGTACGAAGAGTGCCTCTGCGAATTGAAGCAGAATGGCCGAGACGCCTGTGGCGGCCATTGATCCCCAAAAAAAAGAACCACTGATGACTCCGGCTGCAAGCATCAGCGCAGGTTTTCTGCCTTGGTGCATGGCAACGCCCATGATTCGCATGTTGCTGGGGCCAGGGCTGGCAGCTCCCACAATGTAGGCTGTGAATACCAGCAGTAAGTGGTGCAGATCAAATGACATTGTTAGCCTCTGGAAGAATGCATGGCAGCCAGCAGCTTAAGTGGTTCCAACGTGCACGTCATTCCATCAGTTGCCCAAATCTGACCCGTTCTCCTCTAGTTCTTCTCGGAAATTTTTTGTTCGGAACAGCCTTTTCAGGCATAACGCTTACCCCAAAACAGACTGTCGGTGTTCAAGGGGGATGATTCAGCCCCTGCAGTTTTAAATCCTATGATCAACCCTTGATCTGCACGCGCACAGCATGGGTAGAAATACCGTAGCGATCGTGTAACGTCGGAAGCGCACCAACATCGAGAAACGTGCCCTGCAACACTATTTGTCTGAACGTCGGCGTAACCTGGCGTTAAAGGCTCTCAGGGTCGCCGAAGAACATTTTGACAGGGCTCTAGGGCGGTGTTTTCAGGTCGATAAAGCTTTTTTGGCCCCATTCGCACCGAATGTGCGAGCGATCGCGGATGGCGATCTCCGACGGACTCCAGGATGGCAGTGGCTGGTATTCAGTGCGCCTTCGTATGCTGTTGAGCAACCCGTATCTGGCAAACGGAATCGTCCCGGATTCTTTAGATACCTTGCAAGCTTTTCCACCGTTGGCTTGCACTAAGAGAGAGACCTTCTCCATCAAAAAGGTTATAAGCGCGGTCTCGCGGTTTGGCTGTTCGAAAAGCTGCGTCAGGTAGAAGAGTTGTAGTGTGCGACATAAGGGTACTACCTATTATCGAACTGACCTGTACCCCAGATCTTCCCCTTAAAAATGCCGGAATCACTTGGAAACCAACGGAACGCCATAAACGAAAAAACCCGCCAAGTGGCGGGTTTTAAAGGGTTCCATGGACTTTACTGGCTGTCAGTGGAACTAGAGATGGTGCCCGAACCCGGAATCGAACCGGGACGCCCTTACGAGCGGGGGATTTTAAGTCCCATGCGTCTACCAGTTTCGCCATTCGGGCGGTAGCGCGTTGTTGCAGGGTTGGGAATATATAGATCCAGGCGCTTCGACGCAAGGTCGGGCTGCCGCTTTCTTGCATGGACGGCGTATGAAAAAGCTTGGCAGATCAGTGATCTACATCGGCTTTAACAGGCGAACCAGAGGATTCCTACTGCACGGGAACAAGCGGCATAAATGACAGTCATAGCGATATGCCATCCCGGCCGTCTGGAAAGGAATCAGTTGATGCTCAGTGTCCGCAGGCGCTATTGGATGGTTATTGCAGGTGTCGTGGGATTGTTGGCCGGTACGGCACAGGCTGGGAGTGCGGTGAAGTGGGGGGATTTCAGCGCGTCAGGCGGTGACCGGTTGACGGGGGCTTCGCTGGAGGCGGGCAACCAGTATGTGTTGAAGGCGTCGAGCATTTCGGTGGGGGATATTGAACAGCTGCAGGCTGCGCAGAAACGTACCGAGAGTGAGGTACAAGGCCTGAAAGGCAAGCTGGAGGGGCAGGACCGCGCGTTCGATGAGTTCAAGCGCAGGGACGGTTCGAGCGCCAGTTCCAGTGACAGCCAGTTGGCGAGCCTCAAGCGCACAGTCGAGGATCAGAACAGCACGATCGAACGGCAGAAAAACGACATCGACGGTTTGAAGCGCAGCCTGGATGATCTCAAGCGCAGCCTGGATACTTTGAGCAGCAAGGTCAAGTAGCCTGGCCGCCGCGACATGCGGTCAGTCATGAGCCTGGATGCGGGTGTAAGGTAGGGCGTGCAACGCTGGGAAATCTCAGGAAAGCGAGGTGACTATGAGCGCTCCACTGCTGAAGAAGCTGCACCTGAATGGGTACGACATCGTGCAGGTCAATTTCGGGCCATGGCGGGTGTGTACGCCCCAGGATCGGCTGGCGTCCTTCAATTCCCGTGAACAGGCACTGGCGTATGCCGCCACGTTGCCGGGTTACCAGGCACGCAACAGGCCGGTGTCCAATGATGATTGATTGAAAACGAAGCCCCGGTTTGTCCGGGGCTTCTGCGTTTCTGGCTTATACGAAAGGCTGTGCGCCGAAGCCGCGGGGCAGGCGTTGCCGCCCTGGCAGGTCGGTCAGGCGCTGCGTCCAGGCACTGCGCCAGTCGGTGCTGGTGTGGGTCTTGGCCTGGCGCGAAGCACGGCGTGCGGCGTTGCGCTGGTTGCGGCGCGCTTCCTTGTAGGCATCGGTGTTGCGGCAGGTGCGGCACTTGACCCGATTCAGCTCGGTGCTGGAGGGCAGGCTATTGCCGTGATGGCCGCAGGCCAAATGCCCGGCAACCTTGAAGTGAATGACCATGTAAGCGTCTCCTTCTTATTGGGTACGCACATCGGTAAACCCACAATGCACGCGGGGAGGGCGGGGCTGAAAAGTCCCGGCACCTGAGGTTACGACCCCATGGGCGCAGCAGCGTTCGGTTTTGCCCCCGGACCTGTTCAACACCCCCGCCTCGGCGCTACCCTGCCACGCCACTGATCATGAAAAGGAGTGTGTGATGAGCGTCGAAACCCTGCCCCTGGAAGGCAGTTGCCGTTGTAACCGGGTGCGCTTCAGCGTGAGCCAGGCGCCGGTGATTACCATGGCGTGCCACTGCACCTGCTGCCAGAAGATGACCGCCAGTGCGTTCTCCCTCAGTGCACTGATTCCCGCCAGCGCGTTCACGGTGACCCAGGGCTGCCCGGTGGTCGGCGGCCTGCACGGGGTCGATCGTCACTATTGCTGCCCGCACTGCATGAGCTGGCTGTTTACCCGCCCCCATGGCATCGATGAGTTCGTCAACGTGCGTGCGACGTTGTTGGATAATGCCGCGGAGTACGTGCCCTTTATGGAAACCTGGACCCGCGAAAAACTGGCCTGGGCTACCACGCCGGCAGTCGAAAGCTTCGAGCGGTTGCCGCAACCCGAGGACTTTGCACGGTTGCTGCAGGCCTATGCCGAATTCAGCGCTCGCTGAGTTCAGTCAATCAAGGCGAGCAGGTCCGTATCGCCCACGTCCTGCCCGGCCTGGGTCAGCAGCGTGGTGGCCTGGCCTCGATGGTGGGTCTGGTGATTGAAAAAATGCACCAGCAGGGCGCCGAACGGCTTGCTGGCCGCCGCGCCGCGCATGTTGTGGTAGTGCAGGCGATGGTCGAGGTCGGGTTCGCGCAGGGTGTGTACCCAATCGATGATCAATTGGTCCAGCCAACGCCGCCGGGCGGCGAGTTCATCCAAGTCGGTGAACGCCAGTTGCTTGAGGTCCGACGGCGCGGCGAAGCTGTTCAGCGGCGCCAGCGCCGCGTAGCCGGCGGGGTGCAGGGCAAAGCGTTTGAGCCAGACGGTGTCGCCCAACGTGAGATGGTTGAGCGTGCCGAAGACCGAACCGAAAAACGCTTGGCGGTCCACGCGCAACTCATCGTCCGTAAGCCTGGCAGCCGCGTCATAGACCTTGTGGTTCATCCACTGGTTGTAGGTCGCCAGCAGCGTCATTTGTTCGATACGGTCCACGTGCTTTACCCCTCGTTGGCAATGGTGCCGCCATCATAAGGCAATTACCTGGACGACCCGCCACGGCAACTGCACCGGGAGCAGCAGGCCAGGCCTAAAACCTGAGCGTCGCACCGGTGGTCAGCCATTGATTGCGTTCACCGCCCAGGTCGCGCCCGAGCACCAGGTCGACGTCGACAAATTCCCCGAGGTGCAGGCGCGGCCCTGCTTGCCAGGCCTGGTCACCGCCTTCCTGGCCGTAACGTTCAGCGATCAGCGTAAGGACATCCATCAGTTGATACTCGACGCCGGTGCCCCAGGTCAGGCGCTGGGTTGGCTCGCCGTCGTTGTAGGCATGGGCCCAGCCGGTATTCAGGTTCAAGCGCAGGGGTGCCAGCGGTTGCCAGGTCAAGGGGAGGGTGAAGTCGGCGCCGTCGAACCCGTGTCGTCGATCAAGGGCAAGATGCGCCCCGGCGGAGATCGCCATTTCCAGCCCCAGGTCTTGCCGTGACAGCACCTGCGCCTTGAGTTGCGGACTCACCTGGGTCTCGCCCCGGCCTGCGCTGTCGGCCCGTGACAGCGCCGCGCCCCACTGCACCGAAGGCAGTGCGCTGAATGTGCACGCGGGAGACAGCGTTGCCGTGTACGTGTTGCCGGCGTGCCGGTCGGCGCTGTACCAGGCGTCGAGATTGCAGACACCCGGTGCGTTGATTGCGCCGTCATCGACCACATAGGCGCCACCGGCGGCATGGGCCTTGGACACCAGGGCGATTAACAGGATCGAACCCAGGGTGATACCGATAAAAAGCAGGTTGCGCCGCAGCGCTCGCTGTTTTGCCGGCGGCAACAGCAGCAGGGTCTGGCGCGCGCCGCGATAGTGCCGCGCACGGTATTTGGCAAACCCGTCCGGGCGCTTCGGGGTGTGTTTGTTGTGCATGATGCACCTCGCTTGAATATCAGTTCTCTACGCTCAGCACCGAAATGCCGCTGGCCCTGGCCTGGCAGACCAGCTCCGACGTGTCGTCACCACCTGGCAGCGCGATGACCACATCCGCGCGGCTGTCGGTCAGCATGAAATGGTTGCGCTGGCGCTCCGCCTGCTTGCCGTGGCGTTGCCAGTTGGGCGGGTAGCGCACCACGTCGATGCCGAGTTCCCGCGCCCAGTCCTCGATGGCGCTGCCGAGGAACTGGTTGCCGCCGTGAATCAGCACCTGCACCGGGCGCAGGCGGTGGTAAGCGTCCAGCACTTGGCGGGACTTTTTGCAGTCGGCGTAATGACGACCGGCACAGATCAAGACGCGCATGATCCTATTCCTTGTAATGCACGGTGGCGGCCGGGCGACCGCCACCGTTTAAACGGCGGGGGAACTCAGTACCACTGCTTGAAGCGGCGGATGTAGAGGGTTTTCATCAGTTGGGCCACGCAGCAATAGCTGAGCAGCGTGCCGACCAGCCACGGGAAGTACGCCAGCGGCAGCGGTTGCAGGCCTACCAGGGCGCCCAGGGGCGAGAACGGTACGTAGATGCCCAGCGCAATCACCACTCCGGTCATCATCAATACCGGCCATGCGGCCGTGCTCTGGAAGAACGGAATCTTGCGGGTGCGCAGCATATGCACCACCAGGGTTTGCGAAAGCAGGCCCTCGATAAACCAGCCGGACTGGAACAGGGTCTGCATTTCCACGCTGTTGGCGGCGAACACGTACCACATCAGGGCAAAGGTGGTGATGTCGAAGATCGACGAGGTCGGCCCGATCCAGATCATGAAGCGGCCGATGTTCCTGGCGTCCCACTTGCGTGGTTTGGCCAGGTACTCCTTGTCCATCTTGTCCCACGGCAGGGCCAGCTGGGAGATGTCGTACATCAGGTTCTGCAGCAGCAGATGGATCGACAGCATCGGCAGGAACGGGATGAATGCACTGGCCACCAGCACCGAAAACACGTTGCCGAAGTTGGAGCTGGCGGTCATGTTCAGGTACTTCATGATATTGCCGAAGGTTTCGCGGCCTTTGAGCACGCCTTCTTCCAGCACCATCAGGCTCTTTTCGAGCAGGATGATGTCGGCCGATTCCTTGGCGATGTCCGTGCCGCTGTCCACCGAGATACCCACGTCGGCATCCCGCAATGCCGGTGCATCGTTGATGCCGTCGCCGAGGAAGCCGACGGTGTGGCCGTTGGCTTGCAGGGCCTTGAGCACTCGGGATTTCTGCAGCGGCGTGAGCTTGGCAAATACCGTGCGTTCTTCCACATGGCGCGCCAGGGTGGCGTCGTCCATAAGCTCGATCTCCACCCCCAGCAGCGGCCGGCCTGGCTCGAGGCCGACCTGGCGGCAGATCTTGCTGGTGACCACGGCGTTGTCGCCGGTAAGGACTTTGACCGCCACGCCGATCTGCTGCAGGGCTGCAATCGCCGGGCCGGCGGTTTCCTTGGGCGGATCGAGGAAGGTCAGGAAGCCCTGGATCACCAGGTTGCGCTCATCGGCGGTGGTGTACTGCTGGCGGGCCAGGGCCTTGGGAATGTTGCGCGTGGCCACCACCAGCACGCGGAAGCCGTCTTCGTTGTAGTCATTGGCGATCGCCAGCAATTCCTCGCGGCGGCGCTCATCCAGAGGCACTGCACTGCCGGCCTCCATCACGTGGGTGGCAATGTCCAGCATCTCCTCGACGGCGCCTTTGCACACCAGCAGGTGGTCGTGGGCAGCGTCCTTGACCACGATGGACAGGCGACGGCGTACAAAGTCGAACGGCAATTCATCGACCTTGCTGTAGGCAAACGGCACCTGGAACCTGGGGTTCTGCTCCGAGAACTGCACCACGGCCTGGTCCATCAGGTTTTTCATGCCGCTCTGGTGGTAGCTGTTGAGCCAGGCCAGGGACAGCACCGCATCATCGCGCTGGCCGAAGGCGTTGACGTGATGCTCGAGGATGATCTTGTCCTGGGTCAAGGTGCCGGTCTTGTCAGTGCACAGCACGTCCATCGAGCCGAAGTTCTGGATCGCGTTGAGGCGCTTGACCACTACTTTGCGCTTGGCCATCGCCGTGGCGCCCTTGGCCAGGTTGGCGCTGACGATCATCGGCAGCATTTCCGGGGTCAGGCCCACGGCGACCGCCAGGGCGAACAAAAATGCATCGCCCCAGTCGCCCTTGGAGAAGCCGTTGAGGAAGAACACGATCGGTACCATCACCAGCATGAAGCGGATCAGCAGCCAGCTGACGCTGTTCACCCCGCGATCGAATGCGGTCTGTACCCGGGAGCCGACAATCGCCTTGGCCAGGGAGCCAAAGTAGGTGCGCGGCCCGGTCGCCACCACCACGGCTTTGGCGCGGCCGCTGACCACATTGGTGCCCATGAAGCAGATGTTCGGCAGGTCCAGCAGGTTGCCCTGGTCGGCGGCTACCGGCCCGGCGGATTTTTGCGTGACGTCGCCGAGGGTGTCGTACTTCTCCACCGGCAAGGCTTCGCCGGTGAGCACCGCCTGGCTGATAAACAGGTCGCGGGACTCGATCAGGCGGATGTCGGCAGGGATCATGTCACCAGCCGACAACTGCACGATATCGCCGGCCACCAACTCGCGCATCGGCACTTCGCGCAGGGTGGGCTGGCTGCCCACTTGCTCACGGCGCAGCACCGTGGCAGTGGTGCGAACCATGGCTTTCAAGGCTTCGGCGGACTTGGCCGAACGGTGCTCCTGCCAGAAGCGCAGCAGGCTGCTGAGCAGGACCATGGTCATGATAATGACGACCTTGGTGGGGTCGGCTTCCTCGCCGTCCTGCATCGGCAGCCAGCAGTCGGTGAAAAAGCTGATGCCGCCCAGGGTCAGCAACACGTAGATGAACGGGTTGTTCAGGGCCTGCAGGAATTGCACGATGGCGTGAGGCGGCTTGTCATGAGCCACTTCGTTGTGGCCTTCCCGGTGCAGGCGGGCAGTGGCGTCCAGTTCGGTCAGGCCATCCTGGGTGGCGCGTACGTTGGCCAGGGTGGCCGACAGGCCGTTGTGGGCTTCGCGGGCGGCACGCATCGACAGTTTGGTGTCGCTGGCGGTGCCGGTTTTCTTTTGCAGTGGCGTGTTTTTTACGGCGCTCATTGTCTGTGCTCCTGTCGCCAATTCTCGACAAAACATACCCGGTACTTGCCTGAATACAGGCGAGCGAAAGCATGCCGAGTCGCTGACTTCGCGATCGGTTTAAATAAGGTGCTTGGATAACTTCTACTGGCGCGTTAGTTATAAGGCGCGCAGCGAACTACAACTGGAAAGTTTCATAAAGAACTCCAGGGACTTGATCAGGAAGTTATTGTTTCAGCGGGATTGAACGGCGCGGGCGCTCTGCACTATCCCAGGCTGAAAAGCGGCGGTCTCTGCGGGTCTTTGGGGGAGGGGGCAACGCCGGGCGTGCGTCGTGGCAGAAAAACCACGCGGGCATGGCAACGCTTGGTTCGCAAGGCTGCGGCCAGTGTGGGTACATCGGGCAAAGCAAGGGTTGGGAAGGTCATAACACACCTCGGGACCGGACGGGCGACCGGCGAGGCAGTTACGGCGGAGCATCAAGCTCCAGCGCAGCTTACCGGACCGGGGAGGCGAGTCCTGTCATGTTCTGGATTGGGCGCCCGATGCCCGCCAGGGCGGTGCTCGGACAGCGACTGGATACTGTGTCCATTGGCTTCTTTTGTGAGGGTTAAAAAAGGCCCCAGTTGCGGGCAGGGGCAATCTACTCAGGCAGTTACAAAATGTCAACGTATGATTAATTAAATAGCCCGGTGTTCAGAGTTCATTCAGACAAGAGACACTCGAAAGTTACCCGATATATAACTTCATACGCCCTGTGCGGCGAGAACGGCCAGATAGATCAATACCAACCCGCAGGCGCCATAACTGATGCGTTGCCACATGGGCGATGCATTCTTGCGCAGCAGGTTCACCAGTGCGGCGATCAGAAAACATGACAGCACCGAAGCCAACATGAAGCCGGCGAAAAACATCAGCGTCTGCCCATGGCTGGGCGTAGCGCCGACGATGCCTGACAGCGCGCTGCCCAGTGCCCCCCAGTAGACGATGTTTTTCGGGTTGGCCAGGGAAATCGCCGCACCCACGGCCAGCGCGTTTTGCCGAGTACTGGCCGGCGCATCATCGGCTTCGGGCAAGTGCCAGGCGTCGATCAGGCTGCGTACGCCCAGCCACGCCAGGTACAGCGCGCAGATGATCGTCAGCGGCACGCGCACGGCGTCATGCTGGATCAGCAGTGCGATGCCGGTGAGGCCGATCACTGCCCACACGGCATCGCCTACCAGCGAGCCAAACTGCACCAGCAAGGCGGGTGTGAAACCGTGGAGCAAGCCACGGCGCAAGGTCTCCGCCAGCACCGCGCCGGGGGAGAGGCAAAACACAAAGCCGAATACCAGTGCGTAAAAAAAGATCGTCAGCATGCCCGCGTCCTTTCAGGAAAGTGCGAGAGCATACGCTGGCAGAGGGCTGGGAATCCATATCGCCGCAGCGGATCCATCCAGCCGTCAGGGTGTGTTCATGTCCAGCAGCGCTATGCGCTCGAGTTCGACCTTCAGCTCGCCAGGGCTGAGGCGGGCAAAGGGCAGGGCGAAAAACGCCCGGCAACGGCTGGCGATGGTCTCCAGCGTGGCATCGAATGCCGCCTGGATGCTGGCCTGGTCACCTTGAACCTCCGAGGGATCTGCCAAGCCCCAATGCGCCTTCACCGCCGGCCCGAAATACACCGGGCAGGCTTCCCCCGCCGCCTTGTCGCAGACGGTAATGACCACATCCGGCGGGCTGCCTTCAAACGCGTCATTGCCCTTGCTGTACAAGCCTAAGGTGCTGATGCCCGCTGCCTGCAACGTGCTCAGGCTGCGCGGCAGGACCTGGCCCTTGGGGAAACTGCCGGAGCTGACCGCGGCAAAACCCTGGGGGGCGAGGTGGTTGAACATCGCTTCGGACAAGATGCTGCGACAGCTGTTGGCGGTGCACATGAACAGGACTTTCATTGCGGTTTCTCCGTTAGATGCTCAAGCGCAACGCGAGGGCGGCGAGGGTGATCAGCAGCACCGGCAAGGTCAGCACAATCCCGACCTTGAAGTAGTAGCCCCAGGTGATGGTGATGCCCTTGCGCGCCAGGATATGCAGCCACAACAGGGTGGCCAGGCTGCCGATGGGGGTGATTTTCGGGCCCAGGTCGCTGCCGATCACGTTGGCGTAGATCATCGCGTCCTTGACCACGCCCACGGCATGGCTGGATTCGATGGACAGCGCACCGATCAATACCGTCGGCAGGTTATTCATCGCCGAGGACAACAAGGCCGTCAGCACGCCGGTGCCCATGGCCGCACCCCATACGCCGTAAGTGGCAAAGGTATCGAGCCAGGTCGCCAGGTAGGTGGTGAGGCCGGCGTTACGCAAGCCGTAGACCACCAGGTACATCCCCAGGGAAAACACCACGATCTGCCACGGGGCTTCCTTCAGCACCTTGCGCGTGGAGATCTTGTGGCCCTTGGCGGCGATCACCAGCAGGAGCACGGCGCACACCGCGGAAATCGCGCTGATGGGAATGCCCAGGGGTTCCAGGGCAAAGCAACCGATCAGCAAGATGCCGAGCACCCACCAACCGGCGCGGAAGGTGGCGCGGTCGTGGATCGCGCTGGCGGGGTCTGCCAGGTCGGCGGGGTCGTAGGCCTGGGGAATATCGCGGCGGAAGAACCACAGCAGCACCGCCAGGGTGGCGGCGACACTGACGACGTTGACCGGCACCATGACCGCGGCATATTCGTTGAAGCCGATCTTGAAATAGTCCGCCGAGACGATGTTCACCAGGTTCGACACCACCAGCGGCAGGCTCGCCGTGTCAGCGATAAACCCCGCGCCCATCACAAACGCCAGGGTCGCCGCCGGCGAAAAGCGCAGCGCCAGCAGCATCGACATCACGATGGGGGTGAGGATCAGCGCCGCGCCGTCGTTGGCAAACAGCGCCGACACCAGGGCGCCGAGCAGCACCATATAGGCAAATAAGCGCCGGCCACGCCCGCGCCCCCAGCGCGCCACATGCAGTGCCGTCCAGGCAAAGAACCCGGCTTCGTCCAGCAGCAGGCTGATGATGATCAGTGCGACAAACGTCCCGGTGGCATTCCAGATGATGTGCCAGACCGCCGGGATATCCGCCAGGCTGATCACGCCACAGGCCAGGGCCAGGATCGCGCCCATCGTGGCGCTCCAGCCCACTCCGAGACCCTTGGGCTGCCAGATGACCAGGACGATGGTGAAGATAAAAATGGCGACTGCGACAAGCATGAATTAACGCTCCGGTGGCTCAGCAGCAGGTGCTGTCTCGTTGTGGTCTGTCGCCCATGGCATCCAGACGCTGTGTGTCGTTGTGCAGCCATGGCTGGTTGGCTTGCAGGGTGACGTCCAGCACCTGGGTCACCCAATCGGGCAGTGCCGGGTTGACGCGGTAGTAGATCCATTGGCCCTGGCGACGATCCAGCAGCACACCGCAACTGCGCAGTTGCGCCAGGTGGCGGGAGATTTTTGGCTGGCTGTCGTCCAAGGCATGGATCAGTTCGCACACGCAAAGTTCGCCTTCACGCTGAATCAATAGCGTCAGGCGTGCGCGAGTGGCGTCGGCCAGGCATTTGAACAGGGTGGGCGGTGTAAGGGGTTCCGACATGACCATTGCCTACATACATATGGAAATTCGAATATACGTATATCCATATGTTTCGGTCAAATCCTGTTTCAATTGATATGGATCAAACCTCGGGAAAACTGCCACAAGTGATTGAAATTAAAATGAAACACGAATGTCCTAAAGTGCCTCCCCATTGCTGATGAAGGAAGACCCGCGTGACCCGTGCCACTCGCAACCTGCGCAAAACCCTGGATTCCGTCGCGGAAAATAACGAAACCGCGGCATTCGACCTGATGCGTGCCGTTGAAAAGCTCGGCGATGAAGTGCTGCGCCAGCGCTTGCTCAACACCATTCACCGGCTCAACCAGGACGCTCACGAACTGCGTGAAGCGCGGGACTCGGTGGAGCAGGTGTCGGTCAGGCTCGCCTGAGCAAGATCGTTCAAGACAAGCTCCATCTTGCGCTGGCATGCTTGTGGACTGTCTGTCGATGAGCCGTTTCCATGCCTGCTGCCTTACCTCATTACGCCTTCGCTCGCGGTGCAATCGCCGTCATTCCCCTGTCCCTGGCCTGTGCGCCCTGGGGGCTGCTGGCCGGTTCCATGGCCATCGATGCGCAATTCACGCCACTGCAAGCCCAGGGCTTGTCCGCCATTGTGTTTGCCGGCGCTGCGCAGTTGGTCGCCATTGGCATGGTCAAGAGCGGTGCGAGCCTGATTTCCATCGTGTTGACCACCTTGCTGCTGACCTCCCAGCACCTGCTGTATGGCATGCACCTGCGCCCGATTCTTTCGCCGCTCAAGACGCGCTGGCGCATGAGCCTGGGCTTTCTGCTGACCGATGAGTTCTTTGCGCTGGTCAACCACTATGACCGTGAAACCTTCAATCGCTGGTATGCCCTGGGCGTTGGCCTGACGTTTTATATCGCCTGGAACCTGTTCACCCTGGCCGGTATCGTGCTGGGCAAAAGCATCCCAGGCCTTGATCAGTTGGGCCTGGAGTTCTCCATCGCCGCCACCTTTATCGCGCTGATCACCCCGGTGGTACGCGATGTGCCGACGGTGGTCTGCGTGGCGGTGTCGTTGTTGTTTTCGGTATGGCTGAGCTTCCTGCACTGGGAGTCGGCGGTGGTGGTGTCGGGTGTGCTCGGCATGAGCGCAGGGTTTTTCTGCAAACGCCTGGGGGTTGGGCAGCGATGATTTACCTGATGATTGTGGCCATGGGCCTGGTGGTTTTTTTCAACCGTTATCTGTTTATCGAGCCGCGCCTGCCGGTGCGCCTCAGCCGTGGGGCACGGGAGTTTCTCGGGTTTGCGGTGCCGGGCATGCTCACGGCGATCTGCGGGCCGATTATTTTCCTGGCTGATCACCAGCTCAACCTGAGCCCGGCCAATCCGTACTTGCTGGCCGGTATCTGCGCCGTGGCGCTGATGTTCTGGACGCGCAACGTATTGATGACCGTGCTGCTGAGCATGGCGTTGTTCTACCTGTTTCGCTGGTGGCTCTGAAGCGCAGGCGAAAAAAAGCCCGCGGGAGGGAGGGCAGAAGGACACTTCTAAAAATGAGCCAGGCCACTATAGGCGGCATATTCTCCCTCCACAGTGAAACAAAATTCATGGGGGCGTCAGTCAGCCTTGCGGCAATGGTACAGTCGCGTTTTTTCCAACGAGGCAAGGGCATGCACAAGGTGGTAATGGGCGCATTGGTATTGACGGCACTGGCCGGTTGCGCGGGTTCGAAGATGAACGAGGCGCGCCTGGGGGCTCCCTACAAGGCCATGGCATCGGACAAGGCCACGCTGGTGGTTGCCGAGTGCATCCAGTTTGGCTGGCAGGATGAAAGCGTGTTTGGCGTCGACGCCGGTGGCTTCAAAGAGCCGAACGGGGCCGGTGGTTTCACCGTCTATACCACGGGTGGCGATTACTTCGTCGACGTGCAAAGCGCCGGTGCCGGTTCGTCCGTCAAGTACTACGCCGTTGAAGATACGATGCCGGCCAAGCGTCGCTTGGCCGCACTTGCGACCTGTCTGTAATCCGTTGCCTTAGTCATTTCAGGAAACGCCCGGCGGGACAGCCGCCGGACATTCGCTTATGATTCAATCCGCCCGCCCGACATGATGGCTCTTTACCAGTACACGGACGTCGAGGCCTTACCGTCGGGCGGGCACCTTTAGTCCTTATCGCGGCATAAAACCCAAATGCCAGCGCCGGGGAATCTTCAGCGACACCAGCCCCAACACGCCGGCCAATACACCGCTGACCACCAGCGCCCTCAGCCCCATGTGCTGCTCCAGCAGCGCGCCAATCACCGCGCCGACAAACATCCCCGCCCACGGAATCAGTTGCACCCGCCAACCGTTGCGGCGCTCCCCCAGCATCCAGCGTCCCAGCCCGCGCCCAAAGCGTGACAGTGCCCCGGTCACGTAGGTCAGCCCCACCGGCAAGCCGTTGACCTCTTCCACGGCTGCGTTGAGCATGCCCATCGCAATGATCGCCGCCAGCAGCGCCGGCAAGGTGTCAGCGAAGGGCAGCAAGGCTGCGCCGCAGAGCAAGGTGGCGATACACAGCAACAGGGGCAGGGCATGGCGCCGGCTGAGACGGCCGACCACTACACCCAAGGCGTTACCGGCGACAAATGTGGCGACCAGCAACAGCAGACGTGCGGTCAAGCCGAGATCCCCCACACTGATGGCCACTGCCAGGCGCGTGGTGTTGCCGCTCATGAACGAAACAAAGTCGCCGCTGGCCATGAAGCCGATGGCGTCAGTCATGCCCGCCAATACCGAAAGGCTGGCCACCAGCATCAGGCCGACGCGGCCGCGCCAGCGCTTTTGATGGGCCAGTGCGGCATTGGCATAAGGCTTGTTGGGCGAAGGCAGCATAGGGCCGGGTTCCTCGGTGAGATTATCCGGCCACTACCCTAGGACGCTTTGATTGCGCGCGCAATGACCTCAGACACACTCCAGTCGCCAACCCTCAGGTTGCCAGAGCAAACGGTGGGTTGGCCCGAACGCCTGGATGAACGCCTCATCATGGGATACAACCATCATTGCCCCGCTGAAACCCAGCAGCGCCTGTTCAAAGGCGATCACCGATTCCAGGTCCAGGTGGTTGGTGGGCTCATCAAGCAACAGCAGTTGCGCGGGTGTTTCACCCCACAGGGCAATCGCCATCGCGGCTTTCAACCGCTCGCCGCCGCTGAGTTGCGCGGTCGGTTGGGTGACCCGCCGGGCATCCAGTTGCAGCAAGGCCAGGCGCGTACGCAGTTCGGCTTCGGGCAGCGGTGTGTCGAGCAGATTGAGTTGGTCGACGAGGGAGCGTCGGTCATCCAGCAGCGCCTGGTGCTGGTTGATATACGCGCAGGGCACCGGCACCGTGCACTCACCGCTGGCGGGCTGCAATTGGCCGGCCAGTACCTTGAGCAGGGTGGATTTGCCGCAGCCGTTCGGTCCCTGCACGGCCACGCGCACCGGCCCTGTGAAGTTGAGTGTGAGGGCGGGATGCTCCAGCCAGGGCAACCGGACCTCCGTCAAGGCCACGACCTGTCGGCCATTGGGCACGACCGACCCCGGCAAGGCCAACAGGGTCGGCGTTTCATCTACCACGCGCTCGTAGGCTTGGCGCACCTGCTCATCCAGCGCGTGTTTGTACGCGTGATGGGCACTGCGCACGGTGCCGACGACTTCGGTGGCGGCGCTTTTCCAGCGCGCCTTGGTAAACCGGTCCACATTGGCCGTCTCGGCGTGCTTGCGGGAGCGCGCCGCCTGGCGTTGCAGGCTGTCATGGTCTTTCTGCACGCGCCGGCGTTCGCGGTTGCGCTCAAGGCGTGCGTGCTCCAGCGCCGCGACGGCGGCGTGCTGTTCGGTGTCGCGCTGCAGGCGATAGGCATCATAGTTGCCGCCGTAGACGTGAGGGCCGAGGGGGGACAGTTCAATGATGCGCCCGAGGGTGTTGAGTATTTGCCGGTCGTGGCTCACCACCACCAGGCCGCCACGCCATTCCTGCAACAGGTGCAGCAGCCACCGGCGGCCGGCGCTGTCGAGGTGGTTGGTGGGTTCATCGAGCACCAGCAGTTGCGGTGCGGCCAGCACGGCGCCGATCAGCCTGAGCCGCGCCAGTTGCCCTCCACTGAGTTGATCGGCCGGCGTATCCACACCCAGCTGCGCAAGGCCTGCCGTATCCAGTGCGGCGCGCAAGCGTTCGGCAAGGTCCCAGCGGTTGTCGATCAACTCAAGGTCATCGACCTGCGCCGTCCCTGCCGCCATGCGTGCCAGTGCCGCCAGCACGGGCGTGGTGCCCGTCAGGTCAGCGAGGGTGTCTCCTGCTGCAACCGCCATGTCCTGAGGGACATAGGCCACGCTGGCCGAGCGCTTGAGCGAGCCGGAGGAGGGGAACAACACGCCGGCGATCAATTGGGCGAAGATACTTTTGCCCCGTCCATTACGTCCCACAATCCCGGTGGGCGTGTGGTCGATGGACAGGTTCAGGTCGTCCAGCAAGGTCTCGCCATTGGCGAACTGGAAGCACAGGTGTTGCAGGGAAACCAATACGGGCAGCCGGTTGACGTCAGTCATCAGCACCTCCAAAAAATGTCGGACAGGCCAACAAGCGCGCCAGGCGGCTCGTTGCAGGTACATTCTGGAAGGCTTAGTGATTCACGTCGGCGGTCGTCCCGGAAGTCAGAAGGGGGCCAGAGCCTAACTCGCCTTGGCATTGCCGGGCAAGTCGGCGGCCAGTTGTTCAAGGAACATCGCCAAGGCGACTTCCTCGGCCTTCAGGCCTCTGCGCACCCGCGGCTTGGGCAACCTGGACAATTCCCCCAGGCTGAAATGCTCCAGTACGGCCGGGTGGATATAGCACTTGCGGCACACCGCAGGCGTGTTGCCCAGTTGCCTGGCGACATCCTTGACCATCGCCACCACATGTCGCTTGGCGTCGGATTCCGGTTGCCATTCCAACTCCCGCAGCACCGCCAGTGCCATGGCGGTGCCGGCCCAGGTGCGGTAATCCTTGGCAGTGAAGTCGGCACCGGTAAGGTCGTGCAGGTAGGCGTTGACGTCATGGGAGCTGACGGTGTGCCGCTCGCCGTCTTCGTCCAGATACTGGAACAGGTTCTGCCCCGGTAACTCCAGGCAGCGCTTGACCACCGTGGCCAGGCGCCGGTCCTTGACACTGACCTGGTGCTCCACGCCACTCTTGCCGCGAAACTGGAACTGGATCTCGCTGCCTTTGACATCCACATGGCGGTTGCGCAGGGTGGTCAGCCCGTAGGATTTGTTGTCTCGCGCATATTGGGTATTGCCGACGCGGATCAGCGTGGCGTCCAGCAGCAACACCACCGTGGCTAGGACTTTTTCGCGCGTGAAGCCGGGTTCGGCGATTTGCGCTTCGAGCTGTCTGCGCAGTTTCGGCAGGGCGTTGCCGAACTCCTGCAGCCGCGCGTACTTGTCGCTGTCACGCACCTCACGCCAGCGCGGGTGATAGCGGTATTGCTTGCGTCCACGGGCATCGCGGCCGGTGGCTTGCAGGTGCCCACGCGGGTCGGCGCAGATCCACACATCGGTATACGCCGGAGGGATGGCGAGGGCGTTCAGGCGCTTGATCTCATCGGCATCCCGGATGCGCTCGCCCTTGGCGTCGAAGTACTGGAACTTGTCGCGCACTCGCTTGCGGCGGATGCCGGGCTGGGTGTCGTCAACGTAATGCAGGTCGCGGGGCAGGTCGGCGGGCAGCGCGGAGTCGGGCATGGTGCGGGTTCCTTTGGCAACGGATCAGGCCGGTATTCCTGATTGACCGCAGCCGTGTGCGGTCGTGCCAAAAGGTTTCTTATGCCAGCACGGCCACCGCCTTGATCTGCGCCCACAGCGCCTGGCCGGGCCGCAATTGCAACTGGTCGCGGGAGAACCGCGTGATCCGCGCCAGCAACGGCGTGCCATCCGCGTCCAGGCGCACCAGCACATGGGCGCTGTTATCCGCCGCGATCTCCTGGGTAACCGTCACCGGCAGGCGGTTGAGGATGCTGCTGTGCTCTTCGGCCTGCAGGCTGAGGCTGACGTCGCGCGCCTGTACCTTGACCCGCAACACCTTGCCCAACGCCAGCGGTGCATGGGCCACGCGCAGGTGCTGGGCGCTGTCGGGCAGTTGCAGCGTGAGCAGACGGTAGTGATCGTCATAGGCGCTGACGCTGCCATTGATCACCACGCCCGCGTCGTCCCCCAACGCCAGGGGCAGGTCGAGCCGTGCCAGGGTTTCGCCGATGGGACCACTGGCCAGGGCCTTGCCGTCGCTGAGCAACACGATGTGATCGGCCAGGCGCGCCACCTCATCCTGGGCATGGCTGACGTACAGCACGGGGATGTCCAGTTCGTCGTGCAGGCGTTCCAGGTAGGGCAGGATTTCGCCTTTGCGCTTGCTGTCGAGGGCGGCCAGGGGCTCATCCATCAACAGGAGTCTTGGGCTGGTGAGCAGGGCACGGGCGATACCGATGCGCTGGCGTTCGCCGCCGGACAAGTGTTGGGGGTGACGCTCCAGCAGATGGCCGATCCCCAGCAACTCCGTGGCCTGGAGCATATCCACCCGGCGTTGCGAGCGCGGGATGCGCTTGAGGCCAAACTCCAGGTTGGCCCGCACCGACAGGTGGGGGAACAGGCTGGGCTCCTGGAACACGTAGCCGAGCGCGCGCTTGTGCGGGGGCACGAACAGGCCGTTGCGGCTGTCTTGCCAGACTTCATCGTTGATCTGGATAAACCCATCTTCGGCCCGCTCCAGCCCGGCAATGCAGCGCAGGCAGGTGGTCTTGCCGGAGCCGGAATGCCCGTACAGCGCAGTCACCCCTCGGCCGGGCACATGCAGGTCCACGTCCAGGGCAAAGCCTGTGTACTTCAAGTTCAGGCGCACATTGATCATCGGCATCAACTCCAGCCCATCCTGGTTTTACGGCTGGAGTAGAGCGCCAGCAACACGAGGAACGCGAACACCACCATGGCGCCGGCCAGCCAATGGGCCTGGGCATACTCCATGGCTTCGACATGATCGTAGATCTGCACCGAGACCACGCGGGTCTTGTCGGGGATATTGCCGCCGATCATCAGCACTACGCCGAATTCTCCGACGGTATGGGCAAAACCCAGGATGGACGCGGTGATAAACCCCGGGCGCGCCAGGGGCAGGATCACCGTGAAGAAGGTATCCCACGGATTGGCGCGCAGGGTCGCGGCCACCTCCAATGGGCGTGTGCCGATGGCGGAAAAGGCGTTCTGCAACGGCTGCACCACGAACGGCATGGAATAGATCACCGAACCGATCACCAGCCCGGCGAAGCTGAAGGTGAGGGTGCCCAGGCCCAGCCATTGGGTGAACTGGCCGAAGTAGCCGTGGGGGCCCATGGTCAACAGCAGGTAGAAACCGATGACGGTGGGTGGCAGCACCAATGGCAAGGCCACCACCGCGCCAATGGGGCCGCGCCACCATGAACGGGTGCGCGACAGCCACAGGGCAATCGGAGTGCCGATGATCAGCAGGATCACGGTGGTCAGTGACGCCAGTTTGAGGGTCAACCAGATTGCGGAAAAATCGGCACTCGACAGGGGCATTTACTTGCTCAGTTCATAACCGTAGGACTTGATGACGGCAGCGGCTTTCGGCCCTTTGAGGTACTCGACCAGTGCCTTGGCTGCAGCGCTGTCCTTGCCCTTGTTGAGGATCACCGCGTCCTGCTTGATCGGGTCGTGCAGGGCGGCCGGGACGATCCAGGCCGAGCCGCTGGTGACTTTGCCGTCTTTATAGATCTGCGACAAGGCCACAAAACCCAACTCGGCGTTGCCGGTGGAAACGAACTGAAAGGCCTGGGTGATGTTCTGGCCTTCGACGAGCTTGTCCTTGACCTGCTCGGTCAACCCTTCCTTGGCCAATACCTGGGTGGCGGCGAGGCCGTAAGGCGCGGCTTTCGGGTTGGCGATGGACAGGTGCTTGAAGTCATTCTTCTTCAATACCTCGCCCTTGGCGTCTACATAACCTTCCTTGGCCGACCACAGCGCCAGGGTGCCCACGGCGTAGGTGAAGCGCGAGCCCTTGACCGTGTCGCCTTCGCTTTCGAGCTTTTGCGGGGTGGTGTCGTCGGCACTCAGGAACACTTCGAACGGCGCGCCGTTCTTGATCTGGGTGTAGAACTGCCCGGTGGCGCCGTAGGCTGCGACCAGTTTGTGGCCGGTGTCTTTTTCGAAGTCGGCGGCAATCGCCTGGATCGGTGCGGTGAAGTTGGCCGCTACGGCCACCTGGACTTCATCGGCGTGGGCCGCTGCGGTCGCGAGCAACGCAACCAATGCCGCCAGGCACGTGGGTACAAAGCGAGGGGTATTGAAAGTCATGAACGGCTCCGTTTGAGAAGGTGCAGAACCTGGTGCCGATTATAGGGACGGGCGCTGCCAGGCGCTGTATGTATAGGTATATAGCGTAAAAATGGCAAGCAGAAATCCATCTGCGGAATCAATGTCTGCGCGCGGTCGAGATTTCCTCCCGTCGATACCCCCATGGCTGACAGCCAGGCGCTGGTCGCAACGCGATAGTGAGCGGCGTATTGATCTGAAACGGAAGCACATCATGGGCAAGGAATACGCTTACATCGACGTGGGCGCGACAAACACCGAGAGCAGCGAGGCTTACACGCAGGCATGGATAGAGCGTGTAGTGGCTCAATCCACGCTGGAACCCCAGGCCAAGGCACTGATCCGGGCAGACGCCCTGATCCCCGCCGAATTCTCGATATTCGATTCCGATGACAGCCAGCGACAGCCGATCATCGTCGAGCACGATTCGTTGCCGCTGTGGCACATCCTCAACGATCGGTTTCCCTGGCAGGCATATGCAGGCAAACAGCAAAACACCGACAGCGTACAAACCAAAGTCCTGATGCCGTATTTCTATGGCGAGGTGGCACGGGAGCTGAATTTCACGCGATTTTTTCTCGGTCGCATCCACGTCGGTGGGCAGATCCACGCGGGCTTTTGGGTGCAGCATGAGTTAGTGATGCCGTACCAGGCGGTACTCAAGACCGAGGTGGTGGTGCTATCGGTGTGGAACACCTACGCCGAAATGATGGCGGAAATCTGGTTCGACCTGCCTCCCACATCCCGGGGGGCCAACCAATGGCCCAAGGCGATCAGCCTGGAGTGGCCGGGCATGCGCATTGGTGCGCAATCAGGCAGCCGCTTCGAGTATTCAGCCGATACGAGCCAGAACCGGCTGTGGCTCAAACCCTTCGAAGAGCCGGTGGGGGTTGCGATCTTGAGTATCCTTCCGCGGTGGACACTCAAGGACGTGCAGCTGCCAGACACTCACATAGAGCCCAATCAATTGCTCAAGGTGACCCTCGGCAATCTTCCCGGCGGTGCGCCGGCGCTGGAATACTCGATCACCGTCGCCCAGGAATATCGAGCGTCAGGACGCTGGCAATATTATCTTGCGGTTTATTTGAATCACCGTTGTCCTTGGGTGAACTGCGGGGTGATGGATGAAGAGGGCGTGATCCGCGCTCAAAGTGACCAGCAGAATTTCTGGTTCGTGCGCAGCGACGCCTCCCAGGCGTCTTTTTCGATACAGATACTGCCTGGGGACCTGGCACAGTGGCTGGAGGGCGTGCCGACGTCGACACAGCCGGTTACGCCCCCCAAGGCCTGGCAAAAATGGGACAACCTGCTGAACAGTGTGTGGAACGCCGAACTCTCCAAGGACTATATCCAGAACCTTATCGAGCGCTGCCTGAACAAGTCCGGGCTGCCGCAACGTACCCAGGATCGGTTCAGGGACGAAAAACGGTTTCGCTATAAATACCAGGTGGGCTACCCGGTCTATTCGGCGGGCATGACCGCCTATGCGCCACCGCGCTACAAGCATTTTTCTTTCCTGCAAGTGCTGACGGGCGAGCCGCAGCGCACAGCGTATTTCCAGGAAACCATCGCCAACATCCATGTCAGCGGGGAACCGCTGTCGAGCGTGGAAGTGCGCACCCTGGGCCGCTTGCGCGACATCCTGTATGAAACCTTTGTCGCCGATATCGACGAACTGGCGCGCAACACCGACTACAAACAACTGTTTGGCGAAACCTGCGAGGCCTTGGCCAAGGTCCGCGCGGCACAATTCCTGGTCGATGATGCTGAGCAGGATGTGTCCCTGCGTGAACTCGCCCATCGTTTTCTCAAAGGTGAAGTCAAGCCGCGCCTGCTGCTGTTCCGGGAAAAAGTGGTGCCCAATGCGTTGGTGCTCAAGCTCAGTTCACAGAAGGCGCTGCTCATCTCACTGAACATGGCAGAGCTCACTTGGGCGGTGTGGCAGCCCAGCGGCGTGTCGGGGCAACCCAGTGACGACTTGATGCGGTTTATCACGCACCACCTGCCATTTCCGGAAAAACTCAGCGTGGAGCGCTCGGATTTCTATCCGCAGAAAAAGCGCTACGGCTACCACTACCGCCGCGTACCGCCGCAGCCGGTGTCTTTCCGGGAGGTGACGAACATCAACGATGCGCTGTATGAGATCGGTATCAGCGAACTCAAGCACATGATGAATTACGCGGTATTTTCCTCCGATGAAGAGCGGCGCCTGGCGAAATGGGGCATGTTCAAGGTCGCTACCCGCGCGGTGTCCAGCCTGGTGATAGCGGCGGTCGGTCCCGCATCGGGCGTCGGGGCGTTGCTGTTGTCCGGCGGTGTTGGCCTGATCGCCAATGTCGCGGACGCAAGCTTCTCCTACCAACTGGCCCGCAGCATGGACCGACCCGAGGATTACGCCGCCTATGTGTATGAGTGCAAGTTGGGCGTCTTGCTGGGCGTGGTGGAGCTGGTTGCCGACGTTACCCTGGCCCGGGGGCAACTGCGCACGCTGTTGAAACGGTCGGCCCAGACCGGGAAGTTGCTGTTGCCGGCCTTGAGATCCCGTGAGCGCCCGGCCCCCCCTGTTTCCCTGGAACAGGCAAGCGCCTCCACGTTGTTCCTGCCCACATCAGCGGATCTGCTGGGCATGCGCGGTCGTCTGGAAAAGCTGTATCGCGACGCCAATAAACTGGCCGAATTGGCGGGCGACTCCGAGGCTTCTACTACAGGCGGCTTCGTTGAGTCCAAGCGCTGTGCGGACTACCTGTCAAGCCAGTCCTGGGACGTCCAGGCTATCGGCGTCTTGCTGTTCGCCGAACCGGACGACCCGCGTCCCCAATGCCATTTTGCCCTGTCGGTTCGTAATGAAAGTGATGCGGCGGTGCTGGACACGGGGTTGGGGCGCCTGGACCCTTCGGCGCAGCAACTGGCCTATTTTGATTCCATCGCCGGCTGGGAGCAGCGCGTGCAGCAAGCACCGGCGTCGAGCGGCAAATTGGTGGTCTACAAGCTCTACGCCAATGTCATCGAGGCCAGTCTTGAGCTCAACACGGTGTTCCGGCTGGGAGTGAGTTGGGGGCGTTTCTTCAATACCGGCAGCTATTCGGTCCTCGCGTGTCCGCCGCGATTTATCACCGCTATCCAACGGCAACTGCCGAGGCTATGGGATGTACTTTCCCGGGAGCTGCCACGGGGCGCGTCGCAACTGACAACGGCGCTGCAAAGCACGCCGCAGCCGTTCGATCACGCCGGCCTGTTGTTGCAGGTCAGTAACCTGCGGGGCTTGATCGATGAGTCCGAGGATATGTTGCGCCGTACCGTTGGAGTGCCGGTCGTTGGCAACCTCAGGGCGCATCTGCTGGGGGCTTTCCGGAGCTGGCGCCACGAGTCGCTGGAAGAGTATGTGGAGCTGATGGACAGCGTTATCGCAGAAGAGGCGGAGTTGGTGCGCGGGGCATTGGCTCACCTGGATCAGTTGCAATCGGGCCTCGCCAGCCCGATTGCCACGGCGGAGAACGCCCTGGTCGATTGCGTCGACTGGATCGCACTGCGGGCCGGCCAGGAAGACGACGACTGGCGCAGTTTGCTGCGCAGCGAAATCGAACGCTATGTCACGGGGGATCGCGCCCGTGCGGACCTGTGTACAAGGTCGCAACTCGACTACCTGCACCAGACGCTGGCCGCCCATCGTGAAGTGCAGATACACCATGTACTGGGGGCCAGCTACGAACGACTCTCCATGAGCACCGGTCAGGCGCTGTTTGCTATCGGGTTGAAGTTGATCAACGCCATGGCCACCCATCGGCAGTCCGATTGCTTCTTCGCCCTGATCATGACCTGCCAGCCCTACGAGAACAGTAACGAGCACTTCGCCCGCATCATCTACGGTATCCACGCCCTGCGGCAAAAGCGCTTCATGGTACTGACCCAGGCCCACGAAAACCGCCTGAGCGGGCTACGACCTGCGGAACCTGTACAGCTCTAGTCCGGCGTGCGGGTAAGCGTCTTGAGGGCTTGCGCGGCGAGCAGCGTGGTCAGTTCGCGCGTCGACAGTGCGTGCTTGAGCCCGACGGCCTGCCCGGCCCACTGACTGCCAAAACCGGCTTCCTCCCTGGCCTTCAATGGCATCAGCGCGCCGCCTGCCAGAGGAAAGGCCGGTGCCGCCGGGTTCACCGGGCCCAGCTCACGCATCAGGCGATTCAAGAGGCCACGGGCAGGGCGCCCGGTGAACAGATTGGTCAGCGCTGTGCCACTGGCCTGGGCCGTCAGCAAGGCCAGATGGTGGGCCCGGCTGAGCGTCGCCTCCGGGGTGAACAGGTACGCAGTGCCGATCTGCACCGCCGAGGCCCCGAGGGCGAAGGCCGCGACAATACCGCGCGCATCGCCGATTCCACCGGCGGCGATTACCGGGATGCGCACTGCGTCCACCACTTGCGGGACCAGGGCCAGCGTGCCGATCTGGCTGCTCAGGTCCGAAGCCAGGAACATTCCCCGATGCCCGCCGGCCTCATACCCCATGGCGATAATCGCGTCGCAGCCGTGCCGCTCCAACCAGATCGCTTCCTCGACCGTGGTGGCCGAGGACAGCACCTTGGCTCCGGTCGCCTTGACACGTTCCAGCAGGCTTTTTTCCGGCAGGCCGAAATGAAAGCTCACGACCTCGGGGCGGTGCTGCTCCACCACTTCGCAACTGGCCGCGTTGAACGGGGCGCGATTGGAGACCGGTGTCGGCGCATCAAAATCGGCGCCCAGTTCGCGGTAGTAGGGTTCCAGCAAGGCTTTCCAGTGGCGATTGCGCTCCTCGTCCGGCTCCGGCGGCTGGTGGCAGAAGAAATTGACGTTGATAGGCCCGCTGCTGGCATGGCGCACGGTGGCCAGGGTTTCGTGCAGTTGCTCGATGCTCAGCATCGCCGCAGGAATCGAACCCAGCGCGCCGGCCTGGTTGGCGGCAATCACCATGGCGGCGCTGGTCGCACCGGCCATCGGTGCCTGGATGATGGGCACGTCGATGCCCAGCAGGTCGAGAATACGGGTGTCTGGCCAGGTGCTCATGGGACGTGTCTCCAGTATCAGTGAGGCTTGTCGCTGTTTTAACAGGGCCCTTGGCACCCGGCCAGTCTGTTTTATTCACTGGACGAGGGACGTTTTTCGTGCGCGTCAGTGGTCTCTTTCCCGCTCCAGCAGCTGCCGCTTGCGTTCAACCCCCCAGCGATAGCCGGATAGATCGCCATTGCTGCGCACCACCCGATGACACGGAATCGCCACCGCCAGGCTGTTCGCCCCGCAGGCCTGGGCCACCGCGCGAAAGGCCTTGGGCGCGCCGATGCGTTGGGCGATCTGCCCATAGCTGGCCGTGCTGCCCACCGGAATCTCGCGTAAGGCCTGCCACACCCGCTCCTGGAACGCGGTGCCACGCAAGTCCAGTGGCAAGTCCAGGCCCAGGGCCGGCGCCTCGATAAAGCCCACCACGTGCGCGATCAATTGTTCGAAACGGCGGTCGGCGCCCACCAGGTTGGCCTTGGGGAATTGATCCTGCAGGTCGCGCACCAGTTTGTCCGGGTCATCCCCGAGCAGAATCGCACACACGCCACGGGCGCTCTGCGCCACCAGGATTGCCCCCAGCGAGCATTGCCCGACGGCGAACAGAATATCGTTGTTGGTGCCGCCGGCCTTGTAGTCGCTGGGCGTCATGCCGAGCCGTTGGTTGGCTGACTCATAGAAGCGGCTGTTGGAGTTGAAGCCGGCTTCATACAGCGCATCGGTTACCGAATGCGGGCCCTTGAGCCCCTCGCGGACCTTGCGTGAGCGATGGGCGCTGGCGTAACCCTTGGGGGTCAAGCCGGTCACGCCTTTGAACACCCGGTGGAAATGGAACGGGCTCAGGCCGGCCCGGCTCGCCAGCGTGTTGAGGCTGGGCGCGGTGTCGGCGTGTTCGATCTGCCGGCACGCGTCAGCCACCAATTGCGCATGCTGCGCAGCCAGTTGTGTCTGGTCACCGGCTGCGCGTTTGCTGGCGCGATAACCGGCGGCCTCGGCCTGTGCCGGGGTGTCGAAAAACTCGATATTTTCCGGGCGAGGCAATCGCGAGGCGCTGCTCGGGCGGCAATACACACCGGTGGTTTTCACGCCGTAGACGAACAGCCCATCGGCTTTCGGATCGCGGGCAAGAATCGCAGCCCAGCGCGGATCTTGTTCGGTAGTCATGGTTGGCACTCTTGACGGATCCTGGCCAGATTAGCCGTGCTGCAGTGGCCTGGCACTCCGAAGCTTGCGGTCAAATCAGCCGGCGGTGCGAAAAGTGAGGTTGATACGTTGCGGGCCCATGATCGGGTGCACGCCTTCCTTGATCGGCATCACCCCATGAAAACGCAGCCGATCGACCCCGCCCCAGACCACCACGTCACCATGGAACAGCGAGACCTTGCGGGTCTTGTCGCTGCGGGCGTGGCCACCGAACAGGAAAACTGCCGGCAACCCAAGGGATATCGACACGACGGGCTCGCTGTAGCGACGTTCATTCCTGTCCTGGTGCAAGGACATTTTCGCGCCCGGAACATAACGGTTGATCAGGCAGGCGTCGGGGGCAAAGTCGACAAACCCGGCGTCTGCCGCGGCTTCTATGGCCAGTTGGCGCAAGGTGTCCGGCAGCGCTGGCCAGGGTTGCCGGGTGCGAGGGTCCAGGGGCGTGTAGCGGTAGCCGCTGGTGTCGCTGGTCCAGCCCAGCGCGCCGCAACTGCTCAAGGCCGCCGACATGGTAAAGCCACCGGGCGTAACCATTTGCCGAAACGGCGATTGCGCCAGCACACGACGCAGTTCTGGCAGAAGGCGCTCAATCCAGGGCAGGGCATAGCCCCTTAGCACGTAGGACTGTTCGCCGATCTGCTCACGTGCTGCGGGTTGTTGCAGGGCGTCATCGGCGAACAGGTCATCAGTGGGGCCGGGCATTGCCTTACAGCGCCTTGCTCACGTTGATGTCGGTGATGACATCGCTGGCATCGTGGATTTTCGCCAAGGCCTGCAAGGCCTCTTCCACGCTATTGTTCGTCAGTTGGGCGAACTCGAAGCGGCGTTCGCCGTTGAGCTTGTACTTGATTACGTATTTGGTGGTAGCAGTCACGGTGATTTCCTCTGGCGTCTTCGAGTCAGCTCAGCTTGGTGCTGGTGCGACGTACGATGCGAATCTTGTGGGACAGCGCCGGCTTGCGGGTGACGCTGATCGCGCGACGTGTCACCACGTCCAGGGTGATGTTCCAGAACCCGGTACTGGGTGCGGTGATCTTGGCGGGGAACGTGTCGAAGGCGCCGCCGTGGTATGTGTGGCGACCGCCATTCTTGAAGCTGCGAAAGTTCGCGTCGCTCATCAGGCGAATATTGCAAGTCTGCGAGCATTCGATGACGACAATGTCTCCCTCGTTGAGGTGCTCGCGCTGGTGGATAAATTTCATGAGGGTGTCTCCAGAAGGGCTTTTTCTGCAAAATCAGAATGATACGTAGGTTAAGATAGAGTTTATCAGCCCCAGCGCGTTTATTATCGGCCCGTCTTCAATGGCGTCGACAATTTAAAACAGTTATTTACCGAGTTATCAGGGATAAATCCTACGTGGGCGGGAGAAAATTACCATCTCCGCTGTCGTAGGGTCTTTATTGGAGGTTTTGTATGAAGTGGAGTGTGTTGGTTCTGGCCTTGGCGATAGGTGGGTGTGCTTCGGTTGCAGATATCAAGCAGACCCCGCCGACGTTGGCCGTCATTTCCGGGAAAAAACCCCAGGAGTATGCCGCGTGTGTGGTAAGGAAACTGTCGGCTACTCGTCGGCCGCCGCAGATTGAACCGCATAAAGATGGTGTGCAGGTTATCGTGCCGCAGAAATTTTCCGCCGATCCTTCGGCTATTTTCGAAATTGAAGAGCGCTCCAGCGGTAGCAGCATCAAGCTCTACGAGAGCATGTCCAACGTGCCGATCCGCCCGGGTGATGTGAAAAAAGCCGGGGAAGAGTGCATTTCCGGTTGAGGCCGCTGGGGAAAGCCGATATGAAGCGTGAACACGTCAAGGCCCGCCATGCCGAGGGTGAAATCTCGGCCACCCATGTCATCCAGAACCCCGCCGACCTGGGCGAATGGATCGTCTTCTTCAAGAAAAGCGGCGGTCGCAGCTTTTTTCTGGTGGATGATCAGGATGAAGTCGAATCCTTTGCCAGTCTTGACGAGCTGAGCGAAATCCTTCGGGAACTGGGGATCAAATTCGCCGAGATCCACCTGTAACCCCTGGGGTTATTTGCAGACCACCACCACACTGCGACTTTTGTAGTTGCCCACATCCTGGCCCAGGGTCTTGTCGCTTTCCTTCAGTGATGGCGTGCCCTCGGTGCCGACAATGCGATAGCCGGTGCCTGCGCAGGAGGCATCGGCTTTTTCGTAGCAACTGGCCCAGGAGTTGGCTTCGCCTGAACAGTCGATGGTCAGGCCTTGCTCGCCGTTCTTGAGGTAGACATCGGAAGTGGTGGTGCAGCCGGCGAGTGCCAGTACCGCAGTCAGTGCCAGAAATTTGTTCATGTGTGTTCGTCGTCGAGGGTGTGGGAGGGGCGCTGACACTGTCGTGGGGCGTTTCTTGAAGATTATAGCGAACTGCCATCTAGGTACAGGCAAAACCAAAAAAGCCCCGTGAGTCGGGGCTTTTGGCGCAGGGCTGCTGGCTTACTTGCCCTTCGGCCTTTTGCTCGACGCGTGGCCCGCTTCGTCAACAAACACTTCGGCGACCGCGATCGCCATGCTTTCGGTCTCGAAAACGCCCGCGACGCTGTCTCCATGGAAATTGATCAGGTGCCAGCCGTCTGCTCGCTTGGTGATCAGGTAGCCGTTCACGCCTTTTGGTTCTGACATCTATTAACAATCTCGTGGTCTGATTCAAGGATGCAATGATAGCGCCAAATGTTCCAGGACCGCGCAAGTTATTCCAAGTCAGTGTTCTGGGCTGAAAAGCGTGTTAAAAGGGTTGCAACCCCTTTAAACATGAGGGGACGGACTTTTTTAGCGTGCCGGCGGGGCTGCTCTTTGTGAGATCAGCGGAACTTACGCCGACATTTTTTCTCTATGATGACATCGCAACGCCAGCAGGACCCATTGTAAGGTGACTGCGGCCTGATTAGACTGCGCCGAATTCCGTACGCACAGCCCTTTGTAAGGACTTATATGATCAAGAAATGCTTGTTCCCAGCAGCCGGTTACGGCACTCGCTTCTTGCCAGCGACCAAGGCCATGCCCAAAGAGATGCTGCCGGTGGTAAACAAGCCACTGATTCAGTACGGCGTCGAAGAGGCATTGGATGCCGGTCTGAACGAAATCTCTATCGTCACCGGTCGCGGTAAGCGCGCACTGGAAGACCATTTCGACATCAGCTACGAGCTGGAAAACCAAATCAAGGGCACCGACAAGGAAAAATACCTGGTCGGCATCCGCAAGCTGCTGGACGAGTGCTCGTTCTCCTACACCCGCCAGACCCAGATGAAAGGCCTCGGCCACGCCATCCTGACCGGCCGCCCATTGATCGGTGACGAGCCGTTCGCCGTAGTACTCGCGGACGACCTGTGTGTGAACCTGGAAGGCGACGGCGTACTGACCCAGATGGTCAAGCTGTACCAGAAATACCGTTGCACCATCGTTGCGGTTCAAGAGGTCGATCCTCAAGAGACCAACAAGTACGGCGTGATTGCCGGTGACGACATTGGTGATGGCCTGATCCGCGTACGCGACATGGTCGAGAAGCCGGCGCCTGAAGATGCACCGTCGAACCTGGCGATCATCGGTCGTTACATTCTGACCCCGGACATCTTCAAGCTGATCGAAGAAACCGAGCCAGGCAAGGGTGGCGAGATCCAGATCACCGACGCCCTGTTGAAGCAGGCCAAAGACGGCTGCGTGATCGCCTACAAGTTCAAGGGTCGTCGTTTTGACTGCGGTGGCGCCGAAGGCTACATCGAAGCCACCAACTTCTGCTACGAGCACTTCTACAAGACCGGCAAGGCTTACTGATTCACGCAGGCCTGCCTTTGAAAAAGCCACCTTCGGGTGGCTTTTTCGTTTTTCAGTCCCATGTAAGTCGGTATGCTGATGTCCTGCCGAGGAGAATGAAATGGCCTACGATTTTGACCTGTATGTAATTGGCGCCGGTTCCGGCGGTGTTCGCGCGGCGCGCTTTGCTGCGGGCTTTGGGGCCAAGGTGGCCGTGGCGGAAAGTCGCTACCTGGGTGGTACCTGCGTAAACGTTGGCTGCGTGCCGAAGAAACTGTTGGTGTACGGCGCACATTTTGCCGAAGACTTCGAGCAAGCCAGTGGCTTTGGCTGGTCCCTGGGTGAAGCGAGTTTTGATTGGGCGACCCTGATCGCCAACAAGGATCGCGAGATCAATCGCCTCAATGGCATCTACCGCAACCTGCTGGTCAACAGCGGCGTGACCCTGCATGAGGGGCATGCGCGCCTGGTTGATCCGCACCAGGTGGAAATCAATGGCGAGCGCTTTACGGCCAGGCACATCCTGATCGCTACCGGGGGCTGGCCGCAGATTCCGGATATTCCGGGACGTGAGCACGCCATAGGCTCCAATGAGGCGTTCTTTCTCAAAGAGTTGCCCAGGCGTGTGCTGGTGGTAGGTGGCGGCTATATCGCGGTTGAGTTCGCCGGGATTTTCCATGGCCTGGGCGCGCAGACGTCATTGCTGTATCGCGGCGACCTGTTCCTGCGTGGCTTTGATGGTTCAGTGCGCACACACCTTAAGGAAGAGTTGACCAAGCGCGGCCTCGACCTGCAATTCAATGCGGACATCGAACGCATTGAAAAGCAAGCCGATGGCAGCCTCAAGGCGACCTTGAAAGACGGTCGCGTGCTGGAGGCCGATTGCGTGTTCTATGCCACCGGCCGGCGTCCGATGCTGGATAACCTGGGCTTGGAAAATACCGGCGTGAAACTGGATGAGCGCGGTTTCGTCCAGGTGAACGACCAGTACGAGACCACCGAAGCGTCGATCCTGGCGATCGGTGATGTGATCGGCCGTGTGCAACTGACGCCGGTGGCCCTCGCCGAGGGCATGGCCGTAGCGCGTCGCTTGTTCAAGCCCGAGCACTACCGCCCGGTGGATTACGCGATGATTCCGACAGCGGTATTCAGTCTGCCGAATATCGGTACGGTCGGCCTGACGGAGGAGGAGGCGAAGAAGAACGGACACAGGGTGCAGATCTTCGAAAGCCGGTTCCGCCCGATGAAGCTGACCTTGACCGAGTGCCAGGAAAAAACCTTGATGAAACTGGTGGTCGACGCCGACACCGACAAGGTGTTGGGCTGCCACATGGTCGGTCCGGACGCAGGCGAGATCGTCCAGGGCCTGGCGATCGCGCTCAAGGCCGGCGCGACCAAGCAGCACTTCGATGAAACCATCGGCGTGCATCCCACGGCGGCGGAAGAGTTCGTCACCATGCGCACGCCTGTGGCTGACTGATCAGGCTGGCGGTGTTGCCTCTGGCGCCGTCGCAACGGCGGCGGCCAGGCGCAACGCTTCGATAGTGGCGTGGGCCTTCATAAGCTCCAGTTCCAGGCGCTTGTTGGTGTGCCCGTGCTCAGCCAGCGCTTGTTGGCGTGACTCACTTTCAAGCAAGGCCACCCGCAGGCGCTCCTGAAGGAGAGTGCGCTCGCTGTCGATCTGGCTCACGTGTTCGCTCAGTTTCAGTTGCTGGGCCTGACCTTTGCGGGTTTCCTCCTGCAGCGCAGCCAATTCCTTTGCCGTCACTCGGTGCTCGATCAGCAGGCGCTCGTTGTCGCGGTGCAACTGGGTAATTTCGTCCTGGCGAACCATTGCACTTTGCTGGGCTTGGCGCAGCTCTGCCTGTACTTGCTGCAGCTGGCCTTCGTGGCGCCGTTGCTCCTGCTCGCGCTGCTCCTTGATCGCATTGCGATAGTGCTCCAGTGCCTCGCGGGCATGCAGGTGCTTTTCTTCCAGCGAGCGAATCTGCTCATCCTTGTCATTGATCCGCAGTTCGTAATCACTGCAGGCCTGGCTGAGGCCGGCGTTGCGCGTTTGTTCAGTTTGCAGGCTGGTACTGGTGGTTTGCAGGGCAGCGCTTTCTTCTGCCAGTGCAGCCGCCTGAATATCGAATTGTTGCTTGAGTTCGCCGTGAGCTTCTTCAAGTGCCTCGATCTGGGCGAGCAGGGCGGTTTTTTGCTGTTCGAACTGCGCCAGGGCCAGGTCAATCGGCTCTTGAGCCTTGTCCTTCAAGCGCTGCGCCAGGCGTGCAACCAGTTCGCCCAATTCGTCGTCAATCGGCGCTTCGGTGATGGTCAGGCGGGCTTCGCTGTCGTCCAGCTCCTTCAAATAGCGGTGAATGGTGGTTTTCGAGCCGGTATTGCCCATCTCGATGCGTACTGCGTCGATGCTGGGGTTCTCGCCACGGGCGAGGATCGCCAGGCGTGCCGTTTGAACTACTGCTTTATTAATGCCGCCGCGAGCCATGGGGTCTCCGTCGATTTAGTACTGTGGTATGTATTATGTAGATACATACTGTATCACGAATAAAAACCTGTTCAAATTCATGATTTAACAGATGGGATATTGGCGTATTATCCCGTGTCATAAGCGACTGGAGCGCTTACATCTCTGCCAGCAGTACAAATAGGCCTCCCATGAGCGATCTGGACCTTTACCTCAACGCAGCCACCCGCGATAACACGCGCCGCAGCTATCGTGCGGCGATCGAACACTTCGAAGTCAGTTGGGGCGGATTTCTGCCGGCCACCAGCGATAGCGTGGCGCGTTACCTGGTGGCGCATGCCGGCGTGTTGGCAGTCAACACCTTGAAGTTGCGGCTCTCGGCATTGGCGCAATGGCATACCAGCCAGGGCTTTCCCGATCCGACGAAAGCGCCGGTGGTGCGCAAGGTGCTCAAGGGCATTCGTGCCGTGCACCCGGCGCAGGAGAAGCAGGCCGAGCCGTTGCAGCTCAGGCATCTGGAGCAGGTCGTGGCCTCCCTCGAGGCTGAAGCGCGAGAGGCCGTTGAGGCACATGACCAGCCGCGATTGCTGCGGGCCCGGCGTGACACTGCACTCATTCTGCTGGGCTTCTGGCGTGGTTTTCGCAGCGATGAGTTGTGTCGCTTGAGCATCGAACATGTACAGGCCACACCCGGTGCAGGCATCCGCCTGTACCTGCCGCGCAGCAAAAGTGACCGCGACAACCTCGGCAAGACCTATCACACGCCGGCGCTGCTGCGCCTCTGCCCGGTGCAGGCCTACAGCGAATGGCTCAGCGCCTCGGCCCTGGTGCGCGGTCCGGTATTTCGCGGTATCGATCGCTGGGGAAACCTGGGGGAGGGGGGCTTGCACCCCAACAGCGTGATACCGCTGCTGCGCCAGGCGCTTGAGCGTGCGGGCATCGCCGCCGAGCAGTACACCAGTCACTCGCTGCGCCGGGGCTTTGCCACCTGGGCCCATTCCAGCGGGTGGGACTTGAAGTCGTTGATGAGTTACGTCGGCTGGAGCGACATGAAATCCGCCATGCGCTATGTTGAAGCGACGCCCTTTCTCGGCATGACATTGGCTACTCAACCGCTGCTTTGAGATTTCTTCTATTAATACCGTCACCTGATAGGGAAAACCAATCGTCAGCATCAGGTTTGCCAATGAGCCATCCGCCGGGAGAGTGGGTAGGATTCACCTCATCAACTTCTTAACCCCTGACGGAGAGTCAACGATGCCTATCATCAACAGCCAAGTAAAACCGTTCAAAGCAACTGCATACAAAAACGGCAACTTCGTAGATGTGACCGACGCTGACCTGAAAGGCAAATGGTCGGTCGTGTTCTTCTACCCAGCCGACTTCACCTTCGTTTGCCCAACCGAGCTGGAAGACCTGGCTGACAACTACGCCGAATTCCAGAAACTGGGCGTGGAAATCTACAGCGTGTCCACCGACACCCACTTTGCCCACGCTGCCTGGCACAACACTTCGCCAGCCATCGGCAAAATCCAGTACACCATGATCGGCGACCCGACCCTGACCATCTCCCGCAACTTCGACGTCCTGATCGAAGAAGCTGGCCTGGCTGACCGCGGTACCTTCGTGATCAACCCGGAAGGTCAGATCAAGATCGTTGAGTTGAACGACGGCGGTGTTGGCCGTGACGCTTCCGAGCTGCTGCGCAAGATCAAGGCCGCTCAATACGTGGCTGCCCACCCAGGCGAAGTCTGCCCAGCCAAGTGGAAAGAAGGCGAGGCCACTCTGGCGCCGTCCCTGGACCTGGTCGGCAAGATCTAAGTCTGTGAAGACGTATCAAGGGCGGAACTCCGCACTTAAGTAAGCTGCATCCGCCCTCAAAACGCCCGGGCGATAGTCGCTCGGGCGTTTTTTTGTCTGCAATAAACCGAATTAATAGGAAATCGCCCGTATGTTGGACGCCAATCTTAAAGCTCAGTTGAAGTCATACCTGGAACGGGTCACCCAGCCGATCGAGATCGTCGCCTCCCTCGACGACGGCGCGAAATCCCAGGAAATGCTCGCCCTTCTGCAGGACGTAACCAGCCTCACCACGCTGATTACCCTGAAGACCGATGGCGATGATGCGCGTAAGCCATCGTTCTCCATCAACCGCCCGGGTGCCGATATCAGCCTGCGTTTCGCCGGCATCCCCATGGGCCATGAATTCACTTCGTTGGTGCTGGCCCTGCTGCAAGTCGGTGGCCACCCGTCGAAGGCCAGTGTCGAAGTGATTGAACAGATCCGCGCCCTTAAAGGCGAGTTCAGCTTCGAGACTTACTTCTCGCTGTCCTGCCAGAACTGCCCGGACGTGGTCCAGGCGCTGAACCTGATGGCCGTGCTCAACCCGAATATCCGCCACGTCGCCATCGACGGCGCGCTGTTCCAGGCTGAAGTCGACGAGCGTCAGATCATGGCGGTGCCGAGCGTCTACTTGAATGGTGTGAACTTCGGCCAGGGCCGCATGGGCCTGGAAGAAATCCTCGCCAAGCTCGACACCAGCGGCATTGAAAAAGCCGCCGAGAAAATCAGCGCCAAGGAGGCTTTTGATGTGCTGGTCGTCGGCGGTGGCCCAGCCGGTTCCGCAGCCGCCATCTACGCCGCACGTAAAGGCATCCGCACCGGTGTTGCCGCCGAACGCTTTGGCGGCCAGGTGCTGGACACCATGTCCATCGAGAACTTTATCTCGGTGCAGGAAACCGAAGGGCCGAAACTGGCCAGCGCCCTGGAAGCCCACGTGCGTCAGTACGACGTGGACATCATGAACCTGCAGCGCGCCAGCAGCCTGGTGCCGGCGAAGAATCCCGGTGACCTGCACGAAATTCGCTTTGAAAGCGGTGCGACCCTCAAGTCCAAGACCGTGATCCTGGCCACCGGCGCCCGCTGGCGCGAAATGGGGGTGCCGGGCGAGCAGGAATACAAGGCCAAGGGCGTGTGCTTCTGCCCGCACTGCGATGGTCCGTTGTTCAAGGGCAAGCGTGTGGCGGTGATCGGCGGCGGTAATTCCGGTGTTGAAGCAGCCATCGACCTGGCCGGTATCGTCAGCCATGTGACCTTGCTGGAGTTTGACAGCAAGCTGCGCGCCGATGCGGTATTGCAGCGCAAGCTGTACAGCCTGCCTAACGTTGACGTGATCACCAGCGCGCTGACCAGTGAAGTCAAAGGTGATGGCCAGAAAGTGACAGGCCTGGCCTACAAGGACCGCGATACCGGTGAGTTCAAGACCCTCGACCTGGAAGGCATCTTTGTACAGATCGGCTTGCTGCCCAACACCGACTGGCTTAAAGGCACTGTGGAACTGACCCCCCGTGGCGAGATCATTGTCGATGCCCGTGGCGAAACTTCACTGCCAGGGGTATTCGCCGCCGGTGACGTGACGACCGTGCCGTACAAGCAGATCGTGATTGCAGTAGGCGAGGGCGCGAAGGCTTCCCTGAGTGCTTTCGATCACTTGATCCGTACCTCCGCTCCGGCCTAAGCCCAGGTCCTGAAACGAAAAACCCCATGAGTGATCATGGGGTTTTTCGTTGTGCGTTAGAAACTTACAGCGGTGCTGGCTGAATAATCTCAACCCAGTACCCATCCGGGTCCTTGATGAACGCCAGGCTTTTCATGCGGCCATCGCTCAGGCGTTTCTGGAAATCGCAGCCCAATGCTTCGAAGCGTTCGCATGCGGCGACAATATCGGGCACCGAGATGCAGATATGGCCGAAGCCCCGTGGATCGGTGTTGCCGTTGTGGTAGGCGAAGTCGGCATCGTTTTCGGTGCCGTGGTTGTGGGTCAGTTCCAGGATGCCCGGGATCGACTTCATCCATTGGGTGCGCGCGGCGGCGTCGGCCGGGATCTGGGATTTGTCCACCAGGGCCAGGAAGTACAGGCTGAATTCGGCTTCCGGGAAGTCGCGCTTTTCAACCAGGGAAAAACCCAGGACGCGGGTGTAGAAGTCCAGGGACTTGGTGATGTCCTTGACCCGCAGCATGGTGTGGTTGAACACGAAGTTCGAGGTGGCGGTGTCAGGTTGGGCGGTGACGCCCGGGAAGGTGTTCAGTTCGTGCAGGCTCATGGGCCCTCCAGAAAAAAATGGGGCAAACGCGGCTCCAGGTGCGAGGAGCGTTCCCTTGGCTTGCGGCTGGCGTCCGTGCAGCCGGGCCATGATACGCAAGGCCCGCTTGCTGCGCCAAATGAAAAAGCGCGCGCAGGTCTTGCGACCGGCCGGTGGCGGGGCTCACACTTTGTCGCTTGAACCTTGGGTGTCTTTTGCAATGATCGAATGTCGTATACCGCTGTTGAGCGCTCTGTGTTTGCTGTTGGCCAGCCCCTGGGTGTGGGCGGGCGACCCGGAAATTCACTGGCCCAGCGGCTGGCAGGTCGAGGAAGTGGTGCCCGACGGCGCCGCGCCGGCCACCCCGCAGCCGGTCTCGCGGCAGCGTGCGATCAAGAACGACGAAAATGGCAACACATTGATGGTGATGGAGTTGACGGGGACGCCGATCGAGGCCGGACATAACGTTAATCTTCAGGGCGTATTGTTGGAGATGCGCAAGTCCATCCAGAAGGATTTTGCCCAAGGCGGTTACCAGAGTGTGTGCAGCAAGATGCACTCGACAACACTGAGTCGCCTTGAGGCCGTGGAAACTACCTGTGTGATTACCGAGAATGGACGGCACGTGCTTTCACAAACATTGGTCGGGGCTGTTGATACCGAAAAAGCGTATGTTTTTTCATACGCGGGTCAAGCCGACGCTTACGAAGCCAGCAAGGATGAAGTCAGTTCGGTGCGCGCCAGCCTCAAACTTTAAGTGCGTTTCGCCCGTCGATTCTCAACAAAGTGAAATGTTATTTAAGTTCGGTTTCGAGCCCTTGAATAAAAAAGCCCCGCATGTGCGGGGCTCTTTGTTAGTGCGCTGCGATCAGCCGCGAAGCCAGGAGTCTACAGTGGCCGCGCCATACTGTTCTTTCCAGGCCTTGAGGCCACGGTGGTTACCGCCCTTGGTTTCGATCAGTTCACCAGTGTGCGGGTTGTGGTAAACCTTGACCACGCGCGCACGGCGCTGTTTGGGTGCGCTGGCGGCGGCAGCGCTGGTCTTGCCCGGGTTTGGATCAAGGATCAGGATAATGTCGCGCAGGCCTTTGCCGTAGGTTTTCATCAGTCCTTGAAGCTTTTCTTCGAATTCGATTTCTTTCTTCAGGCCGGCGTCGTTCTTCAGGGACTCCAGCTGGGCGAGCTGCTCTTGAAGGGCTTTTTCTGCTGCGCGAAATTCGGCGAGTCTGGACAAAATCTATACTCCAATAGTGTATTTGGCTGATGTCAACTACAGACAAAGCTATAAGCCAATAGCGTTAAGGCGACTCACAGAAGAAGTCGTCCTGCGAGTTCTGCACAGGCAAGAAAAATTGTAGTAGTTAATCCGTCAAGAGTAAATCACGTCTTTTGTCGTATTAACAATATTTCAACGCCGCTAGTGCGTGCCTATTGAATGGCTGGCCAGGTTTTTAATGAAATCATCGCAAGGTAAAGGCCTTCCAAACAGGTAACCCTGGAGGAAATCCACACCATGAGCGGCCAAATATTCGCACTGCTCGGCAGTCTCTACACCCTCGGCAACGATGCCCAGGTCCAGCTTGCCGGACAATTCGATGATGCTGTCCAGAATATGCCGCGATAGTGCATCGGCACCGATCATGGCGACAAAACTCTGGTCGATCTTCAAGTAGTCCACATTGAAGTTACGTAAATAACCCAGGCTGGAGTGACCGGTACCAAAGTCATCGATGGCAATCATCACGCCCAGTTGATGCAGGGCGTCGAACAGTCGACGGGTAATATCCGTGGGCTCGATCAACTCGCGCTCGGTCAGCTCCAGCACCAAGGTCACCTGGCCCGGCGCAAAGGCGGCGAGAAATTCACGGCAATCCTCCACCAGTGCAAGGTCGTGGCAATGGCGCGCGGTGATATTCACGCCGATATGGAAGCCCGGGGTGAACTGCGTCGCATGGGGCGCCAGTTGGACGGCGGTCTGGCGCAGCAGGGCGCGGGTCATCGGTACGATCAGGCCGGAATGTTCGGCCAGCGGGATAAACAGATCGGGCCGGACCAGGCCTTCCTTGGGGTGCTGCCAGCGCATCAGCACTTCGCAGCCGGCCCATTCGCGGGTGTCACCGCGCACCACCGGCTGGAAGTACGGGATGAACTCATTGGCCCCCAGCGCCCGTTGCAGCTCATGGGTGGGCGCCGAGGAACGCTTTTGCAGCCAGTGCGCAAGCAGGCCCGCGAGGACGCCAAAGAACACCACCAGGCTGAACAGCGCCGGGTAACGTGCCAGCATATAGCGCCACACTTCACCGGCCGGCATGCCGGCGTCGACGCTGTAGCGATAGCGCTCGGACGCCAGGTGATGATGGGCCACGGCAAATACCGGGACGGCGGTGTCGTGCACGTTGCCATCGGCGCCGAGCCAGTGAGGCCCGACTTGCAGCACAAGCTGGGCATAGCGGCTGATCAGGCGCAGGGCGTTGGTCAGGTGATAGCCGTCGATCGAGGCAAACGCCGCTTTGTCCCCGTCGACCAGGCGGTAGACCAGCAGCGCGGTATCCGGCGTAACCGGGTTGCCGTTCATCAGCCACAGGCGGCCATCGACGTAGTCATCCGGGTTTACCGGTGACTCGTAGTTGCTGCCGAACAGGGAGCTGCAATAGATATTTTTCTGCCAGGACAAGGTCGTCGCCCGCACAAACGGCCGGCGCGTGACCTGTTCACGCAACGCCAGTTGCGCGCCACTGTCACACGGTTGTCCGGCCAGGGGCAGCAAGGCCTGGGCGGCGAGGGCGGTATTGTCGAGCATCAGGTCGAATTGACGTACGGCTTCCTGGGCGGTTTGCGCCGTGCTTTGTTCAAGGGTGCGTTCGGCTTGCCAATACAGGATGGCCGCACCCAGCAGGATCGGCAGCACACCCGCCAACAGGCTGATCGCATAGCGGGTAAGAAGTCTTCGCGGGCCTTTGACAGTGAGGGGCATGGGTTCAGGCCTGTTGCGCAGGGAGAGGGCTTTACCGGCAGGCCGGCGGGGAATGTTCCGATGATAGATGGCCCGCTTGGAATTTGCTCGCCCTGACAAGGCCTTGCGCAATCTCGATAAAGGCCAGGGTGGCCGGTGACGACTGCCGACGATCCAGCACCGCCAGGCCGATCTGGCGCGGCACACGGGGCGAAAGGGGTCGCTTCACATAGCGCGGATCAAGTGCCTGGGGCAGCGACGCTTCGGCGACGATGCTCAGGCCATCGCCACGGCTGACCGCTTCCAGGGTGCTCAGCAGTTGTGCGCAGCGATAACGAATCCTTGGTCGCAGTTGTCCGGCGTCGAACAGGCGGGTGACCAGTTCCGAGGAGCCGGCTTCGGTCAGGATAAAGGCATCGTCGCACAAGTCCTGCAGGGCCAGGGTGTCCCGCGCAGCCAATGGATGATCTGCCGGCAGCAGCGCCACCATCTGGTCCTCGAACACGGCAAAGGTGTCGTAGCGCTCCTGTTCCAGCACCACAAAGCCCACATCGATCCGTCGCTCATCCAGCCACTGCAGCACCTGGCGGTCGGGGCCTTCGTCCACATGCACCTCAATCCCCGGATGGGCGCTGCGAAACTGGCTGAGGATGGCGGGCAGCAGGCGAATCGACGCGGTCGGCCCGAACGAGCCGATGCGCAAGGTACCGCGTCGCATGCCACGGGCATCGGCCGCTTCTTGTTGCAGGGTGTTGGCCAGGCCGAGCATGGCACGGGCACGTCCGAGTAATTGCCGGCCGATGTCGCTGAGTTCTACCTGCGACTGGTGGCGGCGAAACAGCTCCACACCGAGCTCCTGCTCCAGGGCCTTGATGGCATGGGACACCGCCGACTGGCTGATGCCCAGGCGGTGGGCGGCACTGGTGAAGCCCTGCAGCTCGGCGACCAGCGAGAAGATTTCCAATTGGGTCAGGGTCATGAGTGAAAGCTCATTTTACGATGATCAGTTATTAGCTGAAGAATACGCCAATTCTCTCCGTACCTAGAGCCATCCCCATGCATCCCGCCTCCGATTACCTGACTTATTGCAAGCTCGCCGCCGTCACCATGATCTGGGGCGGTACCTTTGTCGCCGGGCGCTTCCTGGCCGACCACCTCAATCCGCTGCTGGCCGCCAGCCTGCGTTTTATCCTCGCCAGCCTGGCGTTGTTGCTGTTCATGGCCTGCGCGCGTATTCGACTGTTACGCCCGAACCTTCGGCAGTTTGCGCAACTGGCGGTGCTGGGCTTCTGCGGGATTTTTTTCTACAACCTGTGCTTCTTCTATGGGTTGCAGTACATCAATGCGTCGCGGGCTTCGCTGATCGTGGCGTTGAATCCGGCGGTGATCGGCCTGGCGAGCTGGCTCTTATTCAAGGAGCGGCTGAGTCGGATCAAGCTGCTGGGGATCCTGCTTTGCCTGGTCGGTGCCGGGACGGTCATTGTCAGCCGTAACCCGCAGGTGTTGCAGGCCACCGCCGATGCCTGGATCGGCGACCTGCTGATCCTCGGCTGTGTGGCAGGGTGGGGCGTTTATTCGCTGTGTGCCCGTGGGCTCAACCAAAGCCTGGGGCCATTGCAGACGGTCACCTGGTCGGTGCTGCTGGGCACGTTGATGTTGACCAGTACCGCGTTTGTTACCGCAAGCGTCAGCGTAGAAGCGCTCGGCCGCTTGCAGCTCACCCAGTGGCTCAGCCTGGCCTACCTCGGCGTGTTGGGCTCGGCGCTGTCGTATATCGGTTACTACGACGGCATCCGGCGCATTGGCGCGACGCGCTCCGGCGTGTTTATCGCACTCAACCCGCTGACGGCAGTGATCTGCGGTGCCTTGCTGCTGGGGGAGCAACTGACGGCGCCCATGCTGGCGGGCGGGGCCGTCATCCTGCTGGGCATCTACCTGTGCAACAAACCCCTTGCACAGCCCAGGGCAATGGGGATTTGATAAGAGTACGGACAAATACCGTTACGCTGTGTAGAATCGATTTACGCATACAAGAATATGGACTTGCGCTCACGCAAGCCTCGGCCGTCAGAGACTGATGTAACCATGAAGCTACTCGGCTCCCCCCTCATCTTTGGTGACTTCCTCGCCCGCAGTGTGCGAGGCCTTTCCTGCGCGCCGCCCTCCGACCTCATCCTTGCTCGCACATAACCAATTGCTACCCACAAGAATGATGAGGCGCCGGCCATGACCGACCACTATGAAAACCCAATGGGCCTGATGGGCTTTGAATTTATCGAATTCGCATCGCCGACCCCGGGCACCCTGGAGCCGATCTTCGAGATCATGGGCTTCACCAAAGTCGCGAATCACCGCTCCAAGAACGTCCAACTGTTCCGCCAGGGCGAGATCAACCTGATCCTCAACAACGAGCCCAACAGCATCGCCTCCTACTTCGCCGCCGAGCATGGCCCGTCGGTGTGCGGCATGGCGTTCCGCGTCAAGGACTCGCAAAAAGCCTACAACCGCGCCCTGGAACTGGGGGCCCAGCCCATCCATATCGAAACCGGCCCGATGGAGCTGAACCTGCCGGCCATCAAGGGCATCGGCGGCGCGCCGCTGTACCTGATCGACCGTTTCGGTGAGGGCAGCTCGATCTATGACATCGACTTCGTCTACCTCGACGGCGTCGAGCGCAACCCGCAAGGCGCCGGCCTCAAGGTCATCGACCACCTGACCCACAACGTCTATCGCGGGCGCATGGCCTACTGGGCCGGCTTCTACGAGAAACTGTTCAACTTCCGTGAAGCGCGCTACTTCGATATCAAGGGCGAATACACCGGCCTGACGTCCAAGGCCATGAGCGCCCCGGACGGCATGATCCGCATCCCGCTGAACGAAGAGTCGTCCAAGGGCGCCGGGCAGATCGAAGAGTTCCTGATGCAGTTCAATGGCGAGGGCATCCAGCACGTCGCGTTCCTCACCGACGACCTGGTCAAGACCTGGGACGCACTCAAGAAGATCGGCATGCGCTTCATGACCGCACCGCCGGACACCTACTACGAAATGCTCGAAGGTCGCCTGCCGAACCACGGCGAACCGGTGGATCAGCTGCAGGCGCGGGGCATCCTGCTGGACGGCTCGTCCATCGAAGGCGACAAGCGCCTGTTGCTGCAGATCTTCTCGGAAACCCTGATGGGCCCGGTGTTCTTCGAGTTCATCCAGCGCAAGGGCGATGATGGGTTTGGCGAGGGCAACTTCAAGGCGCTGTTCGAGTCCATCGAGCGGGACCAGGTACGTCGTGGTGTGTTGACCGCCGACTGATCCATGTGGGGCCTGGCAGGCTGCCCAGGTGCTTGACGAACATGCTCCGTATCCCAAGGTACGGAGCATTTTTTTTGCCTGCCAATTCAGAACGAGCTTGAAACAAACGACTTTTCCAGGCCTGGGAACCCGATTGATCGCGATATCCACACATGGGGGGCGCAAGAGCTGATGTTCTCCTGTGTCGCAACCGTGCATTCCGCGAACCCAACTTTAAGGAAAGACTGACTATGACAAAACAAACTCTGGCGGCTGCAGTGCTGGCCTTTTGCGGCTTTGCCGCCAGCTCCGCTTATGCGGCAGACGGTACCATCACGATCACGGGCTCGGTCAGTGGCACCACCTGCACCATCAGTGGCGGTACCGGGGCCTCGCCAGGTTCGGGCGCCAACTTCCCGGTAGTGCTTGACCGAGTGCAAACCTCGGCCCTCAAGGCCGCAGGCGATACGGCCGGCGCCAAGCGCTACTTTGTCTATGTCGGCGGCTCGGGCGGATGCCCGAACGGTACCAAGGTCGCCGTACGTTATGAGCCGACCAGCCCTGGCATCAACCCGGCAACCGGCAACCTGCGTAACACGGCCACGGCAACGCCGGCCTCGCGGGTTGAGGTACAAATCCTCGATGGTGCGACCTCCACGCCGATGGACTTGCGCACCGGCAACAACTCGACCGTTGCCACCGTTACCAATGGCCTGGCGACCTTGCCGTTCTACGCACGCTATATCGCCAACGGTGGCGCGGCGGGCGCGGGTAATGTCACCAGCAGTGTGCAGTACTCGGTCACCTTTCCTTGATGCAGCCACGCAGATGACCATCGCCTGAGATCCTCGCTCGACCCGGCGGTCGGGCGCAGGACAACTGTTATCAAGGATTACCCGATGCAGGATTTACTGATGATCTTAAGTCGTCGAGCGATGTGCGTGGCGCTGAGCCTGTCCTTGGGGATGGCCTCGCACATGGCGCACGCGGGCGTGGTTATCGACGGTACGCGACAGATTTACCCCGAGCAGCGACGCGAGGTCACCCTACGAGTGACCAATGATGACAAACATGCACCCCGCCTGGTCCAGGCATGGCTGGACGCCGGTGACCCAGAGGCAGCGCCGTCGCTGAGCGATGTGCCTTTCGTGCTGTCTCCGCCGGTATTTCGCCTGGACTCAGGCAAAAGCCAGTCCATGCGCCTGTCCTACACCAAGGCACCGCTGCCTGCGGATAGAGAGTCGCTGTTCTGGTTGAATGTACTTGAGGTCCCTGGTGCGACCAGTGAGTTTGATCCCACGCTTGAAGACGATCAGCGGAACCACTTCAAGTTCGCGTTCCGTATCCGCACCAAAGTGTTTTTTCGTCCGGCGCAGTTATCCGGAACACCCGAGGAGGCGCCCGGGCTGTTGCGCTGGTCCCTGGCGCGGGTCGCCCAGGGCAACGAGATACAGGTGCATAACCCATCGGCGTATCACGTCACCTTCAACGACATTGCCCTGCTCATGGGCGCCGATCCAAACGCGAAAAAACTGATCCTGCCGGAAGGGATGGTGGAACCAGGAGGCACGTTGAAGGTAGCGGTGCCGAAAGCCGCGAAGGCAATACCTGCCGATGCACGGGTGAGTTTCACCTACATCAACGATTTCGGCGGCTTTTCATCGGTGCAGCCTGCTGTGTTGCACCGCTGAACGCGTCCCCGGAACGTTGATGATGGCAAGCAAACGTACATTTCCCAGCGTCCACTGAAGTCATAACTATGCCTAGTCACATCCAGGTAAGGGTGCATCGTTGCGCCCCGATTTTGCCATTCCAGCCTCGCACGATGATGTTGGGTGGTTTGATGAGTGCGGCCGTGATGGCAAGCGATGCCGCGCTTGCGTCTGAGTTGAGCTTTGATCTGAACGCATTCTCCAGTGGCCTGGCGTCGTCGGTCGACACGTCACGGTTCAACACCGGCAACCCGATGAGCCCCGGCCTGTACCGCGTAGATATCGTGGTCAACGGCCAGGCATTGGGGCGCAGGGAGGTGGAGTTCGTCGCAGCCCAGGCAAAGGCCGGCGCGCAGCCGTGCTTGAGTCGCGAAGTGTTGGAAAAGATCGGTATCGCGATGGATAAAGTCGATACCGAGGCCCATGGGCGCGAGGTCGGCAACCCTGCCGCAGCCGGCCAGTACTGCGGCGACCTGGGGCAGTGGATTCCGATGGCATCCAGCACCTTCGACCCGGGTGCGCTCGAGTTGGCCGCCAGCGTGCCGCAGGCCTATATGAAGCGTTCCATGCGTGGCTACATTGACCCCGAGTCGCTGGATGAGGGGATTGCCGCAGGGTTACTCAATTACAACTTCAGCACCAGCGCAGTCACCGCCGGTGAAGGTGACGGTCGTACTTACCTGGGCCTCAATGCGGGGATCAATCTGGGCGCCTGGCGCTTGCGGCACCAGGGCGCACAGGCCTGGAGCAATCGCACAGGCTTCGAGACTTATCAGAACACGTCCACGTATGTGCAGCGCAGTATCATTCCTTGGCAGTCACAACTGACCCTGGGAGACACCTTCAGCAACGGACAGATCGTCGACGGGGTCCGCCTGCGAGGCGTGACCCTGGCTACCGACGACCGCATGCGCCCGCAGACGCAGCAAGGCTATGCACCGCAGGTACGGGGTGTCGCCGACAGTAATGCAACGGTCACGGTCAGCCAGAACGGCTACACCATTTATGAGACCACGGTGGCGCCTGGCCCCTTTGTCATCAGTGACCTGCATGCCACCGGATACGGCGGTGACTTGATCGTCAATGTGACCGAAGTCGACGGGCGTCGGAACACCTTCGTCGTGCCGTATTCAGTGGCCCCGCAGCTGCTGCGGGCCGACACGACGAAATACAGCGCCACCCTGGGTGAGGTGCAGCAAAAGGGCATCGATGCCAAAGGTGCGAACGTCTTTCAAGGCACTCTGCAACGCGGCTTGACCGATGACCTGACGGTGTATGGCGGCGGCAGTCTTTCCAAAGGCTATGAGCAGGGAAAGGTCGGTGTTGCGTTGAATACGCCCGTCGGCGCCTTTTCGCTGGACACCGCCACCTCACGTACCGCGGTGCCAGAGCATGGACGCCTGACCGGGCAAAGCCTCGGGCTTGGCTACAACAAAAGCCTGCCGGCCTCGGGGACGCATTTTGCGCTGGGCGCGTATCGATTCTCCACGGAGGGATACCTGAACCTTCCGGATGCCCTGAATGTGCGTGAGATCGCGAGCCGCTCCGGTGATGTCAACGGCTATGCCCGGCAAAAAAGCCGGCTCGACCTGACCATCAGCCAGCAACTGGGCATCGGCACCCTGAGCCTGTACGGCAGCTCTGTCGACTATTGGGGCGAGAACGAGGGCCGCCAGGTTTCATTCACCGCCAGCTACGGCTCGACCTGGAACAAGCTCAACTGGAACCTTTCGGCGCAACGTTCGAGGGTCCAGGACACGCGACAACTGACCCAAAGCGAACTCAGTGACGATGTGTTCTTCGGGCGTATCGGTCAACCCGGGCGCATCGATAACCGCTACATGCTCACGCTATCGATGCCCCTGGGGAGTGAGTCGAGGTCGCCGACGATCAATACTTCGCTGTCCCGGGATACCGGCGATACACGGGGCAGCCAGCAGCAGGTGGGCATCAACGGCTTCCTGGGCGAGAACGCCGAGGTCAACTACGGTGTTTCCGCCCACCGTGCGACCAGTGATAGCACGCGCTCCAGCCAGTTCAACACCTATGCGGGTTATCGCACCGATGCCACCCACCTGCGCGCCGGATATGGCCAGAGCCGCGATAGCTCGCAGCTTTCGTTCGGCGCCGACGGCGGAGTAGTCGTGCACGCCGACGGTGTGGCGTTCTCGCAAAGCCTGGGCGAAGCCTCGGCGCTGGTCCATGTGCCGGGAGCCGAAGGCGCCCGGCTTGGCGGTGGCGGCGGTACACGGGTCAACAGCAAGGGATACGCCGTCGTGCCCAATCTGACGGCGTTCCAGAACAATACGGTGGAGATCGATCCGGAAGGCATGTCGCTGGATGTGGAGCTTCAGGAATCGACCCGCAACGTCGTACCGACCTCGGGTGCGGTATCGCTGGTCAAGTTCGACACGGTCAATGGCCGGGCAGTGGTGGTCAAGGGCGTTCGCGAGAATGGCAGCCCGCTGCCATTTGCTGCACAGGTATTCGATGGGCAAGGGCGTGAGGTCGGTGTGGTGGGGCAGGCCAGCAAAGCCTTCGTCCGGGACATCCCGCAGGAAGGCCGCCTGACCGTCAAGTGGGGCAGCAAAATCGCCGAGCAGTGCGATATCCACTATCACATGCCGGCGGTGACCGCCGGCCAGCGACAGGTCACTACCGATTTCATGCAAGGGGTATGCGTGGCGAGCCAGGCTCGCCAGGTGGCGGGCCAGCCATGAGCGAGCGCCGATTCATGACTGATGCGATGCAAGACTTATCCGATATGACAGAGGTGTTGTTTTCATGACTAGGTATTCGCTTGCCGGCGTGGTGCTGGGAGGATGGATGGTGGCGCTGGAGGCTCGAGCGATCACCTGCGCCCCCGGCCCGTCGGTGAATATTACTATTCCCCCGATCACCGTTGCGGCCGGGCAACAGGTAGGACAAGTGATAGGGTCCGCCAGCGGCTATCGCTTTGACAGCCCTCCAGGATCTGCGCTTCGGTGTACCACTGGCATTGCTTTTGGGGCACAGGCCAGGCTGGCGCTGGTCAATAGCCCGCCGACGGGCCAGACATTTTCCGCCAACGGGCTTTCAATGCCGGTGCACGCCACCAATGTGCCTGGGGTCGGGTTTGCCATGATGGCGAGGGACCCGAATCGGCCGTTCATGCCTATCAACACGGCGGGTGTCACACTGATTGTTGGAGATATCAGGGCAAGGCCCATCGTCCTCGGGCTTGATACCCGTATCTACTTTGTAGCCACGGGCCCCATCACCGGCGGCACGATCGCCGCCAGGAACCTTGCAAGGTATACGATCACCGGCACGCCCATCAGCGGGGCCGGCTATTACGCGGTGAACTTTTCCAATATCACGATCAATGCGCCCCGCAAACCCACCTGCAGCGTCACCACGCCTTCGGTTGCAATGCCCATGCCGGCCGTGGCTGCACGTGACTTTCGCGGGGTGGGCAGCTTCGCCGGCAGCGTGACCCGTAACATCACACTGTCATGTACGGGCGGCACCAGCGGTGCTACGCGTGACGTATTTATAACGGTGACAGACCAGACCACGCCGGCCAATCGCAGCGATGTGTTATCCCTGACCCCGACCTCCGTGGCCAGCGGCGTCGCACTGCAACTACTGCGGGGGAGCACACTGGTGCGTTACGGCGCCGACTCCACGACCATTGGCAACCCGAACCAGTGGCTGGTCGGCACAACCGGCAATGCAACCGTGCAGATTCCTTTGACTGCACGTTATATCCAGACGGGCTCATCGATCCGGCCCGGCAGCGCGAACGGGTTGGCGTCCTTCACAATGAGCTACCGATGAGCATCGCGCTGTGGAGCAGGGGCCTTGGCGTGCTGATGAGCCTGCAGGCGATCGTCGCGCAGGGTGAAATCGTGATTGACCGCACACGTGTCATCTATCCGGGCGCCGCGCGCGCGGTGGTGATCAACCTGCACAACGAGGCTGACAGTCCGCGCCTGGTGCAGGCGTGGATCGATGACGGCGATGCGGCGGCGGCGCCCGAAAACAGTGATGTGCCGTTCACGATTACGCCACCCATCGTTCGCATGAATGCAAGCACCGGACGCGCCTTGCGGATCATGCATTATCAAACGCCGAAGCCGATGGCTGACCGGGAGTCGGTGTACTGGCTGAACGTGCTGGCAATCAGGCCGAGTGTTGAGGCCTCGGCTGAAACCAACGTCCTGCAATTTGCCTTTCGTACGCGGATCAAGCTTTTCCTCCGGCCCGCCGAACTGCCGGGGCAGGTGCAGGACGCGGCTCACGCGCTGCAATGGTCCGTAAGCGGTGGAGGCGAGGCGGGGTTGGAGGTGCTTAACCCCACGCCCTATCACGTGACCTTGTCCGGGGTGGTACTGACACTCCGCGCAGTGGAGCATCGCAGTGAAGATCCGCCGATGGTCGCGCCCTATGGGACTGCACGGATTGCGATGCCCGGGCTGCCTCACGAGGGCCTGACCGGCACGCCAGTAGAATTCACCACCCTGGACGATGAGGGTGCCACTCAACACCATCAGGCGCTGTTGCGGCCTGTCGCCTGTTCGTCGCTCAAGCCCTGCGCTGACGCACCAGGTGCTTGACCCCTTCGAACACAAGGACCATGACCGCTATCCAGATCGGGATGTAGGTCAACCATTCGCCGGCCTTGATGCCTTCACCCAGCAGCAGCGCCACCACCAGCAACAGCACCGGCTCGACATAACTGAGCAGTCCGAACAGGCTGAACGCCAGCAGGCGGCTGGCGATGATATAGCTCACCAGCGCCGAGGCGCTGATCAGGCCCAGTATCGGGATCAACCCGTACAGCTTGGGGTGGGCATCCATCACCGCAAAGCCCTGTTCGCCGCTTTGCACAAACCACCAGGCCACCGGCAGCATCAGCGCCATGTCCAGCCAGAGTCCGCCCAGGTGGTCGGTCTTGAGGTATCTGCGCGCAATGAAATACAGCGGGTAACCGATGATCACCACCAGCGTCGCCCAGGAGAACCCGCCGGCCTGGAACAACTCGTTGAGTACCCCGAGGCCGGCAAAAAACACCGCGATCTTTTGCAGGTAGGACAACTGTTCGCCCCATACCAGGCGCCCGGTCAGCACCATGGTCAGCGGCAGCAGGAAGTAACCCACCGATACATCCAGGCTGCGCCCATTCAGCGGCGCCCACATGAACAACCACAACTGCACGCCCAGCAACGCCGACGACAGCACCACACCGCCGATCAGCCGAGGCTTGGCCGCCAGCACTCGCAGCAATTCCCAGACCCGCCGCCATTCGCCGCTGACGATCATGAACACCGTCATGCACGGCACGGTCAGCAACATGCGCCAGCCGAAAATTTCCAGCCCGCTCAATGGCGTCAGCAATGACGTGAAGTAATACATCACGGCAAACAACACCGAGGCCGACACCGATAACACAACACCTTTAGACACGCTGTCCTCGCGAAAACCGATTTCAAACAAGTAGGGGGAATTTCAACAGGGGATTATGGTGCTTTTGAAGCGAGAGGGTTGCGCTGTTTTGGGGCGTTTTTCAGGAAAATGTCTCGCTGCCGCCGCTTGGGTCTGCCTGGCAGGGGCAGTCGGGGTGTTGTTGTTGTTGTTGTTGTTGTTGTTGTGGTTGTTGTGGTTGTTGTGGTTGTTGTGGTGAGCGGGCTTGCCCCGCGCTGGGCTGCGAAGCAGCCCCAATAACTGGCGACGAGGTTTTCCTGGAAAAACGCGACGGCTTTAAAGGGCTGCTGCGCAGCCCAGCGCGGGGCAAGCCCGCTCACCACAGCAAGCCCGCTCACCACAACAAGCCCGCTCGCCGCAGTAAGGCCGCTGCGCAACCCTTACTTGGTCAATCAGCCTACGCGCGCGTCACCCGGCCCGAGACAAAATGGCCCACATCGTTGAACCCTGGCGTAGAGGAATGCCCCGGCGTTACCAACGAATCAATGAACGCTTCATCCTCAGCCGTGATCTTCACGTCCAGCGCGCCGGTGTAGGCATCCCACTGCGCCTCGGTGCGTGGCCCCACGATCGCCGAGCTCACCGCCGCGTTGTTCAGCACCCAGGCGATGGCAAACTCGACAATGCCCACGCCACGGCCCTGGGTGTATTGCTGGATCTGCTGGGCGATGCGCAACGACTCCACGCGCCATTCGGTTTCCAGGATGCGCTTGTCCTGGCGTGCCGCACGGCTGCCGGCTTCGGGTGTCACGTCCGGTGCGTACTTGCCGCTGAGCACGCCGCGGGCCAGTGGGCTGTAAGGCACGACGCCCAGGCCGTACGCGGCAGCGGCGGTGATCTGTTCGACTTCAGCCTGGCGGTTGACGATGTTGTACAACGGCTGGCTGATCACCGGTTTGTCCACGCCCAGGCGTTCGGCGACGCGGATCACCTCGGCAATTCGCCAGCCGCGATAGTTGGACAGGCCCCAGTAGCGGATCTTGCCCTGGCGAATCAGGTCGCCGATGGCTGATACCGTCACCTCCAGCGGGGTGTCGTGATCTTCGCGGTGCAGGTAGTAGATGTCGAGGTAGTCGGTATCGAGGCGGGTGAGGCTGGCTTCCAGCGCGTTGAAGATGCGCTTGCGGCTCAGGCCACTGCGGTTGGGCAGGCCCTCGGTGGGGCCAATGGCGACTTTCGACGCCACCACCCAATCCTGACGATGGCGAGCGATGGCCTCGCCGACGATTTCCTCGGAGCGCCCGCCGGTGTAGACATCCGCCGTGTCGATAAAATTGATGCCCTGGTCCCAGGCCTTGTCGATGATGCGCAGCGAGTCCTCGGTGTGGGTCTGTTCGCCAAACATCATGGTGCCCAGGGTCAAGGCGCTGACCTTCAAACCGGACTGGCCCAATGTGCGGTAAATCATGCAAAGCTCCTTGCGGCAGTGAGACGTGCCCTATGCAATACCAGACTCGCAGGCTCTGGAACAAGCCCTGGGGGCGTTTCTTCATGCACTCAGCAAGGCCTGGCAACGCCCTTGCAGAAATCGGTGCAGCGCTTTCACCCGCTCCGACACTTGCAGGCGGTGCGGGCACATCAGGTTGAACGGGGTGGGTTCGCCCTGCCAGTCCGGCAACAGGTGCACCAGCCGTCCGGCCTTGAGGTCCCGGGCGATGTCGAGGTTGGCCTTATAGGCAATGCCGTGGCCGGCCAGTGCCCAGCGCCGCACAATCTCGCCGTCATCGCTCAGGTAGTCGCCCGTCACTTCGACTTCCTGCAACGTGGTGCCCTGGCGAAAGTACCAGGTGCTGTTGGCCCGGCCCTGGCGCATGTACCGCAGCGTATTGTGCTGCGCCAACTCCGCCGGGATGCGCGGCGTGCCGTGACGCGCCAGGTAGTCGGGGCTGGCGCAGGGCAGGCGTTGGTGATCGGGCACCACCGGCAGCGCCACCAGGCTGGAGTCCCGTGGGACGCCAAAGCGCAGGGCGATGTCGACGGTGTCGCGGAACAGGTCGGCATTGCTGTCGTTGAGCAGTAGTTGCAGGCGGATGTGCGGGTGTTCCAGCTTGAACTCATCCAGCCAGCCCAGCACCACATTGCGGCCGAAATCCGAGGGTGCGGCCAACTGCAACAAGCCGGTCAGGCCCTGGCTCTGCTGCTTGAGCGCTTGCTCGCCTTCGGCCAAGGCGGCCAGGGCCTCGCGCACGCTGTTGAGGTAACGCCGGCCTTCTTCGGTCAGGCGCATGCTGCGGGTGGAGCGTGCCAGCAGGCGGGTACCCAAGCGGGTTTCCAGGCGCTTGAGGGCAATGCTGGCCGCTGCGGGGGTCAAGCCGAGCCCGCGTGCGGCGGCAGACAGGCTGCCGGTGTCGGCGGTGCGTGCGAACACTTCGAGGTCGAGGATTGAGCTCATTTATAAAAATCCTTTAAAGATCCTGTCGTTTTACCGGGATTTTTCGTTGATTGCCAAGCTGGGATGATGAACGCTCACTTTCTGACCCAGGACACTTCCCCATGAATTCCTCACTCAACGGCAAAACGGTGATCGTCATCGGCGGCAGCAGCGGCATCGGTGCAGCCGTGGCCAAGGCCGCAGCCGCACGCGGTGCCCAGGTGGTGCTGGCGGGGCGGCGCCTATCGTCTGGCCGCGATAACGGCCTGCGCAGCGAACCGGTGGACGTCACCGACGCCGCGTCCCTGCAACGGTTGTTCGAAACCGTCGGGCGCTTTGACCATCTGGTGTACACCTCCGGCCCCTCGGTACGCGCCAAGGCCCTGGCCGAAACCGACCTGGGCGAGGCCCAGGACAACTTCAACGTGAAACTCTGGGGTGCCTTGCGGGCGATCCAGCACGCGCTGCCTTTCCTCGATGAGCACGGCAGCATCAGCCTGACCTCCGGGCAACTGGGGCGCAAATTGGCACCGGGGCAGTTCATCAAAGTCGGTATCAACGCCGCCACTGAAGCCCTGGGCAAGCAGTTGGCAAAAGAATTGGCACCGCGTCGGGTCAACGTGGTGAGCCCTGGGGTGATTGATACCCCGGCGTATGCGGGGTTGGCCGAGGACCAGCGCCTGGCGATGTTTGCCAAGGCAGGTGGCGCGTTGCCGGTGGGACGTGTGGGGCAGGCCGAGGAAGTGGCGGCGGGGTATGTGCTGGCCATGGAAAATGGCTACATGACCGGTGCTGTCATTGATATCGACGGCGGTGGCCTGCTGTAAACGCAGGCTAAATGTGGGAGGGGGCAAGTCGAATCGTCGCACCGCCCCTCCCACATGGACCGCGTTATACCTTCAAGGTCCGCGTCATCCGCAACGCCAGCACACTGCCCGCCACAATCACCGCCGCCAGCAGGTACAGCGCCATATCCGTGGACCCGGTGGCGTCCTTCACAAAACCGACGATATACGGACTGAGGAAACCGGCCATCTGGCCCATGGAGTTGATCAGCGCCAGGCCGCCGGCCGCTGCGCCTGCACTGAGCATGGCGGTCGGCACCGGCCAGAACATCGGCAGGCCGGTGAGGGCGCCCATGGTGGCGATGGTCAGGCCGAGGATGGCGATGGCCGGCGTGGTGGCGAAGTTCACCGCGATCACCAGGCCGATGGCGCCCATCAGCATCGGCACCACCAAGTGCCAGCGACGCTCCTTGCGCAAGTCCGCCGAGCGGCCCACCAGCAACATGAAAACCGCTGCCAGCAGATACGGAATCGCACTGAGCCAACCTATTACCAGGTTATCGCTGAAACCCAGGTTCTTGATGATCGACGGCAGCCAGAAGTTGATGGCGTATACGCCACTCTGAATGCAGAAGTAGATCAGGCCGAACGCCCAGATCGCCGGGTTCTTGAACACTTCGGCGAGTGAATCGGTGGTGGTTTTCGGCTTGTTGGCCAGGTCGGTGGCCTGGTCGGCTTCCAGCACGGCGCGTTCGTGGGGCTTGAGCCACTTGGCATGGGCAAAGCTGTCGCTGAGCAGGAAGTAGGCGAGGGCGCCGAGGATCACGGTCGGGATGCCTTGCAGCAGGAACATCCACTGCCAGCCCGCCAGGCCGCCCTGGCCGGCGGCGAAGTGGTTGAGGATCCAGCCGGAAAACGGGCTGCCGAGCAAACCGGACACCGGGATCGCCGACATGAACAGCGCCATGATCCGCCCACGGCGGAACGTCGGGAACCACTGCGAGAGGTACAGCACCACACCGGGGAAGAAGCCGGCTTCAGCCGCACCGGTAAACAGGCGCAAGGTGTAGAAATGCGTCGGCGTGGTGACGAACAGCAGGCAGGTGGACAGTGTGCCCCAGACGATCATCATCAAGGCAATCCAGCGCCGTGGACCGAACCTGGTCAGCGCCAGGTTGCTCGGCACGCCGCACAGCACGTAGCCGATAAAGAAGATCCCGGCACCGAGGCCGTATACGGTTTCGCTGAATTCCAGCGCATCGAGCATCTGCAACTTGGCAAAGCCAACGTTGACCCGGTCGAGGTAGTTGAACAGATAGCAGATGAAAATGAAGGGGATCAGACGCAGGGTAATGCGCTTGTAGATGGCGTTTTTATCGTCATCGGTGGCCAGTGTGACAGCGGCGCTCTGTGACATGGGAGTCTCTCTTTATTATGATTTTTCGCGATGCGAAGGTAACGTTGATCGCCCAACGAGTCTCGGCCAGGTGGCGGGGTGCTGTCTTTGTGCTTGCGCACAGTGATGCATGCTTTGCGCTGTGCCGATGAACAACCACGCTTTTGAGGACTTTCTTTCAAGGAGATGGCCGCATGTTCGAGCTGGATCATGACCTGGCGCAGGATATTGTCGATAGGACCATGGCGATCCTGCCCTACAACGTCAATGTCATGGACAGCCAGGGCCTGATCCTCGGCAGCGGCGAACCCGAGCGCATCAACACCCGCCACGAAGGAGCACAATTGGTGCTGGCTAATGGTCGCGTGGTCGAGATCGACGGCCAGACCGCCAAGCATCTCAAGGGCGTGCAGCCGGGCATCAACCTGCCGCTGATGCACGATCAGCGCCTGATTGGCGTACTGGGCATCACCGGCGAGCCCGAGCTGTTGCGCACCTATGCCGAATTGGTGCGCATGACCGCCGAAATGCTCGTCAGCCATCGTCATCAGCAAGCCGAGCAGCAATGGCGGCGCCAGCGTTGCGATGATCTGCTGGCGTTGCTCCTCGCCGACAGCGGCGACTCACCACGCCTGGTCGACGAAGCCCAGCAATTGGGCCTCAAGCCGCAGCTGGCACGCACGCCGTACCTGTTCGAACTGGGCGCGGGCCAATCGGCGGAGGCCTTGAACACCTGGCTGACCTCGCGCTACCCGGACAGTTGGTGCGTGAGCTCGGCGCAATTCTCGCTGCTGTGGTGCCGACCGGCGGCGCAGCAGGTGGACAATCCACGGTTGCTGGAAAAGCTCCAGGGCCTGGGCTGGAACATCCTGCGGGTGGCCGTCGGCGGGCAGGCGGATGGCCTGGCCGGATTGCGCCGTTGCTATCGTCGCGTCGGCGACTTGCTGGCCTACGGTCGCGATGTACTGCCGCACTCGCAGCTGTTGACACTCAACCGTTACCGCTTGCCCGTGATGCTCTGGCGTCATCGCAACGACGATGCCCTCGACGAACTGCTCAACCCCTTGCGCAAGGTGCTGGCCAAGGACAATAACGGGCAATTCCTCGCCACGCTGCGCAGTTGGTGCGAACACGACGGGCAAAGCCAGGCCTGTGCCGATGCCCTGGGCATCCACCGCAACAGCCTGCGCTACCGCATGGAGCGCATCGCCGAACTCAGCGGCGTCGACCCGTTGACCCTGGAAGGCATGCTGGCGCTGTACCTCGGCGTGCAGCTGTTGCCCCAGGCTTTGTCGGAATGAACAACAAACCTTACCCGCACTTGTGCATCGGACCGGCGTCATCGGCGGTGCCAACTGGCAGCATGGGCGTCATAAAAACCGGAGAAAGCCCATGAAAATCATCATCGCCCCCGACTCGTTCAAGGACAGCCTGAGTGCCGAGGGCGTCGCCCAGGCCATTGCCGAAGGGTTGGCGCAGGTCTGGCCGGATGCACAGGTGATCCAGTGTCCGATGGCAGATGGTGGTGAAGGTACGGTGGACGCGGTACTCGCGGCCTGTCACGGCCAATTGCGCCGCCAGGCCGTGCGTGGGCCTCTGGGCGCTGCGGTTGAAGCGCGCTGGGGCTGGTTGGCAGACAGCCACACCGCAATCATCGAAATGGCCGAAGCCAGCGGCCTGCAGTTGGTCCCTCCAGGCCAGCGCGACGCATGCACCACCAGCACCTATGGCACTGGCGAGCTGATCCGCGCGGCCCTGGACCTGGGTGCCCAGCGCATCATCCTGGCGATTGGCGGCAGCGCCACCAACGATGGCGGTGCGGGTGCGATGCAAGCCCTGGGTGTGCAACTGTTCGACGCTGCGGAACAGGCCTTGCCGCCCGGAGGCCTGGCCTTGTCACGGCTGGCGCATATCAACCTGGAAAAACTCGACCCGCGCCTGGCCCTGGTACGCTTTGAAATCGCCGCCGATGTGAACAACCCGCTGTGCGGCCCCCACGGCGCCTCGGCGATTTTCGGCCCGCAAAAAGGCGCCAGCCCCGGGCAGGTGCAACAACTGGACGTCGCCCTCGGCCACTTCGCCGATCACTGCGCCAACGTCCTGCTCAAGGACGTGCGCGACGAACCCGGCAGCGGCGCCGCCGGCGGCCTGGGTTTCGCCGCCAAGGCGTTCCTCGGTGCGCAGTTCCGCGCGGGCGTGGAAGTCGTCGCCGAGCTGGTAGGCCTTGACGACGCCGTACGCGGCGCCGATCTGGTCATCACCGGCGAAGGCCGCTTCGACGCCCAGACCCTGCGCGGCAAAACCCCCTTCGGCGTGGCCCGTATCGCCCGGCAACAAAGCGTCCCGGTGATCGTCATCGCCGGCACCCTGGGCGACGGCTATGAGCAGATGTACGCCCATGGCGTGGATGCAGCCTTCGCCTTGCCAAGCGGCCCGATGAGCCTGGAGCAGGCCTGCAGCGAGGCCCCGCGTTTGCTGCGCGAGCGCGCGGCGGATATTGCGCGGGTGTGGCGCGTGGCGGCGCGGGGCTGATAGAGGCAGACCTTGGCGTCGTGACAGATCTGTCGATAATTACTATGATCCGTGCTTACTTTGAAGACTGGCTGACCTGGCCGGGCACGTTGGAAGCCGATCATGCAGATCAAGCGTTTTACTCTCGTCAATTTTCGCGGCATCGAGCACATGGAACTCGACTTCGAGGGTAAGAAGACTGTTGCTTTGGTGGGCGTCAATGGGGTGGGCAAGTCTTCGATTCTGGATGCGTTGGCGATTACGCTTTCGAATTTGACGGCACGGATTGTTAATCAGGCTTCGAAGTCCAGAGCAATATCAAAAGATGACATCAAGACTGGCGCCGAATACACACGACTGAAGGTTGTCGTCGGGTTCCAAGATGAGCACGATGTCGATTGGGCAATAGCACTTAACCGAAAATCAGGAAAACACCCAAAGGAACGTAGTAGTGATTTGACTTTGGTGAAAGAGACTGCTGCGTCTTTTGAAATAAATGCCCTTCACTACGAGCTCATTGGTGACAAGCCTATTCAGTTGCCTCTTGCAGTTTATTACGACGTTCATCGGGCTGTTTTAGATGTTCCGTTACGTGTTCGTGAGCGTTTGGTGAACACAATCGATGAAGGTTACGACGACGCACTTGGTCATGGCGGCGCTGACTTTAAAAGATTTTTCATCTGGTTTCGCAACCAGGAAGATCTCGAAAATGAAATTAGTCGAGACCTTCCTGGATTCCGTGACCATGAGCTTTCAGCAGTTCGGCGAGCAATTGAAATATTCACAGGATTCAAGGACATTCGAGTACGTCGCAAGCCAACACTTAGGATGACCGTTCTCAAAGGTAACCTCGAATTCAACGTCCTGCAGCTTTCGGATGGAGAGAAATGCTTGTTGGCAATGGTTGGCGATTTGGCTCGAAGACTTACATTGTTAAATCGCGAAGTGCCTGACCCATTGGAGGGCAAAGGTGTCGTCCTTATTGACGAGTTGGATCTTCACCTTCATCCAGGTTGGCAACGCACCGTTGTCGCCAAGTTGGAACGAACATTTCCCAACTGCCAATTCATCATTACCACCCACTCCCCGCAAATATTGGGTGAACTTCCTGCTGAGGCGGTGATGCTGCTCAAGGAAGGCAAGTATATCGGTCATCCGGAGCGCTCACTGGGCCTTCGAAGTGGGGAGGTCATAGAGGAACTGATGGGGGAATTGGCCCAAAACCAAAACGTCAGCCAGCAACTCAGAACAATCTACCGTGACCTCGACGACGACAATCTTGAATCCGCCCAGGCTAAACTTGCGAGATTGCGCGAACAGGTCGGCAAAATCCCTGATGTCCTTGAAGCCCAAGCCAGTATTGACTCTCTGAGGTCGCTAAAAGAGGGCGGCGCGTGAGGTCTATCAAAAAAGGCGCCGAGCCACGGGCGCTGATTGAATGGAAAAGAGAAAACCGCAATACGCCGCATAACCTTTACTACGGCAAGGGAAGCAGCTTTCCGAGCGAGTCCGTTCGCCAGGCGCTCTTGAAGGAGCAGTTCCATTTATGCGCCTACACCTTGCGGCGGTTGCCCACTGCGACCGAATGCCAGGCAAAGGGACAGGGCACACAATTCAGCTGCCACATTGAGCATGTCCTTGCACAAACGCATCACGAGGCTGACAGCATCGCCTACGACAATTTGGTGGCGTGTTACCCCTCCAGCCAAACCAAGATGGCTTGTGGTTATGGTGCCGTGGAAAAAGCCGACTACGACGTGGCCCGAAAGCCCTTCGTTTCTCCGTTGTCAGCCAATGTCGAGCGCCAGTTTCGATATTCCAGTGATGGCTACGTAGAAGGTCTGACGCCTGACGCTATTGCCACCGTCGAGGTCCTTAAACTCAACCATCCAACGCTGGTAAACGATAGGGCCGCCGTTATCAGAGGCCGATTGCGACCACGCGGCACTCCGATCACTGCCGCTGCTGCCCGGCGCCTGGCAGACGAAGTCGACTCACCCGATGCCCAGCATTGCCTCCCCGAATACTGCCAGGCACTCAAGCAACAGGCCGAACGTCACGCACAACGTCTCGAAAAGTACGCAGCCCGTGTTCGCGGCCAAGCCAGGCCCTGAGTACTACCGTCTTAAATAGTGAACATGGGACAATCCGCGTCATTTTTCGACACGGAGAGTCCCCATGCTGCGCCCCGTACTCCTGGCCCTGCTGCTGACCGGCAGCGCCACCCAGGCCTTCGCTCAACCGCCCGCTGAAACCGTACCGCTGCTGCGGGAAATCAAGAACTGGGTCACCGGGTGCGACAACCTGCGCAATTGCCATGCCCTCAGCGCGCCCAGTGGCGTCGATGAAGAAGACTACAGCTCCCTGACCTTGCATATCTGGCATCAGGCCGGTTCCGAAGGGTATCTGCGCCTGCGCTTCGACCACCGTGGCGAAGCGCTGGACCTGTCGACCTTGCTGTTGGACGGTCAGCCGCTGGGCCTGGAGCTGACCCGGGATCTGCATGTGGAACTGGACGATCAGGGCGGCGATCCCGAGGTGCAGTCTTACGGTGTGATCGAGGACGCTGCGGCGCGTCGCTGGTTGCAGCGTTTGCGCAATGGCCAGCGCCTGCAATTGCCGGGCGACGAACAGGCCCATGTGTCGCTGAGCGGCCTGAGCGCTTCGCTGCTGTTGATGGATGCGGTGCAGGGGCGGGTGGATAACGTGACGGCCCTGGCACGCCCCGGAAAAGCGCCGGCCCGTGAGGTGCCGCCACGTTTGCCGACGCCGGTGTTGCGCAAGTTCCCTGCGCCGCCGACGTTGACCGCGCAGGAACAGGCCGGGCTGGTGGCCGCTGCAGTGCAGGCCGTGACCTCGGAGGAGGGTGAGCCCGAGGCAAAGGCCGGGGCGCTGACGGCGCAACAGGCAATGACGGTGGTGCGTTACGACTGCGCGGCCTACAACTGTGAGTTCGACGTGGTCAGCCGCCAGCGTCAGGCGCCCTATGCGCAAACGCCCCTGGAGATTGAGCCCTTGCCGTTGGACGGTGCTGCGCTGCAAGGCTCGGTGGGCTATGACGAAGCCACCGGCACCTTGAGTTATTTCTACAAGCAGCGCGGCATCGGTGACTGTGGCGGCGGTGGTGTCTGGGTGTTTGACGGCAAGGCGTTCCAGCTCAGTGAGTTTCATAGCATGCCGCGCTGCACCGGTGTCGGTTACGGCGACTGGCCGTCGTTATGGACGACCGTGCCGGCGCCCTAGCCAGGGAGCAGGCATGGCCTCTACACTGGCCGGCCACGTGTCTTTCAAAGGATGAAACCCCATGCACGCACCTGAGCCCCATATCGTGATCCAGCGCTTTACCGAGGCCCACCTTGAAGGTGTGGCGGCGCTCTATAACGAACCGGCCGTGTGCCGGCAGGTGCTGCAGATGCCGTTCCAGTCGGTGGATGTCTGGCGCAAACGCCTGGTCACCGACAACGAGCGGCGCCTGCAACTGGTGGCGGTGCACGGCGGCGAGGTGATCGGCCAACTGGGCCTGGAACAGTACCTGCGCGTACGCCAGGCCCATGTCGGTTCGTTCGGCATGGGCGTGGCGACGGCCTGGCAGGGCAAGGGCGTAGGCTCGCGGCTGTTGACGGCCGCGCTGGACGTGGCCGACAACTGGATGAACCTGCACCGGGTGGAACTCACGGTGTACGCCGACAACGAAGCCGCGCACCACCTGTACCGCAAGTTCGGCTTCGAGATCGAAGGGCGCTTGCGTGACTACGCCCTGCGCGATGGGGTGTTTGTCGACACCCTGAGCATGGCACGCCTGCGCCAGTCGGCTTGACCCTCCAGCGCAAACGCCACCGCAGCCTGCGCATGCAGCTCGGTGGTGTCCAGCAGCGGCAGGTCGCTGTGTTCGGGCTTGACCAGCAGGCTGATTTCCGTGCAGCCGAGGATGACCGCCTGGGCACCCCGTGCGGCCAGGGACTCGATGACCCGCAGGTAAACCTGGCGTGATGCATCGCTGATCACGCCGACGCACAACTCCTCATAGATGATCCGGTGCACGGCGCGGCGCTCCTCCGCGTCCGGCACCAGCACGGTGAGGCCCTGGGCGGCCAGGCGCGACGTGAGAAAATCCTGCTCCATGGTGAACGCGGTGCCGAGCAAGCCGACGGTCAGGGTGCCGGCTGCCACCGCCGCCGCAGCGGCCGCATCGGCGATATGCAGGAACGGAATCGACACCGCCGCCTCGATACGCGGCGCCACCAAATGCATGGTGTTGGTACACAGCACCACACACTCGGCGCCGCCGGCCTGCAAACGGCGCGCGGCGTCTTCCAGGATCAGCGCGGTGTCATCCCAGCGCCCGGCGTGCTGGGCCTGTTCCACCGGGCCGAAGTCCACGCTGTACATCAACACCTGGGCCGAGCGCAGCGGGCCGAGCTGGTCACGCACGCGCTGATTGATGATGCGGTAGTACTCGGCGCTGGACTCCCAGCTCATGCCGCCGATAAGGCCGATGGTGCGCATGCGATGCTCCTGACAGGGAAAGTCGCTTCACCTTACCCATCGGCCGCTGAATAGTCATACGCAGTTACCCGCCAAATGACCGGAGCAGTTTCACATGTCCAGGTTGACCCATCCCGGCCGGGGTTGCTCCGCGGCAATGGCGTGGATGGGTTTACCCGTGGCCTGCTCCACGCGCCGCGCCACCTCCGGGTCGTCGGCGAACGGCAACATGCTGGCTTCGTCCAGGCTCGTCTCGGTCTGCCCGCGCAGGCAATACTCCACCGCAGCGTACAGGCACACCACGATCAGCACGCTCCACATATCAGGCGATCCGCGCATCGAGCCGGGCCACGCTCAAGTCTGCGACCCGCACCGTGCGCCACGTGTTGTAGGCCATCAGCAACATGCCCGTGAGGAAAAACACGCCGCCGGCAAACCGCACCACAAACCCCGGATGGCTGGCCTGCAAGGCTTCGACAAACGAGTAGGTGAGGGTGCCGTCGTCGTTCACCGCTCGCCACATCAGGCCTTGGGTAATGCCGTTGACCCACATCGAGGCGATGTACAGCACCGTGCCGATGGTCGCCAGCCAGAAGTGCAGGTTGATCAGCGCCACGCTGTGCATCTGCTCGCGGCCGAAGACCTTGGGGATCATGTGGTACAGCGAGCCAAAGGTGATCATCGCCACCCAGCCCAGGGCGCCGGCGTGTACGTGGCCGATGGTCCAGTCGGTGTAGTGGGAGAGGGCGTTGACGGTCTTGATCGCCATCATCGGGCCTTCGAAGGTCGACATGCCATAGAACGCCAGGGACAGCACCAGGAAACGCAGGATCGGGTCGGTGCGCAACTGATGCCAGGCCCCCGACAAGGTCATCATGCCGTTGATCATGCCGCCCCAGCTCGGGGCCAGCAGGATCAGCGACATCGCCATGCCCAGTGACTGCGCCCAATCGGGCAAGGCGGTGTAGTGCAAATGGTGCGGGCCGGCCCAGATGTACAGGGTGATCAGCGCCCAGAAGTGCACGATGGACAGGCGATAGGAGTACACCGGCCGGCCCACCTGCTTGGGCACGAAGTAATACATCATCCCCAGGAAACCGGTGGTCAGGAAAAAGCCCACGGCGTTATGCCCGTACCACCACTGCACCATGGCATCGGTCGCGCCGGAATACACCGGGTAGGACTTGAACCAATCCACCGGGATCGCCAGGTGATTGACCACGTGCAACATGGCGATCACCAGGATAAACGCGCCGAAAAACCAGTTGCCCACGTAGATATGTTGGGTCTTGCGCCTTACCACCGTGGTGAAGAACACAATGGCGTAGGCCACCCACACCACGGTCATCCACACCGCGCCGGAAAACTCGATCTCGGCGTATTCCTTGGTGGTGGTGTAGCCCAGGGGCAGGCTGACCAGCATGATCACGATCACCGACTGCCAGCCCCAGAAGGTAAACGCAGCCAGGCGGTCGGAAAACAGGCGCACCTGGCAGGTCCTTTGCACCGCATAGTAACTGGCGGCAAATTGCGCACTGCCGGCGAAGCCAAAGATCACCAGGCTGGTGTGCAAAGGCCGCAACCGGCCGAACGTGGTCCAGGGCAGGTCCAGGTTCATCTGCGGCCAGACCAGTTGCGAGGCGATCCACACGCCCATGGCCATGCCCACCACGCCCCACACAAGGGTGGCGATCACGAATTGACGGACGACTTTATAGTTATAGGCCTGCCCGGTTGTTGCTGTGCTCATGCTCAGTCCTCCCACGGTTCCAAGTGGCGGGCACTGTAGGAAACGCGGGAAAAACAAAACAGGCTCAGAAAAAGCTCATTACAGCGGATCAGTCGACAGGCACGCCCACAGGCCTGTCAGCGTTAATCGTACGGTGAGTGGCCGCATCTGCCATGATCCGGCATCGCAACCTGGCACACCCAAGGAAATCCGCAATGGACGATGTACAGCAACTGGGCGAGATGCTTCGTCATTACGCCGATAGCGAAGCGCACAAGAAGCAACAGTTCGATGTGCAGTCGGCGCGCTGGACGCACAAGCTCGACGAGCTGTTCGGGCAGATCGAGCAATGGCTGGAGCCGGTCAAGACTGTCGGCCTGCTGGAGGTGCACCGTGAAGCCTATGTCGCCAGCGGGCCGGGCGTGCCGGTGGAGACCTCGACCTTCAAGACCGAAAAGCTGCTGGTGCAGATCACCGGCAAGACCGTGGAGTTCGTGCCTGAAGTCATGGGCGTGGGCGGCGTGATCTCGCTCTCGGTGATGGGCTTGACCGCTGCCCGCCACGGCAGCGTGTCGCTGGTGCTGCCGGCCGACAAAAACGACTGGCTGTGGAAGAAAACCAATGGCCTCAAAGACCCGGACACCTTTGGCTTCGACGCCAATTTCCTGGCCTCGCAGTTGCAGAGTCTGATTCCGCGCGAACGCGGCTGAGGGGCTCCCGCTTCGCGCAACGTCGATGGGGGACGCCGGTGTGTCAAACACTGGGTGGAAATACGCATTTTTTGCCCAGGATTGGCTATACCTACAGCTCCATGTTTCGATGATGATCGCCAGGGAGTTCAATGATGAAACTAAGGCTAATGATCAGTACGCTGTGCGTGGCCTCCATCGCAATGGCCGGCTGCGCCAGCAAGGTCACCCAACCGGACGAGTATTCAGGCTTTCTGTCCGACTACAGCCAACTCAAGGAAGCCAAGTCGCCTTCGGGGGTCGAGGTGATGCGCTGGGTAGACCCCCAACTCGACCTGAGCCGCTATACCGCGGTGTATATCGAACCGACGCAGTTCTACCCCAAGCCCCAGGCCACCACGAAAATCCCCGAAAGCACCCTCAATGGTATCAACACCTACTTCAACCAGGCGCTCAAGCGTGAGCTGGGCAAATCACTGCCCCTGGCCAACGGGCCCGGTCCCGGTGTGATGGTGGTACGTGCGGCGATCACCGCCGTCAGCAGCAAGACCGAAGGCCTCAAACCCTATGAATTCGTGCCGGTGGCCCTGGTGGCGGCAGCGGTGAGTACCGGCACCGGCATCCGCGACCAGGAAACCACCCTGGGCACCGAGGCGCAGTTCCTCGACGGCGCCAACGGCAAGGTGCTCGCCCAAGTGGTGCGCAAGGGCACGGGCAAGCCGCTGTCCAACGACTCGCAGGTGATGAAGGCCGATGACGTGAAAGGCGTGATCGATGGCTGGGCGTCGGACCTGCATCAGTCGTATGTGAAGCTGAAAAAACACTAGGGACTAGAACGCATTCCTGGCGGGTTTGTTGTAGTAGCTGAGCAGGGCGTCGTAGCGACGGGTGATGAGGTAGTAGTCATCACTCAGTTGCTGCGGCGAGGCGTGTTCCCGCCAGTCCCGATGCAGGGTACGCAACGCCTGGAGGTACGCGTCGGCTGACGAGCGGGTGGCATACCAGAGGTGAGTAGCCTCATCCTCCCGTTTGCTGCGTGGCATTTTAACCAGGAAGGCCTTGCTGGCATCGCTGGCCTGTTGCAGCGTCTCGGTCAAACTGAGCAGTTGCTGGGGCGTCAGGCTGGCGTCGCGTACACCCTGGTCAATCTGGTTCATCGCCTGGCGAGCCGCGATCATATGGTTGAGCAGGTGCCAATGCAGGTCCCGGCCGAAGCGCGATTCGATTCGCGCCAGTTGTACCGGACGCAGATGGATGTCTTCGTTTTCCAACTGGGTGCGTAACTCGGCGGATGCCCTCAGGTATTCTTCGCCCCGCTGAGCCAGTTTCCCTTCCAGACTCTTGTTCATGGCCTGCGCCACAAACTGGCGCATGTTCGACGGCATACCTTCGGTTTGTATCGGGTCAACCATGTCCGCCAGCGAGGTGAATTTATTCAGCTTGTCGGCATACACCGTGGCGAGAGTACCGAGGTGGCTTCCGGGCTGCTGGCGCTCTAGTTTGAGTGTGTACAGCTGCGAACAGACCGCCGCCTGGATAAGGCGTGGCTCGGGCTCGTCACGGTCGCCAAACTTATCCTGGGTGGGCGCTTCGGGCTGTGTCGAACGCATACGGTAGTACGCCAGGCGCGTATCGCGATCAATGCGGTTCACGCAGTCAATGATCGGCGCCAGTGCGCTGGCCGTCGCGGTGGCAGGGCTGTCCCGTTGGTCGAGCCATAATTGCACGCGTTGCAGCGGTTTGGTGGCGCCGGCCACACCGAGCAATCCCAGGCCCAATACCAGGCTGATGGGTAACAACCATTTCGGATTCATTGCGCGGCCTCCTGGCCATACCACTGTGCCTGGGTGGCGGGCGCCTGACAGTCGGGGGCGGTGCGAGGCATGCGGCTGCACAGGCGTTCGGGCCACTGTTGCAGGCCCTGATTACGGGTCACGTGTTGCTGGTTGTCGAGCACCGTCAAGCCGGCGTACAGCACAATCCCACTGGTGACCAACAGCACCATGCCCAGGGCCGTCCAGCGTGGGTGGCGGGCGGTCCAGGGGGTGTGGCTGTTCATGAAGGGCCGCTTGATGACGCCGGTAACCGCCAGGGTCGCGACCAGCGCCAGGCTGGCAAACGGGCCGAACGCGTAACCCAGCGCTGCGGCAAGGATCAGCCCTGGCAGCAGGTCCCGTATCGGCAGCAACGGCAGGTGAGTAGGGCTGAACCAGCGCGGCAGGCGCTCACTGAATCGTTCATCGAGCACGCGGTACTGATGAGCCAGCGGGCGCCAGACCTGCCAAGCCAATCCCGCGCCTATCACGGCGCTCAACGCCCACAGCAGGCCGTAGCCCAAGGTCGGCAGCACATTGCCGGCCAGGGGCTCGGCATTCACCAGCACGCCCACCAGGCAGCTCAACACCAGTGCGACAATCCAGGGCCAGGTGTCCATGGTCGTGTCCCAGCCTTGCCAGAAATACACGGTACCGCCGGGCATCGCTTCGGCTTCGGCCACATGGTCGGCGTAGATATCTGCGCTGAGTGCCTGGCAAGCTTTCCAGTCATGTTCATCGAAGCGTTGGGCGAAGGCACGGCGCTGCCCCAGGCTCATCGGTGCCAATAGCAGCCGGGCGGCACGTTGTTGCGGGCTGTTGGGCGCTTCAGTGGCCAGTGCCCGTTGACGTGCCATGAAGACCGGGCCTTGCTGGCGTTGCAACAGCCGCGCCCAATCCCCCGCCGGGCAGTCATGACCGGCGCCGCCATGCCAGTGCTGGCCGGCGCACACCGCGTCGAACACCGCGCTCGACCAGTAGTGACTCTGCGCAAGCAGGCGGGCCAGCCATTGGTTGAACCACTCGGCATGCGGGTGATTGTTCACCCAGGGATGCTCGGAGCGCGCGGCATAGGCAGCCAGGAACGCAGCCTCGTCCTTTTGCTCAAGGGCCTGGCGCAAGGGTTGCTGCAAGGCGCTGCGGTGCTTGCGCTCGAGTCTTTCGATCAGCTCGCCGGGCAACTCCAGGCGCTGCCAGGCCGTCAGCCAGTTGAAGGTTTCAAAGGCCCAGCGGGTGTCTTCGGGGTTGAGATGCCCCTCGATGTCGCGCAACAACAGCTGGATTTCAAAGTGCAGCGCATTGCCATGGGCCATGGCCGCCTGGTAGTGGTCGGCAAGGCTGTCGCCCCGGATGTCGATGATCACTTCGTCGACTTCCTGCAGGCTCTGGCTCCACGCCAGTGCGGCCTCATAGGCTTCGCGCAGGCGCTGGAAACCCTCGGGGTCATCATCCGGCCGGGTTTTCTTCAGCAGGGCGGCGTATTGGCGCTTGATCGCGCGGCTATCGGCATCCGGGGCCAGGCCGAGGACATTCCAGCAAGTCATGTGCAGTGCAACTCCGTAGGCAATCGCGCGCACATTACCTGTTTTACGGGTTGATAAACCAGCGGTAGTAGGGGGTAGGGCTCGCGGTAGGACTGGCCCGGTCCAGCCCTGCGGCGACCGGGCACGTGGTGTTACTTAAGCGGCGTCAACGGCGGCAGCTTCCACTGGCCGTTACCCACCTCAGGCGTGGGCAGGTAAATCCGCAGGATTGCGTAGAACGGACCGGGTGGGGCCGGCAACCAGTTGCTCTGCTCGGCTTTAGGCGGCTCGTGGTGCTGCAGGGCCAGGGTCAGGCCGCCATCGGCGTCGCGCTTGAGGCCGGACAGCATGTGCGAGTTGATCAGGTAGCGTTTCTTGTGGTTGGGCACCAGTTGCTTGGTCTTGGCGTCGTACATGGTCAGCGACCAGAACGCATCGGCCGGTGGCAACTGGTCCTTGGCGAAATGCACGGTGTAGCTGTGGCGTGCGCCGTTGGCAGGCTTGCCCTCGCTGTCGATGACGTAGCTCAGGTACGCGACCTCATCGCCGGAGTTACCGAAAACCCCCATGTCCGCACCGGCGTAGCGGTACAGGTAATTGTTGTTCAGGTGGTCGCGGCTGCCGTACAAATCGGCACTGGAGACCTGATGCGTGTCGACCTTGTCCTTTTTGAACGCGGCAAACTCGGCACGGGCATCGGAGATACCGTCTTCCAGGGCCTTGCGCTGTTCAGCGGTCAACGCCTTGACCTTGAAGGGCGCGCCTGGGGCGATACCGATCTTGGCGAAGCGCGCCAGCAGGTCTTTCTCGCTGTCCTGGGGCGCGGCGAAGGCCAGCATGAAGTTCAGGTAGCGAAACAGTTGCGGGCCTTCGGTCATGGTCGCCATGGGCTTGGGCCACTCCACTTTCGGAGCCTTGGCCGGCGCGGCTTGCTTCACGTAGCTGCTCAGTGACTGCACTTTGTAGCCGTTCTGGATCTGCTTGACCTTGTTCAGGTCCTTCTCGTCGAACAACTGCGTACGGTAGAGGGCGTAGGCGATGTTGCTTTCGCTGTACACCACCCGGTCCACGTTGACCGGCTGCTGACCTTTCCAGTCAGGGCCGGCGATCATGTAGTGGCCGCCGTTGTTGCCGGTGCTGCGGGTGCCCAGGTAGGCGATGTTCTGCGTGTAGAGATCGATCAACTGCACCGAGTAATAACGGTTGTCTTCGATCCTGGGCAGTGTCAGGACCTGGGGCTCGCTGCGCAGGTCCAGCCAGACGAAGGAGTAGGGCGTGTCCAGGTTCGGGGTGGCGAAGGCGGTGTCCTTGGGAGTGACGATCTGGGCAGTGTTGCCGATGTGGTTGAACGGTGCCTTGAAGTTGGCACCGCCCTTGTCGACGGCCTGGGTGTAGAGCGTCTTGTACATCTCCACAACCGGGTAGCCATACAGGTAGGCTTCCTTGGCGATGGCCCGGGCTTCGCTGGGGGTGGCGGTAAAGTCGGCCCAGGCGCCGGTACTCATGAGTATCGAGAGGCTCGCCAACAGCAGGCGCGTCGGTTTTCCAATCATGTTGTCGCGTCCTTCCAAAGTGCGTTTGACTGACGGGGAATAAAGGCGATGAGTTTCCTGTTTTATTTCCCGAACGTCACGTTAATCCCTGCGAATTATGCGAACTCATCAATGCCGATCCGTACGGCGGCTTGAACCTGTGGGTAAAGACGCACAAATAGCCGCCTCGATGGGCGGCATTGTGTAAAAGAGGGGGGGGGTCAGGCGGGTACAAACCGGGGACATCGTTTACATTTCTAACCGGGGACATGGTTTACAGGCTAATACGCATGATCAGGAGGTAACTGATCATGCCCTGGAACCAAGAGTCCCCCATGAATCAAAGAATCAAGCTGGTAGCTGATTGGCTTTCTGGCAACTTCACTAAAAG